>JAQCKO010000016.1 GCA_027592325.1 bacterium | reverse complement strand
TGCGACATTTCTCGATCTAAAACCTTCGGTTTTATCTCTCGAAACGATCGCATCAGGCGCCGCCGTTATATGAAATACATGTTTTCCTTTTGGGGCTATCGCCCCAGCTCTTAAAAAAAGAATCCAATTTTATTTTTCTTTTATTATAGAGGGGAATATAATGTGTTTCCTCCGCTACGCTACAGAAACTAATTTTTAAATATGAATGACAAATTTTCAATTGAAGAACTTATGATACGAATACTGCCAGGGGGTTTTCTGCTAACTTTTGTGTTTTTTCAATTCGGGTACAACACTCAAATCACTTTAGACCAAAACCTAGATTTTCTTTACACTTTTTTATTTCTTTGTTCCTCGTTCATCGTTGGTGAGTTATTGCAAACTATTGCACATGAGCTAGAATGGGTGATCGATATCTTTTTCAAATTCCGAAGGCCTTCTCAAGTTTTTTTATACAAAAACAACCCGGTACTAAATAGTAAATACAAAAGAGATGAACTTTTAGAGTTCCTAGACCTTCCAGAACAAATACTTACTCCGTTTCAAAAAGATTATTCAGAGATACCTCTTATTTTCAAGAGAAAGAAAGAAGTTGATGATTTATCGCAAAGTATATTTTGGAAGCTTTACCACGAAGTGAGTGAAAGGGAAGAAATAAGAATATGCAACCGGAACTATCTTTTTACGCGTGTGATAAGTATTACCTTTCTTATTATTGGAATTGCTCTTTTTACAAAGAGCGATATGTACACTGCAATGATTAGTCTACTAATATTTTTTATACTACTATGGAGAAGTAGAGGTGTTGCACGTGGACTTGTATTCAAAACTATATTATTAAACTTAAAAAACAAAGTATGAGCACAAAAATTATAGTTTTCGATGTTGGAAACGCCTCCTGCAATCTACTAGTCTCTCCCAACAGATATAGTTTAATGGTCGATTGTGGTAGTCATAGTGAGAAAGAATGTCCCGTCAACCATATAACAAACTCAAATCAAAGTTGGTTAAACATCAAGCCTTATGTAACTCAAAGCGGCAAGAGCTATAATCTCACCTTGTTACACATAACACACCCAGATGATGACCACGTAAGAAATGCAAAAAAAATCAAAGAAAGCTTGGCTCCTTATCTACTCCACAGAAGAAAATGGGAAGAATTTCCAAATGAAGAAATAATTCATGAAGATTATAAAGAACACATCGATAACCAATATCGTGGTAGCAATCCTGAAACGATACCATGGGGATTTTCTCAAAATAAAGTATTTCAAATCCCGATGGATGTAGTTAAAGGTGATCTCGAACTATCAAAAAAAATTAAAAACAACTCCAGTATTCTTAGATTCATAGAATCTGGAGGTAGAAAAGTTTTATTCTGTGGAGACTTAGAAAAGGCAGGCTGGGACTGGCTTACAACACATGATAAAGGTTTTATTGAAACCATGAATCAAGGCATAGATATTTTAGTCGCTCCACATCACGGTCACAAATCAGGATTCCCAACATCATTATTTTACCTAACGGGCAAAGTTGAAATTTCAATTTTGTCAAAAGGCAGCGAAGCTGAAAAAGATGGTACTGACGTTTCATCTCAGTACGCAGCAAACTCCAATGGGCTTTATTACAAAAATTTATCTGATAAAAACACTTATTTTGCTAGTGGTACATTAACAACAAGAAGTAATGGGCACATTTTCTTAGAAATAACTGACACAGGAAATATGAATATATTTACTGAAGCAGCTTCACCAAACCACACATCGGCCTGAATATAAGATGTTTTGGGCTCGGGCATTCACCCCTTTATTTCCCCTCTGCCCTTCGCCCCAAACGGAAAAACAAAATCGGATTCTTTTTAGAGCAATTTCTTTCAGAAATTAAAGGAAAACATGTACATCATATAACACGGCATATCTGGTTACGGCTTTTATGCAAAAGCCTCCACCCATATTTGCTTCCGCTACGCTACGGCAAACATCGCATACGCAGGAACGTTGTGACGAAATCGCTTCGCTTCTTCGTCACAACGGCGGCGCCTATCGTCGCCGTTAGGTGAAATATTAAAATTTATTTATGCCTAAATATAATCATCCGTCGCCCCCAGAAGATAGATTTTATAGCGACATCGTTCGGCGGTATGAAGTAGAAGTAAATCGCTTTGTTCCAGGTTATGCTGACAAAATTGTTCCTCTCGTAACTGGTGAAATAATCAGAAAAGCTGATAACGGAGATGTTTTAGACATTGGCTCTGGCATAGGCAATGTGGATGAAATAATTATAGACCTAGCCAATCCTCAATCAGTCGATTTAGTTGAAATTTCAGAGCCAATGATTAAAGAATCCAAAAGACGATTGAAAGACAAAAAAACCACCATTCGTTTTCATAAAATGTCCGCCGTAGATTTTGAAGCCGAACCAAATAGTTTTAATGCAGTACTGTCAAACCTTGTTATTCACAATATTCCCTATGAAAATAAAGTTGGACTGATAAGCAATATTCATAAGTGGCTTAAAAATGGTGGAATTTTTGTCTGGACTGATCTTGTGAGTTTTTCTGATTCCGCCGAACTGGAAAGATGTTTTGAAGAACGCAAAAGGATCGCAGTTTTAATGGGGGCGACGGAGGAATTTGCAGAAGAGAATTTCAAAAAGGAACGAGAGGAAGATCATATGATAACTGTTGAACAAATGAGTAAAATGCTAAAACAGGCTGGTTTTCAAGATATTGAAATTCTCTGGTCTAAATATAATGAAGTAATCCTACGAGCAACGAAATAAATTTTAAAACATCAGCTAACAATGAATAACTGGTTCACTCACTACGCTATCGCTCATTCGTTCTCCCAAATTTGGCGGCGGTATGTCGCTCCGCTCCAAATTATACCGCCGCCAAACTTCAGTTATTCATGGACGTTAGCTGAAATATACTTTTCGTTTTAAGGGCTAAACGCCCTTTCGCTTTTTTATATTGGGACATTTTATTTTTTCACTTTAAACGCGTAATGCTAGCCCGTACTTACGAAACAGACTTTTTTAAAATTTTGTTAAAATCAGTCAACTTATTGCTAGAATAGCTTGACAAAAGAGGCATTTTGTGGCATAAATTCGTCTTCACCTGAAACCCATCGGGGGGAGATTCCAAGCAAGGAGGTCGCATGAGCGACGTCGATTTCAGTCACAACAGTTGCGAGACGGTGGCGAGCATGATGCGCCTTGGCATGATCGGCACAGAAAAGGCTTCCTGCGCGGAGATTCTCCGACGCTACAGAGAAGCCAACAACGGCAGGGTCCCGGATCTCCGGGGTCATGACCTGAGCGGTGCAGACCTGACCCAGATGGATCTCTACGGAGTGCCTCTGGCTCGGGCGAACCTGAGCGGGGCGAACCTGAGCGGGGCGTACCTGCATAGGACGAACCTGAGCGGGGCGAACCTGAGCGGGGCCATCGGCCTCACCGTGCAGCAGCTCATGACGGCCCAGGGTCTCGAGTGCGTCATCAACCCGACGCCAGCCGTCATCGGCGCGTTGGTTCTGCAGAGGATCAACAGTCAGGGATGATCACGTGCCGACGGCACACTCGCGCACCCGCGCGACGGCAGACGCACCCGTGTCCGTCCTCGGGTGCGTCTTGTTTTTTAAGATTAAGACGACAAAATCCAATTTGCCCAATATAGAAAAGCGACCCCATCGGGTTAAAAGAAAAAGTATACATCACATAACACTGGACATGCGGTTCGGGCTTTCCCCAAAAGCCCTCACCCAAATTGAAAAACCCCACTCTTTTTGATAAAATTGAATAAAGAAACGGGGTTTTTCAACTTCGCATGTCCAGAAACGTTGTGAAGAAACCGCTTCGCTTCTTCGTCACAACGGCGGCGCCTATCGTCGCTGTCGTGCTCATCGCTACGCGACATCGCACAACAGCGTGTATGAGGCTACTGCTTTTTACAAAAGCCTCCGCCCAAATTGCTTCGCAACTTCTCATACACGCAAACGTTTCACGAAACTTTCATTAACTCATTAAGTTTTCCTAGTGCATGTTCTGGATCGGGATGGTGTGCCTTCCACTCAATTGCAAAGTACGGTTCCAACGCTGTCCGTTCTCGCCAACCAAAGATGCACGACAACGGTCGTGCTTTTTTGTTTGTAAATTGAGCAAAGACTCATAGTTCAAAAAATACGCCGCGAACCACGAGGGATTCACGGCGAGCGTACTCTAGCCTCAGCAGCTTTTTGTTCAAGGTGCCTAGTCAGCGAGTCGGACAACTGGCGGGATCGAGGCAAGCCGTTTGCCATCATGCGAGCGCCAGAAGAAGACACAAGGTTCGAGGCAGATGTCGACGATCCCGCCATGTTTGAGGAAATGATCTCGAAGCTGCTTGTAGACAAGACGTGCGTCCGCGGCCTTCAAGAACTGAGCGGTCAGAACTCGATTGCCAGCTTCGGTCAGGACCGGGTAGAAGCCTACATTAATTAGTTCTTGGCGAAGCCGTTGCATACGATCGCAATCTGCCATCTCATAGCCTGCAGCACGTATGACCGTTGGAGTCTTCACATGAATGTCTGCACGCTTGAAGACCTCGCTGCCGATGCTATCAGGAATCGGAACCTCTTCTAAGGATCCCTGTCGGAACGGAAGAGGTGTGTAGGACCTCGGTACCTCAAATGGCATTACTACCTTCATGTGCGGATTGTATACCTCGACCTCAATGTAGCCGTGTACATCTCGCATTTCGAGCAGTTTGATCACTTCTCCCGTTGCTCTCTTCACATCTCTGAATGTCTCCCGCACCCCCTCCATCACGACGTACTTCAGTGTGAAATGATCAGGATAGATGTCAGGAACGAACTCAACGAAGTGATCTGGCTCAAAGCCAAGCGAAACGAGAGTGTTTTGCAGATCTTGCGGCACCTTGGTGCAGTCCAGGTGTGCTTCGATGACCGTGCCGCTGTCAGGAACTTCTGGCAGCCATGGATGCTCATCTCGCAGAGCATCCACAAGGCGGCCAACTTTGCCGGCTCGGCCAGACACGATACGAATGAGCTTGGCTACTGCCTCCGTTGAGAGATCCTCGAAAGGTTTGCGATCTCGAGCGAGCGGAAGTACACCCTCGGGCAGGGTATATCCTTCCATTGCCTTCGCCATCTCGCGGTATCGGTTAATGGAACGATTCATGATTCCTCCTGGGGGTTGATGAACTACGTAAATCATAGATTTTGTCAGCCATATTGACAATAACTTCGTCATCTGTTAGAGTATGTTTGAAGTTTTTGGCTAAGGTAAAGTAAAAAATCTAAATACAAGTCGACACTTTTGTCGACAAATTGATGCCATGATACACGAAACGCTTGAAAGCCTCGGTCTACCCAAAAAAGAAGCCAAGGTTTATTTGGCTCTTCTTGAACTTGGAAAGGCTAATATTGCCACTTTAACGAAAGTAGCCGGCCTGCCACGTTCAACCATCTACAGCACGCTTGAGCCATTGGAACGAAAAGGCCTAGTATTCTCCTTCATTCAGAGAAAGACAAATTATTACACTCCAAAGGATCCAAAAGCGATCGTGACCGAGGCGCAAAATAGAGCAAATACTATCAAGGAATTGTACCCTGATCTTCGTGATCTTTATCAGTCTGCACAAATCAAGCCCCATATACGGTACTACGAAGGTAAAGGGGAAATACGTGAAATGTATAACGGGATATTGAAAACGCGTAGCTTGAAAGAATATGACATTATTGCTGCTGAGGAGGCGTGGGTGCAGATGGATCCACGTTTTATTGAGAGCTTTAAGAGACGGCGTGCAGAAACAGGTGTTAAGACACGACTCATTTTAGAACATTCAAAAAAAGCGCTTGAAAGAAAACATACCGAGGAGGAGACCAATTCAGAAGTAAAGATTATCCCACCTGGATTTGGTTGGAAGTTTACTGCAGGCTGTTATATTTTTGAGAACAAGGTGATCTTCTTGGCCTACAAGAAGGAACATGTGGCGATTGAAATTCAGTCAAAAGAAATTGCAGGACTCATGAAGATGAACTTTGAATTCATGTGGCGGTTCTTGGCTTAAGCCATCAACGTTTTTAATGTTTGTAGAGAAGACTTGGGATCTGGATACAGCTTATTCCACTCAATCGCAAAGTACGATTCCAACGCTGTCCGTTCTCACCAACCAAAGATGCACGACAGCGGTCGTGCTTTTTTGTTTGTAAAAGCGAATCGGCCCGGCCGGAGCAGCTAGGCAGGAGGTAGGTTTAGGGGTGTCCCGGATCGATGCCTTGCTTCAAGCAGTAGTCCCGAAGTGTTGCATTTATTGATTCGGGCCAATCTCCCAAAACCTGTGAAACATGCTATACTGGGAGTAGTATGGGGCATATCGTATCGATTGTGAATCAAAAAGGAGGGGTTGGAAAGTCCACAACGGCAGTGAATCTGGGCGCGTATTTGGCGCACCAGGGGAAATATGTCCTTTTGGTTGATCTTGATCCGCAAGGGAATGCATCAAGTGGTCTTGGGCATGATACATCGCAGATTCGTGGAACGTATGAAGTCATGAGCGGTGAACATAAAGTGAAAGACCTCGTACTTGCCACAGATCATGATGGACTGTATGTGCTTGGTGCAAATCAGAATTTGGCTGGGGCGAGTGTTGAGCTTGTCAATGAACTTGGCCGCGAGAAAAAACTTCATGACGCGCTTCTTGAGGTGAGAAATGATTTCGATTATATACTGATCGACAATCCACCATCGTTAGGTATGCTGACCATTAATGGTCTTGTTGCCGCAGATTCGGTGCTCATTCCGGTGCAGGCAGAATATTATGCGCTTGAAGGGCTTGGTCAATTAATGCAAACGGTGCAGCTAGTAAAACAGTCCATTAAGCCCGAGCTCGAGATTATGGGAGCGGTGATTACGATGTATAATCCTCGTACGCGCCTTTCAAAGCAGGTACTTGAAGAGCTTTACAAACATTTTCCAGGGAAGATTTTTAAATCGGTTATCCCGCGTAGCGTACGACTTGCTGAAGCCCCAAGCTTTGGAAAATCGATTTTACATTACGATAGTCGTAGCAAAGCCGCCCGTGCATACGAGCGACTCAGTAAGGAGTTTTTAGAACGTGAACATATTCAACATGTATGAATAAATCGATTGGAGGCCTTGGAAGAGGGCTTGGTTCTCTTATCCCGCAGCAAGTGATGACATCACAAGGTGGCGAAGCGCTCGCAGGAGCAACCATGACAATGATTAGCGAAGTTGTCCCTTCTGCAATTGTTGCAAACCCGCATCAGCCGCGAAAAACATTCGCGGAAAAGCCACTCAATGATTTGATTGCATCGGTGCGCGAGCATGGAATTTTGCAGCCGCTTGTGGTAACCGATTTGGGCGGTGGTCAATACGAATTGATTGCAGGTGAACGTCGTCTTCGCGCCGCGCGTGAGGTTGGTCTTGAACGTGTACCCGTCTATGTCCGCTCAGCCACGGACCAGCAGAAACTCGAACTCGCCATTATTGAGAATGTGCAACGACACGATTTGACGGCCGTTGAAGAAGCGCATGCAATGAATGCGCTTATAGACAATTTTTCTCTCACGCAGGGTCAGGTGGCAGATCGACTTGGAAAGAGTCGTCCGTACGTTGCAAATACGCTTCGTTTGCTAGATTTAGATGAATCTATTTTAGGTGCGCTTACGGAAGGGAAGATTACTCGCAGTCATGCACGAACGCTTTTACAAGAAAAAGACCATGAAAAACGGTCGCAGCTTTTTGACCAAATGCTGAATGGAGGAATGACGGTCCGCGAAGCAGAGGCACGTGCAGGTTCTGGTCGCAACGTTTCTGATCCACTTCCTGTCGATCCAAATGTGGAAGCGATTGAAACGGGTCTTCGTGAAACGCTTGGAACCAAAGTACATTTGAAGATGAAAGAGGGTAGAGGAAAGTTAGTGATTCATTTTTACTCCAAGGAAGAGCTTAGAGGTATTGTTGACAGGCTGAAGTAGCCAGAACCGCTCAGTTCTCGTCATCCCTACTAATGCAGGGATCCGGCGTGTATCAATCCTACAGTGACAGAACGATTACCTGTTCATCAGAGAATCAAAAACGGAGCGCTTTCTCTTTTTAAGCGCCTCACGAATTTTTGTACGAGCGTGATGCGTTTTTACAAATGTTAGCCAGTCCGCGCTTGGTGCTTTCCTGCTTTTGTCCGTAATGACTTCGCACATATCTCCTGACCGAAGTTCAGAGTCAAGAGTAGCAATCTGATGGTTGATCCGCGCAGCCGAGGTTTGATTCCCTATATCGGTATGTATGGCGTACGCAAAATCAATAGGTGTTGAGCCAGATGGCAAATCGAATACATCGCCATTCGGAGAAAAAACGAAAATGCGATCGTTAAACATATCGAGTTTCATTTCATCGAGTCTTGCGAGGAAATCCTTTTCTTTCAGTTCTTTCTGGATTTTTGTGAGCTCCTCAATCCACTGCACTTTTTTCTCTCCAAGTTTTCGTCCTTCTTTGTATCTCCAGTGAGCAGAAATACCAAATTCCGCCTCTTCATGCATATCAACTGTCCGAATTTGAAACTCCATTATAGAGCCATTATCGGTGAAAACAGTTGTGTGGAGGGACTTGTAGCCATTTGGTTTTGGCTGTGAGATGTAGTCTTTAATGCGCCCAGCAAGCGGGGTGTACATGCTATGCAAGATACCAAGTGCGGCGTAACAGTCTGTCACATCGCGCACAATGATTCGTAGCGCAACAATGTCATACACTTTGCTAATATCGTTCTTGTAGCGCCGGAGTTTTTTGTAGAGGCTGTAGCAGTATTTAATGCGTCCGTGCAAATCAATTGGCTCAATACCTTCTGCACGAAGCGTTTCTCCCACATCTTTCAGGGCACGATTCATCGCTGGTGAGAATTTCTTTACGCGTTGCTCTAATAGATGTTTGGTCCAGTTATACTCCTTCGGTTCAAGGTATTTAAAACTATAATCTTCAAATTGTCCTCGGTATTCTCCCATTCCAAGCCGGTTGGCAATCGGCGCATAAATTTCCATTACTTCTTTCGCAATACGAATACGCTTCTCTTCCGGATGAACGTAAAGTGTTTCCATATTGTGCATGCGATCCGCAAATTTGATGAAAATCACTCGAACGTCTTGTGCCATTGCGATGAACATTTTTCTTAAATTCTCAACATAGCGCTCAATGCCACGGTAACGTACGTGTCCAAGTTTTGTAACGCTATTCACCATTCCGGCAATGTCTTCCCCAAATGCTTCTTGAATTTGTGCGACGGTCATATCCGTATCTTCAGGCACATCATGAAGAAGGCCGGCAGCAATCACCAGAGCAGAAAGTTCGAGTTCAGTAAGTTTTAAGCCCGTTGCATGCGCATGATTAAAATACGGTTCGCCGGTTTTGCGAATTTGTCCTTCATGAGCAATACGCGCGACCGAATGTGCGCGCGAAACAAGTTCAATGTCAGCAGCTGCGTATCCATGTTTACGAAGTGCAACTTCCAGTTCGTCGAATGTAGCGGTTTTGACGGCCATACGTACCTATAGCCTACCTTAACTGGTACTCAGGTCAACTACATGTATCCCTACCCTTGAACTATTTCTTTCTGCCTTTCTTCGCGCGCTTCTTTTCAAGTATCTCTAATGCCTCTGTTTCGGTAAGCAATTTTGGATCGTACTTTTTTGAAATTGAGGCATTTACCTTTCCATCCGTAACGTATGGCCCAAAGCGACCATTTTTTATCTGTATGCCGCTATTGAATTCTTGAATCGGCTTTTTCATTTCTTCGCGCCGTTTTGCATCGTCGAGAATGATTTTTCGTGCGAGAGTCTCGTCAATGTCGTCAATTACTACCTCATCTGGAACACCCGCATTTGTACGTCCATGCTTCAAATACGGTCCATATGGACCAAGATTGAGAGTAATCTGATCACCACTCACTGTTGTTCCAATTGTCTTTGGGTAGCTAAGGAGATCAAATGCCTCATCAAGCGTAATTGATTCAACTAATTTCGGTTTTGGTATCGAAACCATTTTCGGTTTATTCCGCTTTTCTTTTCGATCTTCCTCACTCCATTCGCCAAGCTGTAAATATGGTCCAAAGCGACCATGTTTTGCAAGAATCATCTTTCCTGTTTGTGGGTCGGTACCAAGTTCGCGCGCTTGCTTTACATCGTCACGCGATAAATTGACGCCCTTGTCTTCAATACGCTGATGAAACGGGGTATAAAAATCATTGAGCATTGGTACCCATGCTTGCTTACCTTCCGCGATGTGATCGAGTTTTTTCTCCATCTCTGCGGTGAATTCATAGTCCACAATGTCAGGGAAGTGTTCGACGAGCATATCGTTCACGACCATGGCAATATCGAGCGGATACAGTTTTTTATTCTCATCACGATCAACATAGCCCCGATTCGTAATGGTTGAAATTGTCGGTGCATAGGTGGACGGTCGTCCAATTTCATGTTCCTCGAGAATTTTGACGAGGGTTGCGTCAGAATACCGAGGAGGTGGCTCGGTGAAATGTTGTTTCCCTTCAATCGTGAGAGCTTCTACTGCGTCACCTACGGTAAGTTCAGGAAGGAGTGTTTCTTTTGCCGATCGATACACATGCATGAATCCATCGAAGACAATGGTGCTTCCATTTGCACGGAATGTGTAATCTTTAGCGGTAAGATCGATGGCTGTACGCTCAATTTTTGCAGGGGGCATTTGTGTTGCCAGCGTGCGTGACCAAATGAGGGCATAGAGCTTTTTCATGCCGGCGTCACCAGTAATGTTATCTGGAGAAAGCGTAACATTTGTTGGGCGGATAGCTTCATGCGCTTCTTGCGCACCTTTGCTTGTTGTTTTATATGCCTTCACGCCTTTTGCATAGTCATCCCCAAAGGCCTCTTTAATATATGCCTGCGCTGCATTCAAAAATTCGTCAGACAAATTTAACGAATCGGTACGCATGTAGGTAATGCGCCCCGTTTCATACAGCTTTTGCGCGAGCGTCATGGTCTGTTTTGCGCTCATGCCAAGTTTATTGTTTGCTTCTTGCTGTAGGGTAGATGTTTTAAACGGCGTTGGAGGCTTGCGTGTGCGTTGTTTCTTCTCTGCACTCGTGACGGTAAATGTTGCACCTTGAAGATCAGCAAGAATTCTGTCCGCAGCGTCCTTTGAGCCGAGATCGAGTTTCTTTAGCGCTTTTCCTTTGACTTCACGTAGTTTTCCAGGGAATTCCATGTCTTTTTTGAACAGTCCTTCAATTGTCCAGTACTCGTCGGTGTTGAAGGCAAGACGTTCACGTTCACGCTCCACAATAAGACGCAGTGCAACGGATTGTACGCGCCCTGCAGAAAGTCCGAATTGAATTTTTTTCCAAAGAAGCGGTGAAAGTTCGTAGCCGACAAGTCGGTCTAGAATACGGCGTGTTTGCTGTGCGTCCACAAGATCCATTGAAAGTGTGCGCGGATTCTCAAGCGCTTTCAAAATCGCTGGCTTGGTAATTTCATGAAAAGCAATCCGTTTTGCCGTTTTCGGATCAAGCTTCAAAATTTCGGCAATATGCCAAGCAATTGCTTCACCTTCACGATCTTCGTCTGTTGCAAGGTAAACTTCATCCGCTGATTTTGCGGCTTTTTTGAGTTCCGTGACGCGCTTCTTTTTATCATCTGGTACGACATATGTTGGCTCGAATGCGTTTTTTGTGTCAACGCCCATCTCCTTTTTTGGAAGATCACGAATATGCCCGAAAGAAGAGAGGACGGTGTAGTCGCTCCCTAGATATTTGGTGATGGTTTTTGCCTTTGTTGGGGACTCAACAATGAGAAGTCGTTTCATAATCGTTCGAAACTATGGGGGTTTTAGCGATCTTTGTCAAATGGGAAAGAAGATTTTGCGCTCAGAATATCGTTTTCCGTCACGAAGAGAGAGCGTATTTCTCCGGCCAAATAGAGTGATCCTGTGATCAATATTGGGCTCTTGCCGTTCGACTCGGCGTTTGCGGCATTCAGCGCATCTTCAGAAAAAAGATAGGCGCCGAGGCGTTTTTTCTTTGGTACGTACTGAAGAAGCGCGAAGGGGTTTGCTGTCTTATGGAATGTGCTGGTGAATCGCGTCGTTATAATACCAGCGACGTTTGGAGTAAGCCTTTTCAGCATCTTGATACCGTCTTTTGACGCTTTACATCCAAACACAAGAACGGGCTTTCTCTTCATTGAACGCAGGGTTTTAGCAAGTGCTTCTACCTTTGGGAGAGAATGCGCGCCATCTAAAATAATATGCGGACGTTGTTGTACCGTTTCAAAGCGGCAGGGGAGTTTATGCACAATGTCTGGACCCTGAGCGATATTCAAGTGATTGAGTGCAGCCTGTGCGATTGCGAGATTATGCGCATGGTAATCGTCATCCTTCTTTCTGGGAACAAGTGTGATCTGAGCTCCGACCTGTTCCGCCTCGTGCAGAAGAATGTGCCTCAGTGCTTTTCGCGGCTCTCCAGAAATGACGGTTGAACCTTTTTTTATAATGCCAGCTTTTTCGTAGGCGATTTTCGCACGTGTATTTCCAAGAATCTCTTGATGATCTAGGTCAACATTTGTAATGATGGCAAGTTTTTCTCCGGGAATGACATTTGTCGCATCGTATCGTCCGCCGCAGCCTACTTCTAGAACAACATACCGGCACTTGGCGCGATGGAAGAGCTCAATGGCAATCACATTTGAGAGCTGAAAGAAATTCAGTGCGGCGTGACCGGCTTCAAGGTAGACCGTATACGCATGTACAACATGTTCGATTGTTTTTGCGAGTTCAAGCGGATCAGCGAGTTTGTCGCCAATGTGAAATCGTTCCAGATACGTTGTTGTGTGTGGAGAAACGGCCATTCCAACTGTTGCTCCTGACGCATGAATACCTGATCGCACAGCCTCACAAACCGAACCCTTTCCACTTGTTCCGGTGACGTGAATAAAAAATGGGCTGCGTTCGGGATGTTCGAGAATTTCAAGTAGACGCCGTACATTGTTGAGCGATGAGACAAGTTCTTTGCGCGATGTATTTCCTGTCACTACAGCAAGATTCGTGAGCGACAACAGCCGCTTGTAGCTTTCAAAATAGGCGTTATGATCTGACATAGTATTGTCCACCAATATGTTTTGTCTGTCCAGAGAGTTCCATTCGGGTGAGAGTGCTCGCAATGTCGGTACCGCTAAGGCCACTATCGCGCGCAAGATCGTCAATATGCACGGGGGTGGCTGTAAGATGTTCTAAGAGGGCGCGTGCTTCACTAGATGCAGGTACAGATGCGGTTTTCATGCGCTCGTTACGGCTCAGGTTTAAACTGTCAAAAACGAAGGCAGGAGAAATTGCAGGAGTACAGCCTTCAAAAATAAGGCGATTTGTTCCTGCGGAAAGAGGAGAGGTAATGGGACCTGGAACTGCATAGAGTTCCCGATTCTGATCGATGGCACATTTTGCCGTCACGAGTGATCCGGACTGTTCAGCCGCCTCAATGACCACGGTTGCGAGTGACATTCCAGAAATAACACGGTTTCGGTAAGGAAAGTGATGCTTTTGACCGGGAGCCTGGAGGGGGAACTCGCTCACAATGGTCCCGCCGTTGCCAATGATATGCTCAGCAATATGCCGGCTGCGACTTGTGCCTTTGTCAAGAATCCCGCATCCAAGAACAGCGACGGTTTTCCCATCTGCCTTGAGCGCAGCTTGATGGGCAACTTCATCGACACCGTATGCCATTCCACTGACGATTGTTGCGCCACGCTCCGCTCCTTCTTTTGCAAAGTGCTCCGCTGCCGAGCGGCCATAGTATGTTGCCTTTCGTGAGCCGACAATCGACACATAACGTGCATCAGGTGCAAGTGGGGCGCCACGTGCGAATATTATTTCGGGTGGATCGAAAATTTGTGAAAGTAGCGCAGGATATTCTTTTGACGAACGCAAATAGACATGAATAGAATGCCGCTCAAGTTGCAGTTGAAGATTCTCAATGGAGCGATCGGCGCGCCAACAGCAAAACTCTTCGGCAATGTTCTCAGGGATTCCTGCTGCCGCGAGCATTTCTTTGGGAGCGCCAAAGGCAGCCTCGAAGCTATCGAAACAGAGGCGTACTTTTTCAAGCCGTTTTGCACCGAATTTCGAAAATTGCGCGAGCGCGGCGCCGTATAATTGTTCGCTGCTATAACTCTGCATGTTCTGTCATGGTATCAAATCCATTTTTGAGGCCTGTTTCAATGCGATTTGCGGCAAGATCAAGAATGGCCGGGAGCTGCTTTTGTTCGAAATCTGGAAACCGTTTGAGTACAAAGTCGGCCAGGGAAAGCGGTTGTGATGGATTTCCGATTCCGATGCGAATCCGTTTAAATTCGTCGGTT
>JAQCKO010000015.1 GCA_027592325.1 bacterium | reverse complement strand
GAGTACAATGGGCTGTCGGTAAAAGAGGCAAAAGAAAAGATCGTTGCATGGCTCGAAAAAGAGGGGCTTTTACAAGGTGATCCAGAAGAAATCACCCAAAGCGCTGGAACGTCTGACCGCTTCAAAGATGTTGTTGAGCCACTTCCAAAAACGCAGTGGTTTGTGAATGTGAATAAAGAATTTACCCAGGACGGCCGCACAGTGACACTAAAATTGCTCATGCAAGAAGCTGTGCGTGAAAAGAAGATCGAAATTCTTCCTGCGCGCTTCGAAAAAACCTACTTTCATTGGATTGATAGCCTTCGCGACTGGTGCATTAGTCGCCAAATTTGGTTTGGGCATCAGATTCCAGCTTGGCATAAGAATGGAGAGGTTCATGTTGGGATTGACGCGCCGGAAGGTGATGGGTGGACGCAAGACCCTGACACGCTCGATACGTGGTTTAGTGCTGGGCTTTGGACCTTCTCGGCGCTTGGATGGCCCGACGAAGAAGCTGACGATCTAAAAACGTACCACCCAACCCAGCTGCTTGAGACCGGGTATGACATTCTCTTTTTCTGGGTAGCGCGCATGATTTTGATGTCGACGTATTTGCGCGGTGAAGTACCATTCAAAACCGTTTACCTCCACGGTCTCGTTCGTGATGAACAAGGGCGGAAGATGAGTAAATCGCTTGGGAATATTCTCAACCCGCTTGATACGATTGAAGAATACGGCGCTGATGCAACGCGTCTTGCCCTTGTGATTGGATCGTCTCCGGGAAATGATATGAAGCTCAGCATGGAGAAGATTGCGGGCTATAGAAATTTCACGAATAAATTGTGGAATATCGCGCGCTTTGTGTTAACCAGCGCGGACAAAATTGAAATCATCGGAAAACCCGAACCGAAGACCCTGGCTGATCGCTGGATTTTGGGACGCCTTTCTGAGGTCACTGAGAAAGTCACCGGGCATCTCGACAAATATGAGCTCTCACTTTACGGCGAAACGCTCCGCGACTTTACGTGGACCGAGTTTGCCGATTGGTACTTAGAGCTATCGAAAGGGGAGCGTAACGATGAAGTACTTCTTCATGTGCTCGATTGCATCTTGCGTTTATGGCATCCACTTATGCCATTCGTCACCGAAGAGATTTATAAGCAATTTGGCGAAGATATGCTTATAGTCGCTGAATGGCCAAAAACGCAGTTTACGCTTTCAGATGAAGATCGCACGGCAATGGATGATTTGCAATCAGCCGTGACGACCATTCGCCGCTTCCGAAGTGAAAACGATCTTGCGCCAAGTAAAGTGCTTCGAGCAATGCTTCCAGCCGAGCTAGAAGGGAATTCCGAAGCCATTGCTCGCCTTGTGCGCATTGAAAATATGAACTCGATTGAAAACGCGGCAGAACTTCCGTATCGCTCTGGTATGCTAAAAATCGATGTAAAAGGCATTGACTTTTCAGCGCAAAAAGCGCGGCTTGAAACGCTCCTCCATGAAAAGCAAAATTATGTGAAGCAGCTTGAAGGACGCCTTTCAAATGCATCATATGTCAAAAATGCGCCGGAAGAGCTGGTGCAAAAGACGCGAGAAGAACTCGAAGAGGCAAAAATGCGCGCAAAAGAAATTGCAGCACAACTCAACTCACCACTTTACCGTTAATATGAAAATCATTACTGATGAAGCAAACATGAATGAAGTCCTCAATCGCGCGGTCGACACGGTGTATCCGACGCGTGAAGCACTTCAAGAAAAACTTGCCTCAGGTGAGCGGCTTCGCGTGTATATTGGGATTGATCCAACCTCGCCAACGCTGCATATTGGGCATGCCATTCAGCTGCGTAAGCTTCGCGGTTTTCAAGAGCTGGGTCATGAGGTGATTTTGCTTATCGGATCGTTTACGGCCATGATTGGTGACCCTACGGGAAAATCGTCAACACGTTTACAGCTGACACAAGAAGAGGTGATGCAAAATGCGGCGACGTATAAAGAGCAGGCGTCGAAGATCATCGATTTTGATGGCGAAAATCCAGCTCAGCTGAAATTCAATCATGAATGGCTCCGTGAAATGCGTTTTTCTGATGTTATCGATCTTGCGAGCCATTTCACTGTGCAGCAAATGGCAGAGCGCGATATGTTTCAAAAGCGTATGCAAGAGGGGAAACCAGTGCATTTGCACGAATTTATGTACCCGCTTATGCAAGGGTATGACTCAATTGCAATGGACGTCGATATTGAAATTGGGGGAAGCGATCAGATGTTCAATATGATGGCAGGACGCACGCTCATGAAACAACTGGCGAAAAAGGAAAAGTTTGTGGTGACCACAAAGCTGCTCGAAAATAATGAAGGACGAAAGATGTCAAAGTCGGAGGGTGGATTTATTGCGCTTAGCGATGACGCAAATGACATGTTTGGCAAGCTCATGGCCATGCGTGACGACATGATTGTGCCGTATGCGGAGCTTGCATCTGATCTCTCTCGCGATGAGATTGACGGCATGCGCGTGCAACTTGAAGCCGGCGTGAATCCTCGCGATGTGAAGGCAAAACTTGCTGGTGCAATTGTCACGATGTATCGCGGAGAAGAAGCGGCGATTGCGGCGTCTGAGGCTTTCGATCAAGTTTTCAAAGACGGGGGAGTGCCGGAAGAGATGGATGAATTTCATCTTGAAAAGGCAATGCCTATTGTAGATCTGCTCGTGGCTTCAGGTCTGACCCCATCGAAAAATGAGGCGCGCCGGGTGATTGCGCAAGGAGGAGTGAAAATCGATGATGTAAAAATCCCTTCAGATGAAGTAATTGTAGAATTAGGGGAAGGAGATGTCATTATCCAGAAAGGAAAGCGGGGATTCCTTCGCGTAAAAAGAACCTAATATGTATGCATTTCAACAAGCACAAAAACAGGTCATTGCTGGCTTAAAGCGTCACCTGGGAAAGGCGTATACGCCGCATCTCTCCGAACTTGAAAAACCACCAAAACCCGAAATGGGCGATATTGCCTTTCCCGTTTTTGGTCTAGCAAAAGGAGAAAAGCGTAACCCAATCGAATTAGCGCGCGAGCTCGCGGCAAAAATCGGTCCATCTGGCATGATTAGCAAAATCGATGCCGCTGGTCCGTATGTGAATTTTTATCTCGATCCGGTAGCGTACCGTTCAGCTGTTTTGGACGATATTGCTTCAGCAAAAGAAGCATATGGATGTAATACAACAGGCGAAAAGAAAAAAATCGTTCTTGAGTACGCACAGCCAAATACGCATAAAGATTTTCATATCGGTCATGTTCGGAATGCTGTTCTGGGCGAATCATTAGTGCGTGTATTGCGTGCAAACGGATTTGAGGTCGTTTCAGCAAGCTATATTGGTGATATTGGTGCGCATGTTGCAAAGGCAATTTGGGGTATTCAAAAAACTGGTGGTATTGGCGCTGCACCAGAATTGGGGAAAGCGGCATGGCTTCAAGAACAGTATGCGTCGAGTTCGCATGCATTGAAAGAAGATGCGTCATTGAAGCCTGAAATAGATGCGATACAGGAACGACTTGAGGCTCGCGAAGAACCTGAAACGGGGCTTTGGACGACAACGCGCCAATGGAGTATTGATGCATTTAAAGCGATTTTTGCTGAATTGCATGTAAAACCAGACAGTTGGTATTTCGAAAGTGAAGTGGAACAACCAGGAAAGAAAATGGTGCAGAAATTGTTGACCGATGGCATCGCAAGAAAAAGTGACGGCGCTGTTATTGTGGACTTAGAAGAAGAAGGGCTTGATGTCTTTCTTATTTTGAAATCAGACGGATCGTCTCTTTATGCGACGAAAGATTTGGCGCTTGCCGTAAAAAAGGACGCGGATCATGCACCAGATAGACAATTATTTGTTGTTGACGTGCGACAATCGCATTATTTTAAGCAATTATTTGCAACGCTGAAGCGCATGGGGTTTTCTCAGCCGATGACGCATATTTCTTACGATATGGTAACGCTTCCAGATGGCGCGATGTCATCACGTTCAGGGAATATCATTACGTATGCATCGCTACGAGACGAAATGGTTTCTGTGTTGACTGCAGAAACAAAAAAGCGTCATGAAGACTGGGACGATAAGAAGGCAGAGGCCGTAGCGAAAAAAATTGCAATTGCATCGATGCAATTCATGATGTTGAGACAGGATCCGCAGTCGATGATTACGTTCGATATGAAAGAGGCACTATCTTTTGATGGATTTTCAGCTCCTTACATTCTGTATAGCTTAGCCCGTATGGAGCGTTTGCAAGAAAAAGCAGGCATGAAGCCGAAACGCAACGATGCACTGCTTCAAAAAGAGATGCTTCCTCTTATTCACCATTTGGGTATTTTTCCAGAAGTTATTGCGCGAGCAGGTCGCACGTATCAAGTCTCTGCCATTGCCACATGGGTCTTTGAAGCAGCGCAGCTCTTTTCAGAGTATTATCATTCTGTTCGCATTCTCGAAGAAGGCGATAAAGCGGGTGTTCAGGCGCGTCTAAGCTTTATTCATTCTGTGAAAACATCGATGGAATATGGACTTTCATTGCTCGCAATTGAACCCGTAAACGAAATGTAGTTGCTGAGACTCGTGGAAAAGGTCATAATAGGGGAAAGGAAATGAAATAAGTGTAGAGATCGTACGAGTGTGTGGAGTCGATTTCATCAATTCTACTGTCCCTGATGACTCGCTCTCTTGCGACTTCTATAACCTCTAACCCTTTAGAACTTCTATAACAACAATTATGGCGAAACCAAATAATATGACAATTATTGCAGAGGATGTGCGTATTGAAGGAGAATTTGTCGCAGAATCAGATTTGCAAGTAGACGGTTCTGTGCAAGGTGTTCTAAAGACAGCTGGAGATTTACAAGTTGGATCAACGGCAAATGTTAAGGCGGATGTCTCTGCGAAAAATGCGACGATTTCGGGTACAGTAGACGGGAACTTGCTCATTGATGGTCGATTGGAGCTCCGGGAAGGTGCGAAGATATCTGGCGATATTGTGTGTGAGATTCTTGCTGTTGGAACAGGAGCACAAATGAATGGGACTATTCGCATGGGTGCCGTCCCCGTTTCTGCGGCCGAAGTAGAATCTGATGAGGAGTAGGGGGGTAACTCCGAAGCATGTATTATTACGTCTACGATGAATTTGTTCAGGACGCCAAATACGACAAGTTGCGCGCGGCGATAGAAACACGAATGACCGACCTTGGGATTTCTGGGAAGATTGCGCGGCTTGCGCTTTTTCGTGATGCAGGAGAACTCATTCGTGACGAAGTAAAACGTGGTGCAACGACCATCATTGCTGTGGGAAATGATGATACACTTCAAAAAGTGATCGATCCTGCTGCGAGTGCTGGAGCATCGATTGGGATTATTCCGATTGGTGCGAGTAATCAAACCATTGCGGCGATGCTTGGCATACCTGCTGGAGAAGCGGCTTGTGAGGTGCTTGCAGCTCGGCAAATTGAAGCTATTGATGTTGGGCTTGTCAATAAACGCTATTTTTTGCACGAGGCGCATATTCCTCTGCATGGCGGTCTAGAAATTATTTGCGATGAATCGTATAGGCTATCGGCAAAAACGGGGACTATCGAGCTTCGTAATCTCGCATTTGGAGACGATATTGTCCCGCCAGGGAATCCTATAGATGGAAAAATCGATTTCGTGAAGCGATACACAAAAAAAGGGTGGTTTTCAAAAAAGAAAGAGGTTGCGACCTGGATTCCGATGAAAAATCTTCATATTCGATCAGAGAATATGATAAAGATGACCATCGATGGCGGCATTTTTGAAGCGCGTGAACTCAACATTTCAATTGTGACTGGAGCGATGCAGTTGATTACAGGAAAAGATCGTATTTTTTAGGAACTCGCTCAGGACACAAAAACGCATCACAACCTACCACACAGCTGGAATGCCCTTCGACTCGCTCTGCTCGCTCAGGACACAAAAAACTCATCGTAAACGATGAGTTTTTTGTGGTGGGCGCTGAGGGACTCGAACCCCCGACCCTCTCGGTGTAAACGAGATGCTCTAGCCAGCTGAGCTAAGCGCCCTAAATTTAATGTCTTTTTGTTCTTCTGCTTTGTTAGATTCTTCCTCTCGTCATCACCGTACTTGTCCAGTACGCCTCTGCCGCGCTTAGAATCTGCCTCGCAGCAGCACAAAAATCCTATTAAATGTTTTGTCGTGTTCTAATGTACCTCAGAAATGTGCCGAGATCGTATCAAAGTTTCAGTGGTTTGGCAAGAGTGAGGTAGGGATTAAGTTGACAATCGCCTAATAATCGCTTACAATCCGCCTGTAAATTCTATTTGCGGACGTGGTGGAATTGGTATACACGCAGGCTTGAGGGGCCTGTGCCATTCGTGGCTTGAGGGTTCGAGTCCCTCCGTCCGCACCAAAAGATGATCTTTTGAGGTCATTTTTTGATATTGCATATATACGCACGCAACTAACGGTTCCTTGAATTTGTTGACGAATTTTCACAAGATTGAGGATAGTTTGCCATGTTTCCACAAAAAACCATGGTATACGAGGTGATTTTTACTCAGATTTGGTACACTGCACATATGAAAACGGTCATTATTGCTTCAAAAAATCCGGTGAAGATGAATGCAGTTAAACGAGGATTTGAACAGGTGTTTACGCATGAATCGTTTTCGTTTGAAGGTATTTCGGTGTCATCTGGCGTTCCCGATCAGCCAATAGGGTATGACGAAACACTGCTAGGAGCAAAAAATCGTGCAAAGCATGCGATGCACGAAATGTCCGCTGCAGATTATTGGGTTGGTATTGAAGGAGGGGTTGAGCGAAACGGGGAAGACATGGAAGTATTTGCATGTATTCACATACGTTCGCAGCATCTTGAAGGGAATGCACGCACTGGAACATTTTTCCTTCCGCCAAAAATTATACAGTTGGTCAATGAAGGATATGAACTCGGGCAGGCGGATGACATCGTGTTTGGGAGAGAAAACTCAAAGCAAGGGAGCGGGTCCGTCGGAATTTTAACGAATGATCTCATTGATCGGACGCATTACTACATGCATGCGACGGTGCTTGCCCTTATTCCATTCATGCATCCGGAGCTCTATTTGTCGCATTCTTGATGCACTCAACCTATGAATGAATCATTCCTTCATCGCCAACTTGAACTGCATGCCTATCATGTCGTGTTTGCGATACTTATTCTACTCGTGACGTTTTTTCTTGTTCTCATGCTGCCGCCCGCACGCGATTCGGATAGAGAATCTCATCTTGAAGTTGAGCCTTTTTCTGAGATAACTATTTCTGTATGATTGCGCGGATATTGATTGGTCTTCTGATTTCAGTTATGGGTATTCTCATGGCATGGCAAACTACTTGGGTGCTTGAGCTATTTGGACGTATTCCATTCGCCGAACGCACATTTGGTCCTGGTGGCACACGCCTTTATTACAAATTGCTCGGTGTCCTCGTTACAATTTTCGGATTTATTATCATGACGAATCTCTTCGAAGTATTTTTTGGAGAGTTTGTCCTTAGCTTATTTAGCGGTTTATGAGTTTTATTGAGGCCTATTTTCCACACACCGACATTGCCCATGGAATTCTTGGAAGTGCCAAGCGAATCGCGGTTCTTAATCCTGGTCGCCACGGTGGGGCTGGGATGGCAATTGCTTTAAAGCGTCCAGAAGCAACGGTGTATTTGGTTGATCACAGAAAAAACGAGCTTGAAGCCGCAAATCTCTTGGCAAATCGCCATGCTCTTCACGGGGTGAAAACAATTTGGGGGAATGCAGAGAAGTTTCGTGGATCAGGATTCCGAGATGCACATATTGATGTCGCGCTTATGACGCATGGTCTTATGCATCTCATGGAGCCGTATGATTTTGCGTCTGAAATGCGGCGTATTTTGCGCCCAGAAGGAAGGCTGATTTTCTTTGATTATCATCCGCGCAGTTTGCATCCCATTGCACGTTTAGCACCGCATTTGCATGAACCGAGCGATACAGCCGCGTTTTTTGCGCGGTGCGGATTTGAATTGAAACGGCATATTCCAATCTCGGCAAATGAGTGGGCGATTGTGCTTCAGCGTGTCTAGCTTGACGAGATCATTAACATTCACTACTATTCGGTCAATTCTATGATAGATTTTCGACCACTTCTCAATCTAAACTTCTGGTTCGATTTGAAACCATCAGCACTGACAACGACCGCTTCAACGGCGTTCTTCGTGTTCTTTGTTGGGCTAGTTCTTACAGGGCTTATTATTCGTATACTTGCGCGTAAACGAAAAAAAGCTGATCGTTACCTTGGACGTATTTATTTACGATCCGGAGCAATGGTAACCATCATGGGGCTTTTGGGTCTCTTTTGGTTTTTCCTTGCAGATCAGCAAATCTATCTGTTTGGCGCAAAATTCTGGCTTCTTATTTGGGTGATTGTAGGGGTAATCTGGAAGATATCTATCTACCGTTATGTAAAGAATGTTGTTCCTGAAAAGCGAAAGATAGAACAATCAAAGGCGGATGTGAATAAATATCTGCCGCGAAAGAAGCGCTAATGCATCTTCGCCGCAAACGCGGAAATGAAGGGGAGCGGCTCGCAGAGCAGTACTTGAAAAAGAAAAGATATACACTCCTTGCGAGGCAATTCTTTGCTCGTTCTGGCGAAATAGATCTCATTATGCAGCATGCAAGTGAGATCGTTTTTGTTGAAGTGAAAACCCGTATGACGAATGCATTTGGCTATCCAGAAGAATCGGTGACAAAGGCAAAAATAAAAAAGATGTACCGCGCGGCAGAGATTTACCTGCGAAAACATCCTACAAATTTGCAGCCACGTTTCGATTTAATCGCGATCACGCTCGAAGGGGAAAATGGGCCCGATGTGAGGCATTTTGAGAATATAGGGGAAGGTTAGATTTTTGGTTGAAGGGGGGTGGTTGGTAAATTCTCGCTTGTCTGACTTCGCCGGGAACGAATTTGACGGATCATTCGTACATATCTCTCGCCATGCTCCCGCTCCGCTCTTTGAGCTTCGGACGGACAAGCGAGAATTTGCGTTTTGCGTCTATCTCTTGCAAAGTCGCTCCTCTTTCTGTATAGTTCCTCTATGGATGAACTCGGCCCTTCGGCCGGGTTCGTTTGATAGAGAGTAGCTAGTAGCAAATAGCTAGTAGGTATTATCCCGCGCTATCGTTGCTTCATCTTACTCTCTACTCGCTATGTTCTACTCTCTAAAACCAATATGTCTGAAATAAAATCAGCGATTCAACAAATTTGCGAAGAAAAGGGCCTCAGTTATGAGTCTGTAATGGAAACGATCGAAACAGCTCTCGCTGCAGCGTACCGAAAAGACTATGGAAATAAACTTCAGAATATTGAGGTTGAATTTGATGTTGAAACTGGCCTTGTAAAAGCATTTGACGTTAAAACAATTGTTGAAGATCTTCCAGAAGAAGAAATGGAGCGCATGCGTGAATCGCAAGCGCAAGAAGCCGCGCTTGAAGAAGCGGAGGCTGCGGGAGGCAATATGCAGCAAGTGAGGGCCGAAGCGCGCAGTCCTGAGCAAGCCGAAGGGGCGTCCAAGAATTCATCTGACGCAACAGATGACGATGAATTACCTGAAGATGACGTTCCCAAGTTCAATCCAAAAACCGATGTCATGATTTCTGATGCAAAGGTGTTGAAGATGAATGCTGAAATTGGGGACATTATTCGTACTGAACTTCCTGTTGCAACCGACTTTGGTCGCATGGCGGCAATGACAGCAAAACAGGTCATAACGCAAAAGCTTCGTGAATCTGAGCGCGAGATTATCTTTAATGAATATAAAGAGCAGGAAGGCGAGATTTTGATTGGAACCGTACAACGCCGTGAAGGACGTGTTGTGCTTATCGATATTGGCCGTTCCGTCGGGATTCTCCTTCCAGAAGATCAAGCGCAAAATGAGCATTATCAGTCAGGGGATCGCATCAAGGTCTTTGTCCGTGAAGTATCACTCTCTGCACGCGGTCCACAAATTCTTCTCTCACGAACCTCTCCTGAGCTTGTACGTTCACTTTTCTTGGTGGAGATTCCAGAAATTGCGGATGGTCTTGTAGAAATTAAGGGGATCGCGCGTGAAGCAGGACATCGAACAAAAATTGCAGTGACAACGAGTGATGAAAGTATCGATCCTATCGGAGCGTGTATCGGTCAGCGCGGGGTGCGTATTCAAACGATCATTCAAGAGCTTGGTGGAGAAAAAATCGATGTTATTGAGTGGGAAGACGACGCACAGGATTATCTTTTGAATGCACTTGCGCCTGCCAAAATTGAAGAAATTCTCCTCAATGAGGAGGAGCATGAAGCTACGGCAATTGTGAAGAATGATCAATTGTCACTCGCTATTGGAAAAGGAGGGCAGAATGTTCGACTTGCATCACGCCTTACCGGTTGGCGCCTGCGTATTCAAGAAGATGGGGTAGAGGTTGTAAACGAAGAGAAGGCAGAAAAAGTGGCACCAGTTGAAGTGCCGATAGAAGATACCGCGAACGAAGCGAACAATGCTGAGCCAATTGAAGATGCGGCGCAGATCGTACAGGACGAATCAACCGAGGACGAAGCGTAGTCTATGAGCATCTTTTTTACGCTTTTTTACCAGCCGATCTATAACCTGCTGGTTTGGCTTTACGATGTCCTTCCTGTCGCTGATATTGGGATTCCAATTATCATCACGACAATTCTTGTAAAAGCGGTTCTCTTCCCGCTTACATACAAGTCACTTAAGGCGAATCGTGATATGCAGGCGATTCAGCCAAAGATAAAGGAAATTCAGGAGAAGTATAAAGAGGATCGCGAAAAAATGGCGACGGAGCTGATGGCTGTTTATAAGGAACATAAGGTGAATCCATTTGCATCTTGTTTGCCTATCCTCATTCAGTTACCAATTTTCCTTGCGCTGTTTCGTGCTCTTCGCGCAGGACTTACCGAGGTAAATGGGGACATACTGTATAGTTTTGTCCAAAATCCAGAGACAATCAATACCGTTTTTCTTGGGTTCATCGAACTTGGACAAATTTCGATTCCACTCGCTATTCTTGCGGCGATTGCTCAATTCTTCCAAGCGCGTCAAATGATTGCTATGCGACCTGCGTCTGAAGTTCGGAAAAAAGAAGGCGCGCGCGATGAAGATATGGCGGCAAGTATGAATAAAATGATGGTGTATTTTATGCCAGCGCTTACCCTCATCATCGGAACAACGTCGCTACAAGGAGGTGTTATGCTTTACTGGCTTGCGAATACAATCCTTACGTATATTCTCTATGCCCTCTTCCTTGGGGGTAAGAAGGAGACAGAAAAAGCTGCATCTGTATAATAGATGCATATGAAACGGTCCCGCTTTATTCGCGTTTTGACATTTGTTTTTTCAATCGCGCTTGGAGTGGGACTGTTTGTATTGTTGCTGTTGCGAGAAGACCCAAAAGTGATTGCATTGAGTCTTACAACATTCGGCGTGTTGCCATTCATTGGGTATGTTGCCATTTCACTCATCAATTTTTGTCTTTACGTGTGGCGGTGGCAGTTGATTGTGAACGCGCAAACAGGCATAAAAAATGCTGTTTCATTTTGGCGCATGTACTTGCACAGAATGGGTGGATACGCGGTGAGTTATTTGACACCGGCGGCACAAGTCGGAGGAGAGCCTGCACGTATCGCGCTTCTTGCAACTGAGCCGCGCGTTTCTTTAAAGCAAGCGGCGGGATCGGCTATTCTTGATATCGCTTTTGAACTTGTTGCGTTTATTACTTTTGTTACTGCAGGGGTTGTGCTTGCGATGATTGAAGGTTTAGGCGAAGGGACGAATACACTCCTTGTTGTGATTGCAGGGCTATTTGCCGTGTTTCTTTTTCTCCTCTTTTTCTTTTTACGCCTTGCACGGGGGAGGGGGTTTTTTGTCCCAATATTTCGTTTCTTTGGTCTGCATAAACTCAAGTCACTCGACAAAGTGGAAGCCAGCATAACGGAGACAGAATCGATTATGTCGGTTTTTCTTGGGAAGAATCCACGGCTTATTGGTGGAATTGTTCCACTGTCACTATTAATGATTTCTTTCCGCGTTGTGGAAACATTTTATATAGCGTGGTTTTTTGGTGTCTCGCTCAATTTCGGTCAAGCCTTTTTGGTGAGTACGCTTCCAGGACTTGCTCTGCTCATTCCTGTACCAGCAGGACTTGGCGTTTTTGAAGGAGGATTTGAAGGTATCTTTACATTGCTTGCGATTCCGCTCAGTGCCGTTGCGTTTTCGCTTATTATTCGCGCACGCGATGCAATTTTTGTTGCGATTGGTCTCATTCACATGCTGGCAAAAGGGACAATTTCTTTTCGGAACAATCATCTTCGTAAGCTATGATACATCGTATTCTTATTCGTACGCTTTCGTTTTTTTCGGCATTTTCCTATCCGTTAACAGTTTTTGAACTACATAAATGGCAGATGCTGGAAGCAGAGGAAAGAGCAGTCAGCTACGCTGAAATATTTGAGTGGCTTTCAAGATCGCCTGATACGATTCTATCGAGGCACGGTTTTTATGCTCTTCGTTTTGACGGGCATATGCCCATTGAAGAACAAATTGACCGGCGCGGTGATCGTTATCTGATAGCCGCAGAAAAACATGAGAAGCTTCGCCGTGTTGTGCGTTATTTGAAAAAAATTCCCCATGTAAAAGCCATTGCGCTCTGTAATTCGTTGGTTTTTCATTATGCTCGCCCAGAAGGGGATATCGATCTCTTTCTGATTGCAGAGGAAGGTGCTGTTTGGCGTACACGACTTCTTGCTGTTTTACCGTTTATTTTGCTCCGTCAGCGCAGCGGAGAGGCGAAGCGGCATCCGGTTGATCTGAGCTTTTTTGTTGATGAAGCGCATCTCGATTTATCATCGCTTCGACTTCAAAATGGTGATCCGTATTTTTCGGTATGGGTACAGGGACTTGTTCCGCTGTATGATCCCGATAATTTCATTGATGCATTACGCACGCAGAACCCTTGGGCAACGGCGGCGCATCCGCAGGCAGTGCTTCCAAGGCGCGCGGCGTTTTATCGCGACAATGCAAAACCGCGCTTTTTGCTTCCGCGCATGTCAGAGGGATTCGCAGAAACAATTCAAGAGCGACGTTTTCCGGATGATATTGCGCTTGAAGCGAATAAATCATCTTGTATTGTTGTCCGCGATGGGGTGCTAAAGTTTCATAAAAATGATCGTCGTGCGGACGTGCGAGATCATCTTCAAACAGTTGTCGATATATGCAATTGAAAAAATGGATCATTCCCATCATTCTCTTTTTACTCCCATTTCAGACACGGTATGTGGCAGCCCGTTTTGGGCTTTCAAGTAACGGTTCTGAATTTGGGACGATGAGTTTGTACGCAGTCGAGCTCCTTATGTTGCTTACCTTTATTATTCGAGGTGGAGTTAAAGTTAGATCCGATTATCGTACCTTCATTTGGCTCACGCTTGGTATTCTTGCGATTGCAGCACTCTCACTGGTCTTGAGTATAGATCCGGCAGTTTCTGCATCGCAGCTCATGCATCTTGGCTTTGCCATGATGTTGTTTTTGCTGTTACTTGATGAACGCACTGATATTCGACTCAGTTTAGGAGCATTTTGTGTCGGTCTTATCATTCCGTCGGTTTTCGGGATCATTCAAGTTTTAATGGGAGGTTTTCCTCCTTCGAGTATGCTTGGAATAGCGACTCGATCTGCTTCCATGCTCGGCGACAGCGTGTTCTTCTTCGGTGATCATCGTATTCTTCGCGCGTATGGGACCTTCCCACATCCAAATATTTTTGGCGGGTATTTGGCAATAGGAATGATCGCTGCGACTTGGCTCCAACGCAAAAAATTCCGTAACTTGGTTACGGAAAAAATGGGAACTTGGTTACCGCTATTTTTTGCAGGAGCGCTTTTGCTCACCGGCTCGCGTTCGGCGATGTTTGGACTCATTCTTGCGGCGATTGTGTCATTCGTCGTGTTAAAGCTGAAATCGATGAATCTTGCACGTACGCTGGTTGTACCGGTGGCATTTCTGTTCATTGGGGGTGTGCTCGCGCTTTCGTTCGGAACGAATCTCGGATCGCTTCGTATTGGATCTGAAGCTGAATCGTATGCGATTTCTGAACGTGCTCAGCAATACGCTGACTATCCGGAAGTCATCGGACAACATTGGCTCATTGGCTCTGGCCTTGGGAGTTACTCGCTCGCGTATGAACAGGCGAGACCAACTTATGAATGGTGGCAGTATCAACCTATTCACAATACGATTCTGCTCATCATCGCTGAAATTGGCCTCATCGGAGCCCTTATTGTGCTCAGTTGGTCATCGGTAATCGATAAACTCAATTTTGCACGTTTTCCAAATAAGGATGCCGTTGCCGCATTTGCAATGGGAAATGTCGTGCTGGTTATCCTCTTCTTCGATCATTACCTTTGGTCTCTTTGGCCTGGTTTGGCACTTATTGCGATTGTGATGGCAATGACGGTACGGATGGGGGAGGAGTAGCGGCTTTCAGGTTGGAGGTTGGTTCGTAAATTCCCGCCTTCCCGGATCCGCCGGGAACGAATGTGAGGGATCTATTCGTATGGATCTCTCGCTATGCTCGAGAATTTGCGTTTTTCGTCATACCTGTGCAGGCAGGGATTCAGCGAATCGAAATTGATTAGCGAGACATTGTCGCGTCGTTCACTCCTTATTCCGAATTCCGACTTAACCCCTCGTACGAAGTAAACGTTTCAACGAGCGAAGCGATCCAGCCCGTACAATGCAAAACCCCTCACTTCCTATCACTCTTGACAAGAGAGTGCTAAGTTTCTAATCTAACGATGTAATTCATATCGATGTTCTATGAAATTGAAACCACTCAGTGATCATTTGATC
>JAQCKO010000021.1 GCA_027592325.1 bacterium | reverse complement strand
GCATGGCAGAAAAAAACGATATTATTGAAGAAATCGATGCGGGGAATATGCTCCTAGGTTGGGAGACATATGAATTCGAACCGCATGAGCGCTCAAAACGCTGGTATGTGATTGCCGGTGTGATTGTTGTTGCGCTTCTCATTTTTGCCCTGGTCTCTTCAAATTTCCTCTTTGCGATTATTATTCTTTTGGCGAGCATCATTTTTCTTCTCAATAATTTGCATAAGCCACATGTGGTTGACATTCATATTACTGATAGCGGAATTGTATTTGGGGATGAATTTTATAGCTACGACGACATTAAAGATTTTTCGGTAATCTACAATCCTCCCGTCGCACTTTTGTATGTAGATTTTCATGGATTTTGGAAACCAATATTACGTATAAATCTTGAACAAGTAAATCCAAATTTAGTGCGAGAAGCGCTATTGCCATTCGCACTTGAGAACCTTGATAGAGAAGATGAAAACTTGACAGATACGATCGAGCGGGTGTATAAGCTGTAGCACCAGAATAGGTATCATTGTCTCTAGAGTGCGTTATACGTTGGCGTATCGAGTGTGTTGAGCGAGGACAAAGAAGTAGCCTACCGATGACATGCACGAGAGATAATACAAAAGCGCACCCGTAGCTCAGTTGGATAGAGCGTTGGCTTGCGGAGCCAAAGGTCGTACGTTCGAGTCGTGCCGGGTGCACCATCCCACTTCGTCCCTAAAGGATTACGAGGGACCATGAAAACCCGTCTCATTATGAGGCGGGTTTTCTATTATAAACGATTTTAAAGCAAAGATCGAAGCAGCAATCGCCGTCTTCAGGCAAGTCACGGGGCTCTGAAACGAGATCCTCCAACCTCACTACGCCCCGCTCAATCTGAGACGGGGCGCTTGTATTTTAGAACAACTCTCCCTTGCCAAGGCGCAATTTTTTTGGTACCCTCGCGAAATGCAACAGAAACTTGATCAAAAAATTCGGCATTTAAAGGGCGTTGGAGCAAAGAAAGCGGTTGATTTTGAACGGCTTGGTATCACAACTTTGCGTGACGCTCTTTATGATTATCCTTTCCGTCATGACGATTTATCGGAGCAGCTTTCCATTGCCGATGTACAGCCTGGAAAAAAACTCACCATTCGCGGAACAATTTCACTTGTTACAAATCGTAAAGCAAAAAAGAATGGCAAAATGATTGTCACGGAAGCGATAATAGAAGACAGCACGGGGAAGATAAAAGCGATTTGGTTTCATCAAGGATTTTTGAAAAAGGTACTAAAGCCTGGTGTTGTGGTTTCGCTTGCCGGGAAGGTCGATGATCGCTATGGTCTTGCGCTTGTTAATCCTGTCTACGAAGTCATTGGAACGCAAGCTGCCACCAACCATACGGGCCGGATTGTGCCAGTTTACAGACTTTCGGGTGCGATTACGCAAAAAAGTCGCCGAAAAGTTGGAGAAGAAGCGCTGAAGTCTGTTGATGAAATTGAAGAATGGATGCCTGAGCAAGTCTTGAGGCGTGAGCGATTTTTGCCCTTGCACGAGGCGATTGCGAATATGCATTTCCCAGAGTCGAAGCAAGATCTTGATCTTGCCCTTCGGCGTCTCAAATTTGATGAATTTTTCCTTCATCAAATTTTGCATGCAATGGCACGCCGTGAATTACAGCAGCAGCGGGCGAGTGTCATCACCTTCAGTGAAGACCGTGTAAAAGAGGCAATTGCGCGCCTTCCGTTTACGCTCACCGATGCACAAAGAAAATCACTCTGGGCAATTATTGGTGATGTACAGCGCGAAATGCCCATGAACCGTCTTTTGGAAGGAGATGTAGGAACTGGTAAAACAGTCGTCGCTGCGCTTGCTGCCGTGAATGCCGCGGCAACCGGTTGGCAGACTGCATTTTTGGCACCGACCGAAATTCTTGCCGATCAACATGCCATGAATTTGCAAAAAACATTTGGGGATATGATGCGTGTAGGGATTTTTACGCGCACAAAACGCCGGGTTGGTGATAAAGAAGTAACGAAGGAGCAAATGCTCCATGCACTTGCAAATGGAAAAATCGATCTTATCATTGGAACGCATGCACTTCTTTCAAAAAATGTGCTTTTCGATCGTCTTGGTCTTATTATTGTCGATGAGCAGCATCGTTTTGGGGTGAATCAGCGACGCGCGCTCAAAGATCGTCAGGGTGACGCAGACGGGATTCCACACCTTCTTTCAATGACAGCAACACCAATTCCGCGCTCACTTGCGCTTGTTCTATACGGTGATCTTGATCGCTCGCTTCTTGATGAATATCCGGCTGGACGGAAAGATATTGAAACAGCGATTATCGAACCAGGACGTGAGGACGAGTATTTTGAAAAAATGCAAGAAGAGATGGATGAAGGACGGCAAGTTTTTGTGGTCTGCCCCCTTATTGAAGAGTCAGATGCGCTTGGAGTGCAGTCGGTGCACGAGGTGTATTCAGAATATGTTGAAGGGCCATTCTGTGCCTATAGCATTGGCATACTTCATGGAAAATTGAAGCAGCAGGAGAAAGATGAAGTGATGG
>JAQCKO010000005.1 GCA_027592325.1 bacterium | reverse complement strand
GAGTTCGCTATTTGAAGAGCAGCTTGACCCCGACGAGCGTTACCAAGTTGAGCAGGCGATTTTACTTGCAGATGAAGTGCTTGAGCATCAATGTGATGATCGGGCGAAGAAACGAAAGGAAAGCTACGATGAGCTTGTGAAAAAGCATCAAGGAGAAGTAGACCGTCTACAGCGTATGATTCAAAATTTGCGCGAAATGGCGATGCAGAACCCTAAATGGGAGGGAGATATTCGCGCGACGGTAGATCGTTTAGAAGAAGGATGGTCCATTGTTGAGCGTGACCCGAGTGAGGAAGAAATAAAAAAAGAGCTTGAGTATTGGCATACCGTATTAACGGAAGACGAGGGGATTTAAGGATAGGTTCGAGGTTGGAGGTGTGAGGCTAGAGGTTTGAGGAACTCGATCCCCCCTTTCTAAGGGGTCTTGCGGTTAAACAAAAAAAACGAGACCGTCTTGGCCTCGTCTTTTTATGCTTTCGGAAATGGTTCCATTTAGAGAACGCGCATGGCGGCATCTTCAGGTAGGACGTTTGCAGAGATGAGTTCGGTAATCAGCGCGCCGAGTTTATTGTCTTCTTTACGGAGCAAAACGGCCAAATCACCTCGAAGATCAGCATGCTTCTCATTTAAATAGTCCTTCGTGACCATTTGAGACTCGATACGATTTAATAGTGTGCCAATGCTTTCAATATCTTCATCGTTCTTTGTAAGCCCGGCCTCCAGATCGCCAAAACGCTGATCAGCGGCTTGAGAAAAATCGCTAATTGCTTCAAGAACATCTTGAATATTTGTCCCATTCATACGATTTCAGTTTAGTACACATGTGCCCAATATGCTCTCAGCGAACTAGCTAACCGCCAATAGCTATGGTAATATCCCCCCGTATGCAAATTAGCTGGAATGGACTCGGAAGCTTTTCAATTATCGGAAAGCCAATGCAGGGGGATGTGACTGTTGTTATCGATCCGTATACCGAAAAAGCGGGTCAGAAATTTCCAAAAAACATTACGGCATCAATTGTCGTGAGCTCGGGCGCTACATCGAATGCGAATGGGGCAAAGCATGTGAGCGGGGAGGAAGGAGTACCGCCATTTCTTATTGAACATGCCGGAGAGTATGAAGCAAAAGGTGTATTCGTAAAAGGTATTCGTGTACAAAAACAAGATAAAACGGAACATACGATTTATAAAATCACCGCAGAAGATATGACGGTTGGATGTTTGGGGAGTCTTGATCGTGTGCTCACGGATGCGGAAATTGAAAAACTGGGCAGTATCGATATTCTTATTTTGCCTATTGGGGGCGACACAATGCTCGATACAAAACAAGCGGTAGAAGTGGTGCAGCAGGTTGAACCGCGCGTGGTTATTCCGGCATACGGAACATCATCGATAGAGGCATTTTGTAAAGAACTTGCTTCTCCTGTTGAAAAGCAGTCGAAATATAAAGTGGTTGCGGGTAAGCTTCCTCAGGATGAGATTTTGATTGTCGATTTGACATAGGTATGGTGAAGCGAGAACGTACAATGATTGTCATCGGTTCGGTATCGTTCATTCTCCTGCTGAGCTTTTTAGCTATTGGAGGTGTTGTGGCCTTCGCTTTTCGTGTGAGCGGTGCCGAGTTTGAGGCCCCCGATATTCAACTTTTCCATGAAGCGAGGCAAGCGGCGCAACCAGAACTCGATGCGTTTAAAAAGCAATACGAAGCCTATAGCGCATTTACGAATGATGTCATCGATGATGACACACTTACGCAGGAGGCTGAGGCAGTCATTGCGGAAAAAATGAAGGAGGCTATAACCACACAGTATGGCGAAAAAGAAGGAAACGAATCCTAGTGAAGAGCAGCACGTGCCAGTAAAGGGCGTGATTGAACAAGGTATTACGGACGAAATGAAGCGTGCGTATTTAGATTACGCCATGTCTGTGATTGTGTCGCGTGCGCTTCCAGACGTTCGTGATGGACTAAAGCCGGTTCACCGCCGCATTTTGTACGCCATGTGGACGATTGGACTTCGCGCGAATGCAAAATTTCGAAAATCCGCGAATGTGGTCGGAGAAGTGATGGCGAAGTATCACCCGCATGGCGATTCGGCAATTTACGATTCAATGGTGCGCATGGCGCAAGACTTTTCTTACCGGCATCCACTTGTAAAAGGGCAGGGGAACTTTGGATCAATGGACGGTGACGCTGCTGCGGCAATGCGTTACACCGAGGCAAAACTTGAGGGCATTGCGGAAGAAATGCTAACCGATATTGAGAAAAAAACTGTCGACTTTCGCGATAACTACGATGGCGCTCATCAAGAACCAACGGTCCTTCCAACAAAGCTTCCGAATCTTCTGATTAATGGGACGCTCGGAATTGCTGTTGGAATGGCAACGAATATTCCACCGCATAATCTTGGTGAAATTTCTGATGCTATTTTAGAGCTAATCGATCGTCCTGATGCAACGCTTTCTGATCTTCTGAAGCATGTAAAAGGGCCAGATTTTCCAACAGGCGCAACGATTTACGGACAAAAAGATATCGAAACGGCCTATGCAACAGGGCGTGGAGGTGTCGTCATTCGCGCGAATGCAGAAATTGTTGAAAAAGCAGGGAAGCATCAAATTATTGTGAGCGAAATTCCGTATTTGGTGAATAAAGCATCAATGCTTGAAAAAATTGCGCTCCTTGTGCGTGAGAAAAAAATCGAAGGGATTCGCGATCTTCGGGATGAATCGAATAAAGACGGGGTTCGTGTTGTTATTGAGCTCAAAAAAGATGCGTATCCGAAAAAAGTTCTTAATCGATTGTATAAACTATCGCAGCTCCAGCAGAGCTTTCATTATAATATGGTTGCTCTCATCGATGGGATTCAGCCGCGTGTGCTTGGGCTGAAGACAATTTTGGAGGAGTATATTAAGCATCGAAAAGAAGTTGTTCGACGCCGGACAGAATTTGATCTTGAAAAAGCACGTGACCGCGCGCATATTCTTGAAGGGCTGAAAATCGCTCTTGAAAATATTGATGCAGTCATTGAGACGATTAAAAAATCAAAAGATAAAGATGAGGCGAAGGTGAACCTCATGAAGAAATTCAAGATGACTGATCGCCAGGCGATTGCCATTCTTGAAATGCGTTTGCAGAATCTTGCCAATCTTGAACGTCTGCGTATTGAGCAAGAATATGAAGAAAAAATGAAGCTCATTGCTGAGCTTGAAGCTATTTTGAAGTCAGAGGAGAGAATGCTTTCGGTGATTCGCACAGAAGTTGTCGAGCTTCGCGATAAATATGCCGAACCTCGTCGGACGAAGGTGACAAAAACAGGCATAAAGGAGTTCCGAGTAGAGGACATTATTCCTGATGAATCTACGGTCGTCATGATGACGAAGGACGGATATATTAAGCGCATTTCTCCAGACACTTTTAAAAAACAAGGCCGAGGCGGGAAGGGTGTCACGGGCTTAAAGGCGAAGGAAGAAGACATTGTTGAATCTGTCTTTACAGCGACAACGCATCAAGATTTGATGTTCTTCACATCTCGAGGGCGTGTGTTTCAGCTAAAAGTCTACGAGCTTCCAGAAGCATCGCGTACTGCAAAAGGACAAGCTATTGTGAATTTTCTTCAGCTTTCTGCAGGAGAAAAGGTTACGGCCATGATGCGTTCACGCGATTTAGAAGGGGCAAAATACATTGTCATGGTGACAACCGCAGGAACGATTAAAAAAACAAAATTGGAAGATTTTGCGAACGTGCGTCGTTCTGGGCTTATTGCGATTAAACTCAATAATGGAGATAGTTTAGAGTGGGTGAAGGCAAGCGATGGAAAAAGCGATGTCATGCTGGTAACGGCGAATGCCATGGCAATTCGTTTTCCTGAAAGCGATATTCGCGCGATGGGACGCACGGCGTCTGGTGTGCGTGGAATTAAGCTGAAAGGAGATGATCAAGTTGTCGGTATGAGTATTCTCTTAGAAGAAAAAGAGAAAATGCTACTTGTTGTGTCAGCAAATGGATACGGAAAGCGTACCCAGTTAAAGGAATATAAGGCTCAAAAGCGTGGAGGAATGGGAATTCGTACGGCAAAATTGACCGCAAAAACAGGTCCATTTGTTTCTGCACGCGTGGTGAGCAGTGATTCTGAACGTGATTTATTGGTGATTTCAGAGGCGGGTCAGGTCATTCGCATTGCAATTAAATCGGTTTCAAAGCTTGGGCGTACCACGCAAGGAGTACGCGTCATGCGCTTCAAAAAAGCAGGCGATAAGGTGACAACGGTAACGGTCCTTGGGGACGCAGCAAAGGAAGTAGAAATTGTTGAAAAGGAGGTTGAGAAAGAAGTCCAGGAAGAAAAGCCAGCGATGAAGGCGGTGAAGAAGAAATAGGCGAGTAGCCACGTTCAGGTGACAAGCAAAAACGAGCCGTTATGGCTCGTTTTTGCTTAAATCTCGTAACCATATTTCATTTTCTCCAATAGAATCATGACACTGGGACACGAAGATTGCTATAGCATTCGTCAATGTGACACAAAAAAGTGAAGTGTACTATTCCCAATAGTGAGTGAGCATAACAGATCAGAATAGAGCAATGCCGCAAGAGGCATGACTCTTTCTTGACAAAATCCACCCATTTCTGTACTATTGCGTCCATCTATGTCAGTACCAGCATTTCGTAATTCGAAGGCAAAAGTACGTCGTCGCAGGCAGCATCATAAGCTGAAGCCGACGCATATTGTCATCGACAAAGTAACCGGTGAGCCACGTCTTCCTCATCACCACAACGCAACCACAGGAGTGCCTGCAGCGGCGGAAGTAAAGAAGACTGAGACAAAGACAAAGAAGCCGGCACCAAAGAAGAACGCAAAGAAGCCTTCGAATGGCTCTGAGAAGACCGAGGAGTAATCCTCGGTTTTTCGATTTAGCTACAATAGCGCATAGCCGAGCCTTTTGTTATAATCTCATCGTACATTAACGAAACGTATGTCTAACCGGCACCTAGCTCGTACCATGGCCATGCAAGCCCTCTTTGAGTGGGACTTTCGCGGTTTTGATGATGAGCGACTTCCAACGATCATCGAATATATTAAAGAAGAATTCGCAAAAGATTTCGATGAAGGCGGCTACGTTGAACGACAAGTGAATGCTGTTGCAGAACGTCAGGATGATATTGATGAAATTCTTGCGCACTTTGCACCTGAATGGCCAGTCGCTGAAATGGCAATAACGGATAGAAATATTCTGCGTCTTGGCGTGTTTGAACTCAAATTCGATGAAGCGATTCCTGCGAAGGTCGCAATCAACGAAGCCATAGAACTTGGGAAGGCTTTCGGAGGAGATGCATCTGGAAAATTCGTCAATGGCGTCCTCGGTGCCGTATACAAAGATATGGTGAACAAAGGTGAGCGAAAGCAGATCGACACACAAAATGAGAAAAACCTTGCAAGTGAAGCGTCGCAGTCTAAGGATGTTGTCGCTGAAGTGCAGGAGCGCGGAACGGACGATTTGCAAGAAAAACAGACAAAGGAGTAGCTCGGTTACTTGTAAACTGTTAACAGTTAATTTCTAGTACATATGGAAAAGAACTTTCTAGAGGCAGCGGAAAAATTGGGGGTTGCATATAAAGAGGGAGGTCTCTTGAAGCAAGCTTTTGTGCATCGTTCGTACTTGAATGAGCACCCAAGTTTTGAGTTAGGACATAACGAGCGTCTTGAATTTTTAGGCGATGCAGTACTAGAACTTGTGGTCACGGAGCACTTATTCGAGCATTACGAGAATCCAGAAGGCGAGCTCACAAACTGGCGTGCAGCGCTTGTGAATGGGCAAAATTTGGCAAAAGTTGCACGGGAATTACAGATAGAAGATTACTTGTACCTCTCCCGTGGGGAAGCGCAAGATACAGATTCGAAGGCGCGGCGCTATATTCTTGCAAATACGATGGAATCCGTTATTGGTTCGCTGTATCTTGATTTTGGATGGGATGAGGCGAAGAAATTTATTGATGCGCATATTCTCAGCGGCCTTCAAGAAATTCTCGACAAAAAGCTATATATCGATCCAAAAAGTCGTTTTCAAGAAGAAGCGCAGTCACGACGCTCCGTGACACCTGCGTACAAAGTACTCGATGAAGTTGGTCCTGATCATCAAAAAACGTTCACAATCGGAGCGTTCCTTGAGAAGAATTTGGTTGCAGAAGGGAAAGGCACGAGCAAGCAAGAGGCGCAGCTGAATGCCGCGGCGGCTGCTCTTGAAGAGCTTGGGTGGTAATATGCAACATTTCTGTCAAAGCTGCGGTATGCCCATGAAACAAGACCCTGGGCATGGTGGCAGTGAAAAAGACGGGTCAAAAAGTGAGACGTATTGCTCGCTTTGTTATCGGAATGGTGAATTCCTGAAGAATGATTTAAAAAATGCAAAAGAGATGCAAGTGTTTTGTATTGAGAAAATGCAAGAACAGGGTATGAGCAAATGGATGGCATGGCTTCTCACCCGCGGGATTCCTCGCCTGAAGCGGTGGAAGAAGTAGACAATTGTCTTGACCTTTCTTTCAAAAACACGTATGATCTCGGCACCTAAATATCCGCAGCGTTAGCTTAGCTGGATAGAGCGTCTGGCTTCGGACCAGAAGGTCGGGGGTTCGAATCCCTCACGCTGCACCAGGGCGCGTCGATAGCTCAGTTGGTAGAGCAGTTGACTCTTAATCAATTGGTCGGAGGTTCGAGTCCTCCTCGACGCACCAGAAAAACACTCACGATTCGTGGGTGTTTTTCTTATAGACGCGAATGCGTCATTCCCGCGAAGGCGGGAATCTATCAAATTATCTTGCATACGCTGGATCCCGCTCTTCGCGAAGGGCGGGATGGATCCCTGCCTTCGCAGGGATGACGAATAACGATCGTATTTTCTAAACGTATCCGCCAGCCTGTATTTGCCAAAACTCTTTATATGGGCCACTCTTTTTAATAAGTTCGGTATGCGTTCCGTTGTCGACAATCTTTCCTTCATCCATGACAATAATCACATCAGCCTGCATGACGGTTGAGAGGCGATGCGCAATCACAATACTGGTACGGTCTTTCATCACCTCTTCAAGCGCCATTTGCAGCTCATATTCTGTTTTACTGTCGAGGGCACTTGTCGCTTCGTCGAGGATCAAAATCGGTGGGTCCTCGAGGAATACACGCGCGAGGGCAATGCGCTGCTTTTCTCCGCCTGAGAGTCGAATGCCCCTGTCACCGACAATAGTTTTATAGCCTTTTTCAAGGTTTTCGATGAAGTCATGCGCCTGTGCACGCTTCGCCGCAGCAATAATCTCTTTTTTCTTCGCGCCAGGTTTCGCATACCGAATATTCGCCTCAATCGAATCATGGAAAAGAATATGTTCTTGCATTACAAACCCAATATTTCCACGCAGCGAAGCAAGACTCATCTCACGAATATCGTGACCATCCATCAAAATAGCACCTTCGCTTACGTCGTAAAAGCGCATAAGGAGCTTCACGAGAGTCGATTTCCCAGCACCACTTTCCCCAACAATCGCAATCGTGGATCCAGGTTCTATGGTTAGACTCACATTATCGAGAATCGTCTTATTCTTTGTATATCGAAATGAAACATCCTGAAGCTCAATCGCCCCGGAAAGCGTTTTTGGCGCAATCGGATCATCAATTTCTTGGATTGCACCTTGCGTGTAATACAGTTGGGTAATTTTTCGAATTTTACTTAAACGATCGGTTATTTCAATGAGACCTCCGGTTACCCGCTCAAGCGCACCATAAATGAAATTCGTTATTCCTATGAATGCGACAATAGTTCCCACCGTCGTTGATCCATTTGTGACAAGGATAATACCGACGATGAAAATCGCCAGGCGGCCGGTTGTATAGACCATTCCAATGAGACCATCTGCGATGGCCCATTTTTTATTGGCGCGTAATTGATGTTTAACAGCTTCCAAATAATTCTGGAGTTGCAACTTCGCGCTTCGATTCTCGGCTGAATAGCTTTTCACCGTTTTGATATTGGCAAAGGTGTCGGTTATATAGCCGCTCGATTTTTCCCAATACGTATTGTAAACATCCTGATCTTCTTTTGAAATGCGATAGTTGAAATAGGCAACAAAAAGAACGAATGGCAGGGTCGCTACTGTCACGAGGGTGAGGGTAGGGCTAAGAAAGAGTCCAAGTGCAACACCGAAAATAAACCGGAAGGTCGCTTCAAGAGCATCTTTGGTAATAAAACTGGCCGTCATCCAAAAGGCATGCCATGCACTTAAATAGCGCTGCGAAACCTCACCACTTTTTTGTTTCTCAAATGCGCTAAGATCGAGGCGGAGGATATGTTGATACAGGCGATTGAGTAAATCGCCTTGCCAAATATTCCCAAAAAGCCAGACGGTATACACAAATACGGCACTTGTAATGAGTTCACCAATAAGAACACCTCCCCAAGCTGCAAGGAATGGAAAAACGCGATTGAGCACTTCTGCGAGTGATCCTGTTCCGGCGCCACTAACAACAATATCGATGATGCGTCCATAAATATACGGTTCTGAAACAGAAATCGCTGTCATGAGTGCCGCAAAGACAAAAAACAAGGGAATATATTTCCATTCCTTCTTGATAGACGGCGCAATCATGCGCCAAATTTGTTTGATAGTGATGTCCTCCGGTTTTTGCATTACCGGAGTATAACATTGAAAATAAGTTTAGCCCTAGACCCTAATCCCTAAAACCTATACCCTACAGGCATATGATTGCATTTTTGCTTATTGGAATCGTTCTCGTTTCAGTGCCACTTGCGATATTACTCGGTTTTGCTGGGTATATTGTTATTGGATTTGTGAAAGACGACGGCGGCGCACAGGGAGTCGTAATGATTGGATGCATTACCATGGGTGTTGGGATCTTCTTTTTGGCGTTTTATTTCATCAGCCGTGCTGTGCAGGCAGGAGGTGATCTTGCGTTCCTGTCGTTATGATGTAAGAGCCTTTGAAAAAAGACTGAAGAGGAAGAGGCTTGATCCAGTGAGAACAATCGTGGCACCTGAGGGAAGATCAAGACTGTACGATGCAATCAGGCCAAGAAAAACAGAAAGCTCAGCAATGACAATTGATCCTATAACATAGCCTCGGAATGAATGCGTCATGTTTCGGCTGGTAGCGGCGGGAATGATCATGAGGGCAGAAACGAGAATAATTCCAAGAATTTTTACTCCAAGGACAATAGCGACGGAGGTAAGTAGATAAAACGGCAACAGGAAGGCCGTTTTTGAAATTCCACCAACGATGGCACTCTCTTCTGAAAAAGAAAGATAAGCGAGCTGTCTTTGGGCAACAGAGAGCCAGGCTAGGCCAACGGTACATAGAATGGTGATGAGTAATACATCGCTATTCTGAATGGTGAGGATGTTCCCGAAAAGAAACGATAGTAGTTCTGGCTGATATCCTGGGATAAAACCGATCAATATGACACCAAACGCCATCGAAGACGTAAAAAAAATCCCAATCAGGCTATCGGATGAAATGACACTCTTTTCTTCGAGCAAATAGATGAGAAGAGCAATAAGGAGACCCCAAATGACAGCAATGGGAAGCGGAGCAAAGCCAGACAATAATCCTATTGCAATTCCAGCAAGCGACGCGTGAGCGATGCCTTCTCCGAAAAAACTCATGCGGCGGAGAGTGGTAAATACTCCAAGTGCTGCAAGCAACGCTCCCACAAAAAGACCGCTTATGAGCGCACGTAGCATGAAGGTGGAGGAAAAAATTTCGATTAGCGCCATATTAGTGATGCTCGTGATGATTGGTGTGAGGGCCGTAGAGTTCTTTGAGACGCTTCTCTGTCAGCGCTTGGCGTGGCGGCCCGGCGCAAATAAGTTTTTTATTGAGGCAGATGACCTTGGTGACGATATTTGCGATGCGCGAAACGTCATGAGACACCATAATAATGGTCGTTCCATGTTCTTCGTTCAGGTGCTTCAAAATCTCATAAAACACGGCTTCACCAACAATGTCGATACCCGTTGAAGGTTCATCAAGAATCAAAATATCTGGTGTATTTAAAATCGCTTGTGCGATGAGAATACGTTGAAGTTGACCACCAGAAAGCGTCCCAATGCGTTCATGCAGAATACTCGGTTGAAGCCCTACTTCTGAAATAGCTTTTTGTAATGCCTTGGTATTGGTGCGTTGTGCGCGAGCGAGATTGAGATACTCATCCACCAAGATGGGGAAGTGACGGTCGAATGTAAACCGTTGCGGAACATAGCCAATGCGGCCATGAAGGCTTTGCGGTTTTTTTCCGAACAGCTGAACGCGACCATTCTGCGGAGTAATGAGCCCAACAATGACTTTGACAAGTGTTGTTTTTCCTGATCCATTCGGGCCAATGATCGCAGCAACATCTCCTTTTTTTACGCTAAAAGAAATACGATCGAGTACTTTTTCCTCCCCATAATAGGTTGTAATGCGTTCAAGTTCGATGGCGTTTAGGTGGCGTTTATTGTGTGTCAGCGACGGTGTTGACATTGTAGAGCATTAAATCAATAAAAGTCTCACGCCCTGGAAGGCCTCCAAGTGGGTCAAGAATGGCAATGTTTAGCCTTGTATCATTCGCGAAACTTGCAACGGCCGCTTCTGAAAGTTGAGGTTCAGTGTAAATGGTGGTGATTCCGTATTGCTTGACAAGTTCTGATACTTCTTCTAGGTCACGAGCAGTTGGACTTTGACCTGCTTCCGGTTCAAAGCTTCCGACAATTTCAAGGTTTAAATCTGTCGCAAAGTAGGCCCATGCACCATGCATGGTTATAAGATGCGGATTCTCGACTCCGGTCATGGCAAGCTCTGCCTGACGTTTTGCACGCTGCAATTCATCTATGTAACGAGCTGCGTTGTCCATGAAAATCGCTGCATGCTCAGGAAAGCGTTCTGCTAGGTCGTCGCGAATGGCAGCCGTAAGCATGGTGGCGTTGTTGAAACTTAACCAGTAATGCGGATCGTCTCCTTCATGCGTTTGCTCGGAATCATCGTCATCTTCGTGATTTTCGTCACGATCGGCATCGGTAAATTCGATGAGTTCTACGACGGTAGACAAATCAATCGTATCGATACCTTGTGTCACCCCGAGTGGCACGGCCCATCCGTCAAAATTTTCGTGAACGGTGTAAAGAGCCTTCGCGGATGCGAGCACGTGGACATCACGTGGCGTTGGTTCGTAGGTATGCGGCGACGCGCCTGCTGGAAGCAAATAATCAACCGAGAGGGTATCGCCAACAATATTGCGCGTTATATCGTAAAACGGGAATATGGTTGTCGCGACATCAATTTCTTCTTCCGGCGCAATTGTATCAGCACGTAGTGCAAAAAAACCTGCAAGCACTAGCGTTGCAATAATCAAAATAATCCAGGGCAGTTGCTTCATACGATGAAATCGTATCAGAAAATGTTACAATGGGAAAGTATGAAAAGATGGTTTTTTGCCCTATTTGGAGTGCTTCTCTTTGCCGGTGCGCCTGTGTATGCACAAAATCCTAATGAAGCATTTTTGCCCGGAGAAGGAGAGGAGCTGTTTGGTGAGGATTTTGCAGAGGGATCGCTTCCTAAGGTGGAAAGTTTTGAAGTGAAGGCGCAAATTGTGAATATTGTCGATGACCGCGAGATAGGCGGGCAGCGGCAAGTCAAATTCATTGCGGAAGCAGATGGAGCACAATATACCGTTGATACAGCAGAAGCATTAGTCGAAGGGCTTCGATATAATATTTCGGTTGGAGACAGCGTGTATTTGCAGGTTATTCTACAAGATGGCGAACCTGTGCAGGTGTTTTTGGTCGATATTGTGCGTATTCCCGCACTTCTTTTCATCGCCCTTCTTTTTGGGGCACTTATTGTCCTCATTGGGTATCAGCGCGGTTTACTTGCAATTTTGGGTCTTCTTGCGACCCTTGCGATTATCTTTTTCTTCCTTCTCCCATCCATTCTTGCCGGAGCAAACCCGATATCCATGACCATCATTGCGTCAGCGGTTATTCTTGGGGTTAATATGCATTTGGCGCATGGCGTGAATAAAAGTACGGCGCTTGCATATCTATCCACCCTTATTGGCCTTGCTCTTGCGGCATTTTTTGCTTGGCTGTTCACCGGTCTTGCCTCACTTTCGGGACTTGCCTCAGAAGAAACCGTGCTTCTTTACTTTGAAGCGCAAGAGTTTGTGATTCCGCGCGGAATTCTGCTCGCAGGAATGATTCTTGGTGCCGTTGGTGTTCTTGACGATATTGCGATTACGCAGGCAGAGACCGTTACCGAGCTTCGTGAAGTGAACGGGAATTTGGAAGATAAAGACATTTATCAGCGCGCCATGCGTATTGGGCGGCATCATATTGCATCGGTGGTGAATACGCTCGTGCTTGCCTATGTAGGAGTTGCGTTGCCGCTATTCCTACTTTTTCTGTTAAATGACGATATAACCATGCTGAGGTTCCTCAATGAAGAGCTTGTTGCGGAGGAATTCGTTCGCACCATTGCAGGGACCATGGCGCTTATTCTCACGGTTCCAATTTCAACCTTCCTTGCCACACGCTTTAACAAGCGTTAAGCTCCATGTGTATGCGATATTCGAAGATGTTTACCAAAACGCGCAAAGAAGCGCCAGCCGATAGTGATAGCAAAAATGCCCGCTTTTTAGCACAGGCAGGATTTGTGCAGCAGCTTGCTGCGGGAGTGTATAGCTTTTTGCCGCTTGGCCTTCGTACGCTTCGAAAGATCGAAGCCATTGTGCGAGAAGAAATGGATGCTACTGGAGCGCAAGAAATAACGATGCCTCTCCTTCATCCCAAAGCGCTTTATGACGCGACGGGTCGTTGGGAAAAAATCGATGTGCTGTTCAAAACGGAAGGGTCAGGATCGAAAGAATATGCGCTAAGCTCGACGGCAGAAGAGGTGATTACGCCGCTTGTGCAAAGCTTTGCAAATTCGTATAAAGATTTTCCCGTTGCCGTTTATCAGATGCGCGATAAATTCCGGAATGAACCACGGGCAAAGTCAGGGATTTTGCGCGGGCGTGAATTTCTTATGAAAGATTTGTATAGCTTTCATCTTACCGAAGAAGATTTTCTTGCCTATTACGAACGCATGAAAGAGGCCTATTTGAATGTGTACAAACGTTGCGGACTTGACGCTATTGTTGCGGCAGCTTCGGGAGGTGTGTTCACCGAAAAGCATTCGCATGAATTTCAGGTAGCGACCGAAGCCGGCGAAGATCATATTTACATTGATCGCGAAACGGGAGAAGCGTTCAACAAAGAGGTTATTGAAGAAGCGGATCATGCGAATGAGGAGAAATATGAGATAAAAAAGGCGATTGAGGTGGGGAATATTTTCCCGCTTGAATGTCGATTCTCACATGCATTCGATTTCACCGTGAATAGTGCGGAAGGGAAGAATATCGATGTGATTATGGGCTGCTATGGAATTGGTATTTCGCGTTTAATGGGATCGATTGTCGAGGTGCTTGCAGACGATGACGGAATGGTTTGGCCAAAAGAAGTGGCGCCGTATCATGTGCATTTGGTTGCATTAGGAGAAGATGAAATGGCGCAGGCAGAGAGCCTCTACGCTGATTTGCAGGATGCTGGTCTTGAGGTGCTTTTCGACGACCGCGCTGATGCATCGCCAGGAGCAAAACTCAAAGATGCCGATTTGATTGGATGCCCAGTACGCATTTTGGTGTCAAAAAAATCGCTTGAGGCTGGCGGGGTTGAGTGGAAAGATCGCTCAAGCGGAGAGAGCGGTATTTGGGATTTGGGAGAGGCGGTAGAACGAGCCGCGCAGATGTTGGTGGAAGAGAACGTCTAGGACCGCACAGCTTACCTAATCTGACGGCTTAATTCTCCGGTCCTCGTTCAACGTACCAGAAAGTACGCCTCACTTTGGTCCTCGAATTGCACCGTCATCTCAGGCAATCTGAGCGGTCCTCTTATCTAAACAAATCGTCATTCCGGGCTTGACCCGGAATCCAGCGAGTAAACGAGCGGCTTTGACCGTTCTTTTTGGTTGACAGAGAATATACACATAGGTGGAATAGCTTGTCGCTATGCAGTAAAGAGGACGATTGTCGATGAACTCCGCGACGGTAGCGATGCTACTGTCCTGGGACAGGTCGAATTCATCCTCGACCTCTTCTTGAAGGAGTAGCCTCACCTCATCCTCACCCCTAAACGCAACGCCCGCGAGCCAAGGACTCGCGGGCGTTTTCACGTGTTTCGTCATGTTCGCATAGATCCTTCAACTCGCTTTGCTCGCTCAGGATGATAAGCAATACCAGACGAAACTTTCAGCTTGAAGAGCACATATTGCCTTAGACAGCGATAAAAACCGAGAAACGAAACAAGACATACTTAAGCGAACGTTGAGCGAGTATCACAGATTCGAGCCGCTAGATGAGGGAAGCTGTTCTGTTTTCTACGCACTAACTAAGCTCCACCTCACCGCTTGACCCCTTCATACTCGCCTTCAGGGAATCCTTGAGGGCTTTACCAGCTTTGAATTTTGGAACCTTAACTGCTGGTACGTCAATCATTTCTGATGGGTTTCGAGGGTTCACACCGCGGCGTGCAGAACGTACACGACTTGAAAATGTCCCAAAGCCGGCGATGGTAACATCTTCGTTGTTTCCGAGTGTTTCTGTGGTAATCTGCTGAAAAGCAGCAATAAATGCTTCAGCTTCTTTCTTCTGTATTCCAAGATGTTCAGCAATGCGGAGGGCGAGTATTGCTTTATTCATATTTCTTTGACAAAAATTTCAGGTATTTTACCAATCTTCCGAATAATTACAATTATCCCTGTGGGTTAACGGGCAAATTCTGAAATACGTGTCTCGCGAATAATGGTCACTTTTACCTCTCCCGGGTAGGTGAGATCGTTTTCAATTTTCTTCGCAATCATATTCGCCAATTTGTGCGCGCCATAATCATCAACCTTTTGTGGGTGCACAAATACGCGCACTTCGCGGCCAGCTTGAATCGCATACGCTTTTTCCACGCCCTCAAATTCATTTGCTGTTTTTTCAAGGTTTTCAAGACGCTGAATATATTCCTCGATGGAATTTCGGCGTGCTCCTGGACGCGCTCCGCTAATAGCGTCGGCAGCTTTTACAATGGTACCTTCTAGTGTGCGCGGTTTATCTTCATGATGAGCAATAGACTGATAACAAAGCTCTTCAGGGAAACCGAATTTCTTCATAATATTGTAGCCGATTTCAGGATGCGCTCCTTGCATATCGTGGTCAACAGCTTTTCCAATGTCATGGAACAATCCTCCTTTTTTACAATTGAAAACATCAGCCCCAATTTCTGCAGCAATCATCCCAGAAATACGCGCAACTTCGATTGAGTGCTGCAGAACATTCTGTCCATAGCTTGTGCGGAATTTTAGTCGGCCTAGAATAGAAATCAGTTTGGGATCGATAGATGAAACGGGGATACCAAGTTCCATGAGCGCTTCTTCTCCAGCTTTCCGCATATCTTTGGCGAGATCTTTCTTTGCTTTTTCAATCGCGGCCTCAATGCGCGCTGGTTGAATGCGTCCATCTTTCACTAAGTCCTCAATGGCAAGTCTGGCGACCTGACGCCTCACGGGAGAAAATCCGCTCACCATAATCATGCCAGGTGTGTCATCGACAATAAGCTCACAGCCCGTAAGCCGCTCAAGTGCCTTGATGTTCCGACCTTCTTTTCCAATGATCCGCCCTTTCATGTCGTCGCTCGGAAGCTCGACCATGGTCGTGGAGTGATCAACAGATTGCGAGCTTGCAAAGCGCTGCATCGCGAGGGCAAGGATCTTTCGCGCCTCTGCCTCAACGGCTTCCTCATTTTGTCGTTCAAGCTTTTTGACGCGTGAAAGCAGCGCTTCTTGATATTCCTGTTCGACGGTATCTTCGAGGGATTTGAGTGCCTCCTCAGTGGAAAGTCCAGCAACCATTTCCAAGGTTATTCGGATTTCGTCACGTTCTTCTTTTAATGTAAGTCGGAGGGCTTCTGCCTCGCGAGCGGTTTTATCGATGGTATCTTGCTTTTTTTGCAATTCTAATAATTGAGCTGCAAAACGCTCTTCGCGGCTGCGAAGCGTGCGTTCCATCTCTTTTAGTTCGTTTCGTGTTTCAGATTCTACCTCTTTTGCCGCTTCTTTTAGCTTTAGCGCTTCTTCTTTTGCTGCGAGAATGAGTTCCGACTTTTCCTGTTTTGCTGATTGAAGAAGTTCATCAGCGTGCTTTTCTGCCGAAGCGATTTTGTCTTTTGTCGCGTATTTGCGTCCAAAGTATCCAGATGCCCCTCCAATAAAGAGGCCAATGATAAGTATTGAGATTGTCATAGATCGATGGCTACCAGTAAATCAAACAAGTACAATCGAAAAATTCCGATTGTAAAAAGCCTAGCATGCGCGTGAAATGAGCGTCAATTTTGTGGCTCAAATAGGCCTAAATGCCAATTATCGGATGTAAGTTCTTGTAGATTGATTGCGCGATCGATTGAATACTGATCTATCGCCGTGCGGTGAAGGACAGATGTGTAGCCTGTGGTACCGAGTTTTTCAGCAAGATCGCGTGCGATTGCGCGAACATACGTTCCCGAGGAAACAGAAAGCTCAACCTCAAGCTCAATGCGTTCTTTAAATCGCTTTGCCGGCTGAAGTAATTGAAAGCGATGAATCGTAATAGGGCGAGCGTCGCGGACAATTTCTTTCCCTTCTCGCGCGAGTTCATAGAGTTTTTTTCCGCCTTTTTTGATCGCGGAATACATTGGTGGGATTTGTTTTGAGGGGCCAATCATACCGGTGATTGCCTCATTGATATGATCGTCTGAAATAACGAGGTTATTCCAGTTTGGGTCTTGAACAACTTCTTTTTCTGTGTCGAGGGTTTCGGTTGTCTCGCCGAGCACAAACGTTGCTCGGTAGGTTTTCGGAAGGCCAACGAATTCAGAAATACGCTTTGTTGCGCCACGTCCAATCGCCATTAAAAGAAGGCCGGTTGCAAAGGGGTCGAGCGTGCCGGCATGACCGATTTTCTTAATCCCGATAATTTTTCGCAGCTTGTCGACGACATCATGCGAGGTAATCCCAGCGGGCTTATTGATGAGAAGAAAGCCTTCTTTTTGTTCCATATGCTGGCAGCGTATATGGTTTTGAAGCAAAAAAGCAAGTTACTTCGGCTTATTGCACCTAGCGACGCATCCCGATGCTGGGTTGCTTGGCCGATCTTGCAGGTATGGAAGATGTACCAATGCATGAATGCGACAAAACTTGCCAAAAAGCCTGAAAAACGGTAGTCTGCGCCCATGAATATTTCCGAACTTGCGCGCCGAATGCGCGTTTCGCCAGACGAGCTACGCTCTAAGCTTCCGCTGCTTGGGTTTGATATTGGAGAAAAAGCGCTCAAAATTCCCGATCGCGATGTGGGACGCGTGCAATATGCATGGCGTCAGTACAAGCATCGTCAAGATTTGCAGCGCAAAAAAGTTGAGCAGCAGGCACGTCTCGATCGTAAAAAACGCGTGCAAGACGGAACCGCAGAGAAGATCAGCATCCCACAAACGCTTACGGTGCGTGAATTTGCTGAACGCTTGAATATGTCCCTTTCTGATGTAATGAAAGAGCTGATGCGTGCAGGAGTGCTTGCCAGTTTGAATGAACGGATTGATTTCGAGACGGCGACAATCATCGCGGAAGATCTTGGGTATATTACGGAAATTGAAGGCGCAGAATCGTTAAAGGATGAAGATGGTGTTGATCGATTGGAAGAAGCGCTTTCTGAAGAAGGGGCGATTCGTGAGGCACGGCCGCCGGTGATTGTTGTCATGGGCCATGTTGATCATGGAAAAACATTGCTCCTCGATACGATCAGAAGCGCGAATGTCGTTTCTGGTGAGCATGGGGGAATCACACAGCATATTGGGGCGTATCAAGCGGTACGCAACGATCGTCTTTTGACATTCATCGACACTCCTGGTCACGAAGCCTTTACGGTGATGCGATCGCGCGGAGCAAAAGTTGCTGATATTGCGATCTTAGTCGTTGCTGCTGATGATGGAATTCAACCGCAAACGCGCGAGGCAATCGATATTATTAAGGCAGCAGGCCTTCCGTTTGTTGTTGCGATTAACAAAATTGATAAAGAAGGCGCAAATGCCGAGATGGTAAAAGGACAGCTTGGTGAACACGGACTTGTTCCAGAAGATTGGGGTGGAAAAACCATTTGTGTACCTGTTTCAGCGAAAACAGGTCAGCATGTTGATCAGCTGCTCGACATGCTTATTCTTGTTGCTGATATGGAAAAGGAGACAATTGTTGCCGATCCACATCGCCGCGCGATTGGAACGATTATCGAATCGCATGTCGACAAAGGGCAGGGGCCAGTTGCGACTGTTTTGGTGCAAACAGGTACATTGAAACGCGGAGATGTGCTTGGTGTACGTGCAGTCAATTTTGGAAAAGTACGCGCCATGAAGACATGGGATGGACAAGATGCAAATGAGGCAGCGCCATCAACACCTGTGCGTATTTTAGGCTTCAAAGAAGCACCTTCGGTCGGAGATGTGCTTGAGGTTCCTGAAGACGTCAAGAATCTCGAAAAACTCAAATCACAACCAACGCGCAAAGCAGGGGTGAATGATGTTTCTGTAACAAAGCAGGTGAAATCGCAAGATGAAGATACGGAGAAGGAACGTATTACACTGAACCTCATTATTAAATCGGATGTGCTAGGATCACTTGAAGCGATTCTCGGAATGGTTGAAAAAATCGACAACCCATACGTTGGAGCAAAAGTGGTGCAAAAAGGGCTTGGAAATGTGAATGATGCAGAGGTCTTAAATGCGGAAGCAACAGGAGCTATGCTCATTGCCTTCAATGTCAAGGCGACGAGTGCGGCAGAGTCACTTGCGCGCGATAAGAATATTTCAATTCATTCGTACAACGTCATTTATAAGTTGTTTGAAGATGTTGTTGACAAGCTACGCCTGCTGATTCCCGCAGAACATGTGTACATCGAGCTTGGAACAGCCGAGGTGCTTGCGGTTTTTAAGAAAACCGTAAAGGGCATGGTGATTGGTGGTCAGGTGAAAAAAGGCGTCATTCAGCTTGGTGCAACAGCTCGTGTGACGCGTGCGGGCGAGATTTTAGCGGAAGGAAAAGTGATTGGGCTTCAGGCTGGAAAAGTGGATGTGAAAGAAGTGCAGCAAGGAACACAATTTGGGATGGAACTTGCAGGAAAGGCGAAGATTGAAGTGGGAGATGTACTTGAATTCTACACGGAGGAAGTGAAGGAGCGAACGCTCGAGGTACATGGAGCGAAGAATTTGTAGGAGACGGCACAGCTCACTACATTTGCAGGCTAAATCTGCGGTGCTCGCTCAATGTACCAGAAAGTCAGCTTCCCACTTCGCTTTTTCTCCCTACGCTCTTGCAGAGCTTCGGAGGGACATGTCGAAACCCCGTCGGTCCACGGTAGAGAGACCTTCACTTTCCACAAAAATAGCGATAACCTATCCGTTGACAACTCTGGTGCTCAGCTCGAAAAAGAACCCCTCGCAAACATGCGGGGGATTCTTTTAATCGAGATCCAAACCTTAACCCATACACCTCATTCATGAATCACGATACTTTGTATCCTTCCCTACATCGTACAAGCGTCTTATGCTATAACGTTAAAAACATGAAATAATCTATGGATCTTACAAATGACACATTTCAACAATTTGTTCTTCAAGCGGAAACCCCTGTTTTGATTGATTTTCATGCCCCGTGGTGTGGACCTTGTAAGGTGATGGGACCGATCATCGAGCAGCTTGCAGAGGAAATGGAGGGTGTTGCGATCGGAAAAGTCAATGCTGATGACCATTTACCGCTTGTTCGTGAATACAATATCATGAGTCTTCCGACATTTCTTATTTTCAAAGGTGGGAAAGAAGTTGATCGGTTTTCTGGGACAAAAACAGCAGAGGAGCTAAAGGCGCGACTTGAGTCTCACATGTAATATGGATATTCGAGATATTGCCATTATTGGATCAGGCCCAGCGGGATACACTGCGGCGATTTATGCGTCGCGCGCAGATTTAAAACCAATCTTATTTTCAGGAAAAGAACCAGGCGGTCAGCTCATGACAACATCAGATGTCGAAAATTGGCCAGGGGAAGAAGCGGGGATTATGGGGCCTGAGCTCATGGAGAAATTCAAAAAACAAGCGGAGCGGTTTGGTACAGAAATGGTTGGGGCATTTGTTGAAGAAATTGATTTTAGCTCACGCCCGTATACAATTAAAACGACAGGTAAAACGTATCAGGCAAAGACGATTGTGCTTGCAACGGGGGCTTCGGCAAGGTGGCTTGGTATTCCTGGGGAAGAAAAGCTGAAAGGCCGCGGTGTTTCTGCTTGCGCTACATGTGATGGATTTTTCTTCCGTGATAAAAAAGTTGTCGTGGTTGGGGCGGGCGATTCTGCCATGGAAGAAGCAATATTCATTACAAAATTTGCTTCTGAAGTGATTGTTCTTGTACGCGGTGATGAGGAGAATATGAAAGCATCGAAAATCATGTTAAGCCGCGCGATGAATAATCCAAAAATTACCTTCCTGTTTCGTACTGAGGCGAAGGAGCTGATTGGTGAGAAGAAACTCGAAAAGGTGAAGATTCTCAATAATGAAACCGGTGAAGAGTCAGAAATAGAAACCGATGGATTCTTTGTGGCGATTGGGCATAAGCCGAATGTCGATTTAGTGAAAGACGTGATTGAACTTGATGAGCGGGGGTATGCAAAGCATGCGCCAGATTCAACGAGGACGAATATTGAAGGTCTTTTTGTCGCCGGTGATGTGATGGATCCGCACTATCGTCAAGCGGTGACAGCAGCAGGAACTGGCTGCATGGCGGCTTTAGAGGCGGAGCGCTTTTTGGCGCATGAGGAGTAGGAAAACGTCACGGCTCACCGCATTTGCAGGCTTAAATGTGCGTTGCTCGTTCATGTACCAGCAAGTACACCGTAATGAAACTCCAACCTGGACCTGACCCACAAACCCCAACTCCCAACTCCAAATTCCTAACTCCCCCTATGTCCGCCTTCAATAACGCTCTCAAACAAATTTCCCGCGCAGCAGAAATCGCTGGCATTCAAGAAGAAACGGTTGAACTCCTTCGTCATCCAATGCGTGAGGTGAAGGTGAATTTACCGCTTATTCGTGATGATGAATCCTTACTCATGATCGAAGGGTATCGTGTTCAGCATAATGACTGGCGCGGTCCATTTAAAGGCGGCATTCGCTATCACCAGGCAGTTGATCTTGACGAGGTGCGTGCGCTTGCGACGTGGATGAGTGTTAAAACGGCTGTTGCCGGGATTCCTATGGGCGGCGGAAAAGGGGGCGTGACGGTGAATCCAAAAGAGCTTTCCGAGGCGGAGATCGAGCGTCTTACGCGCAGCTGGACCAAGGCGATGCGCGGCGTGATCGGGCCAGAAATTGATGTTCCTGCTCCTGATGTGAATACTTCACCACGTGAAATGGCCTGGATTGCCGATGAATTTGGGCATCCAGCCGTCGTGACAGGGAAGCCCATTGAGGCGGGCGGGAGTGAAGGACGCAGCACGGCAACAGCAATGGGGGGATATTATGTGTTGAACGCGCTTACCGAAACGCTCCTCGACGCCCCAATCAAGACGGTGGTGATTCAAGGCTTTGGAAATGCTGGGCGTATGTTTGCCGAGATTTGTGCGAAGAATGGCCTCAAAGTCCTTGCCGTTTCTGACTCACGCGGAGCGATTATGCAGGCAGATGGACTCGATATTGCTGCGGTTGGGATACACAAAGATGCAACAGGCTTGGTACAAGATTTTGAATGTGCAGAGAATATCTCAAATCAGCAGCTCCTCGCGCTCGAATGTGATCTTCTTGTGCCGGCAGCGCTAGAAAATGTCCTCACGGTGGAAAATGCGAGGGACGTGAAGGCAAAAATGATCCTCGAACTGGCAAATGGGCCAACAACACCAGAGGCAGATGACATATTTTTTGATCGGGGGATACATGTGGTGCCAGATGTGCTTGCGAATTCGGGCGGTGTCACCGTGAGTTATTTTGAATGGGATCAGAATATGAAAGAAGAGCGATGGAGTGCGAAAGATGTTGATGAAAAGCTTCAGGATCTGATGCAAAAAGCGGCAGACGCGGTGTATGAACGTAGTGAGAAGTATGGCGTGGATCTTAGAAAAGCGGCATTTGTTCTTGCTCTCGAGCGGCTACACGAAGCGAAGAAATAAAAATGAGCCTCGGCTGAGGCTCATTTTTATTTGAGCATTTTTCGTATAACACGAGCAGCATTTTTATAGGCAATGCCTTCAACCTCTTCCTCAGTGAATCCATGAAGCTTGAATTGTTCAAGCAAAAATGGCAGATCGAGAACAGATCGAAGTCCATTGACACATCCACTCAAGATGCCGCCAAAGTCACTGCCAATAGCGATATGCTCTGCACCAATCATTTGTTTCATGTGTTTTGCATGACGAATTACATCATAAATTTCAGCTTTGCCAGAAGCATCGACATATTTTGCGGCAAGAAAGAGCCCTATGACCCCATCACGTTCTTTGATGATTTGCAATTGTGCATCAGAGTAATTTCGCTTATTCATACAAATCGCGGAACAATTTCCATGACTGATATAGATGGGGCCGCTCCAAATAGCGACAGTATCAAAAAATGTTTCTTGATTCATATGAGCGAAGTCAAGAATCATCCCGTTTGTTTCAGCAAATCGAATCGCTTTTTCTCCATCTTCTGTAAGTCCAATTCCATCCGCATGTGTTCCTCCGCCAAGCGGTGTTTCCAAATTCCAAACTGGTCCAAGTGAACGGAGTCCTAGCGCATACCAGTCGGAAAGCAATTCATCGATAGGACGAGTTAGCACATGAATCCCTTCGATATGCGAAATAATCCCGCGTTTTGGTCCTTGAAGCGCCTGCTCGAAATCGCTCTTGTTGCGAATAAGATTCCATACCTCTGATTTTTTGCAATAGTGTTGATATTCCGCGAGCTCTTCTTCAATTTGTTGATTTGTTATTGGATCATAGAAATTATTCCTTGGTGGAAGAGGAAAGGCGGTTGCAATAAGACAGCGAATATTTGCTTCTGCAGCCATTTCAAAACTCGACTGATCATGTTGACCGAGCTTTGCTCTGTATTTGAGATGTGAGAGAAGGTCTTGGTGTAAATCGATAATCGGAAGCATAGAAGGGGGCCGGCGCCCGTTTGGCGCCGGAGGTTAATGCATCAACTTCATCATGAAAGTCGATGCTTTTTCAATATCTCGCATGGAAGCCGTCATCGCCCAGGGATGGATGTACATTTCGTCACCCGTCCTCAGAAGATCGTATTGGCTCGTGAATACACCATCCTCAATGCGGTAGAGGATTTCGGAGCAGCCTTGAAGCGCTTCCCTCAGTGCCACAATGAGCACGGCGCGTTCTGCCTTTCGGCTAGCGGCGAGCGCTCGCCGTGACGCTGGATTTGCCTCCCGCATGATCTGATTCCACTGACTGTCAGCGGCGATGACAGAAAGGTAGGCGTTCATGACGGCATCGAGGGCTGCTTGTCTACGCCTTGGTACAGTGAACCTCATTGGGCTCACATTCACCATATTCATGGTGATCGTTTCAGGTACATTCCAGCTGACCCTATCCTGAGCTGCTGCGAATAGCATATCAAGCTGATCTTGCATGTGCTTGATGTATCTGAACATGTCGGGTCCCGAAAGGCTGTAGACTTCCTCGGTGCGGTACAGGTAGGTATCTACGAGTCCGTCCGCGAGAATACAGACGACATTCGGGATGACGACACCTTCTCGGTTCCCACGCAGCCCTTGAATATGCTCGTTCGCGATCAGCAGCCTCGCCTCACGCGCTGTGACGAGGCGTGTAGATCCATCTTCATGCATGTAGCGCGTGAAGAGCTGTGGCGCGATTTCTGCGACAATGGCGCAGAGTTCGTACATCGGTCCACCACGCCTACCGACGGAACGTGACCACAGTTCTCCGTCCATGGTTGGAATCGCTGCGCGTAACGTTCGGTAGTGGAATTCGGCTGCCGTATCGCCAGGAAGCGCGTACCCGCGCAATGATTCCGGTACCGTTAGAAGGGCTGCTCCTGCGGAAAGTAAGGTTGGGTTAGCCACTTCATACTGCGCACCATTCATGACCACCACATGCGGATGAAAGTTTTTATCCTTTTCTCCACGATTGTGGTCAACCAGCTTCATAGGAATGCCAAGCGCAGCAAGTGCAAGGTTATTCGGGTAGAAATTTCCTGCATGTGGCGTCTTGTAGACGGGCTTTCCAGACCTCATAAGCTGCAGCAGATCATCGATGGAAAGATCTGGCCTATGCGTCACACAAAATGGCATGATTGCTCCCTTGTCTGCGAGTTGGTCCATCGGAGAATTCCCATGGACCATGACCGAAGAAAAACGAGCCTTAGCAGCTCGTTTTTCGACATTCATCTCAAAAACTAAGCTACCGGCGCCTAAAAGAACGTCGAAAGCCATGCCAATATTGTGGTGATTGCTGTCTCATAGAATGAAAAAATGCCCTATCCGGGCAAATATCAATTGGTCTTTTAAAGATATGTGCGCGGATAACCTCAAGTTGCTCGATAAAATCGAGCACGGTGGAAAAACCAGTTTGTATATACAAATGCGTACATATCTGCAAGAAGCCTATACGCCAGAGAAAAACACGTCAAGTCATATATGAACACTGAGTACTCCGTAGAGTAATCGATACGTCTTGGACGCGTCCTTGCATGGAATGCAAGTGTAGCGCTAGATGAAGCTTATTGCGGAACCTGGAAGGCCCCGATCCAATATGGATTCGCTGCTCACGCCACAAAAGAAAAGCCGCCCAGCTACTGCTAGGCGGCAAGATGCGCGTCACCATACGGCGCGCGATGCTCCACAAGGCGAGCATGAACATGTCTACCGTGAACGGGAGCGTGACGACACCAGTACGAAAGCACCGGTGCGCCTGAAGGTTGAACCTGCGTTCAATCTTTGAATACTTCAGCATCGCGAAATTATATGCGATGAGGGCAATTGCGATAACAATGATGAGCAATCCCCCATTCATCGATCAGCCATATGGGAAAGTCCTCAAGGACATTCCTTGGGTTCAAGTACCGCATGGGCACCTCCTTTGCGAAAGAAAGGGTGCGAAATCCTTTACAGAACGTCAATGAGCGCGCTACAGTAGCGCTATCTTATTTGAGCAGAAGTATGAGCTACAATCACAGCGATATTGATAAAAAATGGCAAAAAACTTGGGAAGAGGCAAAAATCTTCGAAGCTAAGAACGATTCGAAAAAAGACCCGTATTATTTGCTGGTTGAATTTCCATTCCCATCTGGAGCAGGTCTTCACGTTGGGCATCCGCGCAGCTATACCGCGCTTGACGTGATCGCGCGTAAGCGCCGCATGGAGGGATATAATGTGCTCTATCCAATCGGATGGGATGCCTTTGGTCTTCCAACCGAGAATTATGCCATCAAAACGGGCCGGAAGCCGCAAGACGTGACTAAGGAGAATATCGATAATTTCCGGCGTCAGCTCAAAAGTCTCGGACTTTCGTTCGATTGGTCGCGCGAAGTGAATACCACCGACCCCGCGTATTACAAATGGACGCAGTGGCAATTTTTAGAGTTCTTCAAAGCTGGGCTCGCGTATAAAGATACGATAGCGATTAATTGGTGTACGTCATGCAAAATTGGGCTTGCAAATGAAGAGGTGGTGAATGCTGCGTGCGAACGTTGCGGGGGAGAGGTTGAAATGCGCGAAAAAGAACAGTGGATGATTGCGATTACTAAATTTGCCGATCGGCTTATTGATGATCTTGAAACCGTCGATTTTCTTCCGAAAATTGCCAAGCAGCAGGTAGACTGGATTGGGCGTAGTGAAGGAGCAAAAATTCGATTTGATCTTGGTGAGGTACGGGAAGTTCTCGTGGCGACGGGAAATGAGGCAAAGCTCGAGCGGAATCGTTTTGTTTGCGAGGGGAGCAATATTGCGCTTCGCGAGGCAGTTGATTATGGGATGCATTCGCATGAGGTGAATGAGGGAAGTGATTTAGTTGAAAATGCACGCATGAAGGCACAGGTGTACGCTGGAAATGTAGATGTTCCGGTGCTCGGGATGGACTCCGCCTTTGTACTCGAAGGGGTTGATATGGACCCGGCTGAAGTGCGAAGGAGCGTTGTCACCGAGGAAGAGGAGGCAGCGCTTTCGCAGCGAGAAATTGCCGATCGTATGCTCGCGCATTACAAAGGGCTTGCCGAAGCGCGTGGCGGTGTTATTGAGGGACATTGGCATGATGTCTTTGTTTGTATTTTTCCTGATGGAACAGAAAAGGTGACAGAATGTAAGCGACCCATTCAGCTGTCGACCAAGGTGCATGAACCAGTGGATGAATTTTTCCCTATTCGTTCGTTGTATATCAATAGAAAAACTGGAAAGTACCCCAAGGAGCAGACGGAGGAAGAAACCCGCGTCGAGCTTGAGGATTATCGTGTGGCGCTTCTTGATGCCCTTCAGCCGACAATCGAAGTCTTCACCACGCGTCCTGATACGCTTTACGGTGTCACCTATATGGTCCTCGCACCAGAACATCCGCTTGCGCTTCAGCTTGCGACGGATGAGCAGAGCGCGGATGTTGAGACGTATATTGAAGCATCGGCAAAGAAAACCGATATCGAGCGTGGCGATGCCGCGAAAGAAAAAACCGGCGTATTCACTGGGGCCTATGCCAAGCATCCTCTTACTGGGGAATATGTGCCAATTTGGGTTGCCGATTATGTGCTCATGAATTATGGAACTGGCGCGGTGATGGCCGTTCCTGCGCATGATGAGCGCGACTTTGCCTTTGCGAAGAAATATGATTTGCCGGTGAAGCAGGTGGTTGATGGTGATGAGGCTAATCTTGATCATGAAGCCTTTATTGCAAAAGACGGCAAACTTGTGAACTCGGGTGCATTCGATCGTATGACGGTCGCAGAAGGTATTGCTGGGATTACCAGCAAGCTCGAAGAGCTTGGCAAAGGAGAAAAGGCGACGACGTATAAGCTTCGGGATTGGGTATTCTCGCGCCAGCGCTACTGGGGAGAGCCGATTCCTCTTGTTCACTGTGAAGCGTGTGATTGGGTGCCGATTCCTGACGACCAGCTACCGGTTGTGCTTCCTGAAATTGATGCATATCTTCCAACCGATGATGGAGAATCACCGCTCGCAGCGATTAATGACTGGGTGAATACCGAATGTCCGTCTTGTGGTGGTCCAGCGAAGCGCGAAACCGATACCATGCCAAACTGGGCAGGATCCAGCTGGTATTTCCTTCGCTATACCGATCCGCACAATAGCGAGGCATTTGCGAGTGAAGAGGCGCTCAAGTACTGGATGCCGGTGAATCTTTATAATGGCGGAATGGAGCATACAACGCTTCACCTTTTGTACTCACGCTTCTGGAATAAATTCCTGCATGATCGCGGGCATGTGCCGGTTTCTGAACCGTATCATTCGCGCCGAAGTCACGGGCTTATTCTTGCTGAGGATGGATCGAAAATGAGCAAGAGCAAGGGGAATGTGGTGAATCCTGATGACATCGTCACGAATTTTGGGGCTGATACGCTTCGCATGTACGAGCTTTTCTTGGGGCCATTCTCCGAGCCGGCGCCTTGGAGTGAAAATGGGGTAATGGGAGTAAAGCGATTTTTAGACCGCGTAATGCGCCTTGAGGAATTCATCGCGAATGATGCATCGAAAGAGCTGACTTCGGCCCTTCACAAAATGCTCAAAAAAGTCAACACTGATATTGAATCAATGTCATTCAATACCGCCGTTGCAGCCATGATGAGTTATGTGAATGAGCTTCATAAGGCAAAATCGGTTTCGAAAGATTCACTTCATACGTTCTTGCGCACGCTTGTTCCATTTGCGCCGCATGTGGCGAATGAGCTCTATGAAAAAACCGGTGGAAACGAGATTTTAGAATCGCTCAGCTGGCCGGAATTCAGCGAGGAGCTTACAAAAGACGATGTAGTAACCATCGCTGTGCAGGTGAATGGAAAATTACGCGCAACACTTGAAATGGATGCTGGGTCAAATCAAGCGAAGGTAGAAGCAGCCGCACGCGCGGAAGAACATGTGGCGAAGTATCTTGAAGGGGAGGTGAAGAAGGTTATTTTTGTCCCAGACAAGCTGGTGAACTTTGTCGTTTAGGACGCCTCAGATTATTTCATCTGCAGGCTTGCAGCTCCGCGCCTTATTCACCGTACGCTCAGTACGGCACATTTCGGTGCTCGCGGGCGCACCTGCATCTAAAGCAATCTGAGGCGTTCTTTGATTCGGACATATCAAATTGTCATTGTGAGGAGTGAACGTAGTGAACGACGTGGCAATCTCTCGATTCGAATAGATCCTTCAGCTCTCCAAAGGCTCGATCAGGATGATAAAAGCGTACTACGGTGCGCTTTTATCACTTTCTACTGTCTACTTTTTCCATTCTACAAATAACCAAAACGAAACACGCCCCCGAACCGGCGCCGGATGGCGTGTTCGAGGGCGTAGGTAGACCGCTATTTGCGCTACGATTGGATCCACCTCATCACGGCCCGGGCCTCCAACGTGCGGTTGCTGGACATAGATACGCACAGCGCCGCCACGTTCACCTTCCATCATCTTCCAGAGAATGTTGATGATATGGCTCGCGGCTCGCGCATCGCTTGAACCTGCCCTCACGAGACCACTGCTCGATGAGCTGCATTACGCGCGCGACGATCGCCTCGGGCGTCTGACCAGTGAGATCGGTTTCATACGGTTTACCCTCGTGCAGCGCAACATCATTGTGCAGGACGATGCGCGAGGGGTAGTGATTCAGGAAGACAAGGCAGACGCCGACAACGGTTGTGCCGGGCTGACGATTCCAAGGCATATCGATTACTACGCTTGGTGGTTGCGCGCCCTCTTCTTCACTCCGGGGAGTGATTCGTGCAGATCCGCAGCCGTCGGCAAGCCGATACAGTATACTGTTGGCCTTACGCCACATCCTAGATGCATCGAAGGCTTGCCGGAAGAGCTCGACCAGATCATCGATGGCTTCATGGTTGGTAGTCATTTGGGCCTCAGGTGAGGGGTTGAACGAGATTTGAAAGGACCATTCTTTCTAACATGAATCGATCTGGATGTCAATCCATGCTACGCTCAAATTATGTCTTTCGACGCCCCGGCGACAATCGAACGCATGATCAAAGACGCGGTACAAGTTGTGCCGCGGCTTTCGCATATTCGACCTGATCAAGTGCTCGTTTTCATCAAAAAAGGCGGCGTTAGAACCCATGGCAAGCTCACTCCGCTTCGGCATGCCTATGACGGCACAACATTCCGCCCCATGTTCCCGACCTTTCATTATCAACATCGAGATATCATTTATTTATTGCAATTGAACGCCGGACTTCTTGTTGAGAACCATGGCCTTCGCGGTGAACTGCTTGAAACGCTCATGCACGAACTTTGGCATATGGCTCCTGCTTTCGATGGAAAAGCGCGCCGCATGCCACATGGGCGTGTATTCAACACAAATGTTGCGGATTGTGTTCAGGAATACCGATCTCAAAATGGCTTTGAACCAAAAGCGTGTTCAAAAGAAGAAATGCTGCAATTGCGTTATTTAAAACAGGGCGTGAATCCGGGTGTGCTGCGTGTGCGAAAAGGAGTGAATGTGTCCCGCGCGATAGAAGGCGCGCATTGGCGATCTACATTTTCTGAGGACGATATCATCCATCGATCAACGCGCGCGCATCGTGTTCTGCCCAAACAGCATCGCTATCGTTGTCCAAATGGACATATGGTTACAACTGGTCGACGCTTCTATGATCAGCGTTCATGTACCGCGTGCAGCCCTCGTTTTTCCTCGCGCTATGTGCTTCGCTATGAGGGGTCGACAGATCACCGCAGTTTGCTAAGCTAGATATATATGCAAATTTTGGTTGTTGGAACTGGATACGTTGGTTTAGTGCAGGCTGCGGGGCTTGTGACGCTCGGACATCAGGTTGCGGCCGTAGATATTGATGACGAGAAAGTTGAGAAGCTGAAGGAAGGGGAGATACCATTTTACGAACCCGGACTCAAAGAACTTGTTGAAGGAGGTCTTCATACAGGGAAGTTGACATTTCATATTGGCATAGAAGATGCACTGAGCGGTATGCCAAATCCGGATGTTGTTTTTGTTTGCGTTCCAACGCCCCGACGAGCAGATGGAAGCTGTGATTTGTCATCCGTCTTCGCCGTTGCGAAAGATGTCGGATCGCGTATTGAAAAAACAATTCTTTGTGTAAAGAGTACCGTCCCGCCAGGTTCGCGGCCGCAACTTCGTGAGCGGCTCAATAATGATCAAATCTCTATCGCCTCGAATCCCGAGTTCTTGCGCGAAGGGTCGGCGGTGAGTGATTTTATGAGGCCTGATCGTATTGTGATTGGAACAGAAAATGAAGAAGTTGCGGAAGTGCTTGAGCAGGTGTATCAGGGCATAGATGCGCCGATATTGACGATGTCGGTGGAAAGCGCACAAATTGCGAAGTATGCCGCGAATACCATGCTTGCAGCGCGACTGTCGCTTGTAAATGAGATTGCGAATATTGCCGATGTGTTTGATGCCTCAATGGCCGATGTAAAATTGGTACTAGAAACGGATCCCCGCATTGGCAAGGCATTTTTGCGTTCGGGTGCGGGCTTCGGTGGATCCTGTTTTCCAAAAGATGTTATCGCACTTTCCGATGCCGCACGTCGTGAGGGGTATGAATCTAAGCTTATCGATCCGGTGATTGAGGTAAATGAAAAGCAGGCGCAGAGATTTGTGGTAATGATTGAAAAACGTATTGGTCCGTTGCATGGAAAACGTCTGGCAATTTGGGGGCTCGCGTTTAATAAGGGAACCGACGACGTGCGCGAATCGCCATCGCTTCGCTTGATTCCGCTTCTTCTTGAACGTGGTGCGAAGATTGTTGCGCATGATCCAAAGGCTGCATTGAATGCAAAAAAAGAGCTTGGCGAGGCGATAGAATTCGCAGAAGATCCTATAAAAATGCTGGACGGAAAAGATGCGCTGCTTGTGATGACGGAATGGGATGAATATCGAGGGGTGCATTGGCAGCAGGTTGCTTCACTCCTCTCGGCACCTGTCGTTTTTGATGGAAAAAGTTTTCTCGATGCAGATCGACTTGCATTAGCAGGTCTATCGGTGTACGGAATTGGGTTATGCAAGGAGGCTACAAATGGATTGTAGCAGCGGCATCGGGATTCCTCGTCGGAACGCTCATCGCATCATTTTCATTTGATGCACGACTGTTCTTTTTGCTTGTATCGATAGGGATTGTACTTGTCTATCTTTTTCTTGTTCGGTCAAGGTTGACTTTTGCATTTGCGCTGCTCGGTCTTATTTTCGCCGGATTCGGATTTGGTCGATATTTACTTGCCATCTCGTCCGCTCCAGAGTTGCATGGATCAGCAGCCGTTTTAGGACGCGTTATGAGTGTCGATGATCGCTACGGACGACAAGATATTTATGTAAAAACGTCAACATTGCCGGGTCGCGTGCTTGTCCGCGATCGCTCAGGTGCTGATGTATTTGCTGGTGATAGGATAGATGTCTTTTGTGCGCTTGAAGTACCTGAGCCGTTTGACGGTTTTCGTTATGATCGATTCCTCGCAGCAAAACACGTCTATACAATCTGTGAACCGCAAGGGCAGATTATTACTGATTCGCAAAATACAGTCTTTGGTCAGCTCGATCGCTTCCGTGCAGGAGTACAGACGCACATTGACCGTTCGTACGGCGAGCCACATGCGACACTTCTGTATGGTCTTCTCTTTGGTGAGGCTGATTTCTCTGAGAGCTGGGAGAATCGATTTCAAGAAACGGGCACCACACACATTGTTGCCGCAAGCGGGTATAACGTTGCCATCATAGTGATTATCCTTTCAGGGATGCTCTTTTTTCTAGGCTTCAAACGCCAGCAAATTTTTGCCGTAATTATGGTTGGGATTGGTGTGTATGCGGTACTCGCTGGGGGAGATGCGCCTATTATTCGAGCAGCGGTTATGGGGGCGATTGTGCTTATTGCAAGAACAATTGGACGCCGATCTGCGCCACTCATTCTCCTTCTCTGCGCTGCGACAATCATGCTTCTTATAAATCCACTTTTGTTGCGTGACGATATCGGTTTTCAACTTTCGTTTGCCTCGACGATTGGTCTTGTCTATTTTGGGGACAAATTTTCGCGTTGGCTTGCATTCCTACCCGAAGCATTTTCAATTCGTGATTCTGCCGCATCAACATTCGCAGCAACAGCCGCAACATTGCCGATAATCGTCTTCAGTTTTGATCGATTTTCCCTCATAAGCCCACTTGTGAATCTGCTGGTCTTGCCGCTTATCCCGTACACGATATTATTCGGCGTTTTGGGACTGGTCGTTCCGGTCGAATCTATCACGTGGAGCCTTCTTCACCTCATGCTTGAACTGATTCGCACACTAGAATCACTCCCATTTTCGGCGATCAATCTATGAATCGGGACAAGTTAACATTGCTCTTCGGACTTACCCTGGTATTCCTGTGCAGTCTAATCATTCAATCGTCCGTCAGGGGCACCTTTGGGGCAAAAACCGATGTGGTCGTTTGGATATTTGATGTTGGGCAAGGGGATGCAATTTTTATTGACAGTCCAAATGGTCAAGTACTCATCGATGGTGGTCCAAATGAAGCGATATTGGAAAAAATTGGAGCCGTCATGCCGCCATGGGACCGCACGATTGAGTATCTCATCAATACTCATCCTCATGCTGATCATGTCACTGGATTGAATCACATTTTAGAGCGCTATAGCGTTGAGCACATGTTTTATAGCGGACAAGAGTACGGCACAAAGACCTATCAAGAATTCTTGAGGATCATTGATGACATTGGACGTATTCCACATTTTCTCTCTGAAATCGATCTTAGCGATCGTGCAAAAATGACGCTCCTGTATCCGATTGACGTTGAAGAGCATCCGGAAAATCCAAATGATGGTTCACTTGTCTACCTTCTTGAGGCAGTTGGGGTACAATTTTTGTTCACGGGGGATATTGGGACATCACAAGAGCTGGCAATTATGCCGTATCTTGGCGATATAAATGTATTGAAAGTAGGGCATCAAGGTTCAAATACATCAAGTTCAAGTGCCTTTTTAGAACATATCGACCCTGAAATCAGTGTGATATCAGTCGGAGAAAACAATTATGGTCATCCGCACACGGCGGTTCTTGAACGACTTGATGAAATCGAAACAGAGATATATCGCACAGATCTGCATGGCGATATTCGTTTACGTGTAAAAAATGGACGAGTTGACATTGACTTTTTCTCACTTTGAGATTGACGAAAATGCCAATAACGCGTAGTCTTCGGTCAAATAACCACTTATTTATGGCAGATGTACAAAAAACGCTTGTCCTAATCAAACCTGATGCGGTTCAACGTGAACGCGTTGGAGAGGTTCTTTCTCGCTTCGAGCGAAAGGGTCTCAAAATTGTTGCAATGAAGCTTATTCATCTTGACGAGACCGTTCTTGCAGACCACTATCATCACCACGTTGATAAGCCCTTTTACAAGGGGCTCGTTGAATTTATGATGCAAACACCAGTTGTTGGAATCGTTTTTGAAGGGGTAGGAGCTATTGATGAAGTACGCAAGGTCAACGGTGCGACAAATCCACTCGAAGCCGATGCAGGAACTGTGCGCGCAGACTTCTCCATGAGTGTTGCCGGTAATATTGTGCACGCTTCTGATTCACTTGAGAATGCGCAAGAAGAAATCAAACGCTTCTTCAAAGAAGAAGAAGTTTTCAGCTACGACAAACTGACCGATCAATACCATCTTGGATAGTCTGTTGAGCGAAAAAAAAGAAGCCGCCCTTCGTGGGCGTTTTCTTTTTGAGTATGGTACGCTTACTATGCGCCGCGCGTACACGCGAATTGGCTAAGCATTTTTTGAGAATCCAATAAAAACGATGATCACATTGTTCGACCCTTTCTAGACACCGAAAGACTCGGGGATTCAGCGGTTCATGGTGTGCAATCGACCGATAGATGGGGCAAGGGCTCTTTCCATCGCAAGCTGCTCGCTACGCCCACATGTGGTATGAACCAAATTTCGCGTTACGCGCCGCGCCCAGTTATTCACCTTCGGTGATTTTTTTTTGAAACGTACGATGTTAACGTCTTCAACGAGCAAAGCGATGCAACCTAGACGCTCCTTGAAGAACATGAGATTATGGGCATATCTATGGAATATCTTTCAATTACCGGCGGGAAAGCCCTCAACGGTGAAGTGCAAATTGCCGGGGCAAAAAATGCGGCGAGTAAAATGATTATTGCAAGTACGTTGACGGAAGAAGTTGTAAAATTGCACAATAGTCCACTTCAGCAAGAAACCGACATTGCGCGCGAGCTGATTGGAACCGTTGGTGCCATGACCGACCTCACTGATCACACGCTCACATTGCAGACAAAATCGATTGCCGATGCGTCTGCGATGGCGCTTTCAAGAAAAAATCGTCTTTCAATTTTGCTTGTAGCTCCGCTCTTGCATCGCGTTGGTGAGGCGACCGTGCCAACGCTGGGTGGCGATAAAATTGGTCCTCGTCCTGTCAATTTTCATCTCATGGCACTTGAAAAAATGGGGGCAAAGATCGACGTGCGCGAGGATGATTTTTTTGTGTCTGCAATAGACGGATTAAAAGGTGCTCTCATTGAGTTGCCGTATCCATCCGTAGGTGCGACTGAGACGGTGTTATTTGCTGGCGTGCTCGCGAAAGGACGAACAGTTATTAAAAATGCAGCGATTGAGCCAGAGATTATTAGCCTTATTATGATGCTCCAAAAAATGGGAGCGATCATTGAAGTCGGCGTTGGACGACATATTGAAATTCAAGGAGTTTCAAAACTATCCGGATGCGAGCACACGGTGATTCCGGATAGGCTTGAAGCGGCGAGTTATGGTTGCATTGCGCTTGCAACAGGCGGTGAAATTTTTGCGAAAGGAGCTCGCCATGAAGATATGATCACCTTTTTAAATGCTGTACGGATGATCGGTGGAGAATATCACATTCAAGAAGATGGCATTTTGTTCAAAGGTGGGCAGAAAGCGTATAAGGGGATACAACTCGAAACGGACACTTATCCAGGGTTTTCTACTGATTGGCAGCAACCATTTGTTGTGGTGCTGACACAGGCGGAAGGAACGTCAGTGGTGCATGAAACGGTCTATCAGGAACGTTTTGGATATACAGAGACACTCAATGAAATGGGAGCAGACATTTCGCTTTTTGCGAAATGTTTGGGAGAGCTTCCTTGTCGCTTCAAAGATCAAAATTATCGTCACTCAGCAGTTATTAAAGGTGCAAGTACACTCAAGGCAGCAAATATGACCGTGCCCGATATTCGTGCGGGGCTCGCGTATGTCATTGCAGCGCTTCTTGCGGAAGGGACGTCAAAACTTGATGGGCTCGATCATTTAGAACGGGGATACGAAGACTTACTTGGAAAACTTCAGTCGATTGGTGCTGATGTGAGGGCAGAATAAGGATCAGAAGTAGTACCAATTCGTCCAATCAGAGGAATGCGTAAAATCGTTCCTACAATGTTTGATCTATGTACGGCCCCGAATGATCGCGAATCTACGCTGCTTTCGCGATTATCGCCCATGAGAAAATACTGATGATCTTGTAGCAGAGGATAGACAGCTTCTTGCCCATATTTTGGAAGCGTTTTTAAGGCTTGGTCTACATATGGTTCATCAAGCTTTGCTTCTATGCCGTAGCGGTCAACAATGTATAGCCCATCGCGGCGAATGACCACTTGCTCACCCGGAAGCGCAATAACGCGTTTTACGAGAAGTAGCTCATTGCGTGCGTCGAAAGCCCCTACAAGCTGTCCGCGTTTCGGTGCGCGAACAAGCAGACTCAATTTTTCCATCAGAATACGCTCATTGTTCTCGAGCGCGGGCGCCATGGAAGTACCATTGACGCGTGTTGGTTCAAGCACAAAAAAATGCCCAATGCCGCCAATGAAAAGCACGGAGGCAAGAACGCCGAGTGCTCGTTTTTGATAGAGAAAAAAATGGCGTAAACGCATGGTACAATTTTATCATGAATAATTTTCTTTTAGGCATTGAATCGCTGGTAAAACTTATGCGCACAGAAGTGATGATGCTCATTGATTCGCCAATATTTTTAGGGCTGCTTGTCGGTTTTATGATTGCAAGTTTGGTTTATGGATTCATTGTGACAAGCGATAGATATCGACATCAACTTTGCAAAGATCCGAAACATTCGGTAAAAAAGTAGGGTATGATTTTGAATTTACTCTCGAATCCAGCCTTGCTGCTCATTTGGGTTATTGTCATAGTAACCGCATTAACCGTTCATGAATTTGCGCATGCATTTGTGGGGAGCAGGCTTGGTGATAAAACGGCAGAAGCACTGGGGCGTTTGACATTGAATCCGCTCGCACATATTGATCCAATGGGATTTGTGATGCTATTGCTCCTAGGATTCGGGTGGGCAAAACCAGTGCCGTTTAATCCGTACAATCTCAATAATCCGAGGTGGGATGCGGTGAAGATTGCGCTCGCAGGTCCTGGTTCGAATCTGCTTCTTTCTTTGCTCGCAGCGGTGGCTTTGCGTATTTTGCTTGGTGTGGGTGCCGAGCTTTCGCTCCTGCATATTTTTCTCACCTTGATGGTGCTCATCAACTTGTTTTTGCTTGTTTTTAATCTCATTCCAATTCATCCGCTGGATGGATCGAAGCTTGTTGATGCACTTTTGACCGCGCCCAGGTGGGCGCAGCTTCGTATCGCGATTGCAACGTATGGACCGCAAGTATTAATGCTGCTTGTCATCATTTCAATTCTCACACCTTTTGATGTCTTCTTTTTTGTGAGCGCTCCATCTTTTGCCGCTTGTGACGCTATTGTAGGTACATCTTGCACCGCGCTGCTCAGTTTGGGCTTCTAAAGCCGCTTGCAATAACAAAACAGACCGTCGGTCTGTTTTGTTATTGCACTGTCTACCTTTACTTTTCCCCCTTATCCTTCTTCATTCCAATGAGAATAAGAATAACTCCAAGTGGAATTGGGAGCCACCACAGATCGGCGAGTTCTGAAAGATTTGGATTATTTCCACCGACAATCCACATAAGGCCGGCAACAATTAGGGCGAGTACACCAAGTGAGGTAAAGATTTGTTTATTCATATAAGAGGAGTATATCAAATATGGCTCCCTCGCACAATGGCGAGGGGAGAGATGCGTTCAGTTCTTCTCTGTGTTTGTAAATCACGAAAGTCGATGAGAATCAGAATCGGGATGTCGATGAGCATCAGCGCGGCAACCGACAAGAAAGTGCCAATTCCTGGATCAAGAACAGGCATAGAGCCTCCTTTGTGAAAAGCGGAATGAAGCTTGGTATTTAATTGGTCATTAATGACAATCCCCCGCGACGTCCTTCGTTGGACGGACGGGGGCTAAGGGGAGGGTGCGGTCATCGACTGACGTGCGGGTATTTCGAGTAGATCCCTCACATTCGTCAGGGAATTTGCATTCTAGCTTGCCCGTCCGAAGCTCAAAGAGCGAAGGCGGGAGCATAGCGGAAGATCTATTCAAACGAGTGAAAAACGATGGATTCTGGGTCAAGCCCGGAAGGATGCGTTTTTCGTGCTTGTAACCATATTCTTCATACCCCAAACCTCCAACCTCAAACCTCCCACCTCTAGCAACCAAATCCCCTTGACCAAAAATCTTGTTTATGATAATTTTCGGCCATCTTTATGCCAACAATGAATCAGCTCGTCCGAAAAGGACGGTCATCTAAATCAAAAAAATCGAAGTCTCCAGCGATGCAATTCACGATGGACACACTTCATCGTCGCAAGACCGAACTTCGTCGTGGCGCACCGTTTAAGCGCGGTGTCTGTACGCGTGTATTCACCATGACACCAAAAAAGCCAAACTCGGCGCTGCGAAAAGTAGCGCGTGTTCGCCTTTCAAATGGAATGGAAGTGAATGCGTATATCCCTGGGGAAGGACATAATCTTCAGGAACACTCTATCGTGCAAATTCGCGGTGGACGTGTAAAAGATCTTCCTGGTGTGCGTTATCACGTTGTTCGTGGTCGCTATGACACCGCTGGTGTAGATGGTCGCAACCAGAGTCGTTCTAAGTACGGAACAAAGAAGCCTAAAAAGTAACGAAAGCTATTAGCGGTTAGCAATTAGCTATTAGCCTCGGCTAACGACTAAATGCTATCAGCTAACAGCTCTATTAACGTCTGGAGTACCGCATACTACGGCGGGAAGATTCCAGACATATTATCTATAAGACTATGCGTGGAAAACAAGCCCCAAAGCGCGAACTCGCGCCTGATCGAAAATACGGAAGTCCATTCGTGACGAAGCTGATTAATTACGTCATGATGGATGGAAAAAAATCTGTTGCAGAACGTGTTGTATACGATGCTTTTGTGTACATGGAAGACAAGACAAAGAAACCTGCAATGGATATCTTTAATCTCGCAATCAAAAACGGCGCGCCGAGCGTTGAGGTAAAGTCTCGTCGTGTTGGTGGAGCAAACTATCAAGTGCCAATCCCTGTACGTGGAGACCGACGCTATGCCCTTGTTTATCGGTGGATGCTTGAAGCGGCGCGTAAGGCAAAAGGAAAGCCAATGGCTATACGTCTTGCGAACGAACTCATGGCGATGGCTGAGAACGAAGGACCAACGATCAAGAAAAAACAAGACGTGCAGCGTATGGCGGAAGCAAACCGCGCATTCGCGCACTTTGCGCGACGATAAACGCCTTTTGGCGTTTTTCTCGCTTCTGAAAATCGACTATAATCAGATCAATTTCCCTAAACACTTTTCACTAATCACACGTTATGCCCCGACAATATCCCCTTGAGCGAACACGTAATATCGGAATTATCGCCCATATTGATGCCGGTAAAACAACCACAACCGAGCGTGTTCTCTTTTACACTGGTAAAAAGCATCGCATTGGTGAGGTTCATGAAGGGGAAGCGGAAATGGACTGGATGGAGCAAGAACGTGAGCGCGGAATTACCATTACTGCTGCAGCAACCACCTGTTTCTGGAAGGATCACCGAATTAATATCATCGATACACCTGGTCACGTAGACTTTACGGTAGAGGTAGAGCGTTCACTTCGCGTACTCGATGGCGGAGTAACCGTATTCGACGGTGTAGCAGGTGTAGAGCCGCAGTCTGAAACTGTTTGGCACCAAGCTGATAAGTACAAAGTACCGCGTATTTGTTATATCAATAAACTAGACCGAACTGGGGCAGATTTCTTCAAAGACCTTGATTCAATTCACGCGCGTCTTACCAAGAAGGCCTATCCAATTCAGCTTCCGATCGGAAAAGAAGATGCGTTTGAGGGGATTATCGATCTTTTGAAGATGAAGGCCTTCATGTACCGAGATGAAGAAGGACGTCAAGTTGATGAAATCGATATTCCAGATGAGTACAAGGAGCAAGCAGAAACATGGCGTGCAAAACTTGTAGAAGCGATTGCGGAAAATGATGAATCGCTCATGGAGAAGTATCTTGCCGGAGAAGAGATTGCGATAGAAGATTTAAAGCGTGTCCTTCGCGCGGCAACGATCCGTCTAGATATCGTTCCAGTGCTTTGTGGATCGGCACTGAAAAATAAAGGTGTGCAAATGATGATCGATGCCGTTGTGGACTATCTTCCATCACCACTTGACATTCCAGCGGTTGAAGGGTTTCACCCAGACGACGAGACAAATGTACAAAAGCGAGAAGCAGCAGATGAAGAGCCGTTTTCGGCGCTTGCGTTCAAAATCGCAACAGACCCATTCGTTGGAAAACTTGCGTTCTTCCGTGTGTATTCAGGAATGCTGAAGGCAGGAACATATGTACTCAATGCGTCAACAGGAGAAAAGGAACGTGTTTCACGTATTGTGCGGCTTCATGCAAATTCACGTGAAGATGTAAACGAAGTGTTTGCCGGAGAAATTGCGGCAGCTGTGGGACTAAAAAATACGACGACTGGAAACACACTTTGTGACCCTGCAAAGCCAATCGTGCTTGAGTCAATTACCTTCCCAGAACCAGTTATCTCGCAAGCGCTTGAACCGCTAACAAAAGCAGATCAAGAAAAGCTTTCAATCGCGCTTTCAAAGCTTGCAGAAGAAGACCCAACCTTCCGTGTGCGAACCGATGAAGAAACCAATCAGACAATCGTATCTGGAATGGGAGAGCTTCACCTCGATATTATTATCGACCGTATGAAGCGTGAATTCGGCGTAGAAGTGAATGTTGGAAAGCCGCAAGTGAGTTATCGTGAAACGATTAAGAGCAGCGCGGAAGCAGAAGGAAAGTACGTTAAGCAGTCTGGAGGACGCGGACAATATGGTCACGCAAAGGTCCGTATTGAGCCGCTCGCTCCAGTGGAAGGCGCGGATGAAGATGCACAGACATTTGAATTCGTTGATGAAATTAAAGGAGGTTCTATTCCGAAGGAATATATTCCGGCGATTGAAAAGGGAATGCGTGAAGCGATGGATCGTGGGGTTATTGCTGGATATCCGGTCATTAATGTAAGGGCACGTCTTTACGATGGTTCATACCATGAAGTGGACTCAAATGAAGCAGCCTTCAAGATGGCAGGTTCAATGGCGCTTGCAGAAGCTCTTCGTAATGCAAGTCCGGTACTTCTTGAGCCAACCATGAAAGTTGAGGTTGTGACGCCGGAAGAATCGATGGGAACCGTTGTAGGTGACCTCAATGGAAAACGCGGACAAATTCAGGAAATGAGTGATCGTGGAAATATTAAGATTGTACGCGCGATTGTTCCTCTCTCTGAAATGTTCGGATACGCAACATCGCTCCGCAGCATGACGCAAGGACGTGCGAGCTATTCAATGGAATTCCATGAATACCAAGAAGTGCCAAATAATGTGGCAAAAGAGATAAAGGAGAAGCGGAATGGGTAAATTAGCTAGTAGCTATTAGAAAGTAGCGAGTAGCGGCGCATGGCATGTGCCAAATAAAAGAGTGGGCCTTCGGGCCTGCTTTTTTTGTTGACAAATCATTGTTTAATTCGTATGATAGTTCGTCGAAAGACAATTACTCAAGCGCAGCATAAGCTGCAAAAAGAGGTGTTCATTGGCTACGTACAAGATTGAGTTTGGCGACAAGGTTATCGAGCTGCCCGAGGGAGCTGAGAACACACAAGACTTCGAGGCTTTGCTGCAACTTCTGGGGGTCGTGGTCACCGTTAAGGTTCGACCGACGCGAGTAGGAGCCCGTACCATCGGTCCGTTGATGCTCCTTCCCGTTCCTGATGAACCAAAGAAGGCTCCGCAGACTCAGACTGCAGATAATTTGCCGAGCAACCCAAGGGCACTCACGAAGGTGGAGGCGCTCAGCCAGTCAGTCGGGAAGTTGGAAATTTCCGTGCGTCTACAGAATATTCTGTCGGATGCAGGGTTTGTCTACGTCTGGCATATTGCGGAGAAGAGCGAGGCTGAGATCCGCAAAACGAAGGGCATAGGGACCAAGCTCCTCCGTGAGATCAAGAGGGTATTGGATGATTTCGCTCTGAATCTTGACATGGATATCGCTGAGATTCGTGATCAGCTGCCCGGCAACTGAGCTCCACCCAGTCGCCCTCGTCGTACCCCCGGCTCTGCGGAGCTTGGGGTTTTTCGTTTGGAAAGTCGGTAAAAGGTCGTAAAGGCTTCAAAGGTTTTATTTCTGTGTCAGGTTGACGCGAGGCGTGAAATGCGCTAAGGTTACCTGTAACGTTCATTCTGAAAAAGGAGAGGTAAGCAATGCGCCATGTGACGGTTCAATACATTCTTGGAGCGGGGAGTGCGCAAGCGGATGCGGGAAGGCGGGCGCTCGATGCGTGGTTTCCGTTGGGCAGTACGGAAGAATCAATGGTCTATACCGATATGAGAAGACCGTGCATAGCTCGCTTTCCAGAAGAGGTGGCAGAGCAAGTTGCGTGTGTGAGGCCGGACATTCTCATCCTGTTGCCTTGGACGGGAAAGGATACGTCAGTAACGTGGTGCTGGGCAGAAATGCTGACTGCCATCGAAGAGGAGATCGACTATGCCCCGCTCGTGGCTCTCCTGTGCCAGGATCCTATTCCAGCAGGCCTCCATGCGCGAGTTTTTCGACAGAAATTCGTCGTTCGCACGGGAGGCTTGATCATAACGCCCTCTTCCGCCAGTCATGCGCTCTTCGGCGATAATGGGCTCATTGCTCGAGTACGCGCGAAGCGAAGGGGGAACTAGGCTCTCGTAATCCCCCAATGCCACCTGGTAGCGGGGGATTTCTCTTTGGATAGATCGGCTTTTCCTTGCTCGTTGAAGACGTTGTGTTCGCTGCGCTCACTCGCTCGAGGTGAACGTGTATGAGGCTGCAGAGCCGTTGGATGCAGTAATTATTCGTCATTCCTGCGAAGCCTGTCCCTGCGCAGCAGGGAGCAGGAATCCATCGAAGTGCAATCGGTATACGCTGGACCCCTGCCTGCGCAGGGGTGACGAGGAACCAACGCTTCCAACGAGGCCGAAGGCCGATCCTTCGTTTTTCAACATCTCGAGCACCCCCGCTTGCCCCTTTTCACCTTTTTCTCTAAGATGCGCATAATGGCGTAGAAGCCTTTATAACTATTAAAACTTCTGCGCCTTTACGACCTCTACATCCTTTTACCACCACATATGAACGACCAATTTGCGCGTATTTTGCGACTTGCACAGAAAACGGGTGAGACTGTGATTGTGACGAATGAAACAGCCGAGCATCCGGTGGTCATTGTTCCGTTTGAGACGTATGCATCGCTTCGCTCTGGCGGGCAGCCTGTCGCGGACGCTGCGTCTTCTCCAGCACTGCAACCGCCACCTGAGCAAAAGCACGAGCCCAGACAAGAAGCGCTTACTGCATCATCGGAAGCACCGGGGTCGGTTATGCAGGAAGCCCCAGTTGGCCTTCCTGTTGCCAAAACTGAGACACGAATCCCTATCGAAAAGACGCAGACAACGACGGGTGATCGGGCGTATGAGCCAATTCCCGGACGTGAAGAGGAGCCTGATGGCGCATTTGAAGCCGAAGAACGCTTCTATCTTGAAAGCCTAGAATAATCCCTGGAAAACTAGGGATTTTCTCTTGCTTTAGCCAAAAAACGCTTTAAAGCATCAGCTTGACAAAATTTTACTACGTTGCACTTGCATTATTTTAAGGATTTTGTTACAATCGCCGCACTTAATTTAAGGAATTTCCTAGAAGTTAACTTCGTTATGGCAGAACATTTTGACCGGTCAAAGCCACACGTTAACGTTGGAACCATTGGTCACGTTGACCACGGAAAGACGACGCTTACGGCGACACTCTCTTTACAGTTCTCTCCAGGAGGACAAAAGAAGGCATTCGACCAAATCGACAAAGCTCCTGAGGAGCGAGAGCGTGGAATCACCATCTCTACTTCACACGTTGAATATGAAAGTGAAGCACGCCACTATGCACACGTTGACTGTCCAGGTCACGCGGACTATGTAAAGAACATGATTACAGGTGCTGCGCAAATGGATGGCGCTATTCTTGTGGTATCAGCGGCTGATGGTCCTATGCCTCAGACACGTGAACACATTCTTCTAGCACGCCAAGTTGGAGTGCCTAAGATTGTTGTTTTCCTCAATAAAGTCGACATGGTTGATGACGCTGAGCTTGTTGATCTTGTGGAAGAGGAAGTACGAGACCTTCTTAATCAGTACGAATATCCGGGTGCAGAAACACCAATTATTCGTGGATCAGCGCTTAAGGCACTTGAAGGAGATGCGACTCACCAGGGTCACATCGCTGAGCTTCTCAAAGCACTCGATGAATACATTCCTACGCCAGAGCGTGATACTGATAAGGATTTCCTTATGCCGATTGAGGATGTTTTCTCAATTGAAGGCCGTGGAACGGTTGTAACCGGTCGTATCGAGCGTGGAATGATCAACCTAAACGATGAAATCGAAATGGTTGGACTTCGCGACACAACGAAGACTGTTGTTACAGGAATCGAGATGTTCAACAAGCAGCTCGATAAAGGTATGGCAGGAGACAATGCTGGACTTCTTCTTCGTGGAATCAAGAAAGAAGATGTAGAGCGTGGAATGGTTCTTGCAAAGACAGGAACAGTAACTCCGCATACAAAGTTTGAAGCTGAGCTTTATGCACTTACCAAAGAAGAAGGTGGGCGTCACAAGCCATTCTTCAAGGGATACAAACCGCAATTCTTCATCCGAACAACAGATGTAACAGGTGAAGTAACCGCTCTTCCTGAGGGAACAGAGATGGTTATGCCTGGCGACACCGTAAACGCAACAATCAACCTTATCGTTCCAGTAGCGATGGAAGAGCAGATGCGTTTCGCTATTCGTGAAGGTGGACGAACTGTTGGTGCAGGAGTTGTAACGAAGATTGTTGAATAACATTCACGTAATTTGTTCTTTACGATATGACCACGCAAGACAACAATAAAGAGGAGGCAAAGCAGCGTATTCGTATTAAGATCCGCTCATATGATCACCGTATTATCGATACGGCGACCAAGACGATTATTAAAACGGCGGAAAGAAGTGGAGCGACCGTTCACGGTCCAGTACCGCTTCCTACCGAAAAACGCCGATACACGGTAAACCGTTCAACATTCGTCTACAAAAAAGCGCGTGATCAATACGAAGTACGCGTTCACAAGCGTCTTATTGACATTGTGAATCCTGGGGAGAGTACTATCGATGCTCTCATGACCCTCAACCTCCCGTCTGGCGTGGATGTTGAAATCAAAATGTAATTACGCATTTGCGTAACACTGGCTTCTCGGCCAGTGCGAGGGATAAGCCCTTCGCAGAGGCCGAGAAGTGCCCAAACGCACCCTGACTACAAGGAAGAAAGATCCTCGTGAAAACCTTCCTCAGATAGCATCAAGGCGCAAAAGAAAGGAATCATTAAAAACCACACCACCTAAAAGACAAATGAGCTTGTTTTTAGGGCTAGAAGCCTTTTCTTAACGACGTTGAGAAGTGACTTCTAGCTTTTGTGATGCAAAAGTTAGGTGATTTTCCACTATTCAATAAATATGAAAATCCTTCTTGGAAAAAAACGCGAAATGACGCAAATCTTCAAAGATGACGGAACGGTTGTGCCTGTGACACTTGTTGACGCAGGTCCATGTACCGTAACCGCTGTCAAAACAAATCCAGCTGGTAAAACAGCGATTGTGCTTGGATTTGGTGAGAAGAAAAAAATTAAGAAAGCACAGAAGGGGGAATGGAAAGAGCTTGGATCTTTCGAGCTTACGCGTGAGTTTCCTATTGACGGTGACGTTCCTTCTGAAGGGGCGGTATTCGCTGCTGATGTCTTTACATCTGGCGACGTTGTAACTGTTGTTGGAACCTCGAAAGGAAAAGGATTTCAAGGTGTGGTAAAGCGCCACAAGTTCTCAGGAAGTCCAGCGTCACACGGTCACAAAGACCAGCTACGTATGCCAGGTTCTATTGGTGCAGGAGGCCCACAGCGTGTATTTAAAGGTGTACGCATGGCAGGTCGTATGGGAGGGAATCAAGTGACGGTTCAAAATCTCGAAATTGTTGAGGTTAATAAAGAAAACAATACGGTAGCGATTAAAGGAGCTATTCCTGGAGCTCGTGGAAGTATTGTAAGCATTCTCAGCTCTGACGGAAATGTATGGCAGAAGTAAAGCGATACAACCTAGAAGGAAAAGAAACCGGTAGCGTAACGCTTTCGGACGACCTTTTTGCTCGCGAGGTGAAGCCGCATGTTGTGCACGAAGTGTTTGTTGCACAATTAGCAAATGGCCGATCACTTATAAGCAGCACCAAGGATCGTAGCGAGGTACGTGGAGGTGGAAAAAAACCATGGAAACAAAAGGGGACAGGACGTGCGCGTCATGGTTCACGCCGCTCACCAATTTGGGTTGGGGGAGGTATTACATTCGGTCCAACGCTTAACCGCGTGTTTGGAAAGAAGGTAAATAAGAAAATGCGTAAAGAGGCCCTTCGGATGGTACTCAGCGATAAAGTAAACAACGATGTATTTATCGCGGTTGATGAAATGCGGTTCGATGACACAAAAACAAAGCAGGCGGCAAAAATGCGAGCTGCTCTTCCGGGAGCAAATGCGACAGCGCTTATTGTTCTTACAAAAGAGGAACGAGAAGCGGCGCGTGCGGTTGAAAATCTTCCAAAGACAGAAGCAATTTCTGCAGAAAGCCTCAATGTTCGTGATCTATTGAAGTTCACATATGTGATTGCTTCAGAAGCGGCGATTGAACGCATGCAAAAGACCTATAGCAAGTAAGTATGGCGGAGAAAGCAAAGAAAACAGCGACAAAAAAGTCTGCTGAAAAGAAAGGAACAAAAACATCTGTAAGTGTTTCAAAGAAACAACGAGGTATCTCTCGATTGGCGCTTAGAACGCTTGTTCGTCCAATCGTTTCTGAAAAGACAGCTCATCAAGCTGATAGTGGTGTTATTGTCTTCGAAGTTGCGATGGATGCAAATCGTATTGCTGTGCGCCAAGCCTTTAAGGAGGTGTATGGTGTTCTTCCCGAAAAAGTGAATGTTATTCGCGTTCGCGGAAAAAAGAAACGCATAGGGCTTACGACAGGAAAGCGCAGTGATTATAAGAAAGCTCTCGTCTACCTTCCAGAAGGTAAGACGGTAGATGTATTTGAAGGCGTGTAATATGGGAATTCGCGTACATAAACCAACAACGGCTGGACGTCGTAAATCGAGTGTGCAAACATTCGATGACATTACGTCAAAGAAGCCAGAAAAGAACCTCGTATCAAAGCCAGTGCGTCGTAAAGGACGTGGAAACGATGGTGTTATTCGCGTACGTCACCGAGGGGGTGGAGCAAGACGCTTCATTCGTGAAATTGATTTCAAGCGCGATAAATTTGATATTCCTGCGACCGTGAAAACAATTGAATACGATCCAAATCGTGGAGCGCGTATCGCACTCCTTACGTATGCGGACGGAGAAAAGCGCTACATTCTCGCTCCTCAAACACTCAAAGTTGGCATGACAATTGTGTCGTCTGAGAAAAAAGGGGAACCTCATATTGGAAATCGATTCAAGCTTGAGCATATTCCACCTGGAATGACGGTTTACAATATTGAACTACAAGCAGGGAAGGGTGCGCAAATGGCACGAGGAGCTGGAAACGGTGCTGTGCTTATGGCCGTTGAAGGTGATATGGCCACACTTAAGCTTCCATCAGGAGAAATTCGTCTTGTAAAGAAGAATTGTATGGCGACAATTGGTGCTGTTTCAAATCCTGATTGGCGGCTTATTCGTTGGGGGAAAGCGGGACGTACACGTCATCGTGGAATCCGTCCAACCGTTCGCGGTAAGGCGATGAACCCAGTTGATCACCCGCATGGAGGTGGAGAAGGATCAAATCCAATTGGTCTTAAAGCTCCAAAGACGCCAACTGGTAAGAAGGCACTTGGTGTCAAAACACGAAGAAATAAGATAACGGATCGCTTTATTGTGAAGCGCCGAAATAAGAAATAGGGTATGTCACGAAGTCTCAAAAAAGGACCTTACGTAGACGCGAAGCTTGCCAAGAAAGTTTCAAAACTTTCTGCTGGCGACAAGTCCGTGATTAAAACATGGGCTCGCAGCTCAGACATTACACCAGAAATGGTTGGATTCACCTTTGGTGTTCACAATGGGCGTGAATTTATTCAAGTTCGTGTAGTGGAAAATATGGTTGGCCACAAGCTGGGTGAATTCGCAAAAACACGAAAGTTTGTCAAACATTCCGGAAAGGATAAATCATAGGATATGCAGGTAAAGGCAAAAGCAAAATATATCCGTATCGCTCCTCGCAAGGTTCGACTTGTGGTTGATTTGGTGCGTGGTCTCCCTGTAAAACAAGCGCAGCATCAATTGATGTTTTCGCAGAAGCGCGCAGCACAGCCTGTGCTCAAAGCACTGAATTCTGCGGTCGCGAATGCAGAAAATAACTTTGGACTCAACACGCAGGAATTCATCATTACAGAAGCGTTTGTTGATGAAGGACCAACACTTAAGCGTTATATGCCTCGAGCATTTGGACGTGCATCTACACTTCGTAAACGTTCATCTCATATCACCATTGTGGTTGGGGAGCGTGCAGAAACAGCATCTCAATCTTCTAAGAAAGAGGTGAAACTGCCAAAGAAGTCTGTGGTAGCAAAGAAAGAAGAGCAGGCTGTAGAGAAAAAGGTTGCAAAGAAGACAACAAAAAAAGCTGAAAGCAAGTAATATGGGACAAAAGATTCATCCAAAGCTCTTCCGTCTTTCAACGATTTACCGCTGGGACTCTAAGTGGTTTGCTCGAAAGAAAAATCTTATTCCGTTTTTACGGGAAGATGTTTTGATCCGAGAATTCCTCCTAAAGGAGCTTCACCACGCCAGTGTTGATCATGTATCGATTGACCGTAATTCAAACGATGTCCGCGTTTCAATTTTCTCAGCAAAGCCTGGGTATATCATTGGACGTCAAGGAGCGGGAATTGAAGACTTGAAGAAGAAAATTAAATCGCAGTTTTACCGTGGGAAAAAAGTTCAAGTACATCTTAATATTCAAGAAGTAGCGCGACCAAATCTTTCTGCACGCATCACTGGGCTTCAAATCGCTCAGGAGATTGAAAAGCGTATGCCGTTTCGTCGCTCGATGAAAATGGCTGCAGAGCGTGTCATGAAGTCGGGGGCAAAAGGAGTAAAGGTTATGATCGCTGGCCGACTAAACGGAGCAGAAATTGCTCGCTCAGAAACAACTTCTGAGGGGAGTATTCCGCTTCACAATCTGCGCGCTGATGTTGATTTTTCTCGCGTTACAGCGCGTACAATCTATGGAGCGATTGGAATTAAGGTGTGGATTTACAAGGGAGAAGTATTCGGTGATGAACCGGTAGAGCGTGAAGTGCGTAAGCGCCCACAGCGCCGAAATAATCGAAATAGTAATTAAGCGTATATGTTGATGCCAAAAAAGCTGAAGTGGCGCAAACAGCATAAGCGCCGTACGAAAGGTGATCGCGTTGCAACACGTAAAACAGACCTTGCATTTGGGTCGTATGGAATGAAAGCAATGACAGAAAGCTGGGTGACGGCTCGCCAAATTGAAGCCGCTCGTCGAGCGATGACGCGTTCTGTAAAGCGTGGAGGAAAAATATGGGTTCGCGTTTTTCCACATAAACCAGTCACAAGCCATGGAGCCGAAGCCCCGATGGGTAAAGGTAAAGGAAACGTTGACTATTACATGTCGCCGGTACGTGCTGGATCAATCCTGTTCGAAATTGACGGAGTAACGGAAGATCAGGCGCGTGAAGCATTTCGTCTCGCGATGCATAAGCTACCCGTGAAAACAAAATTCATCTCACGCTAAGTATGGAATATAAAGATCTTGAAAAGAAAACCATCGAAGAGCTTGAAGGGATGATCGAGGAGAAACGAGCAGAGCTCTATAACCTTCGAACGAAGGATTCAATTGGTCAGCTAAAGCAAAATCATCTTTTTGGAGTAATTCGAAAAGAAATCGCACGCATAAAGACGCGCATTACCGAGCTTAATAATGCTCAAACCGAATAATATGTCAGAAACAAAAACACAATTAAAACGCCGACGCCTAAATGGCGTGGTGGTGTCTGACAAGATGGATAAAACCGTCGTTGTTCGTGTTGATCGCGCGCACCAGCACCCAAAGTATCTTAAGCGGTTTTCGCTCAGCAAAAAATACAAGGCGCATGATGAAGAGAATGCGTACAAGGCTGGTGATAAGGTTATCATTGAAGAAACACGACCGCTCGCAAAGTCTAAAACTTGGCGCGTTGTAAGTAAGATTGCCTAACCTAGGATATGGTACAGAATGAATCAGTTCTCATGTCAGCCGATAATACCGGCGCAAAGCGACTCAAGGTTATTCGCGTGCTTGGTGGGTATCAAAAGCGTAATGCAGGTATTGGAGATATTGTAACGGCAGTTGTAAAAGAAGCAGCTCCACATAATGCAGTAAAAAAGAGTGACGTTGTGCATGCGGTTATTGTTCGAACCCGCAAAGAAACTCGTCGCGCAGATGGATCGTATATTCGTTTTGACGAAAATGCGGCGGTAATCATCGATCGTAAAAATAATGAGCCAAAGGGGACACGTATTTTTGGACCTGTTGCGCGTGAACTTCGTGCAGCTGGATTTTCAAAAATCGTTTCACTCGCTCCTGAGGTGCTTTAATGACGTGTATGAAGATAAAGGTAAACGACAATGTACGCGTGATCGCCGGAAAAGAGAAAGGGAAAACTGGAAAAGTTGTCCAGGTTCTTAAAGATGCGAATACTGTAGTTGTAGAAGGAGTAAATAAAGCAGTTAAGCATCTGAAGGCTCGCGGAGGAGAAAAAGGGCAACGTGTAGAATTCGATGCACCACTTCACGTATCAAACGTACGCGTTATCGGAACCGATAGCGAAGGACGTATTGGATACAAATTCATTGAAAAAGATGAAAAACAAGTGAAAGTGCGCGTTCTTCGTACAAAAACAGGTGTAGAAGATTTGAACTAAGAAAGGTATGTCACTTAAAACCCTCTACAAAGATACAGCGGCAAAGGCACTCCAGGATTCACTTGGAGTGAAGAATGTGCATGCTGTACCAAAAATCGAAAAGGTAACGGTGAATACCCGTCTTTCAGCGAAGAAAGATTCTAAATTCATCGAAATTCTTACAGATACACTAGAGCTCATCTCTGGTCAAAAGCCTGTGATTACCAAAGCTCGTAAGTCAGAAGCGGGCTTCAAAATCCGTGAAGGACAAGTTGTTGGTGCAATGGTTACGCTCCGCGGCGAGCGTATGTGGGACTTCCTCGACAAGCTCGTGAATGTCACATTTCCACGTATTCGTGACTTCCGCGGTATTGAACGCTCAACTGTTGATCGTTCAGGAAACTTCAACTTCGGATTTAAGGAACATCTTGCATTTCCTGAAGTCAGTCCAGATGCCGTAGATCAAATTCACGGACTTCAGGTGACGGTCAAAACGTCCGCTGAAACAAAGGAAGAAGGTATGGCACTCTTTGAAGCGCTGGGGTTCCCATTTAAGAAGTCAGATAAATAAATATGGCGACAAAGAATCAAATCGCGAAGTCACACAAGACGCCAAAGTATATGAGCCGGAAGGTGAATCGGTGTTGGCATTGTGGGCGAAACCGTTACTTTATGCGAGATTTCGGACTTTGCCGTATCTGCTTCCGTGAACTCGCAAATAAGGGAGAAATCCCAGGTGTTAAGAAAGCAAGCTGGTAAGCATATGACTACAGACCCAATCTCAGACATGCTGACACGTCTCCGAAACGCTACTGCTGTACGCAAGGAAACCGTTGACGTACCTCTCTCGAAAGTTAAATTTGCGATCAGCAAAATTCTTGAAAAGGAAGGATACGTTGAACGCGTAGAAACAGTAGAAGTTCAGAAACGACCAGTCATTCGCATGCACCTCAAGTACGATGGACGCACTCCGGCATTCTCAAGCGTGAAACGTGTAAGTAAGCCAGGGCGACGCGTTTATGTGAAAGCAACAGAAATTAAATCGGTACAAAACGGTTTTGGGCTTTCTATTCTGTCGACACCAAACGGTATGATGACAGGAACAGAAGCAAAAAAGCGTCGACTCGGTGGCGAGCTAATTTGTGAACTCTTCTAATATGTCACGCATTGGAAATAAACCCGTATTCTTTGAAGGAGCAGAAGCAGCGTTAAACGCTGATATGCTTACGGTAAAAGGAAGCAAAGGAGAGTTGACGCTCACCATTCCAGCAGAGATCAAGGTTGAAATAACCGAAACAGAAGAGGGGAAAAAAGTTTTGAATGTTGCGCGTCACGAAACAGGAAGCTCAGCAATTTGGGGAACATATCGGGCACTCATACAAAATATGGTGACTGGTGTGACGAAAGGATGGACCAAGGTTCTTGAGCTTAACGGTGTTGGATTCAAAATGGCTCTTCAAGGAAAGACCCTTGTTATGAGTCTAGGATTTTCGCACGAGGTTCGTTACGAACTTCCTGCATCAGTCGATGCAGTGGTTGAAGGGATGAAGCTCACACTGACGAGCATTGATAAACAGCTTATCGGGCAAACCGCTGCAGAAATTCGATCACTCAAGAAACCAGAGCCATACAAAGGAAAAGGCTTCAAATATGACCATGAAGTCATTCGGCGTAAGGCTGGTAAGGCTGCCAAAGGTGAATAATCTCTATGGATAAAAAAGCACTCATCAAAAAACGTGCGCAAAAGCTCCGACGTGCTGGGCGGACGCGTTCACGCATTCAAGGAACGGCTGATCGTCCTCGTCTTAGCGTTGCGCGCACAAAGAAGCATATATCTGTGCAGGCAATCGATGACGCTGCAGGTGTCACGCTTGCGAGCGCCTTCGACAAAACAATTGCGGTAGAGGGAAAAACTCCTCTAGAGATTGCCGAGCTTGTTGGAAAAGAACTTGGCGCGAAATTAAAGGCGGCGGGTATAACGACTGCCATTTACGATCGCGGATCATTCCTTTATCACGGACGTGTGAAAGCGCTTGCGGAAGGTGTGCGAAGTGAAGGAATTCAATTCTAAATATGCCGGAAGAAACAAAAACACAAGATAATAAAAGCTTCACGGGCGCAAGTGAGCGTCGTGTACGTCGCCGAAAGGGAAATGGTCGTCGTGAAAAACGTGAACCGCGTGAGTTCGAGCAAAAGATTTTGGAACTTGCTCGTGTAACGCGTGTTACGAAAGGAGGAAAACGGATGAGTTTTCGTACGTGTCTTATCATTGGCGATAAAAAAGGACGTGTTGGAATGGGTGTTGCAAAAGGAACCGATGTAGCGGCAGCAGTAGAAAAAGCATTCCGACAGGCTAAGAAAAATCTTATCACCGTGCCTATTGTTAATGAAACAATCCCGCACAGAATTGACATGAAATTTGGTGCGGCGCAGGTGATGCTTAAGCCAGCTCCAAAAGGAACTGGGCTTAAATCAGGGGGACCTGCTCGTATGGTCCTTGAATTTGCTGGTGTACCGAATGTTGTATCAAAAATTCTTGGTTCAAAAAGCAAAATCAACAATGCGAAGGCAATGATGCATGCACTATCTGGCCTACGTAATGTTACGAACAATGTGAGCAAGCCTAAGCAGGTAAAAACTCCAGCGAAGGCTGTACAGGCATCTGAAGCGCCTTTACTAAAGGCGAAGAAGGGACAAAAATCATCTGACAAAAAAGCAGAATAACGCCCTATGTTGTCATTACATAATCTGAGCCCAAAAAGCGGCTCAAAAAAGACAAAAAAACGCCTTGGACGCGGAATCGGATCAACCCTTGGAAAGACATCAGGACGCGGAATGAAGGGACAAAAATCACGATCAGGTGCAAGCGGATTTCAGCGGCTTGGAATGCGTAAGCTTATGCTTGCAACACCAAAGCTCCGCGGATTCAATTCCCCGTATAATAAACCTGCAACCGTAAATGTGGGTGATTTAGCAGCTGTGTTTCTGAAGGGGGAATTGGTATCCCCGGATACGCTTAAAGCGAAAAATCTTATCGCGACGAAGAAAAATGGTGTAAAAATCCTCTCAGATGGAGAAGTGACTGTTTCTCTCAAAGTGAGCGGATGCAAAGTTTCTAAGGCAGCTTCAGAAAAAATCACTGCTGCGGGCGGAACGATTAACGCATAGATATGTTAGCGAGAATTTGGAAAATGACCGAACTTCGTAATAGCCTTTTAGCTATTCTAGGAGCCCTCACCATTTTCCGCCTCGCGGCACATATCACCATTCCTGGAATTGACCAGACGGACCTCACAGGTCTTCTCGCTGGTAATCAATTCCTAGGGCTATTGAATGTGTTCTCTGGCGGAACGCTAGCGAATCTTTCCGTTGTGGCGCTCGGTGTTGCTCCGTATATTACGGCGTCAATCATTGTTCAGCTGCTTGGAATGATTTTCCCAAGCGTAGAAGAAATGCAGAAAGAAGAACAGGGTCGTCAGAAATTGAATCGCTGGACGCGCTTCGCGGTAGTACCGCTCGCTCTGGTTCAAGGATACGGTGTGCTTACGCTCATCACACAAGGTGGCGTCAGTATTGATCTTGTAGGGCTTGAAATAGTCGCCGCACTCATCGCAATGACCGCTGGAACAATGTTCCTTATGTGGATTGGTGAGTTGATTACCGAGCGTGGAGTCGGAAATGGAATCTCGATTCTCATTCTGGCGGGTATTATTGCAGGATTTCCAACCTTCGTGCAGCAAACACTTGCGACGTACACACGAAATGATCTTTTTGACATCATTCTCTTCATTGCCCTCACCATCGTCACGATTGTTTCGGTTGTGATTGTTAATGAAGGGCAGCGCAATATTGCCATCAAGTATGCGCGTGGTGGTGCAGGCATGCAGTCAAGCTCGGTGCTTCCTGTACGCGTGAGCATGGGTGGAATGATCCCTATTATCTTCTCGATTTCTGTGATGATTTTCCCTCCACTTATTGCACAATACTTCTTAGATGCACGTTCAGAATTCCTTCAAAATACGGCGCGATGGGTCATTGAACTCTTTGGGAACAGTGCCTTCTATGCCATCCTTTACTTTGCATTAGTGTTCGGATTCACCTTCTTCTATGCGGGTGTCATCTTCAAGCCGGAACAAATTGCGGAGAATTTGCAAAAACAAGGAGGATTCATTCCAGGAATTCGACCAGGAACACAAACAGCAACCTACCTTGAGTGGGTGAAGAATCGTATTTTGCTCGTTGGAGCAGGTTTTCTTGGAGCGATTGCCGTATTGCCACTTGTTGTGCAGGAAGTGACAGGAAGTCAAAGTCTTCTTGTCGGTGGAGCATCTATTCTCATTATTGTGGCAGTTGTGATTGATATCGTGAAGCAGGTGGAAGCGCAAGTCACCATGCGCGAATACGATAAGTCTTAAACACCTCAGCCTACCTCATCTAGCGGCTCCAATCTCCGATCCCCGATCGTCACCACTATCTAAGGCAGCCATGAGGCGTTTAACAAGTCATGGCAAAAACAGTCCCATACGGGCTGTTTTTGGTTGCGGAAAGCCGTCAATTTGTTATAGTGCGGCTGAATATTGATTATGAAACAAATTGTGATTTTAGGCCCTCAAGGGAGTGGAAAAGGCACTCAAGCAAATATGATTGCAGAAAAGCTTGGTATTCCCGCGCTTTCCATGGGGCAACTCTTACGTGATGAAGGTGCGACCGGAAGTGATATTGGAAAAGAGATTCTCGCAATTCAAGATGCGGGTAATCTTGTTTCTGACGAAATAACGTCTAATATTCTGAAGCAACGACTTGCCAAAGATGATGCAAAGCATGGCTTTATTATTGATGGATATCCTCGTTTCATTGAACAGTATGAAGCATCGAGAACATTTCTGAGTCCCTCACATGTACTTGTTATCACCGCAGCAAAAGAAGAGTCTGTGAAGCGGATTATGTTGCGAGCAGAAAAAGAAGGTCGCAGTGATGATACGCCAGAAATGCTCGAGAAACGATTGCAATGGAGCGAAGAAAAAACGGCTCCTGTCATTGAAGCATATAAACACCTTGGCATTGTCCATGAAATTGATGGTCTTGGGACCGTTGAAGAGGTACAGGCGCGCATCGCCGCTGCCCTTGACCTATAGTTCACTGTCTCATTCTCTTTTTCCACGACATACGATTATTCTTAACGGTTCTACAAATGCTTATGGCGAATATCAAAACAGCACAAGACATTCAGTACATGCGTGAAGGCGGTGCACTTCTTTCGCGCGCATTACAGGCGGCAATTGATTTAGTGAAGCCTGGCGTAAAAATGCATGAGCTCGATGCAATTGCAAAAAACGTGATTGAAGAGGGCGGCGGGAAGCCCTCATTTCTTGGTTATAAGGGTGGCGGTCAGATTCCATTTCCTTCCACGGTCTGTATTTCGCGTAATCATGAAGTTGTGCACGGTGTTGGAACACGTGATATTGCCTTAGAGGAAGGCGATATTGTTGGTCTTGATATTGGCTGTTGGTATAAAGACCTGTGTACCGATATGGCGGTAACCGTGCCGGTTGGGAATGTACGTGAAGAGCATCTGAAGCTCATGCGGGATACGCGTGCGAGCATGTATGCGGGCGTGGATGCCGCGATTGCTGGGAAAATGGTCAGCGATATCTCGGGCGCTGTTGAAGATGCGATCGATCAAAAAACGTACGGGATTGTCAAGGCGCTTGTTGGTCACGGCGTTGGCCACGCTGTGCATGAACCCCCAAATATTCCCAATTATCGGGCAAAACGTTTTGGCGACAGTACGTTAGCGGTCGGTATGTGTATTGCCATCGAGCCAATGATTACGCTTGGAACGCATAAAGTACAGGAAGCCGATGACGGCTGGACAATTGTGACTGTCGATGGAAAGCATGCAGCGCATTTTGAGGTAACGATAGCGATTACCGAAAAAGGTCCCGAGATTCTCACGCCACAACCCGAGGTTCAGATTTAGGGTATTCATTACTACGTCAAAAAAAGAAAACGCCCTAACCTATGGTCAGGGCGCCGAGGTGCGCTTCTACTTAGAAGGCACCCTCTAGATGTTGCTCAAGCGCATGACGCGAGCCGGGTGTTGCGATGATGGCACTCTCAAAACTAACCGTAGTTATTGGCAGGGCAACGGGTGGAGTGGATGTTTCCGGACTCGCGCCAGCCGGGTGGCGCATTGGACAAGGTGAGTCCGTTCATGGGCACTCCTTGGTAATGACCCGCGGGATTGCGGGACACGTAAATCCTAGCGAGGTTATGTTGCGGCGTCAAATAATGTTGATGAAGTATGTGCAGAAACGCAAGTATTTGCTATATTTCCAATGTATGAAACACGATATCGGCCTTATTATTCTTTCTCTCATTACCATTATTGTTATTGGTGTCTTGATGTTTTTTTCTGGTCCAGGTCCGGAAGAACCACGCATAAACATGCTTGAATCTGCCTCTCTCACTCTTGCTGATCAAGCAGGGGATGGTTATACCGCAATCGCTTCGGTGAGCCTTTCTGCGGGAGGATTTGTGAGTATTCATAACATGCTCAGCATTGCTCCGTCTGAGCCAATTGGCGCATCGATCTATCTTGAACCTGGTGTGCACGAAAATCTTGTCATTAATCTTGATGAGCGTATGGAGCTTGGGAGTAGCTATGCCGCACTAATCCGCGTTGATAACGGTGATGGAGTCCTTGATTATAGCGATGATCGAGCAGGAGTTGTAGGAGAAGAAGTGGTGCGCGAAGATTTTGTCTTCATTGGTGAGCCAGTAGAATAATATGCGTTATTTAGGAGTCGATTTTGGGGAGAAGAAAGTTGGCCTCGCGCTTGGGGATAATGAGACCAAGCTTGCGACGCCGCTTGAGGTGATTCCAGGCGGCGATGATCTTGCAAAGCGCATTATCGATCTTGTCCGCGAAGAAGGCATTGATGAACTCGTCATCGGTGTCCCAGGAGAGGCAGGAGACTTTCATGATGACTCGCAGGCAAAGAGGGTGCGTGGGTTTATTGAAGAACTAAAAGGGATGAGCAATATGCCCATTCATACCGTTGATGAGCAATTTACGACGGCAGAAAGTCGGCGACTAGTAGAAGAGTATGGAGCAACCGCACCCGAGGATGCCCTTGCAGCGATGTTGATACTGCAATCGTATTTGGATGAGAGTTAATAGCGAATCGTATAGACTGCTTTAGATGGTGGTGAAGATCAAGAAACAGAGCGAGGCGTACTAGAACGTACGTCGAGCGAGTATCGCAGATCTGAGACGCTAGATGAGGTAAGCTGTACTATTCCATCATAGAATGTAAAACCTAAATGGCCTGGTCTTCAATTAAAACAACTGGAATCGTACTTACCGTATCACCTTTTCGTGAGTCAGATCGGCGTTATCGAATTTTAACACCAGACCTTGGAAAAATTGATGTGATTGGTCGTGGTGCACAAAAAGGTATGGCGAAACTTGCGCCGCAACTAGAGCCGTTCCGTATTCTTTCGCTTGAAGTCGTTCAAGGACGACGCTACATGACGATTATTTCTGCGGAGCTCAAACAACGTCTTTCCGGACTACATCGTTCCTTTGATGCACGCCTTTTGGCAAGTTCAAGCTGCGCATTTTTAGATCGTGCATTGCAGGAACTTGGTGGCCGTGATGCTATTTATCCCGAGCTTGAAGCCTGGCTCAATTTTCTTGACGGCGCAGGCGAAATTCCGCGCCGTGAGCGTCTCTTGTTGTACGGAGGACTACTATTGCGCCTCATGTCGCATCTTGGTTACGATATTGAATTTGAGCATTGCACGAGCTGTCGTACGTCCGGAAATGATCCATTCTGGCATCCTGCTTATGGCGGGGTTGTCTGTGCCGATTGTCGCAATAAAGATCGGCATCGCTGGTTTACAGCTGAGCGTATTGATTTGAGGGTGCTCGATTTGATGCAAGCGGCGCAGCAGCTTACATATGAGGATATGTTTGTCCTTACAGCGGACCGAACAATTGTGAAGCAATACACAAAATGTATTCAGGATCTTGTTGCAATGCACGTGCCAGGGTATTTTCGCGCCCCTTACTGGGAAGGAGTACTCGTGTAATCTTGCCAAGTACCCCTTAAACTGTTACATTTCGCCTATCTATAGCCGTATGAATACACGCATTTTTACCAAAGAGACCGTAGAAAAAGTAGGAGAAACCGTCAAAGTTGCTGGTTGGGTGCATGCCCGCCGCGATATGGGGAAGGTGATGTTTTTTGACCTTCGCGACAAAGACGGACTTCTGCAAATCGTTTGCGTTCCAAGCGATCTTGGAGACGATATGGAACGCGCAAAAGAGCTTCGCAGCGAATTTGTTGTTGAGGTTGAAGGAGTTGTGCAAGCGCGTGGAGAGCGGCAGATCAATACGAATATCACCACAGGAACGGTTGAGCTTCTTGCGACATCGATGAAGATTTTGAATAAGGCAAAAACTCCGCCATTTGAAATCGACAAAGACACGACAGAAATTAATGAAGAGCTTCGCCTCAAGTATCGCTATCTCGACCTTCGCAGTGCGCGGATGCAAAGAAATATTCGTGAACGTGATCGTATTATCACGTTCTTTCGATCATACATGCATAACAACGAATTCATCGAAATTGAAACTCCGATGATGATGAAGGGAACGCCGGAAGGATCGCGCGAATATCTTGTGCCATCACGTATTCATCCTGGGCAATTTTACGCACTCCCGCAGTCTCCTCAGCAATTCAAGCAGCTTTCTATGGTGGCTGGATTTGAGCGCTATTTCCAGATTGCGCGTTGTATGCGTGACGAAGACCTTCGAGGGGATCGTCAGCCAGAGTTTACTCAGCTTGACTTTGAAATGTCGTTTGTGACGCAGGAGGATGTACTTCAGTACACAGAGAAGATGTTTGTTCAGCTGGTTACGGAGCTGTATCCAGAAAAGAAGATTGCCTCTTCACCATTTGTACGCATGACCTATGCGGAAGCCATGGAAAAATACGGAACCGATAAGCCTGACCTCCGGGAAGATAAAAACGACCCAAATGAGCTCGCTTTTTGCTGGATTGTTGATTTCCCAATGTTTGAACGGCTAGAGGATGGCAGCATTCAAGCGCAGCACCATCCATTCTGTAGCGTGAAAGAAGAAGATAAAGAGAAGCTCATGAAAGGCGAAGATTTGCTCTCAATTCGCGCAAATGCCTATGACCTCGTTCTAAACGGATACGAGCTTAGCTCAGGTTCAATTAGAATTCATGAGCGCGATATGCAAAAGCGTATTTTCGATTTGCTTCAAATTTCAGAAGAAGAGCAACAAAGAAAGTTTGCACATATGCTTGAGGCATTTGAATTCGGTGCGCCGCCGCACGGAGGATTTGCGCCTGGAATTGATCGCATTGTCATGCTTATGATGGGGGAGCCGAATATTCGTGAGGTGATTGCCTTCCCGAAAGATGGTCATGCAAAAGATTTGATGATGAATGCGCCATCGCCAATGCCAGACACTGTGCTCATGGATTTGCATTTGAAGCTTGACGATGAAGCAAAGCAGGCGATTGATGAGATGAAGGGTGAGGATAATAGTTGATGAATACATCCTTCACTGCGTTCCCGGCAGAGCAGGGCAGACCGGAATTTGTAAATTCCCGCTTGCCCGGCCCGTCCGGCTCCGCCGTGACTCCGCCGGGAACGCATGTGAGAGATCTAGGAGCGATCATCAGAAGATGAAGTGGACAATATCTGCGCCCAGCTCGAAAAAAAATCCGCCTCGCGCGGGTTTTTGTTTTTCCTAGTTTTGCGCTAAAATACGTCCATGTTCACTACCGAGCAGGAACAATTTTCAGGGCCGCTGGAATTGCTTTTGGATCTTCTGAATGACAAGAAATTATCGATTACCGATATTGCCCTTGCGAAGATTACCGATGACTATTTGGCGTATTTAGAGGCGCATCCGGCGGAAGTTTCAGCGCGGGCAGACTTTTTGCTCACAGCGAGTAGATTGATTTACCTCAAAAGCCGCGAGCTCTTGCCATACTTACGTATTGAGGAAGAAGAGGAAGGCATTGAAGATCTAAAAGAACAGCTTGAGGTCTATAAGCAATTTCAGGACGCATCTCAAACATTTCTTGCACTTTATCATTCACCGAATCGTGCATATGCCCGCGAGAAACACATGAAGCTGGAATCGAGTGAAGAAGAGCGCCGATTCGCTCCGGCGAAGAATGTGACAGAATCCTCACTGCGCGAATCATTTTTAAGCCTTCTTAAAAAACTTGAACCATTTTTCTCGCTGCAAAAGCGATCCATGGAACGGATAGAATCGGTAGAGGAGCGCATGAAGCGATTACAAAAAACGCTTCAAAAACGCCGCACGATTGGTTTTCGTGACATCGCAAGAGGAGCGAGCTCGAAAGCAGATGTTGTGGTAAGTTTCCTTGCACTCCTAGAACTTGTAAAAAAACAAATCGTCCGTGTTCGTCAACAACAAGAAGACATTGAAATCATTCGTGTATGAATAAGTATGCCGCACAATTAGAAGCCCTTCTTTATGTCGCAGGGGGTGAGGTTCAGAAATCGCGTTTACAGCACCAACTTGATGTGACGAATGACGAATTTTCTGATGCTGTGAATGCCCTAGGTCATGCCCGATCTGGTGATTCAGGTCTTCATTTGATTGAAACAGAAGCCGGCTTAAAACTTGTTACGAATCCCGCCTATGCTGAACTCATCGAGACAGGTAAAAAAGACGATGACGAGTCCAGCCTTACAAAGCCGCAGCTCGAAACGCTGACGATTATTGCCTACCGAGGTCCAATCACGAAACCGGAACTTGAACATATTCGCGGCGTGAATTCGAGTATGATTCTGCGTAATTTGCTTATGCGCGGTATGGTTGATGAAACCGAATCTGCCGATCATCTTCATACCGTATATACAATTTCTGCAGATATGCTTCAGCACCTTGGTCTTGGAAGTGCGAAAGAACTGCCGGATTATGATCGCTTGCATGAAGAAACATCTCTTTCAGACATGGTAAAATCAGGTTGATGTTGAAAATTCTTGCAAGCATTATGACGAGCGCGGCGCTCTTTCAGCTCTTTCCTGTTGATGGAGCAGTGATGGAAATGCGCGCGACGGGTGAGTATCGGCCGGTAGAAGCATCGGCATATGTTGGAGTTTCAGAGGATGCTGAAAGTGGAGAGGCTGTAGCAGCGCCGGAGAAAATAGACCTGAATTCTTATGGAATTGTGACAAGCGGATTTAGCAGCATTGTGATTGATGACGCATCTGGGGATATGCTTTGGGGGGAGCAACCCCATCAAATTCGGTCCATTGGGAGCGTCACGAAGCTGATGACCGCGCTTGTGTTCATGGAGCAGAATCCGAATGTCGCCGATTTTGTGACCCTTCAGGAAGAAGATATGGTCCTTGGCGGTCGGGTGTATTTGGCGTTTAATGATGCGCTACAATTGGGAGATGTGCTTGCGGCGAGTTTGGTAGGATCTGATAATACGGCCACGAAAGCGCTGATGCGATTCTCTGGCATGACGGAAGAAGAATTTATCGCGCGCATGAATGAAAAAGCCACAGAACTTGGAATGATATTGAGTCAGTTTACCGATGTTACTGGTGTTGACAGCCAGAATATTTCAACGGCGCATGACTTGGTTAAGCTTCTGAAGGCAGCAGGGGAGGTGCCGGTGATTGCAAGATGGACGACCGCAGAATCGGTTATCATCCGGCAGCGAAGTGGAAGAACGATTGAAATTGAGAACACGAATTTAGCCCTTCAGCTTCCAGTAAATAGAGGTGAATATGACATGCTCGTTGGAAAGACGGGGTTTTTGCCACTTGCTGGATATGTGCTTGCCTCGACGGTGGAGCACAATGGGAATCGTTTGCATATTGTGACGCTTGGAGCAGAATCAACCGAAGCGCGTGCGGCCGATATTGCGGGTCTTGGGCTGTGGGCCTTTCGTGTGCATCGGTGGCCAAATGACATCGGGTATGGAGATCCCCTTTTCTAATCTAGCCGATTCAGCTCCCGCTATTGCCGTTGGGCTTATTTCAGCACTTCCACTATTTGAAATTCGCGCAGGTATTCCATTTGGAATTGCCTTTACCGATTTGCCCGCGCTCGTTATTTTACTTATGGGGCTGATAGGAGGCGCGCTTCCGCTTGCTCCCCTTTATTTTGGACTTGATCATTTGCGACACGATCTTGAACATCGGATTCCTTTTTTACATCGTGTCATTGACGCAAGGCTCGATTCCGCACGCGCAAAACTTGCACAGAATTACGAACGCTATGGTTCGATTGCGCTCGCGCTCTTTACGGCGCTCCCGCTCCCGCTAACTGGCCTATGGACGGCAACGTTTGCAGCCGTTGCGCTCAAAATTCCCTTTAAATACGCGGCGCCGGCAATTCTCACTGGTCTCCTGATTGCAGCCATTTTGGTTTACGGACTTTCCGCAGGGTTTGAAGCATTGCTCAGTTGACACTAGCCGTTTCGCATGTTAAAATGCATCGTCACTTGCCAAGGGGGTGTGACGTGAAAATCTATTTGACGGGAGGTCCGTATGACAATGGATCAGACCTCGTCATGTATCCGATCGGGGAAAAGCCTGAACCCTTCAACTACAAAACGGATGATCTGCTTCTTGTCAGCTTTGATAGCGTGCATCCGCATCTTGCTTCCTTGTCCATGGTTAAAGGGGGTAGGATGTACATGATCGACGTCGGAAAGGGGGAGTCGCGAGAAAGCAAGTTCGTCATGGGCGGGGACGGGAGCTTTGTTGAGCATGAAACCATGATGAGATTGGCTAAAGATCTTGCGGGTCAATGGGTAGAGGTCAAGGTTCACGCAACCGGTTGGCGCCAGTGGCAGCTCGTGCATAACTGACATGTGCCAGCGTGGTACATTCGTGGGGAGTCCTTCGGGGCTCCTCTTTGCTTTGCAAACAAAAAGAACCGAGTTGATCGGTTCCTCTTGGTGGCTGGGGAGGGGGTCGAACCCTCGACCTCGGGCTTATGAGTCCCACGCTCTAACCAACTGAGCTACCCAGCCTTGCTTGTCTTTTTCCCCCAGGAATAGTTTATAGCTGCGCCGCTCGACAACGTATATCTATATACGTCTTACTCCGCAGCTCGTTATGCACCATTCCTGGAAGAAAAATCCTGCGCAATGATCATACCAGACGATGATCCTCGCAGGAGACCAAAAATTTCCATTCAATATAGTATCGTTACCTGTCTTCCTTGTACAGAAGCAAAGAACATTAGCTCAAATCATATCATTATCCTGAGCGAACGTAATGCGTCGAAGGATCTAATCGATTTGTCTTCGTTTTCGTCCTTTTGGTGTCGAGATTCTATCGAAAAACAGAGAAAAAGGCAAGTCTGCGTTGACAAAGGATCTATTTCCCTTTATTCTTCCGTCCAATGCCGCGGTGGCGGAACTGGTATACGCGACGGACTCAAAATTCGTTGCCTTCACGGGCTTGAGGGTTCGAGTCCCTCCCGCGGCACCACCCAGAGCGTTTTTGCTCTGTTTTTGTTTTTTTGAAAACGTGGCGTGATAAAATAGAAAAGATTATGAAGCATCAAGAAGGCTATACGATTGGAATTGTCACAATGGTTGTTCTAACCGGACTTTATTCGTGGCTTATTTTGAAGCGTTGTACGTAGGTCTCTAATATGCCGCATCAAGAAGGACGTACAATTTCTCTTGGAACCAAGTTGCTCTCCGGATTCGTTTTTATTGTATTGCTACTCGGCGTCCTTGGAGTGGTTTTTATCAATACGCTCAATCTCACAGGTACGGCTTTCTCGCTGATTGATCATCGTTTTGGCGACATTGAAACGCTCAACAAATTGCTCCGTACCGAGCAGGAAGAACACGAGGCATTGATGGCGTATATGATCACCGGCGACGAGAAGTGGGTTGATGCATTTAATAACGCTGTGACAGCATTCGATACTACGGTTGTTGAGGCGCGGAATGGGGTAGATAATTCAAGGATTTTCAATGCCATTCGACTGTACGAGCAATCAAACTTGCACGTGCGTGATGTCGCGTTTCTCATCATGAATCGACTTCAAGAAGGGGAAGCTGCTCTCGCAAATGAAATCTACATCAATGAGTATGTATCAAGTTCGGCAAATAGTGATGCGCTTTTCAATGAACTTGTAAATGGCATACGTTCTGAAATGACGACCCTTGTACAAGAATCTCGTGCAGCCTTACTTTTTGGGGGGAATACATTTGTCGTTTCGGTTATTACGCTCGTCATTTTTATTGGCGCCTTTGCATTTTATTTGACGCTTTCAATTACGCGTTCCATAGAACACTTACACGTAACGGTTGATGCGATTATTGATGGGAATCTCTCAAAACGTGCAAACATCGAATCGCATGATGAAATTGGTGAGCTTGCAGGGGCGTTTAATGACATGACGTCAAAATTGCAATCATCGTACCGAAATATCAAACACGAGGTTGAGGTAAAAACGCGAAAATTGAAAGATACACTTGATCAAGTTGAAGATAAAAATCACGAGTTACAACGTTCAAAAACAGCGCTTGTCGATGCGATGAATCATTTAGAGCAGGAAAAAGCCCGGCTCGGGGAAGCAAAGGCAAAGGATGAGGCAATTCTGTCGAGTATTGGAGACGGACTGGTTGTCATCAATCCGACGGGTGAAGTTACGCTCGCGAACGAAAGCACGGTGCAGCTATTAGGATATTCTATGCGTGATTTGATAGGAAATACGTTTACAAATATCGTGAGCATTGTTTCTGAAAAAGGGGAGGCGATCCCACCAGAGCAGCATCCTATTCATCACATTATGTCAGGCGAAGGACGATTTTCGACGCGTGATATTGCGTTCACGCGAAAGGACGGTTCAGTATTCCCTGTTTCCGTAACGGTCACGGCTATTGAAGGTGTTGATGGCATGATTGGTGCTGTGATCATTTTTCATGATATTACCATTGAAAAAGATATTGATCGCGCGAAATCAGAATTCGTTTCACTTGCATCACATCAGCTGCGTGGTCCGTTGACGGCGATGAAATGGTATATTGAACTGCTGGAAAAGGATGGTGATCTCAGCGACGAACAGCGCGACTATCTTCACGATCTGGGGGAGAATACGACGTATATGATTGATTTAGTACGCGCGCTGTTAAATGTATCACGCCTCGACCTAGGAACCTTTGCGATTGAACCAACCCTTGCCGATATGCGTGATATTGCGCATACGGTCTTAGATCAAGTGAAGGTTGAGGCAAAAGAAAACAGCATTGTACTGAAAACAGAGTTTGATAAAGTACTGCCAAAGGTGCGTGTTGATGAAAAATTGATGGGGATTGTCTTTCAAAACCTTTTATCAAATGCGGTGAAATATTCTCATGAAAACGGAGAAGTCGCCATGAAGATACATGAAGCAGGTTCTGATGTGTTGATTTCGGTACAAGATCAAGGCTATGGAATTCCCTCAGAGGAGCAGCATAAGATTTTTAGCAAACTCTACCGCGCAACGAATGTGCAACGTGCACAAATTGATGGAAATGGACTTGGTCTTTACATGACGAAGTCGATCGTTGAGAAGTCGGGTGGGCGTATCTGGTTTGAATCAAAGGAAGGCGAGGGGACAACGTTCTTTGTTGCAATACCTCTTGAAGGGATGAAAGAGCGTGAAGGCAGTAAGCGGCTGACAGGGTAAACGTTGACGATTTTGATTATTTCATGTACTCTCTTTTTGCGGGATGGAGCAGTCTGGTAGCTCGTCGGGCTCATAACCCGAAGGTCATCGGTTCGAATCCGATTCCCGCAACCAAAGATGCACGACTACGGTCGTGCTTTTTTGTTTCCTTCGTGATGACCGGTTATTTCCCCCAAAACTGCTTCTTGTTCTGATCGATACTTCATAGAAAGTTCTCGGTATCGCGTTGGATCAATTTCACGATCTAACTTATCTTCGTAGAGATGTTCAATACGATTCTGTAGGCGGTCGTACTGCTCTTTCAAGCTCCCGAGAGCGGCCTCAGGGTTCTAAGTGCAAGATGATATCCTTACCATCTTACCGCTCAGCTGTTTATGTGATAGAAGGCCCTGATAATGCATGGTCGTAGATTCGATCCCCTTTCCATTCTTGTTAATGATAAGATGCAGACATCAGACAACCAACCTGATAGCGCACATTATCCGAACAAAGTTCAGATAAGAACCAGTTGTGACGAAATCGCTTCGCTTCTTCGTCACAACGGCGGCGCCTATCGTCGCTGTCGTGCTCATCGCTACGCGACAT
>JAQCKO010000004.1 GCA_027592325.1 bacterium | reverse complement strand
TTGCGATACATGTCTTCTCCAACCTCTTGTGCTTCGCTTGGAATGAGGCGTCGTTCATCGATTTCCTGTACAGTGATGCGCATGCGATCACCCGCTTCCACCTCCCCAACCTTTGCGAGCTGGCCTTCGGTCAAACTATCATAGCGATAAACATGGTGAAGGGAGCTGCTCTGAAGGAAGATTTCTGGATTTGAGGGCTTTACGTTCGTCCCCACCGCAGATTCTCCCTCTGTATACGACTCAACCATTGCCCAGCCTTCTGGAAGGTTGAACCCTATACGCCAATCATTATATTCCGTTGCAGGATTTGTGCCCGCCGCGCAACCAGCGCCCAAAAGTACAAGCGTACCAAAAATGGCAAGTAATTTTTTCATATAAAAATCAGTGTACAGAATGGCAAACAACAAAACAAGCCCCTTTTGAGGGCTGTTTTGTTAGACTTCGGGATATCGAGAAACTGTGACGTAACGCACACCATGCTGACGCGCGGCATCTATATCCATTCCCATATACCAGTCAACACGCACATTATATCTAGCATTCATGCGGTCTCGCACTGTACAGGTACCTAGTCCATCAATTTCGAGTATCGTACCTAGCGGTACAAAGTTTGCTGCACATACACCTTCCCCACGTGCGTAAATCTCGCAGATATTTGTTCCCTCCGCGCCAATACACGGGGTGTCGTCTGTCTGCCATGGAACAGAGTTATATGCCGAAACGGGAATTGCGTGCGCAATAACCGTCGGTGCGCGACGCTCAGAAGCCACTAGTGCCCCATGTGGCGTGCTTTGGTTTTTCATCACCTCAATGCGTAGCTCAATCTCTTTTGATGACGTTCCGGTAAGTGGCGCTTCAAGAGCAGACGCTGTTGGTGCCGCTATAACCGCGGAAGCAATCAATACAAGGAGAAGAGCTCCTTGCACTTCTGGAGCAAAACGAACGATAACTTGTTTGAATCGTTTTTGCATTGTCATAAGAGGAATAAAAAACCCCGCGTTACTTGCGGAGAAGAGTAACTATAGCAGTTTTTGTTCATTTTGTCAATATTGACAAGGTTTTCACCTATTTTCTTCGCGAGGCTCGTCTGCTATGATGCAGGTAACGATATGTATGAAAAAAGGCTATTCTTGGGCAAGTAAAAAAACCGGCTCAACTATCTCGAACCTTCTCAAGCGAGGAATGAAGCACCTTCATCCTCTCTGGCAAAGACTAAAAAAACAGCTGAAAGAAGGATCTTTTTGGAAAAACCTCCTGCTTGGAGCCGTGGGATTATTCTTTCTTGGCGCAATCCTGTTCCTCGGTATGTTTGCTTGGCTTTCACGCGACCTTCCGAGTCCTGACCAGTTGATCAGCCGGGATGTTGCGGAATCGACCAAAATCTTTGATCGCACAGGCAAGCACCTATTGTACGAAATCGCTGGTGATGAAAAGCGCACACTGGTCAGCCTCGACGAAATTCCAGAGTATCTTGTGCAGGCAACTGTTACAGCGGAAGACCGAAAATTTTACGATCACAACGGGATAGATGTAAAGGGCATCATGCGTGCGGTTTTTGTGAACATCACAAGTTTTGATCCAACAGGACAGGGAGGATCAACAATTACACAGCAGCTCGTAAAGAATGCCATTTTGACAAAAGAGAAAACGTATACACGAAAAATGAAGGAGTTGATTCTCGCACTTGCGCTCGAGCGTCGCTACGAAAAAGACGAAATCATTCAGCTGTATTTGAATGAAATTGCCTATGGCTCCACAAACTACGGTGTTGAATCGGCTGCGCGTGCCTATTTCGGGAAATCGGTTACTGACGTCACTATTGCGGAAGCAGCGACGCTTGCCGCACTTCCACAGGCACCAACAACATTTCTCAACAACCCTGACAGTCTTCTTGCGCGCCGCAACTGGATTTTAACCGACATGGCGGCTCTTGGGTATATCTCCAACGAAGAGCGTGATGCGGCACTACTTGAAGAAACACCCGTCAGCCTATCGCTCACGGGCATTAAGGCGCCACACTTTTCGCTTTGGGTGAAAGAATTGCTCGAAGCGGAGTTCGGAGAGCGCACTGTTGAGCAAGGTGGACTTGTTGTCACAACAACGCTTGATCTTGAAAAGCAAGAAATTGCTGAAGAGGCCGTCACGAACAATGTTGAAGCCAGGAGCGAGTTGTACGGTTTTAACAATTCAGGGCTCGTAGCTCTCGATCCTAAAACCGGCGACATTCTGTCTATGGTGGGCTCTGCAGACTACTTCAACGACGACATTGATGGGCAGGTAAACGTGACGCTGCGTCCTTTGCAGCCAGGCTCAAGCTTCAAGCCGATTATTTTTGCTGCTGCCTTTGAGCGCGGGTACACTCCAAATACGCTTCTTTGGGACACCGTCACAACCTTCCCCACAGAAACGGGACCGTATACACCGTATAACTATGATCTTTCCGAACATGGACAAGTCACTATTCGCAAGGCGCTCCAAGGATCGCTCAATATTCCTGCAGTAAAGGCGCTGTACCTTGTTGGAGTGCAGAATGGTCTCGATTTTGCTGAACGCATGGGATACACCACCTTCGGAAATCGAGGGAATTTTGGCCTTTCCCTTGTTCTCGGAGGCGGCGAGGTGGAATTGCTCGAACATGTCAATGCGTACGCAGTGTTCGCAAATAGCGGAGTACAGTTTGAGCCGCGTGCCATTTTAGAAGTTGTCGACCGTGACGGGACCGTTCTTACAAGTGACGAGGCCCCGAAAGAAGAACGCATTATTGAAGCAAACACTGCAAACCAAGTCACAAATGTTCTTTCCGACGATTCTGCACGTGCCTACGCGTTCGGCGCAGGCGGACTTCTTACGCTTCCAGGTCGCCCTGCAGCAGCAAAGACCGGAACAACGAATGACGCAAAAGACGCCTGGGCACTTGGCTATACACCATCACTTGTTGCTGGAGTATGGACGGGAAATACAAAGGGAACAACGATGAACCGTGGTGCCGGCGGATCGAGCGTTGCCGCGCCGATTTGGAATGAATTCATGAGGCGTGCACTTGAAGGAACACCTGCGGAAAGCTTCCCACCGGCTCCTATTTCCCTTACAGGAAAACCCGTACTCGATGGAAGTAATCCAACAGAATCTGCAACGATCGATCTTCTCTCTGGGAAGCTCGCGACGGAGTATACGCCAGAAGAGTATAAAAAAGAGCTGGTCTGCGGAGAGTTTCAGAGCATTTTAACGTACGTAGACCGAAACGATCCGCTCGGAGCCGCACCAAAAAACCCGGCGACGGACCCACAATACAGTGCATGGGAAACTGGCGTAAGCGCGTATCTTACTTCAGAAGCAGCAGAAGGCGACGAAGTCATTGCAGATAATTGCGAGCTCCCTACAGAAGACGATGACGTACACACAAAAGAGAATCAGCCGAGCCTTACACTTGAGTCCCCGGAAAATGACGACAATATCGAAAGAAGCTTCACAATAGATACGCGCGTTCGTGCCCGCCGCGATCTTGCTCGTATTGAATGGTCGATTGACGGTATTATAGCCGGATCGCGCAGCTATAATAAAAGCGTAGCAAGCACCCTTCCAAGCTGGGTCTCAAGAGGCGAGTATGATCTTACCGTCACTGTTTACGACGACGTTGGAAATCGTGACAGTGAAACGGTTCGTATCAACGTCACAGAAGCAGGAACATTCAGTACACTCTCAATTACAAATCCCATTCATGGACAGATCATCGAGTATGCTGACGGAGATACCTACAATGTCGTCATAGAGGCGAGCGATAGTAGCGAGCTGCGGAACTTGCGCGTAACAGCATTCAACTTGCTAACAGGGGAGCGAATAACGATTCTCTCTAAAGACACCGTCAGTGCGCTCACTATTGCTCCTTGGAACATTCCCTCCGAAGCAAACTATCTTATTGAAGTCGAGGCAGAAAAGGAAGGAGATACTGTAGCCGCAACACCGGTGACAACGCTCACAAGGCAAACACTTCGCGCTCCTGACATTCTCGAATCCTCTGAACCCCCTATTGACGAATAGGCATCACAATATAGCGAAAGCTTGCTTCCTGGGGAGATGTAAGCAAACAAGGGTGCTTCCGGCTAATGAGTCGGAAGCGCGCTTTTTCTTCTGGAAGCACAGAAAGCCCGTCAAGTAGATACCGAAAATTTACCGCGATATCGGAAGGCTCTCCATCAATGGCGGCTGGAATTTCTACAACATTCTTTCCACGCACCGAATCTTCTCCGCGAAGTTCAAGCATCTGCTCCTGAACATTTGCTGTCAAATAAATATCAAAAAGCCCTGTGCGCGAGAATAGACTCGCTGCTTTAATGGCTTTTTGCACCGCCGCAACCTCGAATAAAATGTCGGTTTTCCATTCAGATGGAATAACCTGGGTATAGTCTGGGTAATTTCCAGCAACGAGATCTGAAATAAGAATAATGCCACCGCATTCTGCTACGACCTGCGATTCTGTTATGCGCATACTGACAGCGGTAGTCTCTACGTTGTCACGCACAAGCGCAAGAACACGCTGAAGCTCTGTCACAAAGCCCTTTGGCAAGATAACGGACACTGACTCGTTTCCCCCTACCTCTGCGGCTAGGAGCGTCTCTGAGAGCCGATAGCTGTCTGTTGATGCAAGCACGAGACCCCGGTCAGAAGACTGTATCGATACACCCACAAGTTCTGGACGCGCTTCTGTTGTTGCCATGGAAAACGAAACTTCAGAAAGTGCGCGCGCAATATGCGCGTTGCTGAAGGTGAATTCTTTTCCGCCTTCTGGAATGTCCATAACCGGAAATTCTCCCCCCACGTCTCCTTTTACCGTTGTCTTTCCACGTCCACACTTTACTAGCAATGCTTCATCAATAAGATCAACGTCTATGCGTTCATCGGGAAGGAGGTTTACGTAATCAAATAGAAGCTTTGATGGCACTGCATATTCGCCCTCCTGATCAACTTTTGCACGCATCTTTGCAAAAAGCGATACATGCATGTTTGTTGCGAAGAGCTCTACACCGGACTTACGTGCCTTTATAAGCACTTGCTCCAGAAAAGGATAGTTTGGGTCCTTTGTGCTTACGTGACTTGCCGCCGCCAGCCCCTGACGTAGGTTTTCTTTTGTACATGAGAATTTCACAGGCTTGTATATTAGATAATAATTATTTCTCTATAGTAGTAGTAATAGGGGGTGTGGATACCGTGGAGAAGCCGGTTTTTTTGCTGAGACTGGGTACGGTACGTTGTGGTCAATTTCTGCACAGTGCTGTGCGCACACAGTGCATAATTTTGGCAGCAGTCTGTTCTGGGAGAGAAAGGAAGGGGTTATCCCCTCCCGTTCCCGATTTATGCACCGGTATAAAGTTGCTCCTTAATTACCTCAAGGTCCCTTTGCAGCTTTTCATCTCCATCCTTAAGTTTGTGGATTTTTGAGTAGGCGTGCATGGCCGTTGTGTGGTCACGCCCACCAAGTTCGGTTCCAATAGACGGGTAAGAGAGTCGCATTTCCTCACGCAGGAGATACATGATGATTTGCCTTGGAAAGGCCAGACGCTTTTCACGGCTTTTTCCAAGAACATCAGGAACCTCAATGTCAAAATAACTTGTTACCGTTTTTATAACTTCTTTTGGTGATACGGTTTTTTGTTCGGCACTTGATTCAAGCGACGAAATGACAGGGAGGATCGATTCGATGCTTGGGCTCAGGTTCTTGAATTGATGATAGGCAATGATTTTATTGAGTGCTCCCTCCAGTTCACGCACATTAGAGGAGATGCGGTCCGCGACATGATGCAAGAGCTCCTTTCCAAGAGGGAAGCCTTTTTGAATGCTTTTTGATTCTAAAATCGCGATACGCGTTTCAAGGTCCGGCGCACCAACATCGACGAGCATTCCCCACTCAAGGCGTGAAAGCAAGCGTTTTTCAAGAGATGCAATAGATTTTGGGGGCCTATCCGATGAAATGACGATTTGGCGGTTGTTTTGGTGAAGGGTGTTGAACGTGTGAAAAAATTCTTCCTGTGTTCCTTCTTTTCCTGTGATGAACTGAATATCATCAATGAGGAGCAAGTCAACGTTACGATAGCGATCTTTAAAATCTTTTGCTCGTCCGCTACGGACAGACTGAATGAAGTCATTGGTGAAGTGTTCGCAAGTCACATAAAGCACATTTGCATTTGGAGAATTTCGGAGGATGGTATTTGCGATAGAGTGAAGTAAATGGGTTTTTCCCAGTCCCACGCCACCATATATAAAAACGGGATTATATGTTCCACCGGGTCGCATAGCAACGGCCTGTGCAGCGGCATGCGCAAGCTCGTTCTGCTTTCCTACAACGTACGAATCGAAGGTATAGGATGGATTAATGGTGACATTACCCCGAGGCGCATCTTGTACGGGTGTACTGCTTCCTGTGCTGAATCCATATAAATCTTCGGTGGATGTATATTCTGGTACAGGGGCCTTTTGCACGGTCTCAAAAATGACAGGCGCCGGATCGGGCGTTTTGAGCTCAACCTCGTATCCAATTTTCCTCACGGGCGCCTCGAGCGCACGCTCGAGCGCTTCGGTGATTTGCCGCTGATACTTCTTTGAAAGCCATGTGCGAGTAAAGCTATTCGGTACGGCAATGGTGACATCACCCTCCGTACAAGAAACAATAAACGTTTGCTTAAACCATGTTGTGAAATGTGCCTTGGAGAGCTTTAGTTCAAGTTCCGCGAGCGCGGCCTGCCAAAGTTCGTGAGTATTCATAAGAAATGCATGAGCTAATAAGACAAAACTAGCCTCAGTTTAACCTACATATCCACAGCCTACAAGTATTGTAAATAGAATTGCGTGTCGCTTGACGGAAAAGATCCTGTGTGCTACGCTCGTCTCACTTTTGTTTAGGCAAATTAACTCAGAACTATGCCAAAGCGCACCTATCAGCCAAAAAAACGGCGACGCGCACGCAAGCACGGTTTCCGCGCACGCATGCGAAAGGCAGCTGGACGCGCGCTTCTCAAGCGCCGGCGACTCAAAGGACGAAAGCGTCTTGCGGTCGCGGCTCGCCCACGATAAAGAACAAGGCCTTCCGGGCCTTGTTCTTGTATACTCTCCTTATGCTTTCACACGGATATCGACTAAAAAAAACACAAGACATTGAGCTTGTGTATAAACAGGGGAAAAGTTCCTTTGACCCCGTTTGCGGCATTAAATTTCGTAAAAACGGGCTAAAAGTTTCGCGTTTTGCCGTGGTTGTTGGGTTAAAAGTCAGCAAAAAAGCTGTTGTACGGAACAGGTTGAAGCGACAGTACCGCGCTCTGCTGCGCGAAATGTTGCCGCGATTGGTCGGCGGATACGATGTCATGCTTCTCGTTTCAAAGCCGGCACTCGATAGCTCATATGAAGAGTTACGCACAAAATTTTTGCATGTCGTGAAAAAAGCGGGGCTTTATGAGTCTCTTTAGAAGATTTGCCATTCTGCCGATTCGTCTGTATCAAAAGACGCTTTCGCCTGATCATGGGCCCATGAAGGCATTGTATCCTTATGGGTATTGCCGCTTTCACCCCAGTTGTTCAGAATATACCTGCCGCGCGGTGCTAAAGCGTGGCATCGTGCGCGGCTATTTGATGGGATTGTGGCGTATTGTTCGTTGTAATCCCTGGTCAGCGGGCGGGATCGATAAGCCGTAAGTTGGCGTCGTCGGGAAGGTGCACGTGTTTTACGCGTCCGCTTTGTCCGCGCCTGATTTCAACACGCGATTTCGGGAGATTGAGTCTTTTTGCAAGAAATAGAATCAATGCCCGATTTGCCTTGCCGTCGACGGCCGGTTCGCAAACCGCAATCACAACAGTTGATCGATCGCGCCACCCGACGATTTTCGTTTGATGACTATTTGGTTTTACAAGTATGGTGAGGAGCATTGTGATCAGGTTACCAAAAACACCCCTTTCGGGGCATTTTTATTTAGGCGATGTTTTGAAGAAGATACTCAACGGTCTTTTTCTGCGTCAGTTGCCGCTCCACATAGTCTCGGAACACCGGTTCGTAAATGCGTTTTTGCATGTCTTTATTGTCTTTGTAATGCTCAGCCATCTTATCGAGCTCTTCGTCAATAGCGTTCTCATCAGCCGTAATCCCATCCTCTTTCGCAATATGGCTAATGATAATCCCAACTTCAATACGCCGCTTTGCTCCTTTGGTCATGTCGAGCTTCAATTCCGCAAGCGTCTTTCCAATTTGCTTCAAATAGCTCTCAAAGTCGAGGCCCTGCCCCTCAAGATGATGCGTTAATTCCTCAATCATCTTCTCTATCTCTTGATTAATCAAAAGATCAGGAATCGTCTCGAATTTTGTTTTCTCACAAAGAGCATCGAGCGCCTCTTTTTCAAATCGCTGCGCTTCTTTCATCTTCTTTTCTGCTCCGATATTCTCCCTAATTGCTGCTTCAAGCTTGTCTTTCCCGTCGAATCCAAGTCCTTTTGCAAACGCAGCATCAATTTCTGGCGACTGTAGCTCGAAAATCTCTTTAATCTCTACTTCAAAGGTGATGTTCTTGCCGGCAAGAAAGCTCTGATAATGATCTTTTGGGAATGCTAAATCGAATGTCTTTTTATCCCCTTCTTTTAAGCCGATGATTTCCTGCACGAACCCAGGAATATAATGCTCTTCCCCTGTATATACCCCGTGATCACGGCCTTCTCCGCCTTCAAGAACAACAGCTCCCTCCTTCATGATAAGGTTCACAACGGCCTTATCACCCTCTTCAATCACGGAATCTGAATTGCGGCGGACTTCTTTTGTTTGCATGCGTGTGAGATCACGAAGAGCGGTCTCAATATCTTCTTCCGTTGCTTCAGCTTTTTCGCGCTTAACCTTGATCTTCTTGATATCAGCAAGCTTGGTGATTTTTGGATACAGGGCAATCTCCGCTGTAAACACAAGGTCATTCCCGGGCGCCATTTTTTCAACATTAAAATAAGGTTGTCCTACCGTTTCGAGGTTTTCTTCCAGCATCACTGCAGAAAAATGCTGACGAATGAGCGGCTCTACCGCAGCTTCGAGAATCGCCATTTCCCCAAAGCGCTGCTTTAGCGCGCTATAGTCAGCCTTCCCTGGACGGAATCCAGGGATTTTTACATCTTTTGAAAGTTCTTGCGCCGCTTTTTGCATTCCTGCGAGAACGGCGTCCTGAGGAATGGTGATCGTAAGCGTTGCTTTATTGTCTTTTGTGTCGATTGTATGCGCCATAATGGCAGAAGACTAGCTGTCACAACCAATTTTGTCAATGTAGACGTGGTTTTCGAGCGAGATACTTGCTGATTTTGCAGTTGACAAATGGCTCTGCTCGCGCTACCGTTTAGGCTAAATTCTCTCTATTTCGGCAAACAGCACAATCAAACGTCTGGCTACATGGATAGGGCTTAGATTCATACATGCACTCATCGGGCTAAAGCGTGTACTTGTTCTTGTTTTTCGCCCCACATCACGGATCTTTAAGAACGTGCTCAAAGGAATCCTGACCGTTATTGTTCCCGTGTATCGTCTTATCTATCGCTTTAAAAAACGCCTAGATCGTTTTTTGGGCCCTGCAAAGAATCGGTTAATGGCGCTTACAGCAAATCGTTTTGCTATCCATGTTGTAGTCGGTGTGCTGGTGGCGTTTGTTGTGATTTTGAACGTGCAGACAGAAGGTGTACGCGCCGAAACATTTGGTGACAAAAGTCATCTTTATGCACTGGTCGCGAGCGAGGGGCTCAGTGTTATTGAAGAGGTTGCAGTACGGGAAAACTTTGTTCCATCTGTCCCTATACAATATGCTCCGCAAACATCTCTTACCGCGATGGCGCAAGGGATTGATCTGCCGGTATTTTCGTTTGAAGAGTTTTCTCGCGGGACGCTTATTGCGCCCGGCAATGCCATTAGTCAAGATATTCGAACCAATATTTTCACTTATGTCGTTGCAGAAGGAGACACGACGTCAACCATTGCGGAGCGATTTAGTATCTCTCTTAACACGCTTCTTTGGGCGAATGATTTAACCGTTCGATCTACGATTAAGCCAGGGCTTGAACTTGTCATTTTACCAACATCTGGTGTTCAGCACGAAGTGGCACGCGGTGATACCGTAGGTTCGCTTGCAAAGAAGTATGATGTCGAAGAAGTGGAAATTGTTCGTTATAATGCACTCGCGAGTGCGGAAGATATTGTCGTTGGAGAGAGCTTAATTATTCCTGGGGGGACAGTTTCAGCCCCGGCTCCTGTCTCTCGTCCAGCTTCGGTGTCGAATGTCTTTACACCTGCACCCGTCACGAGCGCACCACAAGTATCGGCAGCGCGAGGAATGGTGTGGCCAACGGATCTTCGGCTCATTACGCAGTACTATGGGTGGACGCACACAGGAATCGACATTGATTGTCACTTTACGAATGATAACTACGCAGCCGATGACGGTGTCGTACAATTCGCCGGATGGAAAGGTGGCTATGGATACACCGTTGAAATTAATCATGGAAACGGCATGACGACACGTTACGGCCATCACGCATCAATGTATGTGACCGCTGGACAGTCGGTGTCGAAAGGTCAGGCCATTGGGCGCTGCGGAACAACGGGACGGTCTACAGGAACGCATCTTCACTTCGAGGTTGTTGTTGGAGGACGCTTCCAAAATCCGCTTGAATACGTGCGTTAGTTGACGTACAACGACCTCACCGCTAATCTAGACTCATCTAACCGCAATTATGGACAATCACTATTCTCTTTTTCATCGGATCAAACAGGAAAACGCGCCAGAAGAACTCATGGTGCTTGTTGAAATTCCTGAAGGATGTGCAAATAAATACGAATTCGACAAAGATCTTGGCGCGCTCGTGCTCGACCGCGTGCTCTACGGGCCGAATGTCTACCCGGTAAACTACTGCGATGTACCCGGTACCTGGAATGAAGGTGATAACGATCCGCTTGATGTCATGCTCTTTAGCAGTTTCCCTGTACACCCGGGAACGCTCGCAAAAGGCCGCGTGATAGGGATTATGGAAATGGATGATAATGGCGAAGTGGACCACAAAGTGCTCTGCGTTGCGAAGAAAGATCCACGCTTTGACCACGTGAAGACGGTTGATGACCTGACAGAGTATCAAAAGAAAGACATTAAAACCTTCTTTGAAACGTATAAGATTCCACAAACAGGACGTGACACGGTAAAGGTAGGAGAATTCAAAGGCCCAGAAGCCGCACATGCCTTCATTGAAGAATGTCTAAAAGCCTACGACGCGAAATTTGGAGCTTAGCTCCCCCACAAAAACGAGCCTAAACGCTCGTTTTTGGTTTTGCGCGATATTGGAGGGCCTCGGCGAGGTGAGCACTTTCGATCGCGTCTGAATCTGCGAGGTCGGCAATGGTGCGTGCGACTTTCATCGTGCGCGTGAATCGCCGCGCCGAGTATTTATACGCCTCAGCCGCTTCTTGAAGGAGTTCTCGTGCGTCCTTGCTCATTTGTGCGAACCGTTCAATCATATTTCCCGTCATTTCGCTATTTGTGTTTCCTGAAGAAGACCCAAATCGCTGTTCTTGCCTTGCCCTGGCGCGCACAACATCTTCCCGCAATTCTTCCGAACTTCTCCCGGCAGGAAGCTCCATAAGCTTTTCCGTTTCGACGCGTGGCATATCGATATGCAAATCGATTCGATCTAGAATAGGTCCAGAGATCTTTCGCTCATATCGCGTGAGCTCAGTTTGTGTGCAGGTACACGGGTGATGTGGGTCCGTTGAGAATCCACAAGGACAGGGATTCATAGATGCAATGAGTAAAAAAGAAGCCGGAAATGAAATAGACGTACTTGCACGAGATATGGTTACTTCCCTGTCTTCCAGTGGTTGGCGAAGGTTTTCAATCGTCTTGCGTGAAAACTCAGGAAATTCATCGAGGAATAATATCCCGCGATGAGCGAATGTTACCTCGCCTGGCTTGGGCGTGCTGCCTCCCCCGACGAGTGCTGTATGTGAGCTTGTATGATGCGGCGCCCGAAATGGTCGCTGCTGCATCAGTACATGAGATGATGATCGGAGGGAGTGAATTTTTGTCACTTCTATTGACTCGCCTTGTGTAAGTGGCGGAAGAATAGACGGAATTGTGCGAGCAAGCAGGGTTTTTCCGCTTCCAGGAGGACCAGAAAGGAGCATATTGTGACCGCCTGCTGCCGCAATCATACTTGCGCGCTTTGCAAATTCCTGACCCTTTACATCACGCATATCGCATTCGTACGGGATGGATATGTCATTGGGCAGCCGTATTTTTTTGCGCGGTTCACCTTGGTTTAATGCAGACAGAAGCTCAGAAAGCGTTCCGGCAGAATAGATGGGGTCATCGATGGCATGCGTGGCTATGTGTGCGTCTTCAATGGCGAGAGTTAATCCGCAAAAAACCGGGTTGCGCGCTGCTTCTGCGGCAAACAGTGGTCGTTCTGATGGGCGTATAGCACCTCGAAGTGTGAGTTCACCGGCGCAGATCATTTGACGAACGGTTTCGTTTTGAAGTTGACCGCTTGCACCGAGAATTGAGAGCGCTATAGGAAGATCGTACATTGCTCCCTGTTTTTTTATAGAGGCCGGTGCTAAATTCACCGTCACTTTCGTGCGCGGAAATTCAAGTCCACTGTTACGAAATGCACTCCGAATACGATCCCTCGCCTCAGATACAGCGGCGTCAGGCAGGCCAACAATATGAAAGCCGGGGAAGCCATTGCTAATATCGGTTTCAACAAGAATAGGAATTGCATCAATTCCTTGAATAGCAAACGAGTAACAAAAAAACGATCCCATAAGACATATAGGGAGCGCTTATTAGTCCTTCACATACTCAGCGTACATGAGGATGCCAATTATGCCAAGTAGGATAAGAATATCGGAAATATTGAATACACTTCCGGTAAAGAAAAGAAGATAATCTGTGACAGCGCCATCCCATGCACGATCGAATGCGTTTCCAAGAATGCCAACAAGAGCGGTGAAGGTGTATGCTGATGCACCCGGTTTTGTAAGAGAAGGGAGTATTAGAATGACAATGGCCACGCTCGCAAGTACCGTCAGTAGCAGTGGCACGGGAATGTTAAACGCAATACCCTCGTTAAAATGGAGCGTGAGATCAAAAGGATAGGTGTCAAAAACCCTCACATGAGGTGTAAGGGTTTTTGCGTAGTGATATTTAAGAACAACGTCGATTGCTCCCGCAAGGGCGCTCACGAAATACAGCGTACGCATTTAAAATTCTTGTGTAAGGGTTTTTTTACTCGCAACAGAAGAGGTTGATGTTGGTCGTGCACGCAGACGATCTTCTTCGATTTCTTCACCTGTATATTTGTCGATTCCATATGTGCCATCATCAATGCGACTGAGGGCCGAGCGAATGTCCCGGAGCTCTTTTGCTAGCTGGCTATCTACAGACAAGTTATTTGTGAAATCTGCAATTTCATTTGCATTCTCGTCTTCATCGTCGCCGTATTCGGGAAATTTCCCTCCAGCCGTACTGTTTTTTAGGGCGTGCATTAGGCGCTTTTGTTCATCTTGAAGGACTGTTTTCATCTCTTCAATAAATTCCTTTCGCATATAGGGTGCAATTAAAAGCAGGGTACAGTTTCCCTACTCTGGTAGAGGTACTGTACCCTGGAGTGAGCGACCTGGCAAGGGTCGCGAGAGACGTCCTTGGTATAAAATAGGAGCGAAACTGGCTCTGTTCTGCGCCAAAGGGCGCGTGTTCGAAGGTGCGTCAATTGTTCGGAGCACAATATAACTTGTAACCGAGCGGTCAGTAACAAGTAGCGTGCGTAACACGTTCTGGGCGTAGCCGCGATTCGTGTACCCGTTCTGACGGTCTATTGGCTTGTATCCGAAGCGTAACGGTTGTGGGGCGGCGTGGGCATGGTCTCTTTCTACCTGCCGGTCGCACCCCGTGCTTTGCTTTGGGACACCGCACCTTTGAGCCGGGTTTTGGAAAGAGAAAACTCTTTGCAAAACTCGACTCATAGTCGGCGTCAACCGCTGCGACTCTTCGCTCTACCAAATCACAGTTTACCTCCGTATGACACATTCCGATATTCCGTGAGGTGAACCCTACGCAAGGAGCGTATCATCATTCAGTAGCGCGATGAGATGCTTCCCGAAAATGGGGTTTCGGGAAACTTCCCCTGAGTGTTCCAGCTGTTGCTGGAGAGGTGTTGTGGAATGAACGTACTTCTATTCTATCAGTTGAACACATTATGTCAACAATCTTTTCTATCCTGTTTATAGGGCGAAAGTGCATACTGTGCATAACTTGTGTTCATTGTTGCCACGACTGCGACGCAGGTTATCCACAGATATTAAAACTTGTCCACAGGCGCGAAGCAGTACATTGTGCCTTGATTGGTTGAAATGATTTCGGTAAATGTTCTTAGCGGCCAGATACTTTGTATGGAAATAGGTTGTGCTTCGCCGCGGCACTGTGCTTGATGAGGGTATTCAAACGTTGAACTTATATTGGGAATGGTTGTGAGGAAGGCTTCTTCGGCGACGTGAAGATAGTACGTGGTCGTTCCGGCGCTTATTGTGAAAATTTCGCGATCACCAATGCGTACCGAGGTGATCTCGGGTGTTTCGCTCCGTAGCTCAATGACGGAATGGTTCTCAAATGTCGACTCTAGCGTAGACAAGCCCATGCGACCAATCACATTTACAGCTTCCTCAATACGCTGATCGCGGGCCTGTGCGCGGATTGGCAGAATGAAGGCATCTTTTTCGAGCAGCTGTCCTTCTTCCGGAATGGAGACATGATCTTTGCTAAAGACAGCTTCCCTGCCCTGTTCACGGATGAACAGGCCGTCATTTCGGATAATGAGCGCGGCCGTTGTGTGGTGTTCATCGCTTATATAGGCGCCAAATTGAAATGGAAAGAGTAATCCTCGCCGTTTATACTGCCAGATACGTTCGGTGTCCTCTCCACTGTCCGCAATCAGCTCGCCGGTTGCGTCAAAATGGAGTTGAAAACGCGTGTTCTCGCCGAGTACATCATTGAGTGTTCGCCCTGAACCTGCCTTGAGCGGAACGTGCGAATACGTTTCAAGAATACGTCGATGTTTGCGTGTTAACTTAATGTCCCAATGAAGGACACTATCTTCCGGTGCAGTGAATGCTGGGAAAAAAAGAAGATTGTGGACAGCAGTAAGTGTAATAAAGAGTGAAATCACGCCCATCGTTCCTATGAAAAGCACCCGCCAGGCAAATTGCTGACGGGGTTTTGTTTTAAGTGGAATATTGAGCCCTCCATTCATACTAATTGCCGAATGGTCGGCGGCGTTGTGGTGGTTTGGTGTGTTTTTTATGATCGCCACGCGCAGCACCATTTGATCGCGAAGCTCGTCCTTGTTCTCCTTCGTGCCGTTCTTCGCGTTTTGGCGCCTCAGGGAAGGTATTGCCCTCTGCTTGCTTCATAGAAAGGCTCACGCGCCCATTCGCTTCGACATCAAGCACCTTTACTTGCACAGTGTCGCCCATTTTCACAATATCCTCTACTTTACCAACACGATACGGTGCAAGCTCAGAAACATGCACCATACCATCTTTGTTTGCACCAACAGAGACAATGGCTCCGAAATCCATAATACGGCTTACGGTCCCTTCGTATTGCTTCCCTTTTTCAAGTTCTGAGGTAAGATCTTCGATCCAATTTCGAGCCTGTTCAGCCGCAGGTCCATTTGACGACGTAATCATGACGGTTCCATCTTGTTCAATATCGATGGAATCTACGCCGGTGGTTTCAATGATTTCATTGATGGTTTTTCCGCCAGAGCCAATAACCTCACGAATCTTTTCTGGGTTTATGGTCAAAGAGAGAATGCGCGGCGCATGTGGAGAGAGCTCTTTGCGCGGCTCACTAATAACAGCCTGCATTTTTTCGAGGATAGTAAGACGCGCTGTAAGCGCCTGCGAAAGTGTCGCCTCAATGATTTCGTGCGTGAGCCCGTCTGTTTTTGTATCCATTTGAATCGCGGTAATGCCGTCGCGTGTTCCGGTGATTTTAAAATCCATCCCACCCTTTCCGTCTTCGATGTCTTGAAGATCAGTGAGCACTTTCCAGCTTGTTCCGTCCGAAGCAAGTCCCATTGCGATTCCGGCAACAGGTTTTTTAATTGGCACACCTGCATCCATGAGCGCGAGGGTTGATCCGCAGGTAGAGGCCATCGAGCTAGATCCATTCGAGCTTAATGTTTCAGAAACAAGACGGATGGTGTAAGGAAAGTCTGCTTTTTCGGGAAGAACAGGCTCGAGTGCCTTTTCTGCGAGCGTTCCATGACCAATTTCACGTCGCCCGGGACCACGGAGCGGCTTCGCCTCCCCGACAGAAAACGGAAGAAAGTTATAGTGATGCATGTAGCGCTTTTCAGACACGGTTTCCATTCCATCGAGAACTTGTGCGTCACCAGGCGCGCCAAGCGTGCAAACGGTAAGCGCTTGCGTTTCACCGCGGAGGAAGTGTCCTGAACCATGAACGCGTGGAAGTACGCCCGCTTCAATCATAAGTGGCCGAATTTCGGTAAGTGCTCGTCCATCAATACGGCGATCTTCCTTCAAAATGCGGCGCGTTGCTTCTGTGTACAGAAAATCATAGGCGAATCCGTATGCCCGCGATGCAAGAGATGCATCAAACCCCGCCTCAATTAAATGTGCCTCTATGTCGTGCGCAAGCTGTGTTTTTGCTGCATTTTTCTCAGCCTTTGTTGCAAGGGGGGTCTTATAGAATAATTCATCAATGCGAGGTACGGCAAATGCATAGGCTGTTTCTTCGAGTTTTGTAAGTTCCTCATGCTTTGCTTTTTGCTCCTCCGACTGTGGCTCGAACGGGAGCACTTTTTCCTTACCAATATCATCGCGTATGTGTACAATGAGGTCTGTCACTGCTTGCATTTCGCGTCGTCCATGCTCGAATGCGCGCAGAACATCGTCTTCTTTTGCCTCGTTTCCTTCTGCTTCAATCATGACAATTTTCTCTGATGTCCCTGCAATATCGAGACTAAATTCTGCGTTCCCTCGCGCTTCATAGCCAGCGTTAAATAGCCATTCATCTCCTGCTTTACTCACGCGAATCGCCCCAATCGGTCCATTCCAAGGGATGTCACTCATATGAAGGGCGCAGCTTGCCCCAATGAGTCCAAGAATATCAGGATCATTTTCGCCATCAAATGAGAGAACGGTCACAATGATTTGTACATCGTTGCGGAGTCTGTCATTAAAGAGTGGACGCAAGGCGCGATCAATAAACCGGGCAACGAGAACGGCTTCGTCTGTCGGACGTCCTTCTCGCTTAATAAATCGTGAGCCTTTAATGCGTCCTGCCGCGTACATTTTCTCTTCGTAGTCAACCATGAGCGGGAGATAATTCATGCCATCTCGGACACTGCTTGACATAACGGCGGTCACGAGGACGAGCGTGTCGCCCATTTGTACCGTCACGCTTGCATTCGTATTCATTGCGAACTTGCCTGTTTCAATAATGAGTTCCTTACCGGCGAACTCAGCCGTATAGCGTTTTTGCTGCATATATGAACTTATCAGTCCCAAATGAAAAACCTGAAAGCGGTTTTCGAATTTGAGACCGATGAATTAATCGATCACTCGCGCCGCCTTAAAGCAGCGCTCAGAGGATTAATCGTTTTTGATCAGAAATTGATCTTGGTCAAGCGAGAGATTTGTGTAGAGATCTGAGGCTTCTATGAGTAGACTAGAGGTTGATTCCCGAAAACTTGCGCAGTGGAAAATTCGCCCACGACTTCGCACATAGTCCGCGAGCGGAACAAAGTCTCCATCACCTGAGACAAGCACAACAATGTCAAGCATTTCGAGCATGCGCGCAATATCGACAGTGATTCCAACGTCCCAATCACCTTTTTTGCTCCCAGAGCTAAACTCTTGTAGGTCCTTTGAAACGACTTCAATACCGCTTTTTTCTAGAGCAGAAAAAAACGCTTGCTCTTCTCCACCTTCTGTAGAAATACTATAGGCGATCGCTCGGACCAGGAGTTCGTTATCACTTGTATGACGAACAATATTAGAGAAATGGACTTTTGCGTTGAAAATATTTCGCGCAGAATAGTACATGTTTTGCACATCGATGAAAACACCAACGCGCCGATTTTTTGTGACAAGCATAGTCAAAGTAAACAGTAAACGGGACCCGAAGGCCCCGACTACTTATGATTCGTTAGAAATGCGAAGTTTTAGGGCTTCTGCAAGCTCTTTGAGCGCCTTCGGATTTTCACGCCCGAGGTACTTCATGAGCCGACGACGCTCCACAACTTTCTTGAGGAGACCGCGCCTTGAGCTAAAGTCCTTCTTATGCGTACGAAGGTGACCTGTAAGCTCTTTTATCTCCGCGGTAAGAATAGCAATTTGTACTTGCGGTGAACCTGTATCGTTCTCGTGCGTCTTATACTTTGTGATAAGTCGCTGTTTTTTTGCCTTTGGAAGCATACGTGATTTCGTCTGATCGTCGCAGCAAAGCGCTAGGCAGCGGCAAGGCCGTGGCGAACAGCTATATTAGTGAATGAATTATAGCACGAATGTACTCGATACGGTGGTTTTTGTCAACGGGAGAGACATGTAAATCACTGCATTTTTAGCCTTAATCTCAGGCCCTCATTCAACGTACCGGCAGGTACCCGTCACACTGGTCCGTGGTTGCCTCACTATCTAAGGAATCTCACCGATTGGCCCGTGGCGGCGATATTTCGCATCCATTACTTCGTGCTGCATTCCACGCCATGACAAAGGTGAACCCTATCCCTTAACCCCTGCCCCCTGATACACTATTGGTATATGACCTTCGATGCGTATCGTCAACGTTTTTTAGAGTATCTTGAAATTGAGCGTGGGCGTAGCCAAAAAACAATTCAAAACTATGATTTTTATCTGCGAAGATTCGGGGAATTCGCTTCGAATCCTAATCCTGTAAATATTTCTCAAGACATCATCCGCAGATATCGACTTCACTTGAACCGTAATATTGAGGGTCGCGATGATGTGAATCTGAAGAAAACCACACAAAACTATCATTTGATAGCACTTCGGGCTTTTCTCAAGTATTTAGCGAAAAACAATGTAAAAAGCCTTCCTCCAGAGCAAATTGAGCTTGCAAAACATGAGTCACGGCGTGTTGAGCATTTGGATCGTGATGAACTTGCCAGACTTGTGCAGGCGGCCTCAAGTATCGACGGGTTGATCGGGCTTCGTAATAAAGCAATTGCCGAGCTTTTATTTTCGACCGGCATGCGTGTTTCAGAGCTAACATCACTGCAAATCGAAAATATCAATTTAAAACGGGACGAGTTTACGATTACCGGAAAAGGCAGTAAGCATAGGGTTGTTTTTCTCTCGCCAGAAGCAAAAAAGACCCTCAACACGTACTTAGATGCACGAAATGATATCTCACCTGCACTCTTTGTTTCGCATGATCGAGCAAAAGAAGGTCGAGAGGTTCGTGGAATTACTCCGCGAACGGTTCAGCGTGTCGTTGAGCGTGCGGCAACGGAAGCAGGTATTACAAAAAAAATCACCCCGCATGTGATTCGGCATACTTTTGCAACGAATTTGCTACAAAATGGCGCCGATATTCGCTCCGTACAAGCGATGCTCGGACATGAATCAATCACAACAACACAGATTTACACGCATGTCACCGACAAGCATCTTCATGATGTGCATAAAAAATTTCATGGATAAAACGAAAAAAATCTCCCGAATGGGAGGTTTTTTCATGGGGTGGCTAACGGGAATCGAACCCGTAATAGCGGTACCACAAACCGCCGTGATAACCGTTTCACCATAGCCACCATATTGTCTGGTGCGCCCGGGAGGACTCGAACCCCCAACCTCGAGGTTAGAACCCTCTCGCTCTATCCAGTTGAGCTACGGGCGCTTCATTTGTGAATCGGTGGCAATATGATAGCGCATTTTGAAAGAAAAATCAAGTGTGGCGGCATGAGCTTGTCCCAGTTCGCCTGAATGAGTATTGAGGGCTCATGATTTACTGAAGATTGCGCGTCACATGCCGATGCGCGGAATGGGCTACGCACTCGGTTGCCTTTACTTTCTGGGCCGCTCTGATGACTTGCGGTTTTTCTGCTAACCTCTACGAGTTCTACCTTCAGAAGGTGAACCGTCACATGTTGCCCGCGATGGGTTTCAGATGACAATCAACCTCCATGCGTGTACGCGTCACGCTTTGGAGCACCTGTGCCCGTGAATCGAACCAGACTACCCGACCCAACCCGCGACCCTGGTGCCTGGAGCGAGCTTCTACATGCGGTTTATGCCGAAGGTAAAGTCGCAGAATCGCGCGGTGACGACAACCACGGTACACCGGACTCGCCGCCGCCCGGCTGTGCCCAAATTGCGAACATCGGCTCTGATTGCGAGCCGCCCACGCCCGACGATCGCCCAGACGGCCAGCGTTCCTAGCGGACCCATAGTTGCATGGGACAATAACGTCTCTGACCCCTCGTGGGCTAGGGACGTTCTTTTTTTGTAGACAGCTGCATTGCTCGCGAATAGATCGATTTTATCATTTAACCGAACTGAGCGCGCTTGCAATGTGACAAGCCGGGCTATACCCTACCCCTATACCCCCCCACTATGCCCAAGAAAAAAGACCTCTTTTTGATCATTGACGCAAATGCCCTCCTGCATCGCGCCTGGCATGCCATCCCACCACTTACAACAGCCGATGGACGCGTGGTAAATGCCGCCTATGGGTTCATCACTACCGTCGAAAAAATGCGTGAGAAGTTCTCGCCAAAATATATGGCTGCGGTATGGGATCTTCCTGGCGGAACATTTCGTCACGAGGCATATAAAGATTATAAGGGTACGCGTGAGAAAAAGGAGCCAGAGCTCTATGAGCAAATAGACCTTATTAAAGAACTCCTAGGGCACTATCGTATTCCCTGCCTATCAAAGCCGGGGTTTGAAGCCGACGACATTATCGGAACGCTCGCGAAACAATACGGACCGAAAGATCCTAATGTGAAAGTTGTAATTTTGACTGGCGATCTAGATGCCCTCCAGCTGGTGGATGAAGATATTGAAGTGCTTACCTTCTTGAAGGGCCTTTCGCAGACCAAGACGTATGACATTGCGGCGGTGAAAGAGCGCTATGGTTTATTGCCTTCGCAGCTTATCGATATGAAGGCGCTCATGGGAGATAGCTCTGACAATATTCCTGGTTTGGCCGGTATAGGAAAGAAAACGGCGGAAACACTTCTTGCTGAGCACGGAAGTATTGAAAAGATTTACAAGGCGATAGAGGCAGATAACGTGCCGGAAAAGTTTGCAAAGAAATTCCGCGGACAGGAACGACGTGTCGAGGAGATGCGCCACCTGGTGACTATTGTGAAGAATGTCGACATTGATTTTGCGTTAGAACATGCACGCGTGCAAGAACCAGATGCAGATGCGCTTCGTACCGCATTTCGTGAGCTGGAGTTTCGGTCGTTACTCGCGCGATATGAGGGCGGAGAATCGGGTGTAGATTACGTGGAAGATGCCAAGCTGCAGAAAAAAATGACGTTTGTTCCTTTAGAAACACTCAGCGATGCTGGCGATGTATTTGTATTATTGCAGACACAAGATGAAACGCTTTTCGGATCAGTCCTTCATCTGATCCTTTCAGATGGAAGGCGCACCGCGAAGGTAGACGCAAGTTCGACAAAGACGGTAGTAAGACTTCTGGATCGAGCGAAACGTATTGTGACGCATGATGCAAAGCGACTCATGCATGCACTTCAACCGTTTGAAACGCCGCTTTTCGATGTAAAAATCGCCGCGTACTTGCTTTCTTCGGCATCGCGTAATTTTGATTTTGATACGCTTACGAATGAATATCTTGGCAAGGCGGTAAACATGGATGATGATGCCGCAATTGGGGCACTTCAGGAACTTGCGAGGCATTTAGAACGCACGCTAGAAGAAGAAGGCATGAAACAATTATCGGAGACGATTGAAATGCCTCTCGCGCACGTGCTTGTTGAAATGGAATCAACCGGCATACTTCTCGATAAGAACATGCTTGGAATTATGTCAGAGCAGCTCGGAACGCACATTGATGTGCTCGCGGGAGACATTCATCAACTTGCGGGACATGAATTCAATATCGCCTCCCCTTCCCAACTTGCAGATATCCTATTTGATACGCTCGGCCTCCCGACAACGCGGATTAAACGTACAAAAACGAGTTATTCAACAGCGGCGAGTGAATTAGAAAAGCTTTGGGAATCACATCCAATCATACCGAAAATTTCAGAGTATCGTGAGCTCACAAAGCTTAAATCAACATATGTCGATGTGCTGCCAACCCTTGTAGATGAAGACAGTCGCATTCATACAACATTTGATCAAACCGTAGCTGCAACCGGGCGACTTTCTTCGAATAATCCGAATTTACAAAATATCCCGATTCGTACCGAGCTTGGTCGTGAAATACGCAAAGCCTTCGTTGCAAAGAGTGGATATAAATTGATTGCGGCAGATTTTTCGCAAATTGAATTGCGATTAGCTTCTATTTTGTCCAAGGACCAAGCATTTTTACAAGCGTTTAAAGATGGGGCGGATATTCATACGCGTACTGCTGCCGAGGTGCTTGGACTTAAAGAGGACGAGGTTACAACAGATCAGCGCCGAGCTGCAAAAGCGATCAATTTCGGAATTCTGTATGGCATGGGTGCACATAGTCTTGCAAAATCGACAGGCTTTACAATAAAAGAAGCAAAGGCATTCATAGAAAGGTATTTCGATATTCATCATGGCTTGAAAGCGTATATTGACAAGATGAAAGCCAAAGTACATGAGGATGGGTATGTAGAAACGCTGTTCGGACGCAAACGGTATTTACCTGAAGCTGCATCGAATGTGCCAATGCTTCGTGCGGCAGCGGAGCGCATGGCGGTGAATATGCCCATGCAAGGAACACAAGCTGATCTCATTAAAATGGCCATGATTGAGCTCGCAGAGTGGCTGAAACATGCAGACGTTGATGCAGTCATGCTTCTTCAGGTGCATGATGAACTAGTTCTAGAAGTAAAAGACGATGACATTGGTCGCGCGGCTGAAAAAATTGAGGAGGTGATGCGCGGCATTCATACGTTTGAAATACCGCTAGCAGTCACTGTAAAGATTGGGCAAAATTGGGGTGACATGAATCCTGTTTAGCAGAGGCATTTTCTGCTAAGATGTCAATATGTTGATTCTGATTTCGGGCACCAATACGTTTTTTAGCCTTAAGAAACTTGCACAATTGCGCAAGGCTTTTGCAGATAAATTTGATCCATCAGGCATCAATATTCACAGTATTGAAGTAACGAAAAATGGCCTTGGCGATGCGCGTCAGGCATTGTTGTCACAAGGATTTCTGTCCGAGAAGCGTTTTGTGGTGTTGCGAAATATGTTCACCTCGATCACAACAAAGCCCGAATATCGTCATTGGCTTGAGCTACTATCTTCTCTTCCAGACGATGTTATATGCATTGTTTTTACTAGTCTTCCTATAGAAAAATGCTCCAAATCGCCGTTTTACAAGGCCATGAAAATGACTGAAGGCGTGATTGAATATGCGTTTCCCCCGCTCTCGTCATCCCGACTTCGTGTGCATGTAGAAACAGAGCTTGAGCGGTTACACCTTCGACTTACATCGGAGCAGATATCGGCGGTGATGAGCGGAACACACAATGACATGTGGGCTTTACATGCAGAATTGCACAAGCTCGCAGCGGCTGCTACGCAGAACGTCGTGGATGATCGGCTATTTCAAGCACTTTCAAGTCATTCAGCAATGGATGACATGTTCGCACTAATGGATGCAATCTCAGAAAAACGCAGTAAGCAAGCACTGCACCTTCTACAACGGCAAAGACTCTATGGTTCTTCAGATATTCAGTTGCTTTCCATGCTCATTCGTCAGGTTCGTTTACTCCTACAAGCAAAATCTGCATTAGCGCACAAGGAAGATGAGTCTTCGCTCGCGGTGCCACCATTTCTACGAGCTAAACTCATGAAACAAGCTACCCTATTTGATGAAGGACGCTTGCGTGCGCTTCATGAATGTCTGTTCAGTAGTGACGATCGTGTAAAATCGGGATTCATTTCAGCCGATTTGGCAGTTGATCGTATTGTCATTGGTATGCTTGCAGCTTGACGCCAGGAGTGCTTTCCGCTACCATGGCCGAGTCTCAATTTGTTCATGCTCTCACTAACGAACAAATACAGAACAAACTATGCCAAATCTTGCGCAAGCAAAAAAAGCGCTCCGACAAAATGATCGTCGCGCAGCGCGCAATAAAGTGAAGCGAGATGAAATCGCTTCTTTGCGCCGAAATTTCCGAAAGCTGGTTGAAGCTGCAAAGCTCGATGAAGCAAAAATGCTTTATCCAACGCTTCAGAAGAAAATCGACAAAGCCGTAAAGGTAGGTATCTTCAAGACAAATAAGGGTTCACGTCTTCTCTCACGAATGGCGTCGAAGCTCAAAAAGATTGAAGTGAAAACAAAATAGAGGCGAAAGCCTCTATTTTGTTTGGGCCAGGGGTTTTCGCACCCGAAGTTGACCTATTCAACGGCGGGTTTCTGGGTGCTATCAAACTCAATCATATCATCAGTTGATCCGCTTGTGATGCGCAATGTGTCCCTATGCACTTTGCGCAATTCATCGCTTGATTGGTCGTATTGATTCACGACGGTGGCTAAATTCTTCCCTAACCTTCGGTGAATATCAGCATAAGAAGTAATGTGCTTATCTAATTCCCCCACCCGTTTTATTATCTCTTGAGTCTTTTTTTCAATCTCTAACTTTTTGAGACCCATAAGTACAGTTTGCAGGTAGGCATAGAATGATGTTGGCGAAACAAGCATAACATTCTTCGTAAATGCGTATTCAACAAGATTGTTTGAATTTACTCCACTTCCTACTTCCGCGTTGAGCAAGTTGTAATACACCCCTTCAGCCGGAATGAACATGAAGGCAAAATTTGTTGTCCCAAGCTCGGGACGAATATATTTCGATGTTTCGTCAATACGTTTTTTTACGTCAGATTTAAACTCCTTTTCAATCTTGTCTCGACGCTCTGGATCATGTTCTGACATCATGCGATTGTAGTTTTCAAGGGTGAATTTTGCATCAATTGGAATGATTTGATCATTCACAAACAAAGCGGCATCCGCAATGAGCTTTTGTCCCGTTTTCTCATCTTCTCCTAGTGTGTACTGCATTTGGTACAAATCCTTCGTTGGCATCACATTCGCAAGCAGTGTATCGAGCCAATACTCCCCTAATACCCCTCTTTGTTTCGGATTCTTTAAAATATCTTGCAAATTTCTCAGCTGGGATGAAAAATCAAGTACTTGCTTGTTTGTACTTTCGAGTGTTCCAAGTTTTTCCGTAACGTCTTGAATGATTTTTGACGTTTGTTCGAATTGTTTTTGCATCGATGTTTGCGATTGGGACATTCCATTATGCAAACGGTCAGTTATTTTCGAGAGATGTTCTTGAACTTCCCTTCTCTGTGCATCCGAAGACTGCTGCATTTCCGTTCGTAATTGCAATACGAGCTGCAGCATCTCATTTTCTTCCTTCGGAGCGCGCTGTTTCTTTAATGATAGTCCAATTATCGCTATCAGCGCCAATAAAACCGTGACAAATAATACAATTGTGATACCATCCATAGGCCTCTAGTATGCCATCTGCACCTGTTTTTGTCAGCTGTTTCATGTGAAAGGTCCTGTAGCTCAATTGGATAGAGCAGATCCGTCCTAAGGATAAGGTTGAAGGTTCGACTCCTTCCAGGGCCACCAGAGCCTATTGTGTCATTGTGCGTTTTGAAAGGGTTGGGTCAAAGGGAGAAAGAAACCCACCGTGATGAGCGTTAATGATGCTGTGAGTTTTGGGAAAGTGATAACTGCACATGTGTGGACGAGGTACGGGTGCACCTAAGACGTACTCCACAGCGCCGAATGTAGGCCATGTCATGTGTCAGAAAGAGGGTAGATGGGTTACGATTTCATGTGAAACGAAATATAACCTTGTCTACGCTAGCGTAGACAAAAGACCAGATGAATGATCAATCCACAGATACTATACTTATCCACAGCCTGAAAAATGCAAATTAAAATCCGTGTTCAATAGAAAAAAATCCACGAATGTAAGGCAATTTTTCGCTGAACACCTCAGTATGAATCAGAATCAATGGTTTGCGTTCTAGTGACCCACAACAAATGCTAAAATATGCGGGTATGCGCAAACTTATCTTCTTACTCGTCGTGCTGATTGTGCCCGGAGTGGTCTCGGCTGCCGATATGACATCGACGAATTACATCATTCGGAATGACGCGATATCTGCTGGTGGCGATACAACAAGCAGCTCTGGTTCATATATTGTTCGCGACACAATAGGGCAAAGTGCTATCGGTAATGGATCAAGTGACGCCTATATTGAGCAAAGTGGACGCAGCGCAGCAGTGTTTGATCAGGTAGCAGGATTTTCAACCTATTTACAGAATAGAACGACGCAAGTGGGCGTGACGGCACTCTCGTCTACAACATTTACCGCTACTAGTACAACGGATTTTTCCGTTGGTGATAAGGCACTTCTCGTTCAAGACGAGCTGTCGTCGCCTGTATTTGCCTTTGGAGAGGTAATTTCAGTCGTAGATGGCGACATTACGGTTGATGGCTGGACAAGTTCAGGGGCAATGCCGATCATCGACGGTTCTGGCGATAGGGCGTATGTCCTTGATGCAACGTCTCTCGATTTTGGTACGTTAACAGTGGGGGCGGTGGCACGTGCCATTATTGCCATGGAGGTTGATTCCGATAATGATGACGGATTCAATATTTATATCGGGGAAGGAGGAGGATTAACGAATGGGGCATATGAGATCGCTGATGTTGTTGATGGAGCTGTGTCAGCGGGTGTAGACGAGTACGGTGCGCGGTCTTCAGACGCATCGATTACTGATTCTACGTTTGACACGGAAGACACAGCCATTACGAACACCTATCAAAAAGTCGCTGAAGGAAGTGGTGCGACACTTTCGGCGCGCGCATTTCTTGATCTGAAGGTTGGCATAAGCAGTGCAGCGACATCTGGTACGTATTCGCACGCCATAACCCTAGTTTATGTGGGGGATTTCTAAGTTCATACTTATTGGAGCGTTATTTTTCCTCCCAGCGCAGGTACTCGCTTTTGAGCTTGAACCAAATTCGGTGAACACAAGTGGGGAAGAGGTGCATATTCAGATTCGTAATACATCGGATTCTGTTGAAACATATGAAGCATCTATTGAAATCGTGGAAATTGACGCTGCCACAGGTTCAGTACGCTTTCTTGGCCCAGCACAGGATGTTGCGACCATCGACACTACAACGTTCTTGCTTCAGCCAGGGGAGGAAAGGCGTGTCATCATTACTCCAGGCCTTGTACCGGAAGGTTTGTATTCGCTGGCGCTACTCGTTACTAACCAAGGAAACGGTACTGGAGTGATTGTTGAAGAGGCAATAGCAAGCCTTATTTTTTTCACATCGGGATCAGCGATGGGAGTTCCAGTTGTTGCAAGTCTTGCCGTGTCGGCGCAACACGCAACAATTTATGCAGAATCCATCTGGAGAAATACGGGTGACGGACTTGTCATTCCATCTGGCGGACTCGTGCAGACATCGGTGCTTGGACGCACGCTACGTACAGATGCTGTGAATCAATCTGATCGCCGGGTATTACCGGATTCGGAGCGCATTTTTATTACAGAAGCACCTCTCACAACGGGGATATTTGGCCTGACACGCATTACGTATACCGCTGGGCCCTCTCGAATCACGAAACTGATTGTGCGACCGCATGTCACGCAGGTTATGCTCATCTTTTTTCTCTTAACTGGTATCATGGTGTCTAAACGACGTTCATGAAACGGTTACTCGCCTCACTCACGATATTTGGGCTCCTTATTGCACCAACCAATGCTATTGCAGCAACGGTGAGTGATTTTTACGATCTCCCGAGCTCGTTGACGGCGTCGGCGCTATCGAATCACACGGTTATCCTTACGAATACGGCGAATGTAGATGAGGGAGACACGCTCACATTAGCATTTCCAAATGCATTCACAGATTTTGAAGGTATTGACGTGAGCGATGTAGACATGGCGGACGATGGCATCGATTTAACACTTGCGACGGACTGTTCCGGTAGCGAGGAGGCGAGCATGACACAAGCATCGGGAGTGGAGGTAACCACCTTCACCTTCACTGTTTGTAGTGGGGACGGCGGAGCCATTGCCGCGGGGAGTAGTATTCAGATTGAAATTGGACGACATGCAACGGCAGGAGGGACGGGGGAGGACAGGCTAACAAATCCGGCATCAATTGGCTCGTACTATCTTCAGCTTGGAGGAACATTCGGTGATACAGGAAGCATTGTGATTCCGATTGTTTCATCGAGTGAAGGAACTGTTTCTGGAACGATTCCTGACGCATCAGGCGGAGCCGGAGGAGGCGGAGGAGGCGGAGGAGGTAGCTGCTGCAGCGGGATCGGTGATGGAGGAGATTCACCCGTCGATGATGGAGAAGGAGACGAAGATATTGATCCAGACCCAACAGATCCCGAAGATCTAACAGACCCTGAAGAGATTGTCGATCCTATTGATCCTACCGATCCAGACGATCCTGCAGAACCTGCGGATCCCGAAGACGTTGTCGACGATTCTAGCGAGGAGGATACAGTGGGTACCGAAGAAGACACCGCGCCTGAAGATCCGGCAGACCCTGTAGAAGGCGATCTCGTTGATGCCACTCAAGATCAGGAACTCTCTGAGAATACAGGGGGAGGTGCAGAAGGTCAGGATGGTGATACTGGTGCAGCAGCAGAAAGATACGCGGCGCCAAGCATTGAGATTATGGCAGTTAATCTTGATCTTGCACTCATTCCTCAGCAAGGTTCGTATGCTGTTCTCGACGCTCAGCCGCTCATTCTACAAATCCTTCCCGACCGGCCGACGGCGCTTACATCGCTACGCATTCTCTATGATGGACGTGAAATAGAGCTCGATAGCCCATTTCAGACAAGCATTCTTCCAAAACAGGAACAAACACTTATTGCGGTAGCGGAATATACAACAGGACAGGTTGTTGAATCTTCCGCGCGTTTTTCGGTGGTGCCTTTTGGCGCGATCATTTCGGGTCGAGGTAGTCAGGAGCAGCTGGTACAAGATGTTTCGCTTCGTATTTTGAACGCAAGCGGGGAGGAGATGTTAAATACAGTGGATGCAGATGGAGTGTTCGGCCTTTACGTCCCAAACGGCAGCTATCGTGTTTTTGCATCGCGTGCTGATCTTTCAGAACGTGAGATAGACGTACGGGTTCGAAATAATATTCTCGCACCTTCTATTCGTCTCCTTAAGGCGGAAATTGCCATTCCGTTTGTCCCCGAGGTGTTTGAAGATGTCATCCTTGAGCCTATTGCGGCAGGAGTGGAAGAGCTTCGTGATTTTGTGGAGGATTTTCGCGCGACAGAAATTGCAAAAGAGACGGCAGCGATTGCGACGCCGGTAGCGGTTGGTGCGATCGTGACGAGTGCGGCGGTACTTGGATCAAGTTTTCAGTTATTTGCGTTTTTACAATATATTCTTTCGGCTCCAATTTTATTCATCGCGCGCCGGAGAAAATACGCGTTTGGAACGGTCTACAATAGCGCGACAAAATTACCGCTCGATCTTGCGACGGTCCGGCTTCTTTCGACCGAGGGTACCTTACTGCGATCAAAAGTGACCGATCGATCAGGACGCTACTTCTTTCACATTGCGCCCGGCGAGTATCGCCTTATTGTGCAAAAGCCAGGATTTATCGCACCGTCACAAATCGTCAAGGTCGCCAAAGACGGACCGTGGGACGATGTCTATCTTGGCAACCCCATTTCTGTCGCAGTAGAAAATCCAATTATCGCCAAACAAATCCCGGCTGATCCACAGAAGGAGATACAGTCTAAGCATCGTATGCGTTTTGGAATGCTCCTACGTGTACTTCAGCACACCGTCGCTATTTCTGGTGTAATGATTTCGTTCTATGTGTTTTTGATCACCCAGAATATGCTTAGCCTCGGTCTTGTAGGTGTTCAGCTGCTTGTTTATGTCATCACAAAGGCTCTCATTCGGCCGGTAAGGCGCCCATCATTTAGTTATGTGTACGGGCCAAATGGAAAACCGGTGAAGGGAGCCGTTGTGCGGCTTTTTGAGCCAAAGTTTAATAAACTGATTGAAAGTACGATTACAGACGCAAAGGGGCGATTCGCATTTTTGGTGGGGCCGAATACGTACTATTTGCGTGTAGAAGATAAACAACTTGGAACAAAGACGACGGATAAAATTGATTATTCAAAAAATAACGGTGCGCAATTTGTCACTGTGCATGTAATTCTTGGGAAGGATTCTGGTGCGGTATAATACATGCACAAGAAAGAACTTCATGGCTCAAGCTGCTCTCGCAACCGTTCGCATAGTTTTTAGTGCACTATTGATGTGCATGCTTTTCGTTTCAAGCCTGTTTCTTTTTAGCTCACAAAATAGTGCGCGCGCGGCGTCTGCACCGAATGTGGTGAATTATCAAGGACGCATTTTGAATAGCTCAGGTGTTCCGGTGGCGGATGCATCGGTTGATATGATTTTTGAACTGTATGACGCTTCATCTGGTGGAAGCTGTGTATGGTCAAATTCATCGGCGAGCTGTGCAACGGCAACGGCGATTTCGGTGACGCTTACGGACGGCCTTTTTGCAGAAAATCTTGGAGAAACGGGAGATGGTTATGCCGCGATTGGCGACAGTATTTTTGGCGACAATGCCGATCTTTATTTGCAAGTCACGGTTGAAGGTGAGGCGCTGACGCCCCGAAAGCGGATGGCAGCTGCTCCATATGCTCTGAATGCCGATACACTTGATGGAATTTCTTCTGAAGATTTTGATTTTGATCAAATCTTTTCAGCAACGGACAAGATTCTTAATGTGACGGGATCTGACCTTGTATTTTCTCTAGACGACGGCAGTGATTTTGTGATTGACCTACAAAGTACAGGGGATTTTAATGTAAAGGAAGGAGGTGCTTTGTTCTTTGCGGTGAACGAGGACACGACGATTGACTACTCCCCCGATACGGCTGGGGCGGCCTTTACAATCAACAGCCTTTCATCAGGGCCCTCACTTCTCATTGACCAGGAGCAAAATACCGGTGTGTCGGTGGGTGCAACAACAGGGGGTGCGTTACATATCAATAATACGGATAATCAGCACTATGGTCTTACCGTATATTCAAACGCTTCTACAACGGCCGCGCCGCTTACGAACTTTTATCTTGATAACGCTTCTGCGACACAGAGCGTGTTGAATGTTCGAAGCGATGCCACGGCAGCCGATCCGGCGATATTTGTAGACGTGAATGGTGATTCTTCTGGTTTGTATATCGACTCATTATCTACAACAGCTGCTGTGCAGTTTCTTCAGAATACAGCTGCACGTGCGGCGGGTGATTTGTTCGATATAAACGATACAGGTACGTATACAAGTACCACGGGCTTGTCAGGATCTGGTTTCGATATTGATCAAAACCTTACCGTGAATGACGGTGCGACTACCTTGACGGTTTCTGGCCACATGATTGATGTGTCCACAAATGGGATAGAAACATCAGGAACCATTAACTGGACTGGTTCGCTAGGCTACTTTGATCAAAACTTTACCGATGCAACCGGTGATATTATCTTCATTCAAAATGCAGGGACAGGAAATGCCCTTGAAATTGATCAAGACGGCGATGCAACGGCACTGAATGTTGCTTCAGCGGGGACAACGGGCTTCATCGCTGAATTTTTCAGTGATGGTGGTGCCGATACGAATGAAGGAATTTCGATTCAAGCCTGCCTAGACACAAATCCAACCACGGGATGTAATCTGCTTGAATTCCGTGACGGAAATGGAACCGTGATTGGGGCGATTGAGGGCGATGGAGCAGGAGGCGTCACGGCGGCTTCGGGCGGTTCTGACTATGCCGAGCTATTTCCTGGAACGTACACCGATTTTTCGGAAGGAGATATTCTTGGGCTTGGAAATGATGGCAACATAAAGCTTGCCGAGACAGCCGAAGAAATGATTGGGGCGCTTTCGATTGCGCCGAATACGCTCGGGAATTGGCGGCCGGACTGGAAAGAAGATGGCGGATGGGTTCCTGTTGCGCTTCTTGGTCAGGTGCCAGCGCATGTGACAGCTGCGGAAGGAAGTATTACCGCCGGAGACTATCTGACGCTTTCAGCTGAGGCAGGGCGCCTGCAGAAACTTACGGGTCCGGGTGAGGCCATTGGTCGCGCCCTTGAGGCCCATGCAAGCGGTGACGGTACTATTTTGATTTATATCGATCCAGGCTTCCATGCGGGAACAATGATTGCGTCCGATTCTGGTGAAGGGAAATTTGCCGGGAATTTTACTTTTGTCCCTATGGGGGAGGCATCACCGAGTGATTCGAATTTCGATTCATATGCGCTTTCACTCCGCGGAGCCGCTTGGGACGGAACAAGTGTGCATCGAGGATTCGATATCAGCACCAGTATCACCGATAGCGCCAATTATGAGCTATCGGTGAGCTCGACAAGTTTCGATGACGCCTTCGCGCTTTCTGAATCGGGTGATGTGTACCTTGGCGGGCGGCTCTATCCATCTGATACAGGAACGCGGCAGAATGAGAAATACATTTTTTACGATGGATCAGAAGGTGTTGGTGGTGATTTTATGCGCACGAATGCCTCTGGCTGGGGATCGGGTTCATATGATTTTGCCGAAATGTTCCCGGCAGAAGATACTCTTGCTGCAGGGGATGTCGTTGTTTTTGGATCTCGACCAGAGTCTGTGCGAAAATCGACGGGTGCGGACCGAGAAGTGATTGCGGGCATCGTGAGCACACAACCGGGATTCCTTGCGGGAGATAATATTGCTGGACATATGCCAATTGCGCTCGCAGGGCGTGTACCAGTGAAGGTTTCGGAAGAAAATGGACCAATTGCAATTGGCGATCCTCTCGCAGCATCAAAGATACATCCTGGCTATGCAGCAAAGGCAATAGAAGGTGGGATGATTGCCGGTTATGCCCTAGAAGCATCGTCTTCTACGCTCGATGCTATCATTGCCTTTGTTGATCGAGATAACATTTCTGCGCCTACATCACTCGCTTCTGCGACATCAATTGTAGAGGGGGCGACAAATGTCTCGCATCTCGCTTTTCTTTGGAGTCTCGATGACGACGGAACGGTACGTACGCGGAACCGTTTTGTGCGCGAGGTTCAAGGAGCAAGTGGTGCGCTTATTGCGCTTGAAACAGTTGTGGCTGCAGAGGAACAGTTACAACTCAGTGGCTCGTCGACACTTGAAGGTGGTGAGTATTTTGTTGCGCTTTTGAGTGATTGGCCTGAATTCGCCGATGTCCTAGCTGGTGGGTATGAGTATCGCGTTATTGCGACGCCGCAAGATGTCTCCGCGCGAATTTATGTTGCAAACAAGACCGTCGATGGATTCACGTTAAAGACCGACGACATTGCGAGTGTACAAGTTGATTGGCTGTTGATTGCTGTCCCTGCCAGCGAGACAATGCTTGAATCTGCTCCCGCTGATCCAAGTGAAGTGGAATCGCCGGAGGTGCCCGTGACAGAAGAGATAGCGGATGGACGAGATACCCCATTCTCTGCAGAGGAAATCGCTGATGCGCCTGCTGATGAAGCAGGTGATGCTTCAGAAGAAGATGCAGGACCCGAGGATTCTACGATCGAATAGGGTACACTTTCTCTATGAAGAACATGAAACAGGTAAAAATTGCTGAATGGTTTTTAATTGGCATTGGAGCACTTGCACCGCTTTGCGCGCTTGTATTGCCCCGCGCGATTGCAGATACGGCTGCTCTCACAGTTTTTACGCTCGGATCACTCGCACTCTTTGCATACACATTCAGGTTCGAGCGAAAATTCCCGCTTCACGGATGGTGGCTGCTCCCGGCAAGTCTCTTTTTCCTTTCGCTCGTTGTTTCAACTATCACCTCGATTACTCCGTTTGAGAGCGTTGTAGCGATTGGAAGGTCAGGTCATTTGAGCCTTATCTTCACCGCTTCGGTGGGGGTATACCTCTTCTCTCTTGCGTCGCTTCCCTCGGAGGCAAAATCGCGTGCGCTTCCTGTTGTGATTCGGCTCTTGCAACTTGTGCTCAGTGTCGCACTTGTCATTCAGATGTTAGGGGGACCCGCGTTTTCAATCACTCCAATAAGCTTGATTGGGGTCCTCCTCATTATGACCTTCTATGGGTTTGGGCGAGATGTTTCGCAAGGCAGGGCACAATCATCCGTTGCACAACGATGCGAGCGAGCAGTATCTGCCGTGAGCAGCATCGTTGTAGGCGTTTCTCTTTTTTCTCTTGATGCACAGGTGATGTGGGTTCTAGCCGGCGTGGGCGCACTTGTATTTGCCGTACTTTACCGAAAATGGCTTTCTGATGTCATCCTTACGGGAGTCATTTCATTTATCCTGATTGTTGCGATCTTTTTCTTTGCACGCAGTCCCGTCCCTACATTCTTCCCAATCGAGATTACTCCGCATGCTAATATCGCCATGCAGGTTGCCACAGAATCGCTCGCTCATACATCGTGGTTATTCGGTGCAGGGGGAGGCTCATATGGAGCATTGTATGATTTGTATAGACCGGGCGAGATTAATCAGACACCAATCTGGGACCTTGCTTTTGATCGTCTGACTAGCCACGTTCTTACGATTTTGCCCCAGTACGGGATTCTCGGAACGTTGCTCTTTTTGCTAACATGCATTTTCATTCTGATTGAAGTTTGGCGCCATCATCACAGAACAACAGAATATGCTGCACCACTCGCTTTAACGCTTTTCTTTCTTTCTCTTTGGTTGTATCCGTCAAACAGCTTCAGTTACATCGTATTCGTTTTTCTGCTCGTTCTTACATTCGATCGCGTGCTCGAATCGAAACCCGCAAGGGGTCGTTTGCCAACTGTAATGACCGGTGCCGTGTCAGTATTGCTTCTCATTGCACAGATATCTGGTGGGCTCGGAGTCATCATTGGGGCGTATAGTTCTGCAGGTTGGCTTCGGACATTCAGTCCGTACGATATGAATCGCTCCATTGCCTATGCCGCGCGTATAGAACAAAACCTACAGAAAGACATGACAACCACAGAAGATGCCTCTGTATATGCGAGTGATGTTGAGGCGATTATTGCGGCGCTTCACTATGGGGATGCCGTGAAGAACAACCGGAGGCAACTTGAAGCCATTGCGCGCGTTTATACTCAAATGAGTACGTATGTTGAAGGAACAGATGAAATTGCTGCTTCCGTGCTTGAAGATGCGGTTAAGGCTGCACCGCATAATCCGCGCCTTTGGACTGAGCTGGCACTTCAGTACGGCACGGTATCCGCACGTATTGATGATGCAGCTGTTCAACAGACACTGCGTGAAGCAGAGCGCGCTGCACTGCAGGAAGCTCTGAGGCTTTTACCAGCGTATCTTCCGGCGCTGTATCGCTCAGCGGTTGTGATGGCAGAAGATGGAGACATTAACGGTGCTATTGAAGCATTGGAACGGCTTGTTAAAAGGTATCCGACGGTATCAGAGGTCCATTTTGAACTTGGGCTCTTGTATCTTGAACAAAAAGAATATCTGCCAGCAAAAGACGCTTTTCTTACCGTAATTCAGCGCGGTGGAGCGGGAGAATTAGATAGTTACTGGTACCTTTCCGCTGTGCATGAGATTCTTGGCGATAAAAATGCAGCGATTGAAGCAGTTGAGTATCTAGCAGAGCGATTGCCAGAGAATCCTGTTGTTCTTGAGCGCCTGCGGGTTCTTCGCTCGGGTGGAACGATTGAATATCCTGAGGAGGCTCTATAGTCTGTTCAAATGATGCGTTTTCGGGTATCTTCCCGTCATATGCTAAAAGTTGGAATTGTCGGGCTCCCTAATGTTGGAAAATCAACGCTTTTTTCTGCGCTCACAAAAAAACAGGTAGACTGTGAAAATTTCCCTTTTTGTACAATTGAACCAAATGTCGGGGTTGTTGAGGTTCCTGACGATCGTTTGAAGGTTCTTGCCGAGATTTCGAAGGCACAGAAAATGATTGGCGCAGCTATAGAATTTGTTGATATTGCAGGACTTGTAAAAGGGGCGCATGCAGGGGAAGGGCTTGGAAATAAGTTCCTTACCAATATTCGCGAAACCGATATGATTGCACACGTTGTGCGCGGATTTGAAAGCAGTGACATTCATCACGTTGATGGGTCGGTTGATCCAGTACGCGATGTAGAAGTGATTGAGCTCGAACTCGCGCTTGCCGACCTTGCTGCCGTCGATAAACGTTTTGAATCGCTCGAACGAAAGGCGCGTGGGGGACTCGAAAAGCATGAAGGACATCTTCTTGAAGCGCTGAGAAAGATCAAAAGCGAACTTGATGCCGGGAGGATGGCGAGCGTTGCGACGCTTACGGCAGAAGAACAAAAGGCCATGCATGAAATGCCGCTACTGACGATGAAAGATATCCTCTACATTGTGAACGTGAGTGAGGAAGATGTGAAGAACTCGGCGTGGGAGTCCCCGCTCGGACCAGACCGCGCCGCGATTCCGGTTTGCGTGAAAATTGAGGCCGAGATTGCCACGCTGGAAGGTGATGATGCAAACATGTTTATGGAGGAATACGGACTTACGGAATCGGGACTCGATAGGGTGATTAAAGCAGCCTATAAAAAGCTCGGACTGATGACGTATTTCACCAGTGGGGAAAAAGAAACGCGTGCGTGGACGATTTCAGAAGGGATGAAAGCACCGCAAGCAGCTGGAGTCATTCATACCGATTTTGAAGAAGGATTTATTCGTTCAGAAACGGTTTCATATGCCGACTTTGTTGCGCTTGGTGGTTGGACGGGCGCTCGCGATGCTGGAAAAGCGCGCGTAGAGGGGAAGGAGTATGTGATGCAAGATGGAGATGTGTGTTTGTTCCGGTTTGCTAATTAGGCTGCACAGCTCACCTAATCTGGCGGCTTCGTTCACCGGTCCTCGTTCAATGTATCAGGAAGTACGCTTCACTTCGGTTCTCAAACGGCACCACCATCTCAGGCATCTGAGCACTTCCATAAAATTGATGTCGTCATTCCTGCGAAAGCAGGAATCTAGCGTACCCTGTTATCCCGAGAGGAAGCTTGGGCCGAAGTCGACGGATCTATTCGTGTATTTATAGAAGACAAAAACCCGCCCTCAAAGTTGAGGACGGGCTAGTGAATGTCGTCACGCGGATCCCAACCAGGGATGTCGGCGGGGACGATGCCGCGATTCATCTCGATCTGCAGCCCATTCTTAAGCCGGTCGATGAGGACAACATGCGTCAGGACGCGCCACACGTAGGTGCGCGGCTTCATCCTTCGTTCGTACCGCAGATGCGGTGCGATCGTGAGAAGGCTCGGAAGAGCACCACTCTTCCAGCCCGTCATGCGTGCATGTTTCCGCACACCTCCTGCACCCATATTGTAGGCAAGGAGTCCATGCGGCCGCGAACCAAGTTCTGACTCGTAATCCGTGAGGAATACGGCGCCCATGAGGACGCTGTGAAGGTCGTTGCGCGTCCAATCGAGCTTGCTAACCTTGATGCCGAGCATCGCAGCAACGCGCTTCTTCTGCGCAGGTGTTGGAGGCGAAGTGATCTGCATCACGCCGCGACCGCCGGCCCAGTCCTTCGCACTGGTCTTGCAGCCCATGGACTCATGTGAGGCCATGCCGGCAAGAAATGCCGCCGGGTAGCCGGTAAGCTGCTCAGCCTGCTGGAATACCTCCCACTTCTCAATGCACCGCTGCGCCCATTCCTTGTGGCTCTTCGCATCGATACGGTACTGCTGTGACACGACGGAAAGAATCTCTTCCGTGAACGGCGCTACCGACGAGGTACGAACATCCTCCTGCTGTTGTTCATCCGTACCGCCGCCGAAGCAGGCCGTGAGGATGAAGGCGGCAAGTAATGCGCAGAAAATTACACGCAACCGGCAAATTGCCATGTTTCCTCCTCTTGCATGACCGCTGAATATAGCATAAACAGAAGCATGCGTCAATGCAATGATGATACAATTTACCTATGAAATTTGGGATATTAGGATCGAATAAAGCGATTTCGCTGGCTGAGCTCACGGAATCGACGCATATTACGCCGTCCATGCAAGTGGATTCGGTAATGTTTTTTGAAAGTGATGACCGACGACTACACGATTTGCAATATCGCCTTGCCGGCATGCAGAAATTTGGGGAAGTGATTGGAAAGGTGTATTCCGACAGTGAGCTGCGGGACTTTTTGGTATCTATGCTTGTTTCGCAAGAAGGTCGCATTCAATTTGGTCTTAGCGTCTACGATATTGGCGGAAAACAAGATGCTGATCAGTTACGCGCAAATCTCGATAACATTGGTCTCTCAGTGAAGCGCGCGCTGAAACAGGCGGGGTTCCCCGTTCGGTATATTCAAAGTAAGGATGGGGAAGTGACATCAGTAATTTCGAGGAAGAACAATCTTCCTGATAAAGGGGGCGATATTGCGCTTTTTGTCGATCAAAAAGGCATACAGATCGGTGAAGTACATGCCGTTCAAGACTACGGCGCATGGCGAAAGCGTGACATGGATCGGCCCGGGCGCGATGCAAGGCGCGGCATGCTTCCACCCAAGCTTGCGCGGATCATGCTCAATTTAGCTGGGGAAGACATTGCGGGTAAGACGATTCTCGATCCGTTTTGTGGGTCAGGAACGGTTCTTGCGGAAGCGGCAATGCTTGGGGCGGGGAAGCTCATTGGGTCTGATATCTCAGAAAAAGCGGTAAAAGATACAAAGCGCGGCGTGAGGTGGTTACTTGAAGAAGAAGCGCTTGAGATTCCGTACGAGATCCATCACACGAAAGCTGGAAATATTACGGCGATGTTGGAAGATGCAACCATCGATATTGTTGTCACCGAACCTTATCTTGGCGCTCCACGAAAAGGCCGCGAAGATGCGCGTGCAGTGAGGACAGTAGTACAAGAACTAGAGGAGCTGTATAGAGAAAGTTTTTCATCGGTAAAAAACGCCATGAAAACAGGTGGTGTGATGATTGTTGCCTCGCCTGTTCATTATGTCCGCGATCTCGCAATTCCTGTTCGTATTCGAGAAGTGATGAAAGAAGTTGGCATGAAAGAGAAGCCATTTTCAGAAACGCTTCTTTACAGGCGCGAAGGACAATACGTCGGACGAGAGATTGTGCGGTTTATTGTGTAGGAGGGGCAGATAGCTGTTGCAGGGCCGTTCTGTCCTTGACAAAATCGACCTTTTCCCTTACGATTCGCCTATAATTATTAACCGACCAGAGCTGAAAAGCTGCCTGTCAACATCTTGATAGGCCGGTAAAAAACCTATGATCTACGAAATCATGTACATTGTTCCTGCTCGATACTCGGAAACCGAGGTAGAAGGAGTAATGCAAGCTGTGCAAGGCTACATTGAAAAGCACGGCGGGAAAGTAGAAAAGGCCGAAAATCTTGGCCGCATGAAGTTCGCGTATACGATCAAAAAGAATACGCACGGAACATATGTGCTTCTTTATGCCGAAATTGCAGGAGAAGCTGTTGCCAAAATCGATCTAGAGCTTCGTCTTGCTGACGAAGTGCTTCGTCACTTGATTGTGAAGCGCGAAGGAGGAATCCCGACGTTTACATGGAAAATGACCCAGTATCAATCGCCAATCACAGCAGAAGGAAAACGTGCGTCTAAAATGAAGATCGCCACGTCTGATGTACCAGAAGTGGCACCTACACCGAAGGCGGAAGCACTTTCTGAAGAAGAAATCGACAAGAAAATCGATGAAGTGCTTGATGGCGAAGTCGATAACGTATAATCTTAAGGAGAAATACGTAATCAAACACTATGGCTGGTTCTCTTAATAAGGCAACGATCATTGGAAATCTCACACGCGATCCTGAAATACGTCAAACCACGAATGGACAAAATGTCTGTTCATTCGGCATTGCGACAAATCGCACATGGAAAAATCAACAGGGGGAAAAGCAGGAGCAGGTTGAGTATCACAATATTGTTGCATGGGGAAAACTTGCAGATATTTGCGGGCAATACCTACAGAAGGGAAAAAAGGTCTATATTGACGGACGGCTTCAAACCCGGGACTGGGAAGGACAAGATGGACAAAAGAAGTATCGTACCGAGATAGTCGCTGAAAATATGATCATGCTAAGCCGCTCAGGTGATGCTCCGATGGGAGAATCTTCCATGGGAGGTGGAAACATGCCGCCAGCAGATGACGAAATTAATCTAGAAGATATCCCATTCTAATATGCAAATGAAAAAGAAGCTCAACGCGAGCATCGATCTTCACACGGAAGCTGTGATTGACTACAAGAATACCGAGCTTTTGAAGCGCTACGTTTCATCATTCGGAAAGATTGTGTCGCGAAAACGGACCGAGATTACCGCGAAGCACCAGCGCCAGCTTGCTCGCGAAATCAAGCGCGCACGATTCATGGGACTCCTTCCGTATACACAGAAGTAGCTCAACCAAAAATGGGCCTCCACGGGCCTATTTTTGTTTTATCGTTTAGCCATTAGTCCGGCAGCTTATCTACGATTAGTGCCAGATCTGGCTGAGTAAAACGATAGCCGGACTAGTAGCATGAAGCTGTGTACGCATGACGAATTTTATAATCACGCTTTTCGTTATTCCTGCGAAGCGGTAGCAGCCAGGCGTGACGAAAAGATCCCTCACATTCGTTCCCGGCGGAGCCACGGCGGAGCCGGACGGGCCGGGCAAGCGGGAAATGACAAATTCTCGCTTGCTCGTCCGTAGCTCGAAGAGCGAAGGCGGAGCGTAGCGAGAGATCTATTCGAACCAGCGCCTACAACAGTTCCAACGCGTGAGCAGGGCGTACGATTCAACGTGTCAACAAAGACAAATCCCCCGTCGCTCGAGTGAGTTTCGGGGGATTGACCACGCGGCCCGAGATGGGTGCATGGGGACGGTCTACTCTGTGGAGACGGTGGGCAGGTGATCCAAGAATTCCTTGATCACCGTAGCTAGTCTATTTAGAGGAACCTGGGCCGGTTGCTGCCACGGGATGCGCACCGTTGCTTGCTCCGCACCGATTTGGTGCGTGATGCGCATGATGTACATCACGACTCCATGTGCATGTGCCTCGACTGACACGACATCGAGTGTCACCTCCTTCGCATCTGCAAGTGCAGGAGGAAGCATGATCACGACATTCGGGACGGGCTGCCAGCGCAGGGCACCATCTCCCTTTGGCTGAAGTCTTTCGAATGTCGCATCCAGCTGCGCAATGATGGACTCACGCGTTTGGAGCCGAGCAATCCGGGTTTGAGACATCTATTCTCCCACTTCGCAATGTAGCGAAGAAGTGAGATTATACCGTTAGGAATGAGTTGTCAATGCTTGTCCGTGAGGGTAGGGTGTAGCATATGCTCGCAAAAGCCGACATCCTCCACCGCCTGCACATGCGGAATACCGTTACTGATACCATTCACCGATTTTTTATGGATCGGGGATTTTTGTATGTTGATACGCCTATTTTGCTTCGCTCTCCTGGCATGGAGCCAAATTTATCGCCGTTTGAAACCGAGCTGCGGACGGTCTCACCACATCGAATCGAGAAGCTCGGTCTGCGCACCTCGCCAGAGTATGCGATGAAAAAACTCGTCGCGGCCGGACTGGAAAAAATTTACACCGTCGGGCCGGTCTTCCGGAATGATGAGCATGCCAAGGGCCTTCATCTACCCGAATTCACCATGCTTGAGTGGTATGCGCCGGGTGATTATCGCGACTGTATGCAAGAAACGGCTGAACTCATTGACACGGTTCTCGATCGTAACCTTGACTGGCAACACATCGAACACATCAACGCCAAGGTCGATGCAGCTGGAGATCTAACCATTGTTCATGACCATGAAGCCTGTTTTATCTACGATTATCCGATTGAAGAAGCTAGCCTTGCAAAAGCGTCGGCAGATGGACGAACTGGCGAACGATTTGAAGCATTCGTAAATGGTATTGAGCTGTGCAATGGCTTTTCCGAGCTGCTCGACAGCAAAGAACAGCGCGCCCGTTTTCAGTCTGAAGCCGAAGAACGCCGGCAGCGGGGTAAACCTGTATATCCTATCGATGAAGCGTATTTAGAGGCAATCGACGCGATCGAAAAACCTATCTACGGCAATGCCCTCGGGGTTGACCGGTTAATTATGCAGAGGTACGGTATTGGGGACATTCGGAATATTTTGCTATTCCCCAATCTATTTGAAAATTAAATACGCTATGCCTTCACCAAATGACATCAAAAAAGGAACGGTTATCAATTATGGGGGGCAGCTATATGTTGTCACCGGTTTTCAGCGCGTTTCCCCTGGAAAGGGAAGCTCATTCGTACGCACAAAAATGAAATCACTTTCAACCGGGAAGGTTCAAGAAAATAATTTCAAATCATCAGAAAATCTTACATTTGAAGATGTTCAGTATCGCAAGATGCAATATATTTTTGGCGATACGGACACGCTCACCTTCATGGACGGAAAAACGTACGAACAAGTCGTACTCGGAGCCGATATTGCAGGAGATGATCAGAAATATTTGAAAGAAGGCCTTGAAGTAACACTGGTGATGCATGGTGATAAAGCCATTGCGCTCGAACTTCCACTCAAGATTAGCTATGAAGTTACCGAAACGCAGCCGGCGGTCAAGGGCGATACTGCCTCAGGAAATGTGCAAAAGGATGCCGTTTGCGACAATGGACTAAAAGTCCGCGTGCCAATCTTCATCAACCAAGGCGACGTAGTGAACATCAATACCGAAGCTGGGGACTACGTTGAACGCGTCAAGAAATAACAGTAGGCCTTCGGGCCTTCTTTTGATACAATACTGCCATTATGGCTCGAAAACGATCTAAGCGTTCGCGCTCGTCTGGCATTGAGCTTTCCGAAGGACTTCGGCGAGCGATTGTCGTTATTGTGCTGCTCGCTGCTGCACTGCTTCTCTTCTTTTCATTTCTTGGTGCGGCTGGTTCGGTTGGCATTTTCGTGAATAAGATCTTTGCGGATCTCTTCGGATTTGATCGCTGGCTAGCAGCCATATTTCTTGGAATTTTTGCTTGGGATACAGCGTTTCCTGAGAGGGCACTTATTCGTCCCATACAGGGAGTTGGGATTCTACTCTTTCTCCTATCGTTTAACGGCATCGTGAATCTCCTTGCGTTTGGTGTTGATGCATCTTCAGGAGATGCATCTCTTGCTGGAGGAGCGATTGGGCTTCTGATATCGAGCGCTCTTGGAAACGCGCTTGGTTTTTCTGGTGCGCTTATTGTAGGGATAGCAGTATTTGCTATCGCGGCACTTGTGACATTTGAGACCTCGATTGCCACCCTTTTCTCGGTGGAGAAAAAGAACACGCGTGTGTATGATGGGGAAAATGATGAAGAGGCCGAAGATGAGGATGAAACCATTTTTGAAGAAGAGACCGAAGATGAATACGAAGAAGATCGGGAAGCGGAAATAGATGAAGAAGAGGAGGACGATGAAGACATCGAGCATGGACGTGCAGCTCCTATTATTCGCAAGGGGGAAAAGGTGATGACAAGCAAGATGCGGCGTGAGATGTCGATTCCTGTTGATATTCTCAACAATAAGACCTCGGAAGCAAAGCCTGGTGACATTGAAAAATCGACTGAGATTATTCAAAGTACATTTGAGAATTTTGGTATTAACGTAGACGTGCGTGAAGTACGCATCGGGCCTTCGGTGACGCAATATGCGCTAAAGCCGGCGCAGGGGATTAAGCTTTCACGCATTGTGGCGCTACAAAATGACCTTGCTCTTGCGCTTGCTGCGCATCCAATTCGTATTGAAGCGCCAATTCCAGGAAGATCGCTCGTTGGGATTGAGGTGCCAAATCAATCGATTGGATCGGTGACACTCCGCGAACTTCTTGAGTCCAAGTTGTTCAAACGCAGAGCATCAAATTATATGGCGCCGCTCGGAAAGGACGTCACAGGATCTGCACAGGCAGTATTTGTTGACAAGGCACCGCATATGCTTGTTGCGGGTGCGACGGGTTCAGGAAAGTCCGTCTGTTTGAATATCATTATTTGTGCACTGCTGTATCAGAACGGACCAGATGACCTAAAGTTCATCATGGTTGATCCAAAGCGTGTTGAGCTTGGTGTGTATGCAGGCATTCCACATCTTCTCATCCCGCCGATTACAAAAGTAGAAGAAGCGATTAACGCGCTCAAGTGGGGGGTACGCGAAATGGAACGTCGTCTTGATCATCTTGCGAAGGCAGGTGTTCGTGACATTGATTCGTATAATGAAAAATTCGAAGACCGCATGCCAAAAATCGTCATCGTCATTGACGAGCTTGCCGATTTAATGAGTCAGAATAAGCGTGATGTTGAAGCTGTGATCGTACGTATTGCCCAAATGGCCCGTGCAGCAGGGATTCACCTTATACTTGCGACGCAGCGACCATCGGTTGATGTCATTACGGGAACGATTAAAGCGAACATTCCAACACGTCTGGCTTTTTCTGTTGCATCGCAGGTCGATTCGAAGACGATTCTTGATATCTCGGGTGCGGAAAAATTGCTCGGGCGCGGAGATATGCTCATGGCGGGTCCGCAGCTGTCGAAGCCTCGACGCGTGCAAGGTGCGTATATTTCAGATGATGAAATTAAAAAGATCATTGACTTTTTAAAAGCAGAAGGTGAACCAGACTATAATTATCAAATAACGGAATCTTCACGCACCGGTGGTACCTCATTCGATGGGGAAGAAGGGGACGATATGTTCGATGAAGCCATGGAAGTCGCTGTACGAGCCAAGCGCGTTTCGACATCATTTTTGCAACGGCGTTTGCGTATCGGGTACTCACGTGCAGCACGTATTATTGACTTAATGGAAGAAGCCGGACTCATTGGTGCGGCGAATGGGTCGAAACCGCGGGAGGTTTTTGTAAAAGCATGGCCACCTGAAGAAACAGAGCCGCAGATGGAGGAAAGTCTTGATGATGATCAAGACACTGACGACGAAGTCGAAGAAGACGACGCATAGCACGTATGGTTTTTGTCATGCGAAAATTGAGTGATTCAGCGCCCGAAACGCTCGGTCAGCAGTTGCTTGCTCTCAGAAGAACGCATTCGGTGAGCATTGATATGCTTTCGCGCCGCACGCATATTCGTAAATCATACTTGGAAGCACTTGAAAAAGGGCAGTATGAATTACTTCCAGATGGCCTGTATATACGAAAATTTATCACAGCATATGCGCGTGAGCTCGGAGCGGATAGCACGTACTTTTTAGAATTATATGACGAAGAATGTGGTATTTGCGATCTTGTCGCGCCGCATCAAGCTCCTCGCCAACGTCAATCAATTCTTCAATTTTTGGCTGTGTCACAGTTTAGAAAGATGGGGGCGTTTTTTCTTATCGCTACGACAATGCTGATATTTCTTGGCGTGCATATTGTCCGGCTCACGCGAGCGCCTGAGCTTATTGTGTATGCGCCGCTCCCGTACTTTGAAACACAATCTGGTGTTCTTACAGCATCAGGACGTGTTTCAAGTGAATCGGAAGTCTTTGTAAATGATGACCGTGCAGTTTTAGAAGAGGATGGAAGCTTTTCAGTTACGGTACCGCTTCATTTGGGGGTGAATAAAGTGCATATCATTGCAAAGCGTCCGTATTCAAAAAGTGCAGAGGATACGCGCTACGTTGATTACCAACCTAGCTCAACTGTGGTTAACCACTTTGATCACACCACCACTTTACATGTAAACTAGAACTGTGGAGGTCTTTTTAGCACTCTTTTTTATTTCTATGGCAAAAACAGACCAGAACGCAAAGCTTCAAGCAGCTGCTGAGGCAATGAACCAGATTAAGCAAAGGTTCGGCGAAGGATCGATAATGCGCCTTGGCGAGGCAAAGGCAATGGCCGTTGATGCGATTCCAACCGGATGCCTGTCTCTCGACCTTGCACTTGGAGTTGGCGGCGTTCCCCGCGGACGTATTATTGAGATCTACGGACCAGAATCATCAGGAAAAACCACACTTGCGCAGCATATTGTTGCGGAAGTGCAAAAAATTGGTGGCGTTGCTGCTTTCGTGGACGCTGAGCATGCACTTGACCCTGATTATGCAGAGAAAATCGGCGTAAATACTGAGGAATTGTTCATCTCACAACCAGATACAGGAGAGCAAGCGCTTGAAATTGTTGAAACGCTTGTGCGATCGAATGCTGTTGATGTCATAGTCATCGATTCTGTTGCCGCTCTTACACCGAAAGCAGAAATCGAAGGTGATATGGGCGCGAGTCACATGGGGCTTCAAGCGCGACTTATGAGTCAGGCACTTCGTAAGCTGACAGGGATTGTGAGCAAATCGGGTACGACGGTGATTTTCATCAACCAAATTCGCATGAAGATTGGTGTGATGTTTGGAAATCCGGAGACAACAACCGGTGGAAATGCGCTAAAATTTTATTCATCTGTGCGCATTGAAGTACGTCGTTCGGCACAAATCAAACAGGGTGAAAGTATTATTGGAAATCGTGTAAAAGTTAAAATTGTGAAAAACAAGGTTGCCCCACCTTTCCAGCAGTGTGAATTTGATATCATGTACAATGAAGGCATTTCTATCGCTGGTGATTTGCTTGAGCTCGGAGTTGAAATGGGGACTATTCAAAAAAGTGGGAATAGCTACACGGCGGGAGAAGAAAAATTAGGTGTTGGACGCGAAAAAGCAAAGGCGTATCTGAAAGAGAACCCAAAATTTTTGGAAAAATTACGAAAGGAAACTGAAAAAGCTGTTAAGGCTCGCTAAATACGACTTTGTCGATGTACTTGCAGGAGAATGAGGAGCGGTGACTCGTTCTCCTGCAGAAGTCGTCCCTATTGACGGTTTGCTGTGGTTTTTGTATAATCCCGTTAACTTGACCGCCCGGCTCTTGGTTCGAGTTCATATATATACTGAGGCTCAGTGTATATACTTAACGAAGATTAGCGAAAAACATGCTGATCATATCAGCACATCGGCGATCTCTTGCGCTCGTAGGCTGCGACGCAATGGACGCTCCGTTTCCGCGCAATAAGTAATTATCGCCTCCTTGAGCAATCAAGGTTGTTTTTCGTTTAGGGTCTAACTTCTATCTCTTTACTATGGCGAAACATCAAATAAGTGAGCGCAAGTACTTTACTGACCTGCGACCCGCAATGGACCTTCCTGACCTTATTGAGGTGCAAAAGTCATCATATGACTGGTTTTTGCGCGATGGTATTATAGAACTATTCAATGAAATTTCCCCTGTGAAGGACTTCATCGGGCGTGATTTAGAACTTGAGTTTCGAGAGCATTTCCTCGATGAACCGAAATTTGACGAAATTACGTCAAAAGAAAAAAATGTCACCTACGAAGCGCCTCTACGCGCGAAGGCAGCTCTTAAAAATTTACGTACTGGAGAGGTAAAAGAACAAGAGATTTTTCTTGGCGATCTGCCTGTCATGACCGACCGAGGGACATTCATTATCAATGGTGTTGAACGTGTTATTGTCTCGCAGCTTGTGCGATCAGCTGGAGCATTCTTCAGTGCTGAAGTTATTCGCGGACGCCGTTATTACGGTGCAAAAATCATTCCAAATCGTGGTGCTTGGCTTGAATTTGAAACAGATGCAAAAAATGTCATCTGGGTTAAAATTGATCGAAAGCGAAAAGTTGCTGTGACCGCATTGCTTCGTGCATTCGGCTACACAACCGATGAAGAGATTTTAGCGCTCTTTGCTGACATCGATACGCATCCAATGAATCGGTACATTGAATCAACGATTGCGAAAGATGCATCGACAAACGAGGAAGAAGGATTGAAAGAAGTCTATAAGCGTATTCGTCCAGGTGACCTTGCTACCGCGGACAATGCAAAACAACTTATTCATTCGATGTTTTTCAACTTCGATCGTTATGATTTAGGATCAGTCGGTCGTTATAAGTTCAATTTACGTTTCCATGAGGAACAACCTGAAGAAGGGGCAGCAGATGAACAGAATCGTATTCTCTCAAAAGAAGATTTGGTGAAAATTATCCGTGAGGTCATTCGGCTGAATATTCATCAGGACGAACCAGATGATGTAGATCACCTTGGAAATCGTCGTGTTCGTGCGGTTGGAGAGCTTATTCAGGGACGATTCCGCATTGGACTCGCTCGGATGGAGCGCATTATTCGTGACCGCATGTCAACGCATGACATTGACAGTCTTACACCAGGGAAACTTATTAATGCCCGTCCTGTGATTGGAGCAACGCGTGAATTTTTCATGTCGTCGCAGCTTTCACAATTCATGGATCAAACTAATCCGCTTTCTGAACTCGAACACAAGCGCCGACTCTCTGCGATGGGGCAAGGAGGGCTTTCGCGTGAACGTGCTGGCTTTGAGGTCCGTGACGTTCATACAACGCATTATGGCCGCATTTGTCCGATTCAAACACCAGAAGGACCGAATATTGGACTCGTTGGTCAGCTTGCAAGTTACGCACGCATTAATAAGTATGGATTTATTGAAACGCCGTATAGAACGGTGGTGAATGAAGGTGGAAGGATGCGCGTCACAGATGATATTCGTTATTTGAATGCCTTTAAGGAAGAAAAGACCGTGACCTGTCCGGCAACCGTGAAAGTCGATGCAGAAGGGTTTATTGTTCATGAAATGATTGAAGCCCGTGTGTATGGAGAAGCAAAAACAACACCCGCGGTGCAGGTTGAATACATGGACGTTGCGAGCAATCAAATTGTCTCGATTGGAACAGCGTTGATTCCATTCCTTGAGCACGATGACGCGACACGCGCGCTGATGGGTTCAAACATGCAGCGCCAAGCAGTTCCATGTATTCGCCCAGAGGCACCAATCGTTGGAACCGGCATGGAACGGCGCGCCGCTGTCGACTCAGGACATGTTCTCGTTGCAGAGGAAGAAGGTGAGGTGACGTATGTTGACGGAAATCGCGTAGATATTCGGTATAAAAAGGCTGGAGAAAAAAGCTATCGGCTTAATAAATTCGTGCGTTCAAACAGTTCGACTTCGATTAATCAGCGCCCTGTTGCCGATGTTGGAATGAAGGTTTCAAAAGGGGATGTACTTGCAGACGGTCCATCGGTAAGCAAAGGTGAACTAGCGCTTGGCCAAAACATGCTCGTTGCCTTTATGAGCTGGGATGGGTACAACTATGAAGATGCGGTGATTATTTCTGAGCGCATTGTTCAGGATGATCGTTTCACAACAGTTCATCTTGAAGATCTCACCATCGATATTCGCGACACAAAACTTGGACCAGAAGTTGTGACATCAGATATTCCGAATGTGTCAGAAGAAAAACTGAAGAACCTAGACGCCGAGGGAATCATCCGCATTGGGGCTGAGGTGCAGTCAGGCGATATTCTTGTTGGGAAGATTACGCCAAAAGGAGAGACTGAACTTTCTGCAGAAGAAAAATTGCTTCGCGCAATTTTCGGAGACAAGGCGCGCGATGTTCGTGATACGTCGCTCTACATGCAGCATGGAAATAAGGGGAAGGTTATTGATGTGAAAATCTTTTCTCGTGAAGAGGGAGATGATCTCTCACCAGGTGTTATTAAGTCGATTCAGGTAACCGTAGCTGATCTTCGTAAAATGCAAGCCGGTGACAAGGTTGCTGGACGTCATGGAAACAAAGGTGTTGTTTCTCGTGTGGTACCGATTGAAGATATGCCGTTCACAAAAGATGGACGCGTTGTTGACGTCATTCTTACTCCGCTTGGAGTTGTGTCACGTATGAACCTTGGACAAATTCTTGAGGTGCATCTTGGACTTGCCGCAGAGAAGCTCGGCTACAATGTTGCAACACCGGTATTTGCAGGAGTTTCAGAGGAAGAAATTCGTGATGAGCTTCAGGCGGCTGGGTACAGTAAGACAGGTCAGCTCACTCTCCTTGATGGACGCACTGGTGATGCTTACGATCACAATGTCACGGTTGGAATTATGTACATGATCAAATTGAACCATATGGTCGAAGACAAGATGCACCAACGATCAATTGGGCCATACTCACTCATCACTCAACAGCCGCTCGGAGGAAAGGCACAATTTGGTGGACAGCGGTTTGGAGAAATGGAAGTTTGGGCGCTTGAGGCATACGGTGCCGCGCATACACTTCAAGAAGTCCTCACCATCAAATCAGACGATGTACCAGGGCGATCGAAGGCGTATGAGTCAATCATCAAGGATCAAAAGATTCAAAAAGTGAATATTCCGGAATCATTCAATGTTCTTGTTCGTGAAATGAAGGGGTTGGGACTTGACGTTGAACTCTTAAAAAATGGAAAAACCGTCGATATGGACGGAGATCGTAACTAATTCCTATGGCATATAAGATCAACACCCTCAAGGCTACAGACTTTGATGCCATTCGGCTGCGTCTTGCTTCTCCTGATATCATTCGTGGATGGTCTCATGGCGAGGTAACGAAGCCTGAAACGATCAATTATCGAACGCAAAAGCCAGAAAAGCACGGTCTTTTTGCTGAAGAAATATTCGGACCGTCAAAAGATTGGGAATGTTATTGCGGAAAATACAAAAAGATTCGGTACAAGGGGATTGTTTGTGACAAATGTGGTGTAGAAGTCACACAGGCAGTGGTTCGTCGTGAACGCATGGCGCATATTGAACTTGCCGCACCTACAACGCATATTTGGTTTCTACGAGGTGTTCCATCAAAAATTGGAACGGTTCTAGATGTTGGCGTGCAGTCACTTGAAAAGGTTATTTATTTCTCTAGTTTCATTGTGACCGATGTGAACGAAGAAGCCCGTGAGCAAACCCTTGAACAGGTGCGTGCCGAATACAAGTCGAAAAAGAAAATGATCGACGGCGAGAAAAAACGTGATATCAGTCGTCTTGAGCAAAAGTTTGCAGATGATGCAAAGACTCTCAAAGATGAAATTGCGCGCGTTGAGAAGGTAACGGAAGAGAAACTTGAAGAACTTGAGGCAGATTTCCTAGGCGTCGAGAAAGACCTCAAGGAAATTGCTGTCATGAAGATTATCCCTGAAACGACGTATCATGATTGGACGATTAAGTTTGGGCATATCTTTGATGCAGGTATTGGAGCTGAAGCAATTCTTAAATTGCTGAAGCGTGTTAATCTTGAGGAAACGATTAAACAAGTTGAAGAGGAAATCGAAACAACACGTTCTAAAACGAAGTATGATCGTTATGTACGCCGTTTGAAGTTGTTGCGGTCACTCAAGAAGAATAGCATTGATCCGGAATGGATGGTGCTACGTGCTATTCCGGTTATTCCGGCTGATTTGCGTCCAATGGTGCCGCTTGATGGAGGACGGTTTGCGACAAGCGACCTCAACGATCTCTATCGACGTGTTATTAACCGAAACAATCGTTTGAAGCGTCTTCATGCGCTCAATGCGCCTGAGGTAATTACTCGAAACGAAAAGCGCATGTTGCAAGAAGCGGTTGATTCGCTTATTGATAACTCTGCGCGACGATCAAAAACGGTGATAGCTGCGACAGGGAAAAAGCGTCAGTTGAAGTCACTTGCAGATATTTTGAAAGGGAAGCAGGGACGATTCCGTCAAAATTTGCTTGGAAAGCGTATTGACTACTCTGGGCGTTCCGTGATCGTGGTTGGACCGCATCTTAAATTAGATGAATGTGGTATACCGAAAAAAATGGCGCTCGAGCTATTCCGTCCATTTGTGATTTCTAAGCTGATTTCGCGCGAGTATGTGCACAACATACGTTCTGCGAATAAGTTCATTGAATCTGATCGCGGAGAAGTTTGGGATATCTTAGAAGAGGTGATTGAAGGAGCATATGTGCTTTTGAATCGTGCTCCAACGCTTCACCGCCTTGGTATTCAGGCATTCCGTCCAAAGCTCGTTGAAGGAAAGGCGATTAAAATTCACCCGCTTGTTTGCGATGCGTACAATGCGGACTTTGACGGTGACCAAATGGCCGTTCACGTTCCGCTCACAGAGGAAGCAAAACGGGAAGCGAATGAACTCATGCTTTCTATTCGCAACTTGCTGAAACCTTCGCATGGAGGTCCGGTTGCAACGCCAGGAAAAGACATTGCTTGGGGTGCGTATTATCTTTCGTACACCGAAGGAGAGCCAGACGAAAAAACGCTTCGAGCATTTTCAACCGTCACAGAGGCGAAATATGCGCTTGAAATGCAAAAGCTTGGTCTTCGTGACTGGATGCGGATTCCAATTGAGGGCAAGCTCACAACAACAACGGTTGGACGTGTGATTTTGAACGAACACTTCCCTGACCGAATTCCATTCCAAAATACGGTAATGGGGCGAAACGAGTTGTCAGCTGTTGTGAAGGATGCGCTGGAATTTTATGGACAGGAATTTGCTGCAGGTCTGCTTGACGCTTTGAAAACACTCGGATTTAAATATGCAGAAAAGTCCGGATATTCATGGGGAATGAGCGAACTTCCAGACGTTCCAGAGAAACGCGCGATTATTCAAGAGGGAGAAAAACGTGTGGTGGAAATCGAAACATACTTTGCACAAGGGCTTCTGACCGCTTCAGAACGTCACACACAAATTATTAAGGTGTGGGCTGAGATAAAAGATCGTGTTGCGGAAGTTGCAAAGAATGCGCTCCCACGAGGAACATCTGCGTATTCGATGATTGAATCAAAAGCGCGTGGTAGCTGGAGTCAGATGACACAGATGATTGGAATGATCGGACTTAAGGCTTCTCCAAGCGGAGAGACAATTGAGCTTCCGGTTAAGTCTTCATTTAAAGATGGTGTTGATGTCCTTGAATTCTTCATCTCAAGTCACGGTACGCGTAAAGGTCTTACCGACACGGCGCTAAAGACCGCGAATGCTGGATACCTCACACGTCGTCTTGTCGATGTTGCGCAAGATGTTGTCATTTTGAAGCAAGACTGTGAGGACAGGGAAGGTGTTGTGCTTACGAAGGCAGAATCAGATGAAATTGGAGAACCGCTGCTCATTCGTATTCTTGGACGGCATGTGCTTTCTGACATTAAACTGCCGGGTGGGCGTACCGTTGTTGTAAAGGCAGGGGAGCTCATTGTAGAGCAGCATATTCGCGAGCTCGCAGCTGCGAAAAAAGATCTTGAAGAAGTGCACGTACGCTCGGTGACAACGTGTAAGCTGCACCGCGGAATTTGTCAGATGTGTTATGGATACGACCTTGCGCACAATAAAGAGGTAAAGCTTGGAACGGCAGTTGGAATTATGGCCGCGCAGTCGATTGGAGAACCAGGAACGCAGCTCACCATGCGTACATTCCACATGGGAGGAGTTGCCGGAAAAGACATTACGCAAGGTCTTCCACGTGTGGAAGAACTTTTCGAGGCACGAATTCCAAAGCAAAAGGCCGTCATGACCGAAGTATCGGGACAGATTTCCGTTGAACGTGCTGAGCGATCTATCGTTCAAGTTGGAACCGGTAAGGAAATGAAAGATACTCGCGCAGGTCAGACGATTGTTCGCGTGCGCTATGAATCGAGCGATGAAGTAAAGATCCCAATGGGCCGAGGCGGAAAGCTGAACGTGAAAGAAGGGGATTCTGTGAAGAAGGGAGATGTCCTTGGGGAAAATAGCAGCGGGCAAAAAATTCTTTCTGACGTAGACGGTCAAGTTGCGAAAGCAACGAAGACAATTGTCAGCATTGTGCATTCAGCGCCAAAAGTGCGTGAATATATTATCCCGCAGGGTTACGGGATTTACGTAAAGGACGGTGATCAGGTGCTTGCAGGAGATGTTCTTACGGAAGGGCATATTGATCTTCAGGCGCTCTTCAAGCACAAGGGACGTAAAGCTGTGGAGCAGTACATCATGAAGGAAATTCAAACAGTGTACGCGTCTCAGGGGCAAAAACTCAATAGTAAGCATATTGAAATCATTGCGCGTCAAATGTTCTCGCGTGTACGCGTGACAGAGCCAAATGGTTCAAGCTTCCTTCCGGGTGAAGTCATTGAGCGCGCAAGCCTCCTTGATGAACAAGAACATGTGAAAGCAGAAGGCGGCAAGCAAGCAGAATATGAAGACATGTTCCTTGGAATTACCAAGGTATCGCTTTCAACGGAGAGCTGGCTCAGTTCTGCGTCATTCCAAGAAACCGCGCGCGTGCTCATTAATGCTGCGGTCACTGGACGCATTGACCAACTGCGTGGTCTAAAGGAAAATGTAATCATTGGGCGCCTTATTCCAGCGGGAACAGGATTCGATGATAATTATATTGAAGGTCTTGCTGAGCTTGAAGAGGAGGATGATATATATGCACCAGAGGACACATCTGACGACGAACCTGCCCTTGAAGAGGAGGATGAAGAAGATGTTGATATGAATGCAGAAATTGAAGCAGAGGGACCACAAATAGGGGAAGAGCCTACCGAAGGTGAGGAGTAACACCTGACAACAGGTACAGAAGAAAAAGCGGCTTCGGCCGTTTTTTCTATGGCAAAAACGTCAAGTATTTAAGGAAAAGGTTGAAGACGTTGAAATCGTTAGAAGCGTTGGTTACTTGTCATTCCTGCGAAGCGGTGGTAGCCAAGGCGGAGCGTGGTCCGGCCTGCCCGGCTCTGCCGTGGCTACGCCGGAGAATCCATCGAATCGAAATTTAGAGTACGCTAGACTCTGCCTTCGCACGGGTGACAAATTACGTTAATATGAAGGTATGATGAGAATCTTCGGAATTGATCCAGGTTATGGTCGTTGCGGGTTTGCGGTTATCGATGTAGACAATTCGTGTCTGAACGCTATTGATTACGGTGTGATCACGACATTGAAAGATCATGAGCATGCTGATCGTCTTGTTGAGCTGGCAGCAGATATTGAGCACATTCTCGAAAAGTATAAGCCTGATCTTTTGGCGATTGAAGAACTGTTCTTCGCAAAAAACACCACAACGGCCCTAAAAGTGGCTGGCGTTCGGGGAATTGTGATCATGCTCGCCCGGAAAGCAGGGCTCGGTATTGTTGAAGTGAAGCCCTCACATGCAAAGCTGGCCGTCACCGGGCATGGACGCGCTGATAAACGGCAGATGCAAGAAATGACACGTCGTATTTTCGAGCTTGAACATAATCCTCGTATTGATGATGCCGCCGATGCGCTTGCTATTGCATATACCGGTTCGCAGTCGCCACAAATTGGGGTAAAATAGACGCATGAAGCATCGGGGGAAACCGTCAAAACGGCTCACACGAAAAATCACTCTCACGGATAGGGGGTTTTTGTTTGTTTCTGCAGTTTTTATGTTCTTTTTTGCGCTGACAATGTCTATTTCGTTTAGCTATCTTCTTTTTCCCGAGGGCGTACAGGCGCTTCACGAGCCAACACCACGGGAATATCTTGCGATCAATTGTGCAGAAAACAATTGTGACCTGGACCTTTTGAATGCCATTGTCTTTTGTGAAAGTACCTGGCGCATGGTGAAAAATCGTGGGTCATCAGCCTATGGGTATTTTCAAATCATTGATGGAACCGAGGCAACAACGCCACAATTCAAAGAAGGCCTTAGAAAATTCGACCACTATACGAATATCGATATGGGGCTGTATTTATACGAAACGCGCGGGAGCAATCCATGGAATGAATCGCGTAATTGTTGGCAATTTGAGTACTGGGCAGAGAAAAATGCTGCCGTCGATCCAAAATGTATTGGATTAGGTTGCGGGGGTTGATTTTCGCGCTGCAACCCGCTATTGTTCCGCATCACCGTACGATCGGTGAGGAGAGGGAATGCCGGAACTCGTCGATCTCGAAGAAGTGCGTCTCGACCAGCTGCAGGGCATTGCGAAGATGCTCATTCCCCGGCTCGCACAAGTGCTTGCCTAGCAACGGCACACGTCTATCGACCACGTCCTTCGGGCCGTGTTTTTCTATAGCTCAACCTCAAATAAAGTCGCGCGGCCGTTTAGGAGGAGATTGATATTCTCGGTATCGGTGATCGAAACCGCATCGCCTTCTGTAATCTTCACACCTTCAATCACTTTATAGGCAGTACATAGTCAGTGGTTCGAGAAGTGGTTGGTGGTGTTTTTTTGTTTGACAAAAAGACCTTTGTCTGCTATGATTAAATGTCATCATAGCAATGAGGTGAAAGTTGGATGATAGTACTGAAAAGACGGCACTAGATAAAGCCCGTGATGATGCAATTCTGCTACTCGCGGCCCTGCGGACGCGGACGTCAGAATCGAACGGTTTGGCGTATCCCTCGATGCCAAATGCCTTCTATATGTTTCACAGGCTCCTTCAAGTGGATGAGAGTGATCTCTCAGTGACTCTGAATGTACTGGGTACGTCCAGGGGAGAGATTGAGGAACTCGTCCATGAGCATAACCGCCGTCTTTGCATCGTCTGGATTGCGAAGTGTAGAGCTGCAACGGCTGCGGGGAGGGAGTTGCCTTCGAGAGCGACGTTCGATGCGGCTTTCGAGTATTCCGGGTTCGATCGTAACGAAGAGCCTGAGAATATCTTCAAAGCTTTCGGGACTACGTTAGAGGAGATGGTTCGTTTCGCTCCATAGCGCCCCTCTCAAGCGGGGTTGTGGCTTCGTGCCGCTCACCAAGAACCACCCTCATCGGGAGACGATGTGGCGATGTTCTCTCGGTGGGCGGTTCTTTATTTTAGCTCAAACAAAAAAACCACCTCTTACGAGGTGGTTTTTTTGGAGCGGGTAGAGGGAATCGAACCCTCATCTTCAGATTGGAAGTCTGACATAATAAGCCACTATACTATACCCGCGCAAAATTTGTTGTCTTTTTACTCTTCTACTGTGTCGATCAGCCGTGCTCCTTCTCACCATACGTATCAGTATGGCTCATCGCTGCTCGCCGACTCTCCTTGTAGAAGAGCAAAAATCCTAACAAATTTATTAATGCTAGTGATTTAATCTCATTACAGACCAAAAATCCTAACGTAAATGACGCTGTGAATTGTTCGATCAAATTCGGCTACTACCTACTTGCTACAAGCTACTAGCTAACCCAATTTCGTGGCAGAATTGTAGCAAATCTTAAAAAATCATGCAAGCCCCTAGGAGACAAAAAATCGTCCCTCGGCAGGCTTTTTACCTGTGGCCACGGGGCGATTCTTTGTTTGAAGTCCTTATGCGGAAATCATTGCCTTTAGAACTAAGCTTGCAATCGCAATGACCACACCTGCGATGCAAAGCCCTTTTGCTTTCCCGTCATCTCCGGCTTTTGTGAAGCCGTACAGTCCGAGTCCGATTGCAGCTGCGGCAAAGGCGTACGGAAGAATAATGAGTGAAATTATCGCAAGGACAACCGATGTCTGACCAAGTTGCTTTGGATTATCTTTTTGCTTCTTTGGCATTTCTGCCGGCTTTTTCTCTATTTCTGGCTGTTTTTCATCCATAGGATTGTTCAGTTATAATGACACTATTTTATCAGATTCGGGGTGTATCGCAAACAAATGGCTTGAGCCCTTCAACTCGTCTTCGCCTCGCTCAGGACACTCAAAATGCCGTCACAATTGTGACGGCATTTTGAGTGGTGGGTGTGCCAAGACTCGAACTTGGGACCTCAGTCTTATCAGGACTGCGCTCTAACCACCTGAGCTACACACCCTTGAATGGTCTTTTTGCCCTCCTGCTTTGTTGAATTCTTCTGTTCGTCGTCACCGTATATCTGAATACGGCTCCTCGATACTCAGAATTCGCCTCGCAGGAGACCAAAAATTTCCATTCAATACCTTGTCGCCATGCATCTGTACCAATCTAGAACATGTGTACATGTAGGTATGTTGATTGTCAATATATGGCTCCTCGTTGCTCAGAATCTTCCTTGTACAGAAACAAAAATCTTAGCTCAAACTTGTTCGTATTCATCTCCAACCTGGAAAATCTGCCTCAATTTTTGAATTGTCCTGCATGATATTCAGGACATTCGACTCGTCTCATTACCCCGTGATCGAAGACCATGAGCGAGGCTTGAAAACAAGCGGAGTCGAATGGTGCCGAGAGACAGAATCGAACTGTCGACACGAGGTTCTTCAGACCTCTGCTCTACCACTGAGCTACCTCGGCGTATGTGGCAAGATTGTACGGTAAAAATATCAAATCGTCAACCCTATACTGCCTAAACAAATTGAAAGGCAATATGCTTAATTGTCATATTATCCTTTAAAAAACGCATTTCAAAGTGCGTTTGAATGTCTGTGAGAAGAACATCAGATGCATATCCGTAAATGTCATCTGTCGCACTTACAATCAACATATCATCTCGTTCTTCAAGGATTCCGAGCGTATACGTATAAGCAAAATCACTGTCCGTTTTAAGGTGGATGGTGCCTCCTTCTCTCAGAATCGATTTATAGAGGTCAAGAAATTTATGATTTGTCAGCCGGCGATTGGCCTGCGTTTTCTTTGGTCGCGGTCCTGGGAAGGTAATCCATATTTCGTTGATAGTGGCCGGTGCGAAGAATCGATCGATTTGCTCTATACGCGTGCGCAGAAAGAGGCAATTCTGCAGGGTTTCCGTCTGAGCGAAATTTGCCCCATACCATAAGCGATCACCTTTAATATCGACACCAATAAAATTCCTCTGAGGGAAACGTTTTGCAAGGGCGATGGAATAATCACCACGCCCACAACCAATTTCAAGGGTGACCGGGTATTCATTGCCGAATGCGTGTAGCCAATCGATGCCATCAGGAAAATCATTCCCTTCTAAAATAAGAGGGTTTTGTTTGTTCTCGTTGAACTTTCGAAGTTTCGTTCTTGCCATTCCGGCATGGTAGGGGAGAGTTCTGCCCTTGTCAAAACGTTCTATTTACGCTACAATGCCGCCACAAAACCGGAGTATTTCTTGGGCGGGGATTAGCTCAGTAGGCTAGAGCGCTTGGTTTGGGACCAAGAGGTCGTGAGTTCGAGTCTCGCATCCCCGACCAGGAAATGAGCCGGAAATAAAAAAGAGGCAAAAGGTCTCTTTTTTATAATCCATGCGTCTGCAAATATACTCGCGAATAGCTCCTGGGTTTTCACACATCCAGTCATCCACAAGTGAGAAAACCCGCCGGGTGAGGGCGGGTCTACGAGAGGCCGATGCGTTGGCGCTACTCGAGAAGGTGAAAGGGGAAGTCCCAGGGACTCATTTCGCCTTCATCGATCCCGCGAGAGGCCAGCATGCAGCGGAAGATGTGCTGCAACGCAAAGAGTCTCGAGTATGAGACATCTAGCATTTGATTTGTATTTTGTCCACTACGGTTACAGACCGTCTACTTACGGTCGCTTACCTTAGGCGAACGATGTCGATCCAATGGGTGATGCCATGCTCACACAGAATGGCAACATCATATTCAGTATCTGTAAGCCTGTCATTGGTCGTGTGACGCCGCACCGAAGCGGCATCAATACGTGCAAAGCACCGAGGACACCAAAACGCATCCCGCGATGTCCGCCAGTTCTTGCAAACAAAAAAGCGCCTTTCGGCGTTTTCTGTCATTTATTTCGTCCAATTTCACAACTCTGTGATTACAACGTCTTTACTCATCTCTTACGAGAACAAGTAATCAACCTTTTGGAGCATATCGCTCCGGTCTTTCCCTAGAAAGGAGGTGATCCACCCACAGCTTCCGCTACGGGTGCCTTGTTACGACTTAGTCCCTGTCGCTGGCTTCACCTTCGGCCGTTCTACAACGACCTTCGGGCGCTTCCAACTCCCTTGACTTGACGGGCGGTGAGTACAAGACCTGAGAACGTATTCAAGGCGGCGTGATGATCCGCCTTTACTAGCGATTCCAACTTCATGCAGTCGAGTTTCAGACTGCAATCCGAACTGAGAACGATTTTAAGGGATTTGCTCCGCATCGCTGCTTGGCTTCCCGCTGTATCGTCCATTGTATCATGCGTGTTGCCCTGGACATAAGGGCCATGCTGATTTGACGTCATCCTTTCCTTCCTCCTTCTTGCGAAGGCAGTCTCCTGCGAAAGTATAACGCAGGACAAGGGTTGCGCTCGTTACCCCACTTAAGGGTACACCTCACGGCACGAGCTGACGACAACCATGCAGCACCTATCTAGCACCCTCGAAGGCGACTCCGTTTCGGGAGCTTGCAGCTAGTAGTTGAGCCCAGGTGAGGTTTCTCGCGTAGTATCGAATTAAACCGCATGATCCACCGCTTGTGCAGGTCCCCGTCTATTCCTTTGAGTTTTAGCCTTGCGGCCGTACTCCCCAGGCGGGATGCTTAACGCGTTAGCTTGGTTCAACGGCACTGAGAGGGTCGATACTCCCAATACCTAGCATCCATCGTTTACAGCGTAGACTACTCGGGTATCTAATCCGATTCGCTACCTACGCTTTCGTGCATCAGCGTCAGGAATGTTCCAGTAAGCTGCTTTCGCATTTGGTGTTCTAGCCGATCTTAACGGATTTTACCCCTACACCGGCCATTCCGCTTACCTCTCCCATCCTCGAGTTTTGCAGTATCACCCGCAGCCTCCAGGTTGAGCCTGAAGATTTAACAGATGACTTACAAAACCGCCTGCGCACGCTTTACGCCCAATAAATCCGGTCAACGCTCGTGGTCTCTGTATTACCGCTGCTGCTGGCACAGAGTTAGCAACCACTTTCTGCTGAGGTACAATCACTAATTTTTCCCTCAGAACAGCCATTTACGACCCGAAGGCCTTCATCTGGCACGCGGCATTGCTCCATCACACTTTCGTGCATTGTGGAAGATTCTCGACTGCAGCCTCCCGTAGGAGTCTGGGCAGTGTCTCAGTCCCAGTGAGCCGGGTCACGCTCTCACGCCCGGTACCCGTCGTAGCCTTGGTGAGCTTTTACCTCACCAACAAGCTGATAGGCCATAGGCCGCTCCTGAACCGATAAATCTTTCAATGGGAATGTCATAAGACCCCCCATCTGTATCGTGTATTAGCTCGCGTTTCCACGAGTTGTTCACGAGTTCAGGGTGCGTTACCAATGTGTTACTCTCCCGTTTGCCACTTACGCCGAAGATGCAAGCATCTTCATTGTACGTTCGACTTGCATGCCTTAGACATGCCGCCAGCGTTCGACCTGAGCCAGGATCAAACTCTCAATATAAGTATCTAACGAATGTTAGACCTCTGCTCAGGATCAATGTTGTTTATTGATCTATTGTTTGCCCCACGTTGCTCGCAAGCGAGCTAAGCGGGGACTTTTTTATAGACGTTGTAATCACACAATTGTGAATAATTGTTTTGTCGAAATAAATTGTGAATGTTCGCTGCCAGTCATTCATTCACTGACGAGGGCAATTTTAAACCATAGGATTTTTTCTGTCAAGGGGTTCGGGGGGATTTTGCAAGGGGAGGGTGTGGACAGGGAAAAGTGCTAGATTTGATAGGTAGATTATGAAGATTTGTAAAAAGTAGAACGCCCGCAGTCTCAGGAGAGACGCGGACGTAGAGTGACTTGTATCACTAATGGCGCGGTCTCCAGGCTTCGTGCTGCGACCAGAGATCCCGTGAGTGGACGGCGACTCGAAGATGGCCGACCTCGGCGATGCATGTGACGCCGGGGTAGACGGGTATGTTGATCGTCACCTCGCCGAGCGTGAGATGTGCACGCCACTGTCGCGTGATGGAATTCCACCACGGCATGACTGCTGCCATCTGCCAAGGATTGGCCGCGATCGCCGCGGCCAACGTGTCGTTTGGAGCCGTCTGCTCCATGACGTGCCACGTCACCACCCAGTCCAGGCAGGCGGGTGTTCTCGGATCGCGATTATTCGGCTCACCAAGCTCGCACCCGTCGATGTCGACAGGCATGTGCGTCTCGGTTCGGCAGATTGCGAACTCCGTATCCGTGGTGCTGGTAATTGGGGCGGCGGTGGCGGCGAGGGCGAGCAGGACGAGAACGAACATGGTGCCTCCAGGCACGTGCACCGACGGGATTGTCGGGAGCGTTCAGTACCAAATAGATACTCTGCGCTTCCGGCAATCAGTATGAGAATGTATCACAAAATCGACTTTTGTCAAGGTATTTGGGCGAATAGCTAATAAATTAGCTATGTTAGACGCTATTAGACCGCTTCTTTGCCTCTATTTCACGCCATCGCTGAATCTCTTTGTGATTTCCTGACATAAGTACTTCTGGGACTTCGGCTGATGTCCGCTTGAGACCCTTTCTAAATGTATAAACTTGCGGCTTTGTATATTGAGCATATTCTAAATAGCCGTCTTTACTATGTGACTCATCGTTTCCTGAGGCTTCATTCCCAAGAACGCCCGGAACCATCCGCGCGATGGCATCGGTCATCACCATGGCCGGGAGTTCACCTCCGGTCAGCACATACGGGCCTATCGAATACACTTCGTCAGCAAGATGCTCTTCAACGCGGGTATCAATACCTTCATAGCGCCCGCAGAGAAAAATAAGCTGATCGAATGTTGCTAGGCGTTTGGCATCTTTTTGTGTAAATGGCGTGCCGCTCGCTGCTGTCATAATGACGCGCGTCTTTTTTCGTTTCTTTCGGACTTTTTTTATCGCGGCATCGAAAGGCTGAACGGTCATGACCATACCGGCGCCACCCCCATAGGGAGTGTCATCGACCTTTCCATGCTTATCGGTGGAATATTCGCGTAAATCATGGGACGTTATATCAATAAGATTGCTCCGCTGCGCGCGGCCTAAAATAGATGCCTCGGTATAGGCTTCGATCGTTTTGGGAAAAATGGTGAGAATGTCAAAGTGGATCATAACGGGCTCTGAATATTTTTAAGGGCGGGATTTGTGACGTGAGTATATATTTGTGTGGTACGGATATTGTTGTGTCCAAGAAGCGCCTGGACGTATCGTACATCGGTTCCGTTTTCAAGTACATGTGTTGCGAAGCTGTGCCGAAGGGAATGAAATGTTGCCGGTTTTCTAATACCGGCCTTTTTGCACGCCTTTGAAAAAAATGATTTGTGCTGTTCGAGTGCTGAGCTTCCCTCCACGCTCACTTTCAAAGAGAAAACCATTCGGTGGTTTGAAAGAAGAAAGATTTTCAAGATCATCTATGAGGGAGACAGGCAGAACGCTCATGCGGTCTTTTTGGCCTTTACCTGCGGGAACAAGGATCATTTTTGATGCAATATCAAGGTCACGAATGCGTATTGCGACAACTTCGCTGACCCGTAGTCCAGCTCCATATGCAAGTGCAATCATAGTCTTATGTTTTACATTTGAAATGGACTCAAGAATACGAAGAATATCGTCCCTTGTTAGTATTACAGGAAGGCGCTTAGGACGTTTTGCGAGGGGGATTTGAAACTCGGTCGGCATTCTAAGAACATGGCGCGGATAGAACTTAATCGATTGAAGATATAAATTTGTCGTTGAGCCGGACAATCCTTCACGTCGTTTTTGCAAGATGAACGAAGTAATTTGCGCTTGATGCAGTAGGGCGTCATTTTGACTACATTCAAGAAATGTTCGAATACAGCTAAGATAGGCTTTTTTTGTTGCTTGTGAGTAGTTTTTAAGTTGCAACACTTCTTCGGTAGACGCAATTGCTGCAAGAATCATTTTTTCCTCCATAGTGAACGTTACGAATAAAAAAATCTCTTCGCTTCAATGAAGAAGGGGAGAGTTTGTATGTAAAGCGTAGCAATATAATCTTGCGCCGTTATATGAAATAATAATACATTCTTTCCGCCACTGACGTGGCGGTTGGAAGTCAGGGCACTTTTTCTTCGCTGTTTACAAAAAGAAGACCGCACCCCGAGAGTGAAGTGCCCGAGGGCGGCTTCTCTGGGATGCGGTGACGCAGTGACAGCCATCAAGGACGACGACGTCTGGCCATTTCGAAGGAGATTGCTGCAGAGATGAGGTCGGCGTACCCGTTCCAGCGAGCAGCCCACGGCTGACTTCCAATCGTGTCGAGCTCCGCACGTTTGTTGTGCGGTACGAATCGACGCAGACCACCTTCTTCTTCGCGGAGCTTGTCCAGGTCCTGCGCGCACGTTGTCAGCACGTGCACGACACGCAGTCGAATAATCTGATCCAGAGATTCGAGCTGGGTAGCGGTCGGCAGTTGCCCTGTGCGTAGGATTGGTCCGAAGATTACCCATGGCCAGCTGATCAGGTCACACGCAGGCCTCTCCAGATCAGTGATCGTAAGCTTATTGGGGATTTTGATGCGATCCCTGGTCATGAACGCCTCACGTCGACAGGGTGAAAGTTGTCGACGTGACAATATAGCACTTCCTAAGAATTAGTCAATAGCTAGATGATAAATAGCAAAGAAAAATTGCCCTGATTTCCAAAAACTCCTTCCTTTGGTCGGAGTAAGAATGTATTATTACTTCATATAACACTGGCTATGCGGTTCGGTCTCTTCCGAGAGACCTCACCCATATTGCTCCCTACGGTCGCAACATCGCATATCCAGGAACGTTGTGATCAAAAAATTTCTAGCCACTAACGACGTGTAATCGAACACAGAAAATTGGCGTTCGTTAAATCAAATATGTTTAAACAAAAAACAGCCCTTGAGGGCTGTTTTTTTTCGCTAGATTGCGAGGTCATCTACCACCGAGGTGTCAACGTCATCGTGCATGTCCTCACGACGATTTTCTCGTTGAGGGCGCTCGCGGCGTGATCCTTCTGGTTCGTAAATCTTCAAATTCACGCGGGCATTTTCTTTTGCTCCAACGGTTTTGAGAAGTTTACGTATTGATCGCGCGGTTTCTCCCTGTCTTCCGATCACATATCCCATGTCTTCGGGATTGATGTGAAGGGTGATTAGGACTCCGCGTTCATCGATGGTACGTTCGGTACGCACATCGTCAGGATTATTGACAATGGCTTTCACAACGTATTCTACGAATGCTTGATCTTGTTCCATAACATCTATTACTTGAGTATCGGTCTATTTCGCGCTCGACCTCCCGCGAACCGATACCTGAAGCTTAGCATTATTAAAATCGAGACTCAAGGCCTCGATTCTAATACGGTTATTCAGCAGCTTCTTCTGCTGGAGTTTCCTCAGATGGTTCCTTCGCTTCACCTTCGGCTTGCTCAGAATTGCTTTCTTCGTTCGCAACCTCAGCTGGAGCTTCTTCCTTAGCTTCATCTGCCTTCTTTGCTTCTTCAGCAGCTTTCTTTTCTGCCTCAGCGGCTTCTTTTGCGGCAGCTTCTTCCGCAGCTTTCGCTTCGGCTTCTGCCTTTGCTTTTTCTACGGCTTCTTTCTTCTTTGCTTCTGCCTCGGCACGCTTACCTTCAAGCTTTCCGGCACGCTTCTTTGAGATTGCGACTGACTTTGCCTTGTCCGCCTTAATAATGCCGGCGTTTACAAGCATATTGTGCACGCTTTCAGATGGTTGCGCGCCTTTTGAAAGCCAGTGTTCTGCGCGATCTTTCTTAATTTCGATCGTACTAGGGGTCGTATGTGGATTGTACTGTCCAATGATTTCAAGAGCAGGTGACCAAGGATCGGTATGCTTTTGCTGAACGACGATTCGATACTGAGGATGGTGCTTTTTTCCAGTCCGAGAGAGGCGGATTGTCAACATGAGTTGCGTTATCAATTAATTTGTGGGGACTTTAGCGAACGGAAGAAATTTTGTCAACCCCTGTGAGGGCATTGTGGGTAGTTGCTCAGTTTTAACCCGTTTATTTGTTATTCTGGCATTATATGTTTGAATCATTTCGATCAAAAAGAAAAGGAGAGCCGCTACCATATATTCACGGGGAAACTGATCCTGCTGAAATCGTGCCAGATGTAGATGGTCCGGATGAAGTATCGGAAGTTGCGGCAGGGGGGCGTGCGAATGAGCGAAGAAGGACTATCGGTATGGGTAGGGATGCTCAAAGCAGAAAGCGGATAACAAATGCGGAGCGAAATGGTGCAGAAACAGCGAGAATTGATGATCCAGAAAAGATTGGTCGTCGGACGCGCGTGGCGTCTCGGCCTGAAACTCGATCAGATGAACCGGATGAGAGTGAGCCAGTGATACAAGAATTTGAAAATCCGCATTCGCTTATCAATCTAGCGAAGGAAGCTGGGGCAGGAATTACGGCTATTACATACGGTGAACTATTCGGTGAAACAGAGAAAAACGCAGCACAAATTAAATCATATATGGAGCGATTAGGAAGCATTTCTAGTGACGCTACGTCAGAGCGTAGAGCTATTGATAACGCATTTTCTCTGTATTTAGAAAACAATACGCCTACAGAGGAAGAATTCGCCGATGTACTTCGGCAGGTCTATAGGATTGCTTCACGAGATACAAGTGCAGATATGAGACTTGCACATTTAACTGATACGCTTGTGAAAGTTCTTAGGCTGCCCATCGAACTGATCAACTAACGTCATAATTTGTCAGCGAACGTTACATTTCACCACGAACGACAGCTCCTCAATGAGGGGTTTTCGTTTATTGTTGGTGTTGATGAAGCTGGGGCGGGGGCGCTTGCAGGCCCGCTTGTTGCAGCGGCGTGCAGGCTTCCGCTTAATTCTCGGCTAGGGGAGTTAAATGATTCAAAAAAGTTGTCAGATAAAAAACGTGAGGAGCTTTTTGATTTGGTGATTGATCGGAGCAGTGCATACGGTATTGGTATCGCGACGGTTGAAGAAATTGAAACATTGGGACTGAGGCCGGCGAATTATCTTGCCATGCGCCGGGCCATTGACGCAGCGGGAGAGGTAGATTTTGCCATCGTAGATGCCTGGACGATTCCTGGGATTTCTATCCAGCAACGGGGTATTATTCGTGGGGACGCGCAGGTAAAGTCGATAGCTGCGGCGAGCATTCTTGCAAAAGTGACGCGGGATAGAATAATGCTTCAGTTGCACGCGTCGCATCCTGAATACCGTTTTGATTCGCATAAAGGCTATGGCACCAAGGCCCATCGCGAGGCGATTGCAACGTACGGTCCATGTTTGCATCATCGCATGACGTATAAGACCTTTACAGGACGGAAATAATTTGCTACATTCGTTCGTTTATAGCCAAACAAGAGGAGGTGGTATGTAGGGGATACGTGGGCGCAAGAGATCTTTATACTCTATTTCTATATAAACAGCTCACATCATTTCATCTAGCGGCTCAGATCTGTGATACACATTCAGCGTACGTTTGAGTACGTCTCGTTCCGTTTCTTGTTCTTCATCAATACCTAAAAAAATCTGAGACGTTCGGGAATGATCACAACTTTTCTACCTCCGTGCCGTTAAGTTCTCCTCAAAGTCTTTTAGCTCCACCGAGAGCAAATTACTTATGCCATTTCCGTCCATCGTGACGCCGTAGAGTTTGTCTCCCGCTTCCATGGTCGCGCGATTATGCGTAATCACAATGAATTGTGTAAGTGGTTGTAATTTTCCAAGAATTTCGGCAAATTTGAGCGTATTCGATTCGTCGAGCGCTGCGTCAACTTCATCGAGCACCACAAAAGGCGCTGGATTGGTTTCTAAAATTGCCGAAAGGAGCGCAATCGATGTGAGTGCGCGCTCACCCCCTGAAAGCAAATTGAGCGACTTTAGACGCTTCCCTGGTGGCGTTGCATGAATGTCAATCCCGCGAATAAAATCTGCTGTTTTTTCAAACCTCGCTAAAATGTCCG
>JAQCKO010000014.1 GCA_027592325.1 bacterium | reverse complement strand
ACTCTACCCAAAATCAGAAGAGATTCGGAAAGGTATGAAAGAGATAGTAGAAGAAATAAAGGCTGTCGATACTTCCGAGAATACAGCGCCTGATACAGACACTATCCAAACTGCGGTCAAGACGAATGAAAAAAATGACGATATGACCGGCGATTTATTTCGTGGAATATTTTCATAATAAATGATGTGCAAGCGATTCTTGCCTTCGTAGAAATGACAAAAAGACAAAACGGATCATTGTGATCCGTTTTGTACATTTTACATTTGACGTTCTCCTAGTTGCCGAGCTCTGCATCAATGATTTGCTGGAAGCTGGTATATGGTACTGCTCCAGAAACAAGCTGACCATTCACGAATGTAGCTGGCGTACCGCTTACACCTGCGGTCGCACCTGTTTGCATATCTGCACGCACTTCTTCTGCTTTTTCTCCTGAATCAAGACAGGTTTGGAATCGATTGACGTTCAAACCGACTTCCTCTGCAAGCTGCGAGTATAGTGCCGCATTCAACTGATCATAATTCTCTGTGAGCGCGTCTGCCATTTCCCAGAATTTTCCTTGATCTGCTGCACACTCAGATGCTTCTGCTGCCTTTTGTGCATTTGGGTGGAATGACAGCGGGAAATGTCGCCAAACCCAGGCAACATCATCTCCGTAGTCTTCCATGATTTGCTGCATGGTTGGATGGTGTCGATTACAGAATGGACATTCAAAATCTGAATACTCAACAAGGACCACTTTTGCTTTGTTGAGGTTTCCGCGCACATGATCGTCCCCGTTTGCAACCGCAAGCTCGCCAACGGGCTGACCAGCTCCTGCACCTGCTGCTGCGCCAGCCGCCGTATCATTGGCTGCAACGCGATTTCCTCCATTGTTTGAGGCAAATGATGGAGTTGAAAACCCTCCGCTAAAGATCATCGTTAGCGCTACACCTGTCACAAGTCCGAAGACAAAGAGCATGCGTGGATCGCCATCGAAAAAGCTTCGCTTTTGTTCGCTCATAATTTCTTTTTATTAAGCCTAATAAAGATACCGATCCCAAACAGTACAAGTGCAATACCAAAGTACTGCGAGGGAAGGAGTCCTAGGTATTTTACCTCAGCTATACGCAAGAAGTCTAGAAAAAAACGTAGCGCACCATACCAAACGGAAAAAACAGCAACATAAAAGGCTGGCTTTCTTGGGGTTTTCGCTAGCAAGAAAAACACCACTGCCATCAATAACCCATTCAACGATAAATACAATCCATGATCATGACGCACAACTCCGTCTGGATACTCTACACCAAGAATAAAATCCGTCGCGGTTCCGGGATGATCGTGAATGAGAAAACACCCAATACGTCCAATCCACAATCCAACGGGAAGACCAAAAACCGATGCCCCAACATAGGTCCAGACATCTAATTGTTGTCGCCGCAAATACCAAATTGTAAAGATTGTCGCGGCAACTGCACCACCAAAAATCGACATACCGCCATGCCAAATTGCGGGAATATCAAGAGGACGCTGCCAAATCATGGCCAGATCGTAAAAAAGAATGTAGCCAAGGCGCGCTCCAATCACCCCAAAAAGCAATACCCAAAAGGCTAAATCGTAAATTTTTACTGGGTCTCCCCCCTCCCTTTTCACAAACCAACCAGCCACAATCGCAGCGAGCAAAACGCCAAGAGCGACACAAAACCCCCAGACATTCACCGGAATTGGCCCGAGATGGAATTGTGTGAATTCAACGTACGGGATCATGAGAGTGGTTAGTATCTAGTTAATAACGACGGTTCTTACGAGTCACCGGCCACTCATCATTATTCACTAAGCTTTTCAAATGCATGCGCGACAGAAAGCATTTTTGCATCTTCTCCACGCGGCGCGATGAATTGCAGGCCAACAGGAAGGTCGTGCGCCAACCCGCAAGGGATAGAAATCGCTGGATTTCCAGTAATATTCGCCGTAACGGTGTAAATATCGGCAAGATACATAGCAATTGGGTCATCGAACTTCTCCCCAAGATTCCAGGCAACGGATGGTGATGTTGGCGTTACGAGCATGTCCACATCTTCAAAAACTTTTTCGATTTCATCATGAATTGCTGTTCGCACCGCAAGCGCTTTTTTATAATAGGCATCGTAATATCCCGCTGACAAGATATAGCTTCCAATCATGATGCGGCGCTTCACTTCTTTCCCAAAGAGCGAGCGCGCCTCGCGATAGCTATCCTCAAGCGCCCCTTTCCCGCGCGTTCCATAGCGCAGCCCGTCATAGCGACCTAAATTCGAACTTGCCTCAGCAGGTTGAATAATATAGTACGCCGGAAGCGCATATTCCATGAGAGGAAGAGACACTTCTTTAACCTCCCCACCGGCTTGCTTGATATTCTCAATCGCCTCTTCTACACGCGCTTTTACTTCTTGATCCATTGCATCTGAAAAATATTCCTTTGGCACACCGAATCGCAGCCCTTCCAGAGAATTTGAAAGCACTTCCGCAATTGCCACTTCAGGAACATCAATACTCGTCGCATCCTTTTCATCTTTTCCGTGCATGACTTCTAAAATCAACGCTGCGTCTTCCACGGTTCTTGTTAACGGCCCGGCTTGGTCAAGACTCGAGCTAAGCGCAATAATCCCGTAACGAGACACATGTCCATACGTCGGTTTTACTCCTACCACCCCACAAAGTGCTGCTGGTTGACGAATGGATCCGCCTGTATCGGTACCTATAGCCGCTGGAACCATACCTGCTGCGACGGCTGCTGCCGGACCTCCAGATGATCCTCCGGGTGTCTTCATGAGGTTAAAGGGATTTTTTGTTTGTTTGAATGCAGATGTTTCTGTTGACGACCCCATGGCAGCATCGTCCATATTTGTACGTCCAATAATCACCACACCAGCATCCAAGAGCCGCTCTGTGATTGTCGCATGATAGGCCGCCGTATGTTTTTCAAGGACCTTCGACGCCGCAGAAGCAACATGCCCTTTGTAGAGAATATTGTCCTTAAGCGCGATCGGCACTCCGCCGAGCCGACCAATATCCTCCCCAGCAGCTTTACGCTCATCAAGCTCTTTTGCACGTGCAAGTGCTTCTTCTTTGAATACCTCTAAAAACGCCCCAATCTCGCCGTCCTTTTCTTCAATCACGCGAAGTGACTCTTCAACAGCCTGAACGGCCGTCATGTTTCCATCGCGAATCGCATCGCGTATTTCTCTTACCGTCATCATATTATTCAAATACGGCAGGAACCTGGAGGGCTCCACCTGATTCTGAAGGGAAATTATCAATAACCCCCTGACGCTCTTCCGCTGATTCCTCAATTTCATCCGCGCGGAAGGCATTCACGCTATCAGTTAAATAGGCCTTTGCCTCGACCTTCGAGGTATCTACTTCTTCAAGCTTCCCTACATAATCCAAAATGGATGGGAGGGATGTTTCAAAATCGGCTTTCTCTTCTTCAGAGAGAGCGATTTTTGCGAGTTTTGCTATGCGGTCAATATCCATACTATTTGTGTCCTACCATACGTAAGAATTCGTCTTCTGACAAGATCTTTACTCCCAAATCTTCTGCTTTACGCTTTTTTGACCCTGCCGCTTCCCCTGCCACTAGGTACGCTGTTTTCTTACTCACAGAACCTGATACGGAAGCTCCCCTCCCTCTTGCAAGCGCTATTGCTTCATCACGAGATACCCTTTCTAGCGTCCCAGTAAAGACGAAGATCATCCCGGCAAGTTCATCGCTTCCCGGTTCAGGCACAAGGATTTCGATTCCTGCAGCAAGATAGTCCGCAATGAGGTTCTTATGACGAGCCGATGCAAAGTAGTCCGTAATTGATTCTGCAACAATAGGGCCAATATCTTCAATCATCTCAAGCTGAGACCTGTCTGCATTCTGAAGTGCAAGAATAGATGTAAATGTTGCAGCTAGAGAGCGAGCCGTCTCGACACCAACATTAGGGATCCCGAGGGCAACAATAAAATGCGTAAGATCAATCCGTTTCTTTGACTGAATTTCTGAAACAATATTGTCGGCGCTCTTCGCTTTAAACCCCTCTATAGCGACGATTTCATCACGCTCAAGATGAAATATGTCCGGTGGACTAGTAAGCAATCCGGCTTCCATAAATGCTTCAATGCGCTTCATTCCAAGCCCATCAATGCCAAATGCGCGCGCAGCATGCAACATACGACCGCCGTCCACCGAAAAGCAATTTGGGTTCAGACAATACAAATCGACATTTTCCCCTTTTCGGCCGGCTTCTCCACCGCATACAGGACATGATGTTGGCTCAGCAATACGAGCTTCTGATCCATTGCGAAGCTTCGGAAAAACTTTGGTAATTTTTGGTATAATATCACCCGCTTTTGTCAAAATAACGGTATCACCAATCATCAAACCAAGCCGACGAATTTCATCCATATTATGGAGGGTTGCATGCTGCACGGTAGTTCCAGCGACCTGTGTTGCCTCAACAGTCGCAACAGGAGTGAGCTTCCCGGTACGACCAATTTGCCACTGCACATCAATCAGCTTGGTCGTAACTTCTTCTGCCGGAAACTTCCATGCAATCAGCCCACGAGGGGTTTTCCCAACGACACCGAGCTGCTCATAGAGTTGCATATCATCCACGCGTACAACCAGTCCGTCAATCCAAAACGCCAGAGCTTCACGATCAGCACTCATTCGCACAAATTCGCGTTTTACCTCCTCAATATTGTTACACCGATGAAACGGAGCCGTGGCAAATCCTAATGCGCGAAGCCTCTTAAGACGATCAGATTGTGTGCCAATATCAATCTCATCGCCTGACAAATGCCAGGCCCGAAAGCGAAGCGGACGCGATGCCGTGATAGCCGGATCGAGCTGCCGAATTGATCCTGCGGAGACATTTCGTGGATTTGCAAAACGTGGCTCCCCTGCCTGCTCGCGCTGTTCATTCAGTGTTTCAAAATCGTCTTTACGCATGTATATCTCTCCGCGCACTTCAATGAGACCTGAGGCATTGCATGAAAGCCGAAGTGGAATTGATTCGATTGTTTTTACATTCTGCGTAACATTTTCTCCTATACGTCCGTTGCCACGCGTTGCTGCCGTTACCAGCTGGCCATGATGATAGATAAGCGATACGGCAAGTCCATCAATTTTTGTCATGGTGATATACGGCGTAATGACTCCACCAGCAACCTTCTCAATGCGTTTCTCCCATGTCTGCATCTCTGCAAACGAAAAGGCATCATTCATTGAAAGCATGCGCTCACGATGCATGACTTTCTCAAACTTTGGAAGCGGCTCCCCACCCACACGCTGGGTTGGCGAATCAGCCGTTATGAGGTCTGGAAATTGCTGCTCAAGTTCATCGAGTTCATGCTTCAAAGAATCTAAAGCACCATCAGAAATTTCCTGACGGTCTTCGACATGATAGAGATACCGATGATGGCGAATCTCCTCGCGTAGCGCCTTCAAGCGCTTTTCTGCTTCTGATCGATTGAGCGATTTCATGCGCCCATGATAACAAAAAAACGCTTATTTTAAAAGCTAAAATACCCTAAATACCAATTTAAAAGAACGTCCCCAAAAACCGCTGCAACCATTGTTCCGAGCGCCAAGAATGTGCCAAATGGCACCGATGACTTCATAGAACGTTTCTTCGTCGCTATGAGAACCAGCCCTACGATTGCGCCAAGAAGGTATGAGAGAAAAAGTGCAAGAACACCATGTTCAAGCCCAAGATAGAATCCCATCACTATGCCAAGACGAATATCCCCTCCTCCAATCCATGTCCCTTTCGAGATGACGTATTGCACAGCAAAGAATCCTCCTATCATGAGTCCAGCAAGAAGATATTCAAGTGGATCAGCACCAAGCGCAAGATTGAATGCGAGGGCTATCACCATTGCAGGAATCGTAAAGCGATCAAGAATATAGCCGTAGCGAAAATCGTAAATGAAAATGATCATCAGGAAAACAGCAATAAGTACATCACGCAAAAAGAGAGAAATCCACGCGCTTGCCGCCACAAATTCCGGCATGCCAAAAAAGAGCGCAGCGCGCACAAATAGCAGTCCAAAGAGTAGCCCTGTAACCGCTTCAACAATCGGATACTGCGCCGAGATCACAGATTGACAATGACGGCAACGACCACGTATCGCAAAATAGCTGATAACGGGAACCAAATCGAGCAATGCTACCGGCTGTAGACATGCACGACATTTAGAACGCCCGCTCCACCACGCATCTTTCGTTTTTGTCCGAAAGACAATGACATTGATAAAACTCCCAAATACGATTCCGAGGAGCGAAATGATAAGCGTATAAACCCAAAGTGGCATATTAATTTACGCTAAAATCAGGGCAGACACCTGAACCAATACCGTTTTCTGTCGCACAATTACGACCTTTATCAAGTCCTAACACACGATTCGGAAGCTCAAGTTCAAACATCAGTCTATACGCATCACCACTTGAAAGATAACAATAGGCATTTCTGAGACCCCCGCAAGATGATTCGCGCTTCAATCCTTGCTCAGGAGGTGCTGGTGTTTGACGCAAATACACAGTTTCAACGGACGGATCACAGCTCGAAACAAAGCCCTGCTGATTCATACACGCTGTATTCACAAGTCCGAGCGCTGAAAACGTCTCTGAGATGGGATAGTCATTTACATCACTTGCATGTAATTCCAATGCTGCCTGAACTTGCCTGATATCTGAAAGTCGAACAGCATCTCTTGTTCTCGACCGCGCTAAATTCACTGAAAGCACCGCCGCTAGCCCTAATACACCCACAACGAAAACCGTGATGAGTAATTCAATTTGGGTCATTCCGCGTTTATTCATACAGAAAAAGTATATCATGACAAAATTCTGCGCATATTTCTCACAACCTCAGAAGGCAAAAAATGTCCAATATGAACGTGGTGATGAATGCCAATATCGTGAGCCATCTGCACATGTTTGTGCTGAAGGGTATGCGTTGCAAGCACGTACTCAACAGATTGCATAGTTGGAAGAGAACGAAACTGTTCTACCAAATCTACAATGTCCTGAAAACGTGGCGAATCGTCAAAGAGCATAATGTGTGGCGGAGATTCCATTGCACGCTGGGCAATATCACGTTTCTTCTCAATGACGGTCACTTCCCACCCATCTCGTTCAAATTTACGGCCGAAAATTCCTGCAAGGTATGAATTCTCAATGGCAATGAAGATGGAAGGCGTTCTCATACATGTTCCGTCTTCATGGCAAGGCCTATTGATACAGAGAATCGTGGCCCAATATCTTCAAGTACTGGCAGAATATCTTTTGCTGTCGCAATACGTGCCCACGGATTTCCAATATAGACATTTCTATTCAATTCTGAAGCGATTAATTCGTCAATTTTTGGCAAATATGCCGACCCACCTGTCAGAATAATTTTATCGACACTTGAATGGTTATGAAATGCTTGCTGGGCATACAACTGTATGGCGTAGCGAATTTCATGCAGAATTGGCGCAATAGCTTCTTTAATAATCGGAGGGACGTCACCGTCAAATGTTGTGCGTGACAAATCAAGCTTTGCTTGCTCAGCCTCTTTCATGCTTACGACCATTTGCTTTGACATCAACTTACTGACCATTTGGCCACCGGCTTTAATCGATCGATGTAAATATGGAATACCTTTATCGAAAATAGCAATATTCGTCCGCTCATACCCAATATCAACAATCATCGATCGCGTTCTATCTTGACCAATAAGTGCGCGTGAGAGCGCAAAGATTTCAGTTTCCAGGGCATCAAGCTCAATACCCACAAGTTTAAACAACGCAATGTATTTTTCGACGAGTGTTCGGGACGCACCAGATACAAGTACCCGAATGTGATCCTTGTCTCGTTCTTTTTCTTCTTTTTTCTCTTCTTTTGTCTTTTCTCCTCCAAGACTCGACTCAGCATCCTTACGAAGCCCGCGTGGCAATTTTTCCCTATCAATGACCGTCGAATCAAGAATCATCTCTTTCATTGGGAGCGGCAAGATATTCTTGACCTGCGCTTCAATCATGGCTTTCAAATCGGTTTTATCGTCATGAGGACGTGGAATGGAAACAATTGTATGAAAGACTTCATGACTTGGTAAGGAAACATTCGCCTTCTTTGCCTTCACGCCAGCCTTCAGGATCATGAGCTTCAATACCTCAGCAGCTTCTTTTGGATTCCCGAGTAAACCTGCTTCAGGATGCGACAATACAAAATCATCCTCAAGCTCTGCAAATGCATATGTCATGAGCTGAAGCCGCTTATCTTCGTGGCCGAGTTCCACAAGTTTTATCCCTCCAGCGCCTAAGTCAATCCCCATGAGTGACTGAGGTCCCGTTTCTTTTTTTCGAAAGAATTTCATAGCCGTAGTATAGCACTTAATCGCATGGAAAATCAGCGTAGCACTGCATCTAATGCTTCATTTACCATACGATCTGCATGAGCATTTTGTTCTCGACGAATATGAGAAAATACAATGCGATCAAAGGCCGGTAAAATGAGTTGAATTTCATTGAAGCGCTCACGAATCCCAGCATTTTTAACCTTATACTGGCCGTTCAACTGCCGAACTGCCAGCTGCGAATCAAGACGCACATCAATATCGGTCGCGCCAAGGTCGCGTGCTTTTTCAAGTCCAAGGCGAATGGCTTCATATTCTGCCTGGTTATTTGTCGTAGTGCCAAGATACACTCCCTCCTCATGCACGACCTCTCCTTCAGCATCACCTTCTAGCTCAAATAAGACGAATCCAGCTGCCGAAGGCCCCGGATTACCGCGTGAGCCACCATCTGCATACAAGCGTAATTTCATATACGTGTAGTTTATCAGGATTTTGTCATGCAGCCTATCTTCGTTGTGTCAGGAATCTTACTCAGCAATTCGTAAATCTTCGATTCGTGCCTGCAAATCTTTTCTACCATTCCATTCGTTTACATCTACTTCGTAGACCACATCTATCACATTTCCAAGCACGAGCGTTTCCGCCCAGGAACCAAATCCAAATCCAATAAGTTTCCACATCGGCCCATTCCCTGGATTCACGGTAAGCCGAAGGTGATTACCATTTTTCCCAATCGCTTCCGCCGCGACGACTTGAAGGGACTTCGCCAAAAATGTTGGTCGAGGGTTTCCCTGCCCATATGGGGCAAGTTTCTCAAGCTCGTGATACACATCCCATGTTACATCGGTGAGTGGAAGCAGCATATCAATACGTAGCTCTGGCTTTGGCGCAGTGTCACCAAAATACGATACAGCGAATTCTTCAACGCCTGCTTGAAATAACTCGAGCTGATTTGGATGAATTGTTAGACCGCAGGCCTGAGGATGACCACCAGCTTTCACAAAAATATCGCCACAGCTACGCATAGCTTCAACAAGATGAAGTCCACCGATTGATCGTCCTGACCCGACATAATTGTCTCCCACGCGTGTCAAGGCAAATGCAGGAACGCCGAATTCTGTGACGAGCTTTCCTGCAACAAGTCCGACGATTCCATGCATCCAATGATCTGCCCATATAACATGAATAGGCTTCTCTCCTTTTTCTGCGACCATCTTGCGCGCCTCACGATACGCCTTATCAGATATGCTGCGACGTTCTCGATTGAGCATTTCAAGCTCACGCGCATATTCATCCGCTTCATGTGCGGGAGCTGTGAGTGCGTCAAACGCAATTTTTGCCGAGCGAATGCGTCCCGCTGCATTAATACGAGGACCAATTTGAAAACCAATCGTTGTTGTGTCGGCGCTTTCAAGTTCCCCGTGGGCATAATCCATAATTTTTTGCACCCCAGGGCGACGCGACTTACGCAGAACTTTTAGACCATATTTTTCAAGTGCTCTATTTTCACCAAGAAGCGGCATAACATCAGTTACTGTCGCAATAGCCACTAAATCGAGATACCATTTTTCATGTCCATCTGGGATATCCGCGCCGCGCCTACGCGCCTCGGTCAACAATCCCGAAGCAAATTTGAAGGCAACGCCTGTCCCGCAAAGATATTTATTCGGATACGTTTCCCCCGGTGCGAGGGGGTGGATGATAAGTGCATGCTCAGGCACGGTTTCGGCAAGTTGGTGATGGTCGCAAATAATGACATCGATGCCAAGCTCATGCGCGCGTATAAATTCATCGATATTCGCAATCCCACAATCGACGGTGATGAGTAATTTCACACCTTCTTCCGCGAGTCGCTCGATTGTGTGCATTGCAACGCCATAACCATCTTTTTCACGGTCAGGAAGATATACATCAACATTTTTTGCCGACCACTTAGCTTTTTCAGACCCTGTGTCAGAGCGATTCATGCCATCCACGACATCACGAATAGCCGTAATAAGTAGCGCCGAACCGCTCACGCCATCGGCATCATAATCACCATGAATAACAATCTTTTCACCTTCCTCAAGAGAAGCGAACAGCTTGTCGATCGCCGGCTGCATTTTCGTGAAAATGAACGGATCATGTGTATCACGGTCCCAATCGGGATGTAAAAACACATCCCGATCTTTTACACCAATGTTCCGAGCCTTAAGAAGAGCCCCAATAATGTCCTCCGAATGATCGGTGACAAGTTGCCAATCGTATTTCATGTCTATTCTTACCTAGAAACCGATCATCACGATCGAACCCGAGATAAGGATATACATCTTTAGGTTTTAGCTAGTAGTTAGTAGCTCGAGAATACGTCATTTTTTTGTATTCGGCGACTAGCTATCCGCTACTCACTGCCCTCAAATAAAGAATACATACCCGACTGTGCTGATAATAGTCATCAAGCCGACAATCGCTGCAAAAATGCGAAAAATGTCAGAACGCTTTTTCATACCTCTTCACATTACCACGACTAGAACAGAACAGAAACCGAACTGTGGACAGTCCGGCTTTTTCCATTCTCCTGTCTACGTTTTATCGCTTCAGTACTTTCAGATACGCCTCCGACGGAATCCTCACCTTCCCTGTCCCCATGGCCATCATCTTCTTCTTTCCTTTCTTCTGTTTATCAAGAAGCTTGCGTTTTCGCGTAACATCACCTCCGTAAAGCTTTGCCGTCACGTCTTTTCTGAGCGCAGAAATCCGCTCGCCTGCAACGATTTTTCCCCCAATCGCCGCCTGCAATTTGAGCACGAATTGCTGACGAGGAAGCGTATCTTTGAGCGTAGACAATATTTTCCTGCCAACTTTTTCTGCTTCATCGCGGTACACAAAGACCGAAAGTGCCTCTACCATTTCCTCTGCGACAAAAATATCCATACGCACGACATCAGCGGTGCGATAGTCAAATACTTCGTAATTCATTGAGGCAAATCCACTCGTGATGCTCTTAAGCTTATCGTAAAAATCGACAATGATTTGTGAAAGCGGGATTTCATATTTTAACAGTGCGCGATTTTCTGACAAATACTCCGTCGTCATATATGTTCCGTGCCGCTCCTGAACAAAGGTCATAATACCGCCAATGAATTCTGACGGCGAAATAATATCCACCTTACACCAAGGCTCTTCAACGCGATCAATAAAAGAAGGATCTGGCAAATCAAGCGGCGTACGCACAGAAACCACCTCATTCCCACCTTTTGCAAATACCTGATATGCAACAGAAGGCACGGTGACAACCAAAGAAATGTCGAATTCACGCTCAAGTCGCTCTTTGATGATTTCAAGGTGAAGCATACCTAAGAAGCCTGCGCGAAATCCGTACCCAAGCGCCGGTGAATGTTCTGGTTCGAAATCAAGCGAAGCATCAGAGAGCTTCAAGCGTTCCATCGCATCACGAAGCGCCGAATAATCATCGCCTTCTTCTGGAAATAGACCTGCAAATACCATTGGCTCAGCTTCTTTATAGCCTGAAAGAGGCTGTATCTCATGTTCAAATTTTTCGAGTGTCAAGGTGTCTCCGACGCGACAAGCCGCGATATCTTTGAACCCCGTCACAACATAACCTATCTGCCCCGTGGAAAGATCAGCCGTCGGTACAAACGCAGGCGTTAGCGCTCCTACTTCAAGCACATCGCTTGTATGCTTCGTTGCCATCATTTTCATGTTGTCACGCTTCTTGAGCGTCCCATCGAACATACGTACATAGGCAACAACACCCTTATAGTCGTCATAATTCGAATCGAATACGAGCGCGCGGGCTGGACTCTGTTCATGCCCAGTTGGTGCCGGAATACGATCAGCAACGGCATCAAGGAGCGTAGAAACATTCTCCCCCGTTTTTCCAGAGACGGAAATCACTTCTGATGGATCGCAGCCGAGCAGCTTCACGAGCTCCGCCTTGCGTGCAGCAACATCAGCAGCAGGGAGATCGATTTTGTTGAGGACGGGAATGATCTCTAAATTTTGCTCAAGCGCTAAATACAAATTCGCAATCGTCTGGGCCTGTACCCCCTGCGTTGCATCAACAAGCAAAATGGCCCCTTCCACCGCAACGAGCGACCGAGAAACCTCATAGGTAAAATCCACATGCCCCGGAGTATCAATCAGGTTAAATGTATAGTCAATGCCATCTTTTTTATGCTTCATGCGCACGGGCGCAAGTTTGATGGTAATTCCGCGCTCACGTTCAATATCCATGCTGTCGAGCACCTGATTTTGCATCTTCCGCTCTTCCACCGTTCCGGTGAGTTCCAAAAGCCTATCAGCTAATGTCGATTTTCCGTGGTCGATATGCGCAATAATACAGAAATTTCGAATATGGTCTTGAGGCGTCATATTAGCCGCACGTTAGCATATGATGAGGAAATTGGGAATGTTTTTGGGGGTGTGAGATTTGAGGGGTGAGGAACGATTGACGATTTTATGGTGGTTGTGTTAACTTGAAGAGTCTCACAAGAGACGAAGGAGGAATCATGCAAGCGGATCACAGCGTAGAAGTGTGCTACAACGACATAAATATGGCGCGTGTCCTCCTCGGTGTTCTTCTCTGGAGCGTGCCAAAGGACTGGACACATGCCAAGGCGAGGATCACCAAGCCCGGAGATGAATCGGAGCTCTGGGTCTACGGACCCGATCAGCAATTCCCACACCAGGATGAGCGGCTCGGGCAGTTCCTGAACCGCTGCGACCAGCACATCAGGGATGGACATGTTGGTGTAATACAGGTCGCCATAGGAGGGCATGTCCCCAAGCCGGATGAAGACAACGGCATGCTTGCGTGCATGACCTTCCAATTTGACGGCAGTATTTGGCATGTGGCCCTCGGTTCAACCAGCGAGACGGCAAAGGCACACTACGCCCCGCTGCTCGCCGTTCTTCACAATCCTGCTCCTGCAGTCAAGGCATACCAGGAGCGCTTCAACTGGGTGGTTGCCGCACTCGAAGCGGCCGAGGCGGGGACGCATCACGGCGACATCGATGATGATGGTGCAGGCATCCTCGACCGCATGCTAAAGGACAGGTCGAAGTAGCGCCGCTGCGCCTCTGACCACAACTCAACCCGCTAAGCCTCAACGAGGTCTGGCGGGTTTCTCATTGGAGGGAAGTTGTAAAAGGCTTTGAAAGGTCGTAGATATTGTAAAGGTTGTATTCGTCACCCCGGGCTTGACCCGGGGTCCATCGTATTCATTTTTCGATCTGATGGATTCCTGCCTTCGCAGGAATGACGAATTGCTCACTGACATGAATAACTCCCGAATAGCTCAGATTGCCTTAGATCGTAGCGACAATCGAGCTACTGCCTACTTGCTAACCGCTAACGGCTCATAGCTACCCATCGATTACTGCCGATCCCAGCAATTCCTCCCCATCATAAAACGCAATAAATTGCCCCGGTGCGATGGCGCGTTGTGGTTCAGTGAATACGACCTCAAGGCCTGCATCTGTTTTGGTAAAGACACATTCCTGAAGCGGTTGACGATAGCGTATGCGTGCAAGCAGTTTTTTCCCCGCATGTGTTTCGAGTACACCTGAAATGGTTTCCGTGAAATCGGTCGCAATTAATGTCGATTTGAAAAGCGCGGGATCATCGTCCCCAATCGCCACAATCACCTCATTCGTTTCTGGTTTTCGATCAATCACAAAATACGGTGTTCCGCCCCCTATCCCAAGACCAGAACGCTGTCCATTTGTATAAAATTCGTAGCCGCGATGCTTTCCAATCACTTCCCCGTTCGTCGTCACAATATTTCCTTCATGCTCGTCAATGCGCTCTTTGAGAAAATCGACCAATTTCACTTTTCCAACAAAACAAATCCCCTGACTATCTTTTTTCTCGGCAACAATCAGATTATGCTCACGCGCAATGTCACGTACCTGGGCTTTTTCAAGATGCCCAATTGGCAGCAGCATTTTCTCTAATTGATTTTGCTCAAGGCGAGCAAGAAAATAACTTTGATCTTTATTATTGTCGACTCCAGCAAGCAAATGTGTACCGTTCTCATCACGCACAATCCGCGCATAATGCCCCGTCGCTATATAGTCACATCCCAAGTTTTCCGCCTCCTGCAACAAAAATCCGAATTTCATATATTTATTGCAAAGCACATCGGGGTTTGGCGTGCGGCCAGCCTTGTACTCGCGAATCATATATGCGTAAACATGCTCTCTATACTCAGCTTCGTAGTCAAATGTATGAAATGCAATGCCAAGCTGAGCCGCTACGCGCATGGCATCACGCCGCTCTGCCCGCCACGAGCACTCTACTGAATCATCCCCATCGCTCCAGTTCTTCATGAATGCGCCAATGACCTCATAACCTTCCTCCAATAGCAAAACCGCCGATACAGATGAATCGACGCCTCCACTCATTCCAAGAAGAACCTTTTTCTTCGGCATAAGGGAGAAATACTACTAAAATTCATGAATAATATCAAGTTCATCTTGACATTGCACCTTCATAATGCTATCTTTATGAGTCACCTCGGAGGGACATTGCTTACCATTCTTCGTAAGCTCGCCGGGGTACCTGTCAGCCACCCCGACGAGCGGGGACTTGGCTATTACTCGACAGTCGAGCGTATGATGATTGTCCTCGCAATCATCATGGAGCACCCGAGCGCCAGTGCTCGAAAGGCTGCCTACAAAAAGGCACTCATGCTCTACGCGCTTAATGATGGCTCGCTTCGCGAGCTCATCGAGTACATCCTCACTCCCGATCTGATTATCGATCAGTACGTGGCGAGGCGGCGCGATCTACCGATAAATGTCGCGAAGTTTCCGGGAACGTAAAGGCGACCCATCTGGGCCGCCTTCTTTCTTTACTGCTTTCCTTTCCCCAATGACTGAGCTTTTCGCGCAGCAGTATCTCTTCTCGCCCGCGAAACCGATACCCGAGCTCGACCTGCTTCACCCGTTCTATTGTCGACAGTTGATGCAGGACGATTCACCGCTTCTGAGGCGAGCCTATCTAGTGCGTCAAGCTGTGAACGCAACTCTCGAAACTCTGCGCGCTTTACACCAAGCCCAAATACACGTCTAAAGAAACCTGCTTGATTCATTTCCTTTTGCAAGGTTGAAAAACGATTCTTCATTTCCGTATACATTTTAAACGTTAGGCCTGATTGCTCAGAGAATCCTAATTCACTCGCCCGACCAATCATCTTATCAAATTCAGACGGTGAACCGAAAAATTCTTGCTTGGTAGGGAGCGTTTCTGTCGTTTGAAGCTCTTTTGGCATTGGAGCGCGCTCTGCAAGTGATTTTGCCTCTTGCTTTTGCGCCACAAGCTCAGCTGCCATCATATCTTCATCTTCTGCAGAAAGTGACTCAAACACTCCCAGTGTTTCTATCTGTGTTTGAAGATCAAACCATTCTGCTTGATGATTCTCATCCTCTGCAAATTCGCGCAAGTATTTTACAGCGAGTTTTTTATCTGGTTCACGTAAGGCATAAAATGGAAGCCCTTCTCGATACATATCCCAAACGCGGACCCTTATTTCTTCTTTACGATCTTTTTCAGATTTACCGGTTAGACCCGACTCGAGTGTCAGACGGCCTTCGGTCAATGCTGATTCAATTGCCCCTGTTTGACTTTCCCAATTGATTTCTGGGTTTTCTTCACTCGTACGTTCTCTCCCTTTCACACGATCTGCTGATTGCATTACTCGCTCTCTTGATGATGGTTCCCTTGAAACTCCCTTAATTGGTGTGCCCATATATAGGTTAAAACTATTACCTGTAGTTTGTCATACTTCATGATTCATTGCACGCATTTTATTGACAATGACAAGATTTTGGCTTATAATCCCGCCACTGATAGCTCCTGATTCGACGGATGAACGATAAAATTCCCGGATCGTCTAAAGGCAGGACGCCTGTTTCTGGCACAGGTAATCGGGGTTCGAATCCCTGTCCGGGAACCAAGAAAAATACATCGGCACAACCGGTGTATTTTTCTTGG
>JAQCKO010000003.1 GCA_027592325.1 bacterium | reverse complement strand
GAGGAATGTTGTTCCTGTGAAAGAATAAAAATCTCCAATATCGCCCATTTCGTGAAATGCGTTGTATGCTTCTTCACCGAGGTCATCCCGTTTAAGGACTATTTGGCTTTCCCCACTTTCGTCTTGCAATCGCACAAAACTCAGCCCTCCATGTTTTCGTATCGCTCGAATACGACCAGCAAGCGATACTTGCGCGCTATCCTTCATTCGTGCATCGAACGCATGTAAAAATGCTGAAATAGAGCATGTACGTGCTGCCTCAGCTGGATACGGGTTTACTCCCTGTTGTTTTAAACGCTGTAAACGTTCACGTCTTACCTGCTCTTCACCGGTCATAAAAAGAATTATTCAATGGAAATGACTTTATAGGAAATGGTACCAGAAGGTGCTTCGAAGGCAACATCGTCTCCTTCCTTTGCTCCTAAAAAGGCATTTCCGAGAGGCGATTCATGGCTAATTTTCCCTTCCATAGGGTTTGCTTCGCTCCCACCTACAATTTCAAATCGATGCGTGTTTCCTGCTGCATCTTTTGCCGTAAAGCTTCCGCCGAGTTTCACACGATCCCCGCTTTGCTTCTCAACAATAATCGCTTTTGAAATACGGTCATCTAGACGAATAATTTCGCCTTCGTTTGCGGCCTGACGTTCTTTTGCATCTTGATACTCAAAATTTTCCGACAAATCTCCCTGTTCTTTTGCCGTTTGAATATCTGCCGCAATTTCTCGCCGCACATTCGTTTTCCTATGATTGAGCTCTTTTTTTAGCTCTTCAAGCGCTTCCGCTGAAATATAGTAATTGTTTTCCTGCATAAATAGATAGAATAATCCTACGGATTTTCTGACATTTCGTCAATATTCCGCCGGAACCACCAATCCATAGTTTCGCGCGCAATACTGCTTGCAAGAGCCCCTTCCGCTCCTTCTTCAATAAGGGTGGTGATAACAAATGAAGGGTCTTCAAACGGTGCGAAACCCGTGAACCATGAGTGATTTTCGCGGTCGCTTCGCCATTGTGCGGTACCTGTTTTTCCGGCAGCCGCGACAGGGAGCCCTTGCATGGCTGTTGCCGTACCAGCTGTAACCGTTTGACGCATTGCATCCTTGATAACAGTGGCAATTTCAGGAGCGATAACCTCTTCATTAGTGCTCCAGTCGCTGGATATAAAGTGCGGTCGCACCTGTTTTCCATCATTTGCAATAATTGCTGTTGCGGTAGCTACCTGTAACGGCGTGGCTAAAATATCTCCCTGACCGATCGAACTGTTATAGGTATCTCCAATGTACCATTGTTCGCCTTTTGCCGTGAGTTTCCATTCCTTTGAAGGTAAAAATCCTGCAGATTCGGAAGGTAAATCGATGCCTGTTTTTGATCCAAAATTGAATGCACGCGCATATTGCACAAGTGTCTCTATGCCCAAACCGGTAAAATTATCATATCCACCACCAATATAATAGAAAAACGTATTTACTGAATCTGCAATGGCATGGTAGACATCGGTGATACCGTGACCTCCTGCTCGCCAGTCAGGAAAAAACCATTCAGAAACACGTATCCCTCCTGAGGACACAAAGCTTGTTGAAGGAGTGATGATTCCTTCAGAGAGAGCGGCCGCGGCGAAGATGGGCTTGATTGTGGATCCTGTTGGAAAGCTTCCAGAGCTTGCTCGTGGGAATAACGGGGTATTTTCGTCATCAGCAAGCAACCGATACGCCTCTTCGCTGATACCCTTTGTGAAGGCATTCGCGTCAAAACTCGGCCAGGAAACAAATGCGAGAATCTCGCCTGTACGCGGGTCAAGAGCGATCACAGACCCACGACTCGCAACGTGATCTTCAAGACGATTCGTGAGTATTGTTTCAATCGCCGCTTGTAAGTTGCTATCGAGACTGAGATGTAAATCAACACCAGGTACGGCCGGATTGCTTGAGAGAACGCGCTCAACATTGCCGAGTGCATCGATCTCCCATAGTTCTTTACCATATTTCCCTCGTAGCGTTGACTCGTAAAACGCCTCAAGTCCTTGTGTTCCGATACGATCGCTGAGGCGATATTCTTCTTTGTTTTCCTCAAATTTAGCTTCACTCATCGGTCCGGTATATCCAAGCACGTGAGAGAGCGATGGAATTATATCTGTAATGTACGTACGTGCACTTACATGTTCAATCCGCATCCAATCTTCCTCATTTGCATATAGCTGCATGGCACTTTCATAGGAGAGGCCCTCAATAACAAATCTCGCCTCACCCTCCATTCCAATGGCAAATTCTTGCCGTTTATTCTCATCCAATATAGCTAATATGCGTTCATACGTTGTTTTATTTTGTCCCTCTTCTGCCTTGTAGACTCTTGGTTCAACGGCCATGTTAAATGCCGGTTCATTGCCCGCTAGAACAACTTGATTACGATCGTAGATAACACCTCGGTTCGACGGGGTACGATAGGTGATCGTACGATTATCGAGAGCCTGCGAGCCATAGACTTCTCCCGAAAATAATTGCACAGAAGCAGTCTTTACGGTGAATGTAAGAAGAAGGAGTATGCTTGCAACAATAAGGAGGATTGTACCAATCTTAGGCACGGAAAACACATGAACAGCTCCTCCTCGTTTATCAAGATCAAATGCAGCAGCGTCCGGGTCGCGCTTGTGGTGTGCGATGCCCTGTCGTTCAAGAAAAAAAGGATTAGCCATACTTTTCCATTAGCTCTAGACGTTGTTTCGCAAATCGTGCAATCGTAACGGTCGTGATGACACTCATGCTGCCTGCTAAAATGAACAGCATGTCTATGTTCATATCATCATACGTCAGAACCCCAATAACGCCTAATGTCATGGTACAGAGTAAAACATAGATGAAGCGTCCAAATCGAGATTGTTTCGTAAACAGTAATCTACTCGTGAGCAAATAACACAGAACGACCGAGGCACTTTCAACAAGTGGCATGTGTGATTGAGAAAGCATACTGATGCCAATGATGCTAACAAGCCAAATCATGCCTATGCGTTCAGCATTCCATAGGAGCACGATAAGTGTAAATACGAGAGTTGACATTGGAAAAATGACTTCAGAAAAGTGAAGTAAAAGCGACTCGTCTATGAGAAAACAGAGCAAGAAAAAAATGACAAAGAAGAAGGCACGACTCATGGTAGGTGAAAAATCTCAATAAATGTGAGTTCATGAATGTCGTACCAGGGACGCAAAAATCCGTTTTGAAATGCATCTTGCTCATTTCTTGTGCTGGTATCAATGGTGCCGATAACAAGATCATTTGGGATATTCGGCGTATTATCATGTGTGAGAACTGGTGCGCCGACGGTTAGTTGTGTAGTTTTTGGGATAAATGGGGCATGAAGAAGATATCCCCCCTCCCCTTCAATCACACCTATAGGGCTTCCGTCTGCCGTCTGCGCGATAACACGTATACCATTCGCTTGAGATGTCGACACCGTTGCTGTGTGGGGTGTTAATGCCGTCACAATCCCGGCAAAAATTCCATTACCCGCCACGGCTGTGTCAGCAATAGACACCCCATCTTCACTCCCCTGATCGATGGTGTACGTATATGTCGCGGTATCTGCACCAAGTACGCGCGCTGGGATACGTTCAAAAGCATCATGTTCTTGATAGCCGAGCAATTCTTTCAAACGTGCGTTTTCTTCTTGAAGTGAAATGAGTTCTGAAGAATTGACTGCTGCGAGCGCAAGCTGTTCACGAAAACTATTTCGCTCTTGTGTCAGAGTTTCTTTTGTAATACGAGCGGATCGAATAAATTCAGTCCCATCTGTACCGCCTTGATACAGCACAAAACGGAGGTTATTCACCGCATTTGCAATGAACGAAATACGCAAAAGAAACGATAAAACGAAAACGAACCCAAGAATAATCAGGAGCGGGCGGGCATAACGTTCAATTATTGGACGCGTAGGTTTTGTCATCGATAGGTGTCACGACTTGTAGAAGGAAGTGTTACCGCCTTACGCAGACTCGGATCTTCAAGGAGCGCGCCGCTTCCTCGCGCGACTGTTGTGAGAGGATCGTCGCTAAGACGTACCGGAACCTCTGCTTCCTCTGAAACCAGTCGCTCCATGCCACGCAGAAGTGAACCTCCACCTGAAAGCACAACGCCACGTTCATAAATATCGGCAACAAGTTCAGGAGGCGTCTGTTCAAGTGTCGTTTTGATGCTACTCACAAGGCTTTTGAGCGGTTTTTGCAATGCTTCACGAATTTGTGCATCTGTAACGGGAATTTCTTTAGGAAGCCCGCTTAACAGATCGCGACCCCGTAGAACGCCATGCTCGCCATCAAATGCCGGGTGACAGTTGCCAATCAGGCATTTGATCTGCTCGGCTTGCATTTCACCAATCAATAAATTGAATACTTCACGAGCGTATTGAACAATATGTCGCGTCATGGCAATTCCAGCAGTATGAATGGAGCGAGATGTCACAATGCCGCCGAGAGAGATAACCGAGATTTCTGTTTTTCCACCGCCGATATCGATAACCATACTTCCAACTGATTCTGTGATTGGAAGTCGTGCACCTATCGCAGCGAGTATCGCTCCCTCTACCATGAAGACTTCGCGTGCTCCTCCCGAGAGTGCTGCGTCTTCAACCGCCTTTCTTTCGACCTCGGTCATTTCAATTGGTACGCCGATAATCACGCGCGGTCTTGGAATAACCGTAAATGAGTCCTCATGAATTTTATCGATGTAGTACTTCAAAAATTTTTCTGTCACTTCAAAATCGGAAATGACCCCTTTTTCAAGTGGATGCACAATGTCAATATGTGGAGGTGTTTTTCCAAGCATATCACGTGCAATATGCCCGACAGCCAGAATGCTATCAACGCGCCGATTGATTGCAACAATCGTTGGCTCATTGATGACAAGTCCTTTTTCCTTAATAAAAATACGCGTATTCGATGTTCCCAAATCGATGCCAATGTCCTCTGAAAAGCTTCCAAATAAGCGCCGCCACATAATGAGCGCAGTTTAATCGATCACTGAGGTGGTTGCAAGTCGGTTTTTTTTGAGCTAAAAATAAACTCAATAATGCCAGCAAACAGGCAAAGAATAAGAAAGGCAGGAATACTGAAGCTGTTCAGACTTGAAAGAAACAATGATACGGTGATGAGTGAACCAAGCACGATCCCATGCCGAAGGGACGAAATCATAATACGTTCCGCGGCACGATGTTCATGCGCTGCTTTGCGAAGAGCGGTGAGTAATGCAGTAATCGCCCCCGTAAGTGCGGTAAACCCCGTTAAATAGAATAAGAGATGTCCTGTTGAAATAGCTTCGTTCGGATCAACGCGAAGCAAAATGATGATCCAGCCTATAGAGGCAATCACTGATCCGCATGTCATCAGTAAGAGGTATTCACGTATGGTCATGCAGGCAGTATACCATTTTCCTCTCCTGGGATCATGTGCCGAATTCGAACGGAAACGAGTCCGCTTTCTGGGGCTTGCTGTACAAGATTGTCGTAGAGTGATGCACGAATTGATTCAAGATAATGCATCGCTCCGGCATGGCGACCGGCAACTGTGAGAATTCCTGATTGATACGATATAACCCGCATATCAGCGCGTAATCCTTGGTCCACATGGTCGTAAAGCCATGTACTTGCGAGTTTCACCAATTGTGACGATTCAACCTGTTCCTTAATGCCGTGGCGTTTTAAAAATGCATGTGCAAGGTCATTTGCATTCGTTGCGTGTTTTTGCATCCGACGCTGAAATCGCTTTGGTTTTTCGATGAATTCTTGTCTCATACTTGGCGAAATTCACAAATATCACGAAAATCACAAAATTGGCAGTGAAATCCAGGAGAAGGTTCAAAATTTCCTCCTGTAATTGCCTTCGCTGTGTCCATAATTTCTTGTTTGAGTCTTTTTACATCAGCTGCTTTTGGCTCAATACTGACAGTGCTGTGATCATCGAGGTAGTGATACGTCAATTTCTTCACGGGAAGCGGAGGTCTGAGCGCTTCTTCCGCAGCGATGTTATAAAGAATCAGTTGGCGTTTTGCGTCCCAATCAAGCCGCATTTTTGGGGTGCCTGTTTTATAATCGATAATTTCTACACCGTCTTCGATTTGGTCAATTCGATCGATCCGTCCCTTCATTTGAATACCGCCAATGGAAAGCTTAAATGCAAGCTCAAGATGTAAAATTTTCGGAGGCGACGTTTTGATGATGGCATAATATTCATTGATAATCGCTATTCCCTTCTGTTTGGCTTCCTGACGCGCAGTTGCATGTTCATACCATTCATCCATCCATTCTTCTTCAAATATCGCATGAAGTTCATCTCGTGACCCAAGTTCGCCAGATTGTCGGTAGCGCTCTAGGTATTGATGTAGCGTATTGTGAAGGCTTTTTCCGAAACTTAGGTGCGGACTGCCAAAGACTGGAATACGCAACAAATGCGCAAATTTATACTGGAGCGGGCAGCTACCATAGGCGGCAATCTGTGTAAAAGAAAAGGTCTTTGGTGGTTCTGAAGAGAAGGTTGATGTAGGGGCCTCAATGGCAGTGGCTTCCTTGATGCCATCACGCGTTCTAGATTCGATGATTGGCGTGGTGTCCATTTCAGCGAGAAATCGTGAGGGCTTTCGTTTTCGTTTTCCACCGTAAGTATCTGATGAGAGAAGATATGCACCTTTCTTTGCGCGTGTTAGAGCAACATAAAAGAGTCTCCGTTCTTCATGAATGTGATGATCGTCGTGTAACTGTATAGCATCGTTAATCGCCTTCGGAAGTGGGAGTGGATCGCGACGCTTTGTTCCAGGAAACCGCTGTTCGACCAAACTTGGAAGGAAAATAATGTCGAATTCAAGACCTTTCGATCCATGTACAGTCATAATCTGCACAGCATCTGGCCCTAATTCAACATCACCTTGGAGTGGTCCTTCTTCCCCGCTATCGCGCTCGTAACGAAGCTCGTCAAGAAAACATCGCAACGACTTGTCATCAGTTATTTGTTCAAAACGCGTCATGCGTTTATACAGCTGATTCAGTAAATCAAATTCGCGTTGTTGTTCGATTTCTGGTAGTAGCCGAATGCGGCCAAGTACGCCGGTGCGTTTTACTGTTTCGACAAAGACTTCACTGGTTGCACGCTGGCTTGCAAACATCTGAAGTTCTTGAATGGTGGATGTCAGGTCTTGTATCGCTTCTGAAGTGGTCTCAATAAGAACATCATAAAGTGAGCGTGCCGATTTTTGTGCTTCTAAACTCAGCCGTGCAATTACATCAGGGTCGATTTCTGTGTGCATGCGAAGAACCCGGTACAAGTATGTACTTTCATGCGGCTGGTGAATGACATGAAGCCAAGCTAGCGTGTCAAGCACGGTTGGCTCGGTATATAGTCCCTCGAGTGCATGGAACTTGTATGGAATCCCAGTACGTTCACAACCGTCAACGAACGCTTTTGCATGGGCATTTGCACGCACTAAAATGGCCATATCGCCCCACTGTCCTCCGTCATGTTTTTTCTCTAAAATTGTGCGCAGCGTGAACTCAACTTCATCTTCTTCGGTGGCAAAATGATGATGCAATACATGCCCACCCGTTTTATTGTGTGCGAATAATTCCTTTGAAAGATGTTCGCGTGCCTCGAGTCTATGCGGGTTATTTTGTGAAATCAGTGTATATGAATGATCAAGGACTTCTTGTTTGCTGCGATAATTCATTGTGAGAACAATCTGCCTCGAGGACGGAAAATCGGCACGAAATGTGAGGATATTTTGAAGTGAGGCTCCCCGAAAAGCGTAAATCGACTGATCGTCATCTCCTACCACTGTGATATTTTGTTCCTCGTCTACCAATAGTTTGACAAGTTCGTACTGTGCGGGGTTTGTGTCTTGAAATTCATCAACAAGAATATATTTGAACCGATTCTGAAGCTCTTTCCTCACGCTCGGGCGTGTTTTAAGAAGCTCAATCATTGTGGAGATTAAATTTCCAAAGTCCATCGCCGCCTCTTCAAGAAGAATATTCTCGAAGGTTTGGAAGGCTTCTAGCAGTTCTCGTTCTTTCTCGTGCAATTCGCGTTCTGCTTCATCAGGAAATAGTGTTTCTGCACGCAAGGCTTCAAGAAGCTCCTGTGGCTTTTGTGCAAAGTCCTTGATTTTCGAAATATAATTCAAGAATGATTTGTAAAAGGACGATGGCCGGCTGCGGGGTTTATAGAGATTGAACGCAAACCTCTCTTCGTATTTACGAAGAAGGTGTAAGCTATCCATTTCTGTGAGTAGTCGGTAATTCGGAGAAAGTCCAATATCGAGCGCATACTCGCGAAGCAGGCGATCACAAAATCCATGAAATGTCGCAATGAAAACATCTATCATTCCAATTGGGAGCAGTTTATCGACACGCTCTTCCATCTCACTTGCCGCTTTTTCGGTAAAGGTAAGTGCCAGAATTTCATGCGGCTTTGCAAGGCCTTCTTCAATTAGCCACGCGATGCGTCGTGTTATGACGGTCGTCTTCCCCGTTCCAGCACCGGCCACAATCATTAAAGGCCCGCTACGATGTATAACGGCGCTTTTTTGCTCTTCGTTCAGGTTTTCGAGGAGATGTGACATTAGATGAGAAACAACCCTTTTGCTGTCTCAGTTGTGCGCTCTGCAACTTCTTCAAGGCTCACGCCCTTTAAGTCAGCGATGACTTTTGCAACATCCTTCACATAAAGTGGTTCATTCCGTTTGCCTCTATTCGGTGCTGGTGTGAGGTATGGACTGTCCGTTTCAATCATTATCTGTTCAAGCGGGATGTCCTTCACGACGGCTTGCAGTTCTTTTGAGAACGTCACAATACCGGTAATCGATGTTTTAAATCCAATTGATGCATACCGTTCTGCATCTTCTGCGGTCCCCGTAAAACAATGGACAACGCCTCGGCGCGTGAGTCCACCTTGATCGATTTCGGCTTTTAAGAGCGCGAATTGATCTGCGTGAGCATCGCGGCAATGTATTACGACTGGTTTATTGAATTGGCTAGCAAACTCAATTTGCTTTTTTGCTTCACGTTTTTGATCGTCGATAAGCTGTTCAGGGCCTTGCCCTTCAGGAAGTCGATAGTAATCGAGGCCAAATTCACCTATGGCCACGACTTTTGGATGTGCAACCAGCTCGCGATAGTAAGATTCATCGAAGGTTTCTGATCGCGTTTTAATTTCGTCTGTCGGTTGTTTTTCAGCGGGTAATTCGTTTTCGTCAAAAAAGGCTTGTTTGTGAACATGATTCGGATGAAGTCCAATAGTCGCCCAAACTCCTTCGTATCGTTCTGCAAGGAGAATCCCGTTTTTACTCGTTGTTGTTTGCGTTCCAACCGTAATCATCTGAACACCACCATCAAGCGCGCGCTGCACAACGTCGTCCATATCCGTCTTATACGCCTCAAAATGAACGTGACAATGGGTATCGATAAATTGCATATCAGAAAAGTTTTGGAATAATTGCGCCAATCATGCCGTAACCGAATTCAAAGAAATCCAGAACTTCAGATTCGAAGGCAAAATCTTTTATCGGCCCATCGGGAAGCACGCGCGTCATGACGAATCCCGCACCCATGATCAGTAATGCTGCTTCGAGCAGACCGAGAATGCCTCCAAGTATCTGATTTGTCAGCCCAACAAAAGGGATGATTTTCGCCATATTCTTGAGACCCTCAAGGATGCCAAAGAGCCAACTAATGATTTTACTGAGGACTAAGCTGATGATCAAAAAGGCAATCGTTGATACAACTGGTTGCGCGAGTATGTCATATTGAACTTGCAAGAAGCCAAGGAGAATCCCAGCAACAACAAATCCGACAATCAGCCCAACAATACCCCCAAGGGTCTTAATGAACCCTTGAACAAAGCCATACGCGGTGAAGGCAATGAGGACGCCAATGAGGATGAGATCGAATGTGGACATAGGGGTATTGTATCAGGATTGGTTCAAGCACTACAGCCGAAGTAGGTTTAGGTTAATCCCTTCTCGGGAATAATGCCTCTCCAATCAGAATCTTTTCTCCGCCGTATCGCCGCATGATTTCTTCTCCGGCCTCTGGAATAATCGGCTGAAGTGCCTTTCCTACCCAGCGAATGATTTCAGCGACATCGCTGAGGGTTTTCTTTGCTGCATGAGGATCAGTTTTCACCGTTTTAAACGGTTCTTCTTTATCGATAATCTCATTCGCTTTAGCTACCGCAGCGAAGACATAATCAGCATATGCCTTGAATTGATAACGCACGATCATATCTTCAAGCTCGGCATTTTGTTTCAGCCAGCTGACCTTCGGCTTGTCGAGGATGCCATCGAAATAGGTATTGCTCATCGCTGCAACGCGGCTCACCAAATTCCCTAATTGATTGGCGAGCTCAGCGTAACGAAGGTTCATACGATCGGTCGAATAGTCCCCGTCTTCTGCGGAAGGTAGTTCACGTAGCAGATAATAACGCACGGCATCAGTTCCGTATTCGTTTACAAGTTCGAATGGATCGACAACATTCCCTAGCGATTTACTCATTTTTTGTCCATTTGCTGTAATGAATCCATGAATGAACACTTGCTTCGAGTTTGCGACGTTCGCTGACATGAGCATTGCCTGCCACATCGCCGATTGCTGACGGAGATTATCTTTTCCTGCAACCTGCACACCTGGCCAATATGCATCAAATTCAGATGCATCATCACTTCCCCATCCAAGCGTTGAAATATAATTCACGAGGGCATCAAACCACACGTACATTACATGTTCTTCATCGCCAGGCACGGGAACCCCCCAAGGCATTTTCGCTTTTACTCGAGAGATACTGAAATCCTTTAGCCCTGCCTCAACAAAGGTGTGAATTTCTTTTTGCCTATGTGGTGGCTGAACAAAATGAGGATTTGCGTTGTAAAACTCTATGAGAGGCTGCTGATACTTTGAGAATCGGAAAAAGTAATTTTCTTCATCACGTAGCTCAAGATCGCGATTCGGATGCAATGGACATCGCGCGTCGGCATTCAGCTCTGAATCCGTTTTTTCAAGCTCACAGCCAACACAATATTTTGTCTGATATCGGTCTTTATAAATATCACCATTTTCCTTGCAGGCCCTCCAAAAGGCTTGCGCGGCCGTACGGTGTTTTTCACTACTTGTTTGTATGAAGTGCGTATAACTCAGATTCAACGCCCCTTTTAGTTCATCAAATTTTGCCGCGAACACATCAACATACTCTTTTGGATCTTTACCTGCGGCAAGAGCCATCTCGTATATTTTTTGCCCATGCTCGTCTGTTCCTGTGTTGAATATGATCTCATGTGCGCTCATGCGCCAAAATCTCGCAATAGCATCAGCCTGCACAATTTCAAGCGCAAATCCAATATGCGGCTTTGCATTAACGTAAGGGAGCGTTGTTGTAATGTAATGCTTCATATAGTCCAATGTTTTGGCGCAAGAATAAGCACGAATTCGCCTTTCGAGCTCGATGCGTTCAGTTGTTGAATGATTTCAGGAGCGGTGCCGGTGTAAATTGATTCGTGAAGCTTGGTTAACTCGCGTCCTGCAAGCATATAGCGATTTTGCGGAAGTTCTGACAATGTTTTTTCTATGCGATGCTTTGATTCGTAGAGTCCGACGGCCCGATCGGATGCAGCAATATCTTGAAAGTAGGCTGTGCGACCCTTTTTTTGAGGAGGAAACCCCATAAAGAGAAATCGGTCCGTAGGAAAACCCGCAATGCTCAGGGCTGCCGTTAGTGCCGACGGACCAGGAATGGGACTAATCTTGAAGTTTTGTTCGCGCGCTATCTGTACCACTTTTCCACCAGGATCTGCTACGCCAGGCGTTCCAGCATCGCTCACATAGCCAATAGTCTTATACAAGCTGAGAAGTTCGCGGATCTGCGCGTCATCGCTATGCTGATGAATCGATGTCGTTTCTACCTTAATACCGAGCTTATGAAGAAGGCTACCTGTTATACGATTATCTTCGCAAAGGAGAATGTCAACCCGTTTCATGGTTTCGATTGCTCGATGAGAAAGGTCGGCAATATTGCCTATGGGCGTTGCGATGATGAAGAGCTCAGACATGTTATTGTGTTACAATTTTCGGCCTTCGTGCCCGGATCCGCCGGGAACAAAAGTCAATGGCCAGAGCTGAAGAAACTCTTTGGATTGATGGTTACTTCGACTTGCTAAGCTCGCTCAGAATTACGGAGAAGGTAGCTGGATTAATCTAATTTTGAAACTCCTGTTTCAGGGTAATGATTTGACCAACAGAGCCAAAATGACTGTGCTGATTCGAGACGTGTTAACTGTACCCCTTCGTATTCCCCACTAAGCCCGAGTCCTTCCGGTGACCAAAGTGAATTGGTGTCATTGTCACGGAATTCCTTCGTGACGAAATCGTATGAGAAGGTGAGAACGGTGCCATCTTCGAGTGCACGGTCAAAAATTCGGACGAGGTCAAGTTCAGGGTCGTAGAATGCTGCGATAGGTAGTCCATTTATATCTTCATTCGCGGCACCAATACCGATCATTATGCGATACGGAAAGGCGGTTTGGACATCATTAACAGATATTCCTTCAAGCGGCCATTTGTATGGAACACGGGTATCGATATCCGTTACCGGGAAGTAGATAAATTCGTTCGTATCGTAAGCTCCCAATGGATGGCGGCTATAATCACGCACAAATTCTGTTTCATTCGAAACGGCAAGACCAGATGGGTATGTTGCCTTAAAATTCTCCCAAGTCATAGTAAGCGACGGATAGTCGATCAATTGACGATCAAAATCTGCTTCGTCACCAACAAGTACCTCACCGCGTAACTGACTCCAGAGCGCATTTGAAATATTATCGCGCAAAAGGATGTTATTCTCATACACCATGCCAGAGGACTCAAGCGTGTAACCGTCATCTTCATTACTGACATCAAAGACATTGTCAGATAGGCACAAATTACTGTGCGTAATCGCATAGCGTCCACCGTCCACCTCATCCATAATCACACTGTGGTAGTTCATGATTTGGTACGGGTAGAATCGTGCTCCGGATGCATATTCAACGACTATCCCCTGAACGGTATCATCAAGATAGCTATCAGCTGCATATGTCGTAAGCATCGCTGGATGTATAAGCGTCGGATCGTCTTCCGGTTCAAGTCCGTTAGCATACATGAGCTGCGGTGGAATACGATATCCGGTGGTACCTACAAACGTCACTTCTGGAAGAAGGCCATTGACGCGTGTATCGTCTAATTGCGGTTTTGAAAGAGTTGATAGCAGGTAAATCAACGCAATGATGGAAACAAACGTAATCAGAGCGATGGTGACCGAACGTTTCTGGTATGAAGTCATACAAATAGTTTGTTTAAATCTAACAAAATAGAGATAATTAGGCAATCATTTGTTATCATTGCTACACGGCGTAAAATGGAACATGTAATCTGGTGTCAGTAAACCAAATAACCCTGTTATGATTCAAATTGGAAAAAAAGCCCCAAGCTTTGAAGGGGTAACAACTTACCACAAAGGAGAATTTGTAAAAAAGAGCTTATCAGACTATTCCGGATCATGGTTGCTCCTTTTCTTTTATCCACGTGATTTCACCTTCATTTGTCCAACAGAAATTCGTGGATTTGCAAAACTCGAAAAAGAATTTGCCGAGAATGATTGTAAGATTCTCGCAGCGTCAACAGATTCTGAATGGTCACATAAAAATTGGTTCGAGAAAGATCTCCCAGAGGTAGAATACCCTGTTCTTGCTGATACAACACAGGAAGTATCACGAGCGTATCAGGTGCTGAATGATCAGGATGGATCTGCAGAGCGAGGATTGTTTATTATCGATCCTGAAGGGATAGTGAAATATGCCCTCGTTTCAAGTGGCTCGGTTGGGCGCTCTGTTCATGAAACACTTCGCGTTTTAAAGGCTCTGCAAAGCGGAGATCTCTGTCCTGTCGAGTGGAATGAAGGCGAAGATACACTTGGAAAAGCCTAAACATCTTTTATTCAGCGTCTGTGCGAATCGGGTCTTCGGGCCCGTTTTTGCGTATTGTCCATAAAAAAGCACCCAGCAGTTGACTGGGTGTACGATCATGGGCTGTTCTTGAGGTTCGGCCCGCTTATTTGATACCGGCCAGACTTGCACGATTACCGTTTTATCGCCCTCCCTGACGAGTAGAAATCTCCAAGCATGTCGATGTACCGCTAAGGCGTGCTCAATGCCAGCACGCACCCAACGCAGCTGGGTCAGGAGTAAGACAAAACGGACCTAGCGGCCCGTTTTGTCTTCATGATTCAGTAGTTTCTGCTTTGCGGAATGACGAAACCAAGCATTTTTGTTCGAATGACATCGGCTACTCGCTATTGGCTAATAGCTAAATTCCTCGAATATATTCGACGAGTGTGCGTACTCCATACCCCGTTGCTCCTTTTCCTAGATATTTTCCGATTGGCCGCTCAGCGAATGCTGGACCTGCAATATCAAGGTGCACCCAAGGAATTTCCTCTGGGACGAAATTTTTCAGGAACAGACCCGCTGTGAGTGATCCACCATAGCGCGAGGTTGAAATATTGCGTAAATCTGCAATGTCAGATTCCATTAACATTGCATAGTTTTTCTCAAGTGGCATGGGCCACATATTTTCCCCTGAACGATTTGCTGCAGAAAGAATCTGAGCGCGAAGTTCATCATTTGTCGACATCGCTGCAGAAATTTCTTCTCCAAGCGCGACAACGCAAGCGCCTGTAAGTGTTGCAAGATCAATCATCACTTCAGGTTTTTGCTGTGCGGCATAATGAAGTGCATCGGCAAGCGTGAGCCTTCCTTCTGCGTCAGTGTTGAGAATTTCAATCGACATTCCGTTCGAAGCTCGGACAATGTCTCCTGGACGAATGGCTGTATCAGACGGCATATTCTCGGTTGCAGCAATGATGCCATGAATTTCGACTTCAGGACGTAATCGAGCAAGCGTCGCAAATGTTCCAAGGACGGCTGCCCCACCTGCCATGTCGCATTTCATTGTCTCCATTCCGCTTGATGGCTTAATAGAAAGACCACCTGAGTCAAAGGTGACACCTTTTCCAATGAGAGCAATGCGCTTTTTCGCACGCTTTTCAGGTTTATAACTGAGGTGAATAAACTGAGGCTCTTCATGTGACCCTTGCGCAACCGCAAGATACGCTCCCATTTTGCGTTTTTCGCATTCTTTTCTTCCAAGGATCTTCACCGTTACGGCCCCTGCAGAAAGCTTTGCGATTTCTGTCGCTGCAGCCGCAAGGCGTTTTGGTGTCATGTCCTGACCAGGTGTGTTTACAAGGTCACGCGCGACCGTAACGCCATCGATAATTGTTTCAGCAAGTTCGATCCCTTTTTTCGCTGCTTGAACATCATTTGCATCTTCAATCACAAGCGTGAGTGAAACGAGTTTTTGATGAGGTTTTTCATCCTTGTAATTTGTGAATGCATAGCTCGCGAGAAGCGCTGCTTCTGTCATTGCTTTTGCATGCAAAAGTGGATCGTACGTCTCTATATCTTCACCGAGAAGCTCGGCAACAACGCTTCCAAGACCGTATTGACGCGCAATTTGAATAGCGGCTCCTGTTGCATTTCGTATGGTATCGAGATGCAAGTCAGCCTGTTTCCCGAGTCCGACAACAAGGACAAAATCGACATCAAGGGCATCTCCACCAGGAATAAGCAAGGTCTGACCGACCTTTCCTTCAAAGGCAATATGCTTTGCCGTTTTTTCTACACGATCTTTCGTACGATCATTTACTCGTCCGATGAACGCTTCACGGAAATTTTCGTGTTGAAACATCCCGATAAGCATGAGGCCTCCTCCCTGTTCTAATACGTCACCTTGAGCAGTCAATATCTTCATAATGCATGATTTTCTTTACTTTACCTTGTGTACAGGATCTGTCCAGTGTTTCAGTACGAAGGAGTAACTGCTGTCTATTTGACAAAAACCGGTTCCTCAGGTAATCTTTGTCTAACTATTCTCTATGCCAACACGACATCAACTAGGTCGTAAGCGCCGCAGAGCGATTGAAGCAGCCAATGAAGTGGTTGCTGCGCGCATTCGACGTAAAAAGAAAGCAAAGCGCCTTGCAAAACAGGACGCAGAAACAAAATAGGCGGGTAACCGCTTATTTTGTTTGTAATGTTTCAAGAGCTTCAAGAACTTGCTTGGCATGCGTGGCAGGCTTTACCGTTTTAAAGACCTTTGCCACGTTCCCTTCTGGATCAATAATGTAGGTCATGCGCTTTACCCCTTGATATATTCGGCCAAAATTTTTCTTCTCGCCCCATGCTCCGTACTGCGTCATGACCATCTTTTCAGTATCGGCAAGTAGCTCGAATGGCAAATTGAATTTCTCTGAAAAGCTTGCATGCCTCACAGCTGAATCAGAACTCACACCAAGAATGACGGCATCATTTGCCTGTAGCTGTTCATGCGTGTCACGGAATGCACAAGCCTCCATTGTACAGCCCGGCGTATAATCTTTCGGATAGAAATAGAGAATAATCCACTTCCCTAAATAATGATTTAAACAAATGGGCGCGTTTTGTTGATTTGGTAGACAGAATTGAGGTGCTGTATTCCCTGGTTCAATACTCATATGAATCGTCGTTTAGATAAATTGTTTTTGAGATGCGTTCATTGCCACCACTCGATGTGATGAGCAACTCTTGATCAAATTGTCGGCTTGCTTGTTCATGAATGTATGCCTCGAATTGCACAATGAAACTATCGCCTGGTTGCAGTTCGCCAGCTAGGACTAGCAAGTCGCGCTCGGTAACAAACGGGATGTGCACCCTACCAAGACCACCATATGTGTAGACAATCAGTGTGTCTGGGATGATCGAAATATTCGGATACAGGTCACTCGTGAAATACACCTCACGTAATACTTCGGTTGAAGTATTCTTCACTGTATACATAAAATGAAGACGGCTACCTTTTGACACAGCAGATACTCCTTCTAACGGAAGATGTGTGTATGGTAATGAGGACGGTAAAAACGGTGGCGCAAGGAGCTGAATACACAAAAATACGGTCATGGCGAGAAAGAGTGCTTTTAAACCGCCTAGCAATCGAATCCCCGAAAATAAAGATGGTGAAGACGTACGGCCATTCTGTGCGTTTTCAGTGATGCGGAATTGAAAGATAAAAAAAACGATCGTGAGCACGAAGAACGAAATGGCGAGCTGTACGAATGGTGAGTGAAAAATGAACGATCGATGAATATATCGACTAAGGTCTTCAACGGGAAGCGTAGGTAGTAACACGCTCACCTCTTGAGTTATTTCAAATAATCCTCCTTCTGCCATAGTTATTTGAATTTCACGGCAGTTCCAAATGCAAGAATTTCTGAGGCACCTTGCAATACAGCCGATGAAGTAAACCGTACTCCTACAACCGCATCAGCACCTAATCTTCTTGCCTCTTGTTCTAGTCGCTCCATAGCTTCGGCGCGCGAATCTTTGAGAAGCTTTGAGTACTCCGGCACTTCCCCGCCAAAAATAGACCGCAGGCCAGCCGTAATATCGAATCCAATTCCACGTGCGCGTATTGTACTGCCTTGAACTACGCCGAGAATCGTATATTCTCTCTTAATGTCGGTTGTCGTAAAAATCATAGTATTCTGTTAGAGTATAACAATACTATGCTCACAACGTCGCAGGAAAAGCAAATTAAGTCGCTATCACAGAAAAAATACCGGCGTGAGCTGGGTCTTTGCATCGTAGAGGGTGCAAAACATATTGCATCAGCTGCCGAACACGTGGAATATACATTCACACGTGAAGATACTCCTCGATTTGATGAATTCATGGATAGTCAAACGCCGCAAGACATTGCTGCGGTAGTGCGTGTTCCAAAATGGACGGAAGAAGAGATCCTTGCACATGCGACGGTGGTCGTGCTTGATGGCGTACAGGATCCGGGAAATGTCGGAACGATTATACGTCTGGCACGCGCATTTAAGGCATCACTTATCTTCGTGGAATCGGCGGACCCAACGAGCGGGAAAGTTATTCGCTCATCTGCCGGGAATATGTTTCACACGCCATGGATAGAAAAACCACGCAGAGAGTTTGGTGGATTTCTTGCCTCGCTTGAGAGATCAATTTACCGCATAGAAAAAACCGAACACGCAATGAAGCATCGAAAGGTGCTGCAAGATGACTCGCATATGTTTATCTTTGGTTCAGAAGGACAAGGGATTCAAACAGATTTTCGCGCGCCTAGCCTGTATATTGACCACTCAAGCGACGTAGAATCGCTGAATGTCGGAAGCGCAGCAGCGATTCTTCTACATGATATGTATTGCTATGCACTCGACAAATAAAGCCCCTTTTTCCGCTCTTCGAGCATTCCATCCTTGATGAGTCGATCGATCATCGCATCTATCCATTCTTGATCTTTTGCCGCATAGGTATTGTCGATACGTGGACCGATAGTATTACGCGTTAGCCCAGCATTTTCACGAATGAGTTTCAAGATTCTTCCACGATAAATGCGATCGGGAGAGTTCTTTCCGTCCTGTATGCGTTCATTTGCTTTTTTTACCATTCTTTTTGGAACCTTAACGTCACCACTAAGGAAAAGCTCTGCTGACGCACATACACTTCGCATTGGGCAATTGGCGCAATCAGGAATTTTTCCGCAATAGCTTGATCCTAAATCAAACAGTGCTTGGGGGATTTCTCGTGCATGCTCGATATTCGCGAGCTCATTGGTACCAATTGTCTCGAGCAGTGCATCATCTTTCATGCCTGGGTATGGTTTTGAAAGATAGAGACGCGCGAGCACTCTCCGCGTATTTGTGTCGATGGGCATGACAATTTCTTGATCAGCAAATATGGCGATAGCCGCCGATGTATACGGACCAATTCCACGTAATACCAGCCACCCTTCCCTCTTCGTCGGTTCACCATATTGTACAACGTGCCGAGCGATATCCCTTAGCATGAGTGCTCTACGATTGTATCCCAGGCCTGCCCAGGCTTCGATCATTTGACTATTTGTGGCATTCGCAAGTATTTCCCAATTTGGAAACATATCGAGAAAGCGTGGATAATATGCTAAAACACGCAGAACCTGTGTTTGCTGGAGCATCATTTCGGAAACCAAAATGTGATACGGATTGTTCGTCTTGCGCCAAGGTAAATCTCGACCTTCATCGGTGTACCAAGCAAGAAGTAGACTCAACATAATCGTATGGTAACCTATCAACCACTATGACAAAAGCCTGTTGGTATTTACAAGATATTGATCTCTTCTCCGGTATAAGCCAAGAAGACCTACTTCAAATCTGCGAAGGGGGCACGAGACGTAAAATTACCGCTGACGAGCATTTATATAAGCCGGGTGCGTTTTTAGACCGCCTGTATGTGATTGATGATGGTGCTGTGCTTCTCTACTCCGAATCTGAAACCGGACGGATTCTCCTTGAGGAGCTAAAATCAGGAGATGTATTCGGGAATATCACTACAAAACCAGCAGTCTCAAATCACTTTGCTGAGGCGAAGGCCGCTTCCATCATTTATACTTTTGCCGTACAAGATCTTCTGAATCTTTTTGCAAAGCGTCCTGAGATTCTCCTTCGTACTCTACGGTTGGTGGCAGATAGAATTGAACAGTATCAGGAACGATTGAAGATTTGTAACGGATCTGCGAAGGAGAAGATTCTTCATGCGATACGAAACGATACGTCATCACGTCGATTAACACATGCGCGTCTTGCTAAGTTAACAGGGTTAAATCGCGTTACTGTCACGAGAGCGATCGGGGAAATGATCCACGCAAAAGACATTGAGCAAGATGAACATACGAAACAATATATCATTCGATAAAACATCCCCCTTCCGGGGGATGTTTTTTTATTCCGTCTTTACACGCTCTAAATCGGCATCAAGATTCGGAGCCTGTTCGCGTGCAGGGTTGTAATCGTTAGAATTAAGGATCGGATCGCCCATCAAATAATCTCCGAAAAAGATGCTATTCGTGATTTGGATGAGTTCAGGCCATTTGGTTCCGAAAAGCGATGCTGCCATACCTGGTGAAAATATCCACCGAAGAACACCGCCGAATCCTACGGCATATACACGGTCGCTTCCTGCAAATTTTACCAGCGTTTCACCTGGGCTCGCAGTAACAGGGCGACCAAATGCGATCGCATTCATTTGGTCATTCGGAACGCGGGTAATGCCACTGAAATCTTCGTACCAAGTAAAGAACAGGTCTTCTGAACGGAACTCATGCCGCAAACCTTGCGCACTGTAGTAGTAAATATTCGGAGATTGTGGTGCCTGAAGCAACATGCCGGCAATCAGTTCAGCAGGTTCTAGAATATCACTATCATCCTCCGCGTCGACAACAGGCGCATTCGTCTCTGGTTCATCGATAACAGATGTATCTTCATCTATGAACAAAATCTCTTCACTATCGTCTGTTGGTTCATCGGTGATAGTGTCAACAGTGTCCGTGCTGCCGTCGTTTATAGCCTCTGTCGTGGTTTCGTTTGTAGTAGATGGTTGATCGATAGCTACTGATTCTCCAAGATCACTGACGATTGCACCATCGACTTCTGAAAGTGTCAGGCTACGAACACCGCTTGAATAACAGAGATTACGTACAATAAAGTAGATCTTTCCTGTTTTATTAAATTGTGGCAACTTCACCTCGATTGATGCATTGTCTGTGAGTCGCAGCCAGCTTGCACCTCTGAAAAACGGATCCGTACTCACGATAATTCCGGTTCCTGCACGTCCATGATCAGCAGAAAACCGTGCAACAAGCTGATGATCGCTTTTATCGACCGACGTGAGAAGTAACCGAGGGTTTGGCAGTGCTGGACAAGAGATGGCGAATGGCGAGGTTGGCGTTGTCGCTGCCGAAAAAGAGATATTTGTATTGTTTCCGTTATCAGTACATGCTGTGAAACAATTTGTCCCATTTGTGAAAGTAATGTCTTTTACAGCCAGTCCTTGTAAGGTAGTGGTTCCAGAAACATCCAAAGTAGCTGCTAAGCCGTCTGAAGCGGAATTCAATGTAATTTGGTTCGACGAGTTTCCTTGAAGCGTTAAATTGCCTGCAATAGTTTGCGTTGTGCTAGCCGGCAACGTGATCGTTCCGGAACCAGATGTTTTGGAAAGGTGATGAAAACTATTTGCTCCAGTAATCGTTGGTGATCCGGTGAACCGTACCGTTGTGTCGTCAGCAGCAGTAAATGTTCCAGAATCAAAGGTCCAATTTCCTCCGACGGTAAGTGTCGTTGGTGAATTAACTGTTCCGCCGTTTAGATGTACATCTCCTCCTACCGTCATTGTGTTGCCATTTCCCGCAAGCGTTCCAGAAGTTACGATAAGATCATCTGCAAGTACAGCAGTATCAGCAAGGTTGAATGTCGCCTTATTCGTATTCGCATCATTAATCATGAGAATGTAATAATCCGTCGCACCGAAGTCTGCGATAGTTAGGGTTTCAGAGGCATTACGCCCGGTGTAGCTGAATGTTCCGCTATCAGTGTCATTACCTGGTGTGAGTGTAATGGTCTCATTTCCTTGGACAGTAACAGTTCCCTCGTTTGAGAGCGATGAAACAATTTCGAACGTGTTCCCGGCTGTTGCCCAGGAGGTATTTGCCGCTAGTGACAGTTCGTCTAAAGTAAGCGACGATGCTTGCGTTACGGCAGCCGTACCGCTTGTTTGAACATTTTGCCAGGTGAGAGCTGCACTGTCAGTCAGGGTTGTCGTACCGTCGAAAATGATAGAACCTGATCCGAATGTAATGGAGCCACTTGCCCCAATCGTGACGTCACCGGCAAAATTCATTGTGCGATTCCCAGAACTGAGATTCAGTATTCCATCTGAAATCGTGAGTGTGCCATTGATATCAGTGTTCTGACTAAGTGTATATGTACCACCACCTGAAAAAGTCAAATTATTGAGGCCTTGATTCGCAGTGAGTGTCGCAGAATTAGGGTCTGTAAATGTGATCGTAGAAGTACCGGCAGTCAGTGTACCGACAGAAAGATTTAGGTCGCCAGATGTTGTCACAGACGCACTTCCAAAATTAAATTCAGAACCGGAGCTATAACTTCTCAGTGTATCGAGCGAAACAATGGAGGAACCAAAGTTGGCAACTCCATGATTTTCAGAACTGCCCGATTGACCAATATAGAATTCGCCAGCAGTTATCGCGTAGTTTCCAGAAGCAAATGTTGCTGTATTACCGGTATATCCCGATGTATTTACAGCAATACCTGATGTTGAAGAGAGGTTCATTACACCAGCAAGTGTAAGCGAATGATCGCCAGTCGCGCGAAAGAACACATCTACGTCCGCTGTAGAGCTAAGTGCGCCAATAGTTGCATCTCCCCCATCTGCAACAAAGTAGAAGTCTCCTGCACCGCTTACGGTCGCCGCGCTTGCATTGGTGAAAATTGTTCCGTTTCCAGTTACATGGGTATTATAGGTACTATTTGCATATGTTCCACCAGAAAGTGTAAGAGCCGCCGCATATACATCGGTTGCAAGTGTGGTGGTCTTTCCGCTTGCAGCAAGTGAAAGGACATTAAAATCGTTTACTGATGCATTTTGAATAGAAATGCTTGAAGATTCACTAATGACAACCGAACCACTATTGTGGTTGAACGTTCCTGTTGCTCCGATGATGATATTGCCTCCGAAGTCCGTTGTTCCGCTTGTGGTTGTCCAAATTGCTGTACCTGCAGAGCCAAGTGTGAACGGACCGTTAACGGTAATGGCGCCGTCCCCTCCGGTAAACGATCCTCCATTCATAGTAATACCGCTTGACCCTACAGTCATCGTTTTATTCCCTTGCTGTGTAATAGTTCCAGAGAAGCTTGACGACACGACTATTCTTCCGACGTTAATATGCTGATCAATGACGATGTTGTTACTTCCACTATTGATGAATGCCGTGTCATTTGCTCCTGGGGATGTCCCTCCTTGCCAATTTGCTCCACTAGTCCAAGTCGTTCCATCTCCATTTCCTGTCCATGAAATATTTGCCGCCTGAGGATTGAGTGTCGTTGCAAGCGCGATGACGACAAATGAAATGATGAATGTTGCAAAAATTAATGCAAAGCGTAGCTGCTTATGCGCAAAATTGCCTCCCTGTGCTGTTCTCATATTATTTTTTGACAATGATATCGGTTTCCGTTTCAACAATGCGTTTCGCTTCGGCGCATCCCACCGGAAGGGTACTTCCATCACCAAAACCAGTTCCACAACTGCTTGCAAAGTACAAATAATCTACATCTAGTGCCGTTGGATAGTAATCTCCTCCTGCAAAGCAGAGATTAAAATCGAGCTTGAATTCTTCAAGTGATTCATAGCCAGCTTCATTGGGCATTACGGAAACAATATAATCAGACGGTAATTGACTCGCACCTGTGTACATGAAATTGTAACGATTCATTGGAACATCACGCAATTCCTGCATTAGATCTTCATAATATGCCTTTCGCCTATTGGTCCCGCACTCTTCACTCTGCGCGTATAAACCATCTGCAGTAAATACGTCACCCGCAGTGAGAGATTGTACCTTCGTTAAGAGCGAATCAGGTTCATCAGAGGAAAACCGCAATTCAACAACCGGCCCTGCATATGCACCCTGTTCCTGAGCGGTTTGAGTCATCGAGATTGGCGTGACATCGTCAATAACAGCCGTGATGGTGAGGAGAAAAAATGTGACCGACAATATAAACACGATGAGCGTCATCATCACAGTTAGCGACGAATGCGGTTTTGCTGAGTACTTTGGCATATACGGTTAGTATAGCAGGTGACAGTTATGCGATAGCGAATCTTCGTGGATAAGCGGGTGTTGAGTTGACAATACGAGAAGATTTTGCTACCGTAGCATGCTGGAGGGAAGCATGAATTGCAATTCTTTTCGTGAAGAATATCCGAAGTACGTGGTCCGTGATTCAACCGGAAAAGAAATTCCGGATGATCTTCACGGCCATCTAATGCGTTGTCGGGAGTGTGGGAAGTGGGTCATGACCGCAGACGTACCAGAGCTCGTCATGGATCGAGCAATGCTGCCACCCGGGTTGCGCAAACGCGCGGTGAGAGCAGTGGAATCACTCGCCCATAGGGTGTTCGGCGGAGATGAAGACAAGTAATGATCGCCGACTGCAGCCCATAGACGACAACGCGTCTAGGGCTGCTCTTCTTTCCAAGAGCCAATGCGTGTCCTTCTCAAGGTAAACAATGTACCGCCCATTGCATTTGCAATGGAACGAATATACGTCCCTGATGCAACATCAATGGTGAAATGTATAATCTGATAGCTCAATTTTTTGTTCACGACTGCTCGCCATCTTGCAAGAATTTCGTATTGACGAAAATCGCCGTCTACCGCCTGAATGCGTTTTGAAATGTGATCGAAAACCGCCCATCCCTGCATTGGTTCAACTATCACATCACTTATCGCAAGAATACGCATGGTACGCTCGGCATATTTCATTACCCCTTCCCTCGCCCATGCTTGAAGCGGTTTTCCGTCCACAGGAACTGAAGCGTATGGAGGTATTTGCAGTGATGGTGAGCCATTAAGTGAAAAGAGAATCGATGTACTCCGATCCACATCACAAAGCGGTATCGATACAACGTTTCCGAGAATATCGAAACTATCGGTTTGAAAGCCGAGTAATACGGAGGCTTGATAGGTTTTATCGAGCGATAAAAATTGCTCTTTTGCTTTACACTGTCCATGCGACAAGACAAGAAGAAGCCCTTCCGCCATCGGATCGAGCCTCCCTGCATAGGTCATAGGGACATCGTCAGAAATTCCAGCCTCGTCACGATACCGCTCTAGCGCCTGAAGCGGCGTTTCTCCTATACGTTTGTAAACTGTATGAATTGTTCTCATGCAAGAACAAGGTATCCAATGTACAGTGTCAGCACAAGATAAAGCGCTGACCAGCCGCGAGACAGCGGGAATGCACGCGAAAGAGTGCGAAAATTGGTTCGCCACAATTTGCTGAGCTTCTTACTTTCCGCATGCACGAGCATATTTGCGGCAAGGCTATCAACAAAAAGAATAACGAAGATGATTGTGTGAATATTCCACTCCATAATTTTTGGTTAGGCAAAGAATGCGAGATATGAGATAAGCGCGCCGAGGACGAGCGTGATGAATCCTGCAACTGTAACGACTGATCCAGAGGCAAGTTTTTTAGCCATATGCTTCATTACGGAAGGCGCAAGGACGAGAGTGACTCCTTTAATTGTTGCTGCCCATCCAATCAGGCAAACGACGACCTCCTCAGTTGAATTCCAGCCCACATGACTGAGAACGATCGAAAGACCGATCACTAAGTTAATGAGCGCCGCGAGCAAGATATGACCTCGGTCTTTTTGCATGTCTTTTGCATAGCCGACATAGAAATCCCTATTCACGAGCATTGAAAGCCCGAAGAGGAAGAAGATAAGCCCAGTAAGCTCAAGAATATATTGTGTCATAAAATTCGGTGGTGATTTATTACACGAATGATAGCAAAAAATCTTCTCTATGAGGCAGATTTATCCTCATCAATCACAAGCTTTGCAAATGCCTCGCGCATCTTCGCTTCGTCAAGATCTTTTCCAATCATTACAACCTGGCTTTTCCGATCTTCTCCTTCCTTCCATACTCGATCTTTTCGATGCTCAAAATGTTGATGCACACCTTGAAACACAAAACGCTCGTTTTTGCCGGCAATAGCAAGTATGCCTTTGTAGCGCATAAGTTTGTCGCTATTCAGCATAATGGTTTCTCCAATCCATTGTGTCACTTTGTTGAAATCAAGCGCTGCATCAGCCTCAAGGACAAAGGAGGTCACTTCATCATCGTGGTCATGATGCGCTGGGGCAAGGTCAGTAACGAAGCTACGGTCTTTCTCTTCACTACGTAAGTCATCGAGTGTGACTTCTGCATTCTGTGTTTCAACGATTCTCGCAATTGGATTGATGGACCGGAGTTTCATCTTTGTCGCAGCAATTGTGCGTTCGTCTGCAAGATCGATTTTATTGAGGACGATCACATCTGCTGCAGCAATTTGTTCCTTCGCTTCCTGTGTTGTATGTAGTTGATCGAGGACATTCGATGCATCAACCATTATCACGACAGACTCGAGCTTGAACTTGTCCTTCAGTGCAGGCTTTTCTAAAATTGCACGCGCAATCGGAATCGGATTCGCGAGTCCCGTTGTTTCAATAAGAACGCGATCAAATTGACGATCTTTATTTTCTACCAGTTTTAGAAGCGTCTTCGTTGTATCATCACGCAGAACGCAGCAAATGGCCCCATTATTCATTTCAATGATTTCTTCATCGGTGCGAAGAAGGAGTTTGTCATCAATACCAATCTCACCGAATTCGTTTACAATAAGAGCAAGTTGCTCGTCTTGATATTCGGTCAATAAGCGATTCAGGAGTGTTGTTTTCCCTGATCCGAGAAAACCGCTCAAAATTGTTACTGGTATTTTATGCTGCATAGGCTTGCCCGTTATTGACAACTTCTTTTAAAAATCGCTCAAGTGGTTGTTTCGCATGCTCACTATCCCACATTTTCTCAAGGAGATGCGAGATTGCCTCGTCTGTAAGGCCGTATTGTGCTTTGAGTTCTGGCACGCCATTGTAATAATCAAGCCGCTCAATCATTCCCTTTTTATCGAGTTCTGGATGAAACGTAAATCCGTATAGCTTGGACTGAGGAAATGTGAACGCTTGCACTTCACTGCGCTCACTACGTGCTAGATTGACTGCCTCCGGCGGAAGTTTTGTAATGTGATCTTTATGCCCTAACTGTACATCAAATCGCTCCGGCATGTCAGAAAAGATCGCGCAATGTTTTGCCGCATCCGTTTTTTCAATCGCGAATGTTCCAATCTCAGCCCTCGATGCATCGTATTCGAGCGTACCTCCAAGCACATCAGCTATTAATTGTGCCCCATAACAAATTCCAGCCATTGGATAATTCTTGTCCTTCGCTTCTTTGATAATGTTCCCTACGGCTGCACGTTCCTTCGGAATATCCCCGCGAGAAATAAAAAAATCCCCGCTTCCACCAATGACGGCGGCACTTGCCGTTTTCAGATCATCAAACCGTGGGAGTTGCTCAAATACATTCAAACTCTCAACTTGTGAATCAGCAAGCCCGGTATTTCGTAAAAATCCCTGTCGTTCCTGTTGAAGGACATTTCGATCAGGCCGAAAATGGACAAGTACGATCTTCATATTCTCACGCTTCTGTTTTATAACGTGTCTGGACGATGTCGAAGCCCCTTTTGATGATGTTCCGCAAAACGTTCTCATCGATTGCATCTAAATCGCGAATATACAAACAACATTTTCCATGTGTATAAGGGCCAAGCTTTTCTAATAAATCAGAAAAATCGTCGTACCCAGGCATAATGTAGAAAGTCAGTGCCTGTTTACGTGGAGAAAATCCGGTTGCCAAATAAGTAAACGATTTCCCTCTCGAATTTGTATAGGTGTAGCTTCCAAAGCCAATGATAGAAGATCCCCACATTGTCGGTTTCTCCCCTGTCACCTCTTTCAGTAGGTTGAGCGCCCGTTTTGCGTCCTTTTTACGCTTTTTATCAGAAATACGATTTAAAAAGGTTGTTACACTCTGTTTATTCTGTTTCGTCTTGAGTTCGTCGCGCATACATTGACAATATACCCTCAGTATGCTATCATTGCGCCTTCATGTCTAGAAACGAATTACAAGATACGAGTTTTGAAGGATTAGGGATTTCGGAAGGACTTCTTGCAAGACTCGACAAACAAGGGTTTAAGCACCCAACCCCAATTCAATTTGATGCAATTCCTACCGTTTTAAGCGGCAGCGATGTAATGGGAATTGCACAAACAGGATCGGGGAAAACGCTTGCATTTTGCCTTCCACTCATACAAAAGGTAATGGAAACCGGAAAACCCGGGCTTATTTTACTTCCTACACGCGAGCTTGCTGTGCAGGTTCAAGAAACAATGAGAAAATTGCTTAATGGATCGAACTTCCGTACGGCCCTTCTGATTGGAGGCGTGAGCGCACATGGTCAAATGAAAGAGCTGAAAAAGCGACCACACGTAATCATTGCTACACCTGGCCGACTGATTGATATGGTTGAGCAAGGGTATGCGAAAATCGATGCGATTTCTGTGCTCGTGCTTGACGAAGCGGATCGCATGCTTGATATGGGATTCAAACCACAACTCGATAGGATTCGCGAGATGGTCCCAGAATCACGCCAAACCCTCCTTTTCTCTGCGACGATGGCAAAGGGAGTTGAAGCAGTAGCGAATGCGTATATGCGCGATCCAAAGCGTATTGAAGTTGCGAAACCGGGGACAACTGCCGATCAAATTGAACAAGAAATCTTCATTGTACGGAATGACGTCAAGGTTGATTTGCTCATGGATATTCTTGATGAGCATGAAGGTCAAACGCTTGTATTTAGCCGTACAAAACACGGAGCAAAAAAGGTTGCGAAAACTCTCTCTCAGGAGGGATATAAAGCAGATGAAATTCATTCAAACCGCACACAAGCTCAGCGCCAAAGAGCATTGAATGGGTTTGATGCGGGGAAATATCGTGTGCTTGTTGCAACCGATATTGCCGCGCGAGGAATTGATGTAAGTTCCATAAAACTCGTGATCAATTTCGATCTTCCTGATCAGGCAGACGATTATGTTCATCGTATTGGACGAACAGGACGCGCCGGGCGCGAAGGGAAAGCAATTTCATTCGCATCTCCTCGCCAACGCGGTGACATTGCCGCCATTCAAAGACTGATTGGAAAGCAAATTCCGCTTTTCCATGAGGACGGCTCAAGCCTTCCCTCATTACCCCTTACCGAGCGTACACCACGTTCAACCCAGGGACGAGGAGGAATCGCAGGACGCCGAAGAAACGGTCATCCTCGCTACAAGAGAAAGTAACCCGGAAGGGGTTACTTTTTTTCTTACGATATCATGCCGTCAAAGTGTTTTTCGGTTTCATCGTGTTTTGTTTTATGGATTGTACCTCGTTTTTCACCCATCGAGCACAACCTAGCCAGATCCTGTTCTATACGAATAAATTGATCAAGACCATGACGTTCTTGCCTGATCTCATCTCCTGATTCAATCGACATCAGGACTAGTTGTGATCGATGCGTTGTGTAAAGTACACGCCGATAATCTGTATTTTCAAGCGTAGCTTTTTCTCTATTCGTGATATACCCATTCATACCTGCTATTACGAATTAGACTTACACTTTACCACGCACATTCGTCGAATGTGACCTTGCTACGACTTCTTTATATCAAGCTTATCTAGACCGAATCCTTTAATGCCGAAATACACAATGGCTACAAGAATCATAAAATCGAACACAGCAGAAATGAAGGCGCCATATTCAATCGAGACTTCATTGACGAGAATAGACGCCTCGGCAAGACTCGCTTTTCCACCAAAGATGAGACCAATAAGCGGCTGGATAATCCCATCTACGAAACTCGAAACCAGATCTTTACTTGCCGCTCCCAAAATGAAACCAATGGCAAGGCCAACAACGCCCTGCTCGCGGATAAAATCAATGAATCCTTTCATACAATCATTTTTGTTCTCGTAGATGTTTAATTAATTCAGGACTCAAATAAGTACTGTTTATATTGTGTCTTCCTATCGATCGCACTGATCCATTGTCATGAGAAAATTCAGTGATAGCAGCCTTAATTTCACGATCAGTTAATCCTAATTCGTCACGAACAATATTCGCTGGTTGCCACCCACGGAGCGGAAGGGTTTCCTTAGCAATATCAACATCTTCTTTTCTGAAACTAACAAGTGTTTTTTTCCCCTTAAGAATTATTCGTATGCGATCCCCAGCTATACGTTTCATATATTTCATGATCACTTTTCGTCCTAAAGGAAAGATCTCAGCAATATCCGAAACAGTGAAAGTATCTGAGGGGAAGGCTTCTTCTGCATCATTTTTATAGCGTTTTCTGAAGGCATCGGAATAGTATCTTGTTTTTCTAATTGTTTTAGTACCCATTTTATTTCTCGCGTATCTCACGACATATAAATCAGATTCATCATATCCTTCATCAAGCATCTGTTGCATCACACGATCATAGCGTGTTTGTACTAATTTGTGACCAGTAGAGGAAAATAGTTCAAATCCGTCCGGTATTGTTTTCGTAATTTTTTCCATGCACCACTCAACAAATTCCTCTGAATAGAAGTAGAGCGGTTTTTTTGTGTGCGAAAAATCAATAATGACAGATGGTGATGAGCCATCATTTTCAAACACGTAATCTGCCTCTAATTCTGAAAGTGAGGTAACACCTAGCAATTCATATGCCCTATGTCTTGTCACACAACCTTTCTCATAGAGCTCCGTGATAGTCTCAATCTGTTCTCGAACATCTGCTAGCAACGGTTCTACAGTTAATCGATCAATAGAATGTGGAGTCGACTGAGAAGAATCTAATTCTATGAGAGATGTAATGACATCATGTGCCATGCTCCAAGAACAACCTAGTTCTTGTGCAATATCTGATACGGTCAGCTTATTTGAATCAACCTCACGTTGTGGTTCTTTCGGTCCAAGACTGTATTTATGCAAGGCATGTGCAACTCCTTTTGGAGAAAATACCCGGCATGGGCGGCCATTTTTTCCACGTGCCAGTAATACTTCGTCGGGATTATTCAAATCAGCAACACGCATAAACGCACTGCGTCCTCTACGACTAGCCTTATCTCCATAAGCTTCAGTCATGTATTCATCATGTGTTAACCAGCCTTCTGGTGGATTAGGCAAATTCCACGGGCGTTCAGATAGCTTCGAATAAACAAATTCCAGTGTATCTTTGTCGATAAAACGAGTTAGTTGGTTTCGATGTTTTGCACTTTTGCGCAGTACCGATCCGTCATGTCCTACTTCTTGAGCTTCTTCTACTAGGCGTATTAATGATGATAATGAGCATGTAACTTCGTCTGCTAAATCGACTAATGCAACCATCGAGTCTGGTATAAACTCATGATCGACTGGCGTCTCAACCTCTGATGTGACTTCGTCAGTAATATCATGAATATCTAATACAAAACAATAGTCTAGGATCTCCTCTATGCCCGTTACGTCCGCTAATTGTTCACGGAAGATACGCATATCTTCACTAAGCAACGCTTGTTTTGAGAAAACAGTAGCACCTGCATTATAGACGCCTGATGAAGCAAATCTGTGCATTTGATTGTAAATATTGGCAGCTTTGGGATTGCCGACAGATCGAGCAAATTGCGACATGGCTGCTGTAAGGACAAGTAGCTGTTCGGCCAGCAAGGATCGGAATCCTTTATTATCAAACGGTTCATTTTCGGCTACTAATCGTAAGGCCTCAGTGACACGTTCATTCGAAATGTATGTAATAGCTTCTACATTAACCTGTAGTCCTGTTCTATCAGAAAATGGAGATCGATAATATTTAAGTTTCTTTCTAGATCTATGAACATTATCTAACAGTCGTTGCAGCTTATCCGCTAATGCTGATACGCCTGTAGTGATGTCAATTGATGCGACAAGTGTTTCCTTGTTTCTTAGTGGATTTCGAATTTCAGCTACTACATCAGTTCCACGGAACAAATCATCAAATTCAGATGCTTTACTTACAACCCCAAGCTCACCAAATGGAGATGCATCTCTGCTAGCATATGGAACAATAAATTCCGCAGCTTCGGCGATACAAGACAATGAAGATGAAAAGCCTTCTTTTTTTTCGTAAACTCTTTTTTGATCTTGGAGTATAATTTTTTCACCGTATACATCGGTGAACTCTTCAATTGCTGGCTGTTCAACCATTCTGCGTATTACGTTCAAACCTAATGTAAGATCATTCTTGTCAAACGACCTAATACTATCGCGAGCGTCTGGTATGAATAATCTTTGTTCGGGCATACTAAACGGCGATTAGGTTACTGAGCTAATTGAACGGACTCAACCACAAGATCAAAATAAACTGGAGGCGTTTGCGATTCAATCGAATAGCGAATCTCTCCGTCAGCGAATTGAATTAACATATCAGGATCAGCTCCGACTTCTGGGAATAACGTACAAACACCAAGCTCACAATTTACGATGACGTCTTGCGGCACGTTAAAGCTAATCGAATCATCCTCGTACTCAGTAATTCCTTCTTCATAGATCTCGGCATATTTCACCGCTTCATTTATAGCCGAGTCGCCAACGCGAACATCGACAGTAGTATTGAAGAAAAGACCCGTGATGCTGATAATCACTGCGAGCGCTGAAAGACAGACAGCAACAATAGTGAGAACAACGACGATTGGTGAGGTAACGTATTTTGTATTTGATGGCATATTATTTGAGTTTTGACAGGTGAATATAGAATCCAACCTTGGTAAAGATATCGAGAGCAAGATAGAGGATTGCCGCAATTGCTGCATCGATAATCGAAAAGGCTTCTGGACTTAATACGAAGACAAGTGGGAATGCACACCAACCGGCAAGAATATACGTCCAGACCATTTTAGACGTCGACTTCTTTGCGTTATTTTCAGCAAGAAGCATTAGCTGCATGAGAAAGAATACACCTCCCAAAACAAAGAATGCGAGCATCATATCTTCATTTTGCCGGAAGAATGAAGCAATTGCCCCGGTGAGCATGACGAGGCCGTTCAAAATTAAAATCGGGGTTTTATTCTCTTTCTTCACGGAAAGAACCTTCATGATGGTCATCATCAGAACCGAGCAGCTGACAATATAAAATAGCCATCGGAATGGCGACAAGTCCCCTATCCAAACAGCGCCTGAAAACAAGACAAGAGATGCCACGGTGGTTGCCGATGTGACGGCAAGCGCTGAACGATAATGCGTTGTAGCATTGCGCAGGACAAAAAAGAAGAGCGTTGATAGTCCCATCAAAATGAGACTGAGAAGAAAAATCGTTTCAATTGTCATCATATACATTCCTTATATCACGTTAGCGATTGTCCGGATCGATGCTCCACATTGAATATCCACCTATCAAATTATAGACGTTGATATACCCCATTGTTCCGAGGAGCTCTACTGCGCGTGAAGATCGGGCTCCACTTCTACAATAGAGAATAATTGGCATTGATTGATCTGGAAGTTGTTTTTTGATCTGAAGCTCCAATTCGCTTAATGGAATGAGTCTTGCCCCGTCAAGATGTCCTTCATTCCATTCGAAAGCCTCTCGCACGTCAATGAGTTCATGAGGCGAACCTGATTCACGGAGGTCTTTATAGTCTGGAATTGATATGTCCATACACGTACCTATACTATAAGCTATTTCGATGAAGTTGTCAGTTGGGATTTTGAATGATTGTTTCGTCAGGTCTGTGTAAAAAACAAAAAAACCCATTCAGGATTTCTTGTTTTTGTGCCTTGATCCAATGAAGAAGTAGGCTTATCGAGGAATCGCAAATGCGGTGTAGTTGACCGTGCAAAGATCATCGCCTGCTGCACTCATACAGTTTAGATCACCGGCGTCGCTTCCAACAAGGACCATCAAATTGCATTCGGTGCCATCGAGCAAATTGAGTTTGAGCGTATTGGTAGCATCAAGTACCGTGGTGTTAATATCGAGGTCTCCATTATTCCCTACTGTTGTTGATACTATTTCTCCAACTTTGTAAGAAAAATCTGTCGGCACTCCTGCACTTACATAATGTTCACTAAGGGCGGTAAACCGACTTTCTGAGAAAGTATCTTTTGATTCTACCATTTAGGCATAGCGATGTCCGTCTCTTGCCCGTAATGGTCCTTCGGTACGTGGAACGTAGAAAGACCGTTCATGAACCAAGCGAGGAACCGGCCGTCGCCGATCCGGTCCCCAAATACTACGGACCGGTGATGAAGCTGGTGGCGTTCGACGATGGTGTGTTCAAGCTCAGATGTAGTGGATGCTATTCTGTGCGCAAGTTCCGGAGAACGTCGGATAATTCTCGCTGGGAATCCTGTGAATAGGCTTTTCCGGGCTTGAAACCGCATCAGCTCACCCATAGGCATGGGTGAGCGATTTTGATTACTCAAAAACTGCAATGTTCCCCATGCTTAGAATGGTGTATAGTTTGTCTAAAATATCTCGTTCATGAGCCAAGCATTTCAACATATTGATTTTCGGCACGGTGATTCTAAGTTCATCACCATTGTTGGGCCGATGTTCGCCTCGAAATCATTGCGTCTATATGAATATGCCGATCGCATGAAACGAGCTGGACTCATGGTGCAAGCATTCAAACCGGAACGTGATTCGTCGACGACAAATATCGTCAGCCGATTTAAAACCGAACAGATTGAAGCTACAAGTCTAAAATGTGTTTCTGATATTTTCAACCATACCTCCCCTGGTCAACGGAAAGGAATCATTATCGATGAAGCACATTTCTTTACCGGCGAATCGCAGCCTACACAATTATCGACACTCGCTATCACTCTTGCGACACTACGTTTGTCGGGTAACTTTGTAGTGATGGCAGGGCTTGATCGATCTGCGAGTGGGAAAGCATTCATGAACGTTGCGGAAGCTGTCATGGTATCTGAAATACGGGAACATGTCGCCGCGCAATGTGAGGGAAACGATGGATCTGATTGCCATCAGGCAGCGTTTCTTACAAAGCGTATTGGCCACGATTCACGCACAGAATTATTATCTGGCCGTAGCCCCGACCTTTACAAACCTTGCTGCCCCAAACATGCCTGCCACGACTGGTTAAATGATGGTTTGACCGAGCTTAATCGATCAAAATGGTATGTTCATAATGACGCTAAGTCTGTGGTCAACAATTAGCGGCGGTTATCACATATTTATAACGTGAATGATCTATCGATCATGACTACGATCACCGCAGGAACGAGAACCAAATTTCAGTAAGGCGGGTTCAGTAAAATTACCACTGTACTTACTTCAAGGGGTGAATTTCGTCCCGAGGTTGCTTACAAATCCGCATCAACACACCAAAGAAAAATTATCTGTCTACGCAATTTTTTTCATCAAATGTGACAAATCAAGCTCTTGATCAAATACTAGCTGGGAGACAAATTCTTCCGCATGGCTCACAACAATCAAGCTACCTTCGTAAGCATTAATAGCCTTTGCAATAATAGGAATATGTCTGAAGTTGATGTGATTCGTAGGCTCATCAAGAATAATGAGGCCAGGTTCCTGTAGAACAAATCGTGCAAAGCATAGCAATCCTTTTTGGCCTTCAGAAAGCGATCCCACCGTAGTTGCAAGTTCGGGACGACTTAGCAAGAATACCGATGCAATATGACGAATATGCTCTTCATCAGGAACGTCCATGATTGATGCCAGCGAGTCATACGCAGTTTGCGAAAAATCAATCCCTGAAAAATCCTGTCGGTAATACCCTACTTTTACCCCTTCAGCGATTTTTGCATCCGAATTTGTACCATCGGCAAGGGATCGAAGTAGAGTCGATTTTCCGATTCCATTTGGGCCCTTCACTAGCAAGTGATTTTTTCTTCGCAAACGCACTTCAACATTCACTTGGTGGGGTTCGTGATCGAGCATTACCTTCACCGCATCAATCGTCACGACTTCTTCTTTCCACTCCTCAGCAGGAATAATAAAGTCACGAATCGTTTTGTCATCACGTCTCACCCCGACCATATTCTCTTCAGCCTCCTTGATCTCGTCACGAAGCTTGCTTGCGAGTTTACGCATCTTCCCTCCTTTATGCGAAAAGAAGTTCACTTTATCTTTACGGTCCTGGATGGTCTTTAAAAGCTGTGCATTTTTTGCTCGTTCGCGCTCAACGCGTGCAGAAATCTCCTCAACAACATCAGTATAGTTTCCATCGTATTTATCGACCTTCCCCGTATACACATCAAGATGGAAAACACCTTCCGTAAAGCTATTGAGAAAGTCTGCGTCATGCGAAATGACAAGAACCGTTTTTGGATACATCAAAATAAACGCCGTTAAATAGCCAATGCCCTCGGCATCAAGATTATTTGTCGGCTCATCAAGAAGGAGAATATCGGGCTCTTGAATAAGGGCATGCGCGAGTAGAAGTCGTGCTTGTTGACCACCGGAAAGCTCGCCAACTGTCTTTTCAAGCGGTACCGCAAAATTCACTACCTCGAGCGTTTCTGTAATACGTTTATCAATATTTCGCGGTACTTCTGTGAGTGCACTAGAAAGATATGCACGCACTGTTTTTTCATGATGTTCACGGTCCATGACCTGCTTTGCAATGGCAATTGTTGCACCATGCGCGAGGTGAATCTTCCCAGACGTTGGTGCGAGTTCGCCCGCGATGAGTTTAAATAATGTACTCTTCCCTGCTCCATTCTGACCCATCAGAGCATATTTGGTATTTTCTCGTGCCGAAAAACTCGCCTCATTGAGGGTGTTTTTGCCGTCATCGTAGGCAAATGTGACGGTATCGAATCTGACAACGCTATTTGTTTGCGACATATGTTGGGCAGTAAAAATAGCTACATTCAACCTTGTTTTTCGTAAAAAAGCAATGCATTGCAGGGTAGGAGACAAAACAGACCCATTGGGCCTGTTTTCATTATTGCTGACTAGTCGTTTTGTTCGTCAACACTTGTTTCTCGCATGAGTTCGAGGATCTGTTCAAGCTTTTTCCGAATTTGCTTTAGTTCATCTTGTAGCCCTGTGTCATCTGATTGTCGCTTTACACGAGGTCCATCGAATGAACGCCGCGAAGGTGCTCGTTCCGATCGATCAAATCGATCCGAACGATTGAAACGATCTGAACGATCTGAACGATCATTCCCCCCACCTTGTTGCCTACCAAAACAGTCAGAACAAAGCACGGGCTTGCGTCCATTCGGCTTAAACGGCACATGGCAGTCATTATGACATTGTGCACAATTTGCCTTAAAACTCTCGCTTCGTTGAGAAAAACGGTCATTTCCTCCACTATGACTTCTACCGCCACCTCCGTATGCATTTCTCTTTTGTCCGAATCCATTCGAACGCTTTTTATTGTTATACATAATTCTTTGTCGCTTTTTTGTGCGAATAGACGATACTACACCAATAATAGCTTGCTGTCAATAGATAAAATGTTTTTCTCAGTTGCGCCAAAAATAGCGACTTGTTTTTTGTATTTATTCAGCAGTTCTCAATCGTATCATCTCCTCCTGCATCTCAAGCCATTTTGTTTCCGCTGATTGAATATACTCATTCAGCTCCGTCAGCCGTTCTGCTTTTGATGGAGCATAATCAGAAGGATTATCGAAGAAAAATTGCATAATCGTGCTTTTCTCTGATTCAAGCTTTTCCAACTCTCTTTCTAATTGAACAAGCGTACGCTTCAGCCCTTGTACGCGCGCATACGCGGATTTGCGCTCCTCTTTTCGTACATCGGTTGTTTTTTCAGGAAGTGAGTCTGCTATTTCTGCTTTCGCAAGATCAGTCAAGTAATCCACGTATGCGCCATAATCCCCCATAAATTCGCGTAGGCCATCATGATCAATACAAAAAACCCGATCAACGAGCGAAGATACAAATGTTCGCGCATGTGAAACGACGATCACTGTTCCCTCATATGCTTTAAGCCCGAGTGCAAGGGCTTCCGCCGTTTCAACGTCCAAGTGATTCGTTGGTTCATCAAGCACCAAAATCGTGTGACGTTTGAGTAATAGCCCCGCGAGCGCAAGGCGGGCCCTCTCCCCGCCCGAAAGCACCGAAACCGTTTTATCTAAATCATTCCCGCGAAAGAGAAAATTCCCTGCCATCATTAAAATGTGCTCTGCTGCGACGTCATGCGGCGCGGAAGCCTGTAGATGCTTCAACACGGTATCACTCGCGTTGAGTGACTTATTCGTCATTTGATCATAGTAGCCAATACTTGCATGCTTCCACCACTTCACCGAACCTGCGAGTGGTTCAATCTTCCCCGTAATCGTCTTCAGAAACGTCGACTTTCCCCTTCCATTCTCGCCGGCAATGACAACCTTTTCCCCGCGCTGAATTTCAAGATCAATGTGGTCTGCAAGGACATGGCTCGCGTATCCAATCGCAAGATCATTAATACGGAGCGCAGGTCCGGTATGCCATCTCTCACAAGAAATTTGAATGCGTGTTGTTTTTAGAGCGTCATCGATCGCATACACCTGCTTTTTTAAACGATTGATATGTTTCAGCTTATTCTGTGCGCGTGAAGCCTGACTCGCTTTATACCGAAATCGATCAACAAATTTTTGATTATGACGAATCTCTTTAGCAAGTTTTTTGTTTGTCTTCAGCGTAAATTCACGCTGTTCTTTCTTCCACTCCAAATACGTTTCAATATCGCCGTCAAATTCTGTGAGTATTCCCCGTTCGATTTCAAAGGTCATGTCACAGGTATGCTGTAAAAATGTTCGATCATGCGCGATTAGAATAAAAGCACCACGGTATTCCGAAAGAACGTCTTCGAGCATGAGCAGAGTTTGTAGATCGAGATAATTCACTGGTTCATCGAGTAGAAGTAGATTTGGATCACCTAAAAACATCGCGGTTAATTTCACGCGCATTTGATACCCACCCGAAAGTTCCGTGGGGGCTTTCATGAGGTCATCTCCATGCAATCCGAAGCGAGACGCCAGTTTTTTCACCTCCCACTCCGGTTTTCCGCTCGTTGATTCCAAGAATTGCTTCACCGATACGCCGCCTGGCAATACTTCATTCTGACGAATAACGCCAATATGCGCGCGATCGAAAAATTGCACCAGTCCGTCGTCGGCCTCAAGGTCACCAGTGAGTATGTGGAATAGCGTCGACTTCCCTGCCCCATTCCGCCCAATAAGCGCGATTTTTTGCCCCTCAGAAACCTGAAACGACACTTGATCAAGCACTTGCTGCAGACCAAATGATTTTGAGACGTTTTTTATACTGAGGAGCGGTTTTAGCATATGCGCGTTATACCGCAAATTTCTAGCAAAATCTACTCCGTTCTTGATGCTTCGTAAATGGTTTGTACCGAATTATTGAGCACTTTTGAAAACTCCCCGTCAGTTTGATGAACCGAAAGGCCCTCTGAAAGCGCGCGGGAAAAACTAGCAATCATAGTTGTGTTTCGAGAGAGTCTTCTCACCGCCTCTTCCTGACTATACCCACCCGAAAGCGCCACAATGCGAATGACATTAGGATGCGCAGCAAGGCTTGAGTATAGGTTATCTTGCTCTGGTAGTGTTAGCTTGAGCATAACAAGCTTGTCATCTTCGAGCGTATTCAGCTTTGCCGCAATTTCTTGCTGAAGCATGGTTTCGATCTTTCCCTTACCAGTCGCCGCAATGCTCACCTCTGGCTCGATAATCGGTACTAGCCCGTGCTTCATGATTAGGCGCGCGATTTCAAATTGCTGATTGACGACTGCCTTAATCCCGTCAGGTTCAAGCCGATGTATCACTGAGCGCATTTTTGTCCCAAAGATATGCTTTTGCGTGGCGCGTTCGAGCAGAACATCAATATCTGGCATTGGCTTCATCAATTGCACACCACCGGATTCTTCTGCAAGTCCACTGTCAACTTTCAAAAACGGGACAATGTGTTTTTCTTCCCAAAGATAATCGGCTGTATCTTTCCCTTCAACCTGACGCTCCATGGTTTCCTTAAATAAAATGGCACCGAGTATTCTCTCTCCCGTGAAAGCCGGTGATGTCATCATCCGCGTACGCATTTCATGCACCAAATGGAACATTTCGTCATCTGATGCATAGTCGTCCTGATAAATCCCATATACCTCAAGTGCCTTAGGTGTTGATCCCCCACTTTGGTCAAGCGCGGCAAGAAAGCCGTCACCGTTCTTTATTCGATCTAATTGTTCCTGATTCATATCCTCGAGTTTAGCATAGGCTGAACTTAGTACATCAACAGAACGCTAATATCAGCATTTTCCATTGCGTTTGACATATGACGACGAGCAATCGACGCATAGCCAACTGAGTACTTCTTGTTATGCTTTTAGACAATAAGTGATGTAGTGAAATTATTATCATTGCTAAGGCTATCCTCAAAATTGACCCTAGGTGACAAAATCGTTTCTAAATACCGCGTGATATTCGGCGGTGTACCCCGCTGTTGAATGATCGCGATAGTGTACTTCTCTTCACGAATGAGCTTTTGATGTAGCGATCAGATATCGCTCCCGGAAATCCCCAAGAGCGGATTCTTCACATTATTCTCGGGGATATGCATATTCTTCCGTGTCAGCTGGATATTCAATATCTCAGCTCTTTTGTAGCAATTTGAGGAGGATTGCTAGAAGCACCTCACAGCTCATGTATCATACATGCATATGTTTCTCATATTTCACCTACTCGGCGTCGCACTTGGTGTTGGCGGGGCCTATACCTCCGATGTCATTATTTTGACTGCGCTGAGAGATCATCGTCTGAGCAAAAACGAATATGTGATTTTACATCGCGCTGGCTATGTGGTGATTTTTGGTCTTTTTCTCCTGATTGCATCAGGAGTTGGTCTATTTCTTTCTGACCCGCAAGGCTATCTAGCTTCGACGAAATTTCTCACAAAAATGATTATCGTCGGGATTGTGACCGTGAATGGATGTTTGCTGCACCTCTACTCGCTTCCCCTTTTGAAGCGTCACCTGAATAAACATCTCCTCAAAGAAAAGACCTTTCAAAAAGATATCCCGTACATCATCCTCCTTGCAAGCATTTCAGTTACCTCATGGACCAGCGCGCTTATTCTTGGCGCCTTGCCACGCATTCCAATTAGTATAGAAAGTGCGATACTCATCTATTTGGGAACCATACTCGCTGGATTCATCATCGGTAACGTGACCTATGCATGGCGAAAGCGAATGCATGGTGGGTGAGTTGATATAAATATCACCTAATTCAAATTATGCTTACGCTACCTCAATAATATCCATTGAACACCAATGCCTACCCAAAACCACGCTACAACTCTTCAAGTAATGATGAGTTGACGCGCTGTCATTTATATTTGATCTCGACTTTCATTGAGAAGTGCAATCCCAAGAACGAGTAATTCATCGTGATTGGTCTTCATAGCAAATTCCTATTTACTCATACTTCCCAATCGCAGTTCCCGCTGCTCTGCCTGCCGCCCAAGATGCTTGCAAATTGAAGCCGCCCGTAAACCCATCCACATTCAAAATTTCTCCCGCAAAGTAAAGGTTTCTGCAAACCTTTGACTGCATGGTGGAAGGGTCGATTTCTGAAAGATCTACCCCACCCGCAGTGACAAATTCATCACCAGCCCCCCTTTGTATCACATGCAGAGGGATTGCCATAAGCCAGTCTACAAGACAGCGCAACTCAACATTTGACACACCATTTGCTCGGCGAGAAAGCGAAATCTTTAAGAACGGCAAGGCGATCATTACAAGCGACTTTGGGATAATCTTTCCTAAGACGGTCGAAAACTGTTTTTTTCCAGCATGGTTAATAATTTCCTTTAAACGACGAAATAATTCCTCCATACTATCTTGCGGAAAGAGATTAATCACAATTCTCAGCGGATGTTCTCTGTCATAAAACTCAAATGCCGTCAGCGCTGAAAGTGCAAAAACAGCAGGTCCACTAATCCCCTTATGTGTGAAGAGAAACGGTCCTCGAAAATGTGCCTGTTCCCAAAAGCCGTAATGAGTGCGTCTTGGAACGAAAGACCTGAAATGTCTGCAGGCCACTGTTCTTTTGTAAAAAATGCATTTAAACTTGGTGCAAGCGGGGTAATTGTGTGACCAAGTTCCGAGGCGAATGCATACCCATCTCCTGTTGAACCGGTCTGTCGATAGGCTTGTCCACCCGTAGCGATAACAACACTGTCGACAAGCAGAACCTCCTGCTTGCTTTTACATACGATGGCAAACTGCTTCCCGTTCTTTTTTACCGATATAGCTGAATGATTCACTAAGACATGTACACGAGATTTCTCAAAAAGCCTCTCAAATACACCAACGACATCTTCCCCGTTGTCAGAAACCGGAAAGACACGTTCATCTGGCTGCGTTTTCAGGGGCACTCCATGCATTTCAAACCACGCATACACAGCCTCTGGAGGGAATCCATACATCGCCGAGGTTAAAAATTTATTCCCGCGCGGGTAGTTGGTGAGTACAGTTGTTACATCGTGAATTCCGGTAGTTACATTGCAACGGCCTCCGCCAGAAATAATGACCTTCTTCCCAAGACTATGATTTCGTTCAATAAGAAAAATATCGGTAGCAGAATTCATTTCCTGCAACGTCGCCGCGCACATCATTCCGGCCGCTCCCCCGCCAATAATCGCTACTCGCATAGTATTCAATAATAACAATATTTTAAGGCAGTATAGACAACTTATGAATTTTGAACAGCGAAATCGTCAACGCTACGTTCGATCGGATTCAATTCGTGCAACTAGAAATCATAAAGTGAGGCTATTTGTTGATTTTACGAAGACGAAGGGAGTTCAACAATACTGATATCGACGAGAAAGCCATTGCTCCTGCAGCGATCATAGGATTAAGTAATCCAAATGCAGCCAGCGGTATGCCGAGCGTGTTATAGAGAAACGCCCAGAACAGATTCTGTTTAATCGTACTAACCGTTTTTCGAGAAATACGGATTGCTTCAGGAATTTTGGTGGCTTCACCGCCAACTATGACAATCTGTCCCGATTCGATTGCTATATCGGTCCCCGTTCCCATAGCTATCCCTAAATCCGCCTGCGTTAGTGCTGGAGCGTCGTTAATACCGTCACCAACAAATACCACTTTCTTCCCATTCTTTTGCTCCTGCTTCACAAGATGTAATTTATCCTCTGGAAAGATTTCAGCATGAACATCTTTGATGCCGACTTGTTTCGCAATCGCTTCCGCTGTTCTTTTATTGTCCCCCGTCAGCATGACTGGATGTATATGTAACGCACGCAGTTGTTGAATAGCCTCAATCGCTCCATCTTTTATTGGATCGCTAACGGCAATTGCGCCAACGTATTCATGACCACGTGATACAAATATAACCGTTTTTGCTTCATTTTCCAGTCGTTCAACGTCCGCTTTGGGAATAGCTTCCGATCCTAAAATAAACCCTTTTCGTCCGACTCGAACTTCTTCTCCGTTCACAATGCCAAACATTCCTTTTCCGGTTTCTGACTGAGTATTCAATGCCTTCGGTAATTTTAGCTTCTTCTCTTCTGCTGACCGAACGATCGCAGCTGCAAGCGGATGTTCTGAATGTACCTCAACCGATGCAGCGATGGAGAGAAGCTCATTGTCAGGAACTCCATTAGGAATAATATCTGTAACTGCAGGCTTTCCTTTGGTAATTGTTCCCGTTTTGTCGAGCATTACAATATCAAGATTTTTACCGCGCTCAAGCGCCTCTCCGGACTTAATGAAGATACCGCTTTTTGCCGCTCGACCGGTTCCAACAAGTATGGCCGTAGGTGTAGCAAGTCCAAGTGCACATGGACAGGCGATCACCAATACCGCAACTGCGGGTATGAGTGACTCCTCAATGCTCCCTGTCACTACTAGCCAAATAACAAATGTCAAAAGAGCGATACCTATAACAACCGGAACAAAAACTCCTGAAATTCGGTCAGCAAGCTTTTGCATTGGAGCTTTCTCTGCCTGCGCGTTTTTTACCAATTCAATAATGCTAGCCAATACTGATTCTGTTGATGCGGCCGTTATGCGAACCTTTATCACGCCCGTCTGGTTTACCGTTGCTCCATACACCGCTTGCTTCAGAGTCTTTTTTACAGGAAGACTCTCGCCCGTCAGCATAGACTCATCAATACGTGTTGAACCATCTACAACCATTCCATCTAGCGGTACTTTTTCTCCTGGCTTTACGAGTACAACATCATCTACTTGTAAGGAGGTGACATCTACTTCTTTGATTGATCCATCTTTTTGTACGAGATGCGCCGTTTTTGCCCCCAACTCTAACAGTTTTTGGATTGCTTCACCGGCACGACCTTTGCTATACGCCTCGAGATATCGACCTACGAGAATAAGTGCAGTGATAACGGCAGCTGTTTCAAAATAGACTGCCCCGTTTTGAGTTAACGACCAACTACTGAACGCGGTTGCTGCAAGCGTTCCCATGGAAATCAAACTGTCCATGTTCGCCCTCCTCCTCTTCAGTTGCTTCCAAGCCATTTTGTGAAACTCCATTCCGGGGCCAAAAACAATGATGTACGTGAGAATTGCTTCAATGTAAGGCCTGTACGGAACATCAAGCATAAACATTGCAAGTATGAAGACTGGCAATGCCAACACGCTTGCAATGATTGCCTTTTTCTTGCCTTGCCTTGCATCGCTATAGTGTTCATGCTTTGCGTCACCGCTAATAACCTTGTATCCCTCGTCAATAACGACGTCATGAAGGTGTTTTACATCCTCTGATTCTGATTCAACATGAGCTTCTGCTGTTGCATAATTAACAGAAGCATTTTTTACTTCCGGAAGGTTCTGCAGAGCTCCTTCGATTTTGACAGCACAGGACGCACAATGCATGCCTGAGATTTTGAATGTATGTTTTTTCATATTAGCTTGCTGGTGTGACGACCATTGTTCCACGGATCATTCCCATTGAACAACTGAATGGATATCGGCCTGTTTTCGTAGGAGTAAACTGCACAAGATTTGGACCAGTCTTTAATGTCGTGTTTATTCCGAAAGCAGGCATTATTAAGGTGTCTCCGCAGCCCATAAAGTCATCTCCGTTAATGATCCAATCGACAGGAATTCCCTCTTGAACCGACAAAACATCTGGGTCATAAAGACCGCGACTCGTCATATCCATTTCAATTTGTTGACGACCGTTTACGATCAACACCCCTCCTGAAGCACCTGTCTGTGTTGATTTCGCAAATATGCGATCAGCCGTTACTCCGAGTAGCGCAAAGCCATTCCCAACATTGCTAATTCCAAGAATGAGGACGATCACTCCTGCGAATTGCGTTATGTTCTTTAAGGTATTTCCAGAAGCATAAGATATAGCTCCACCAATACCAAGAAGAACCGGAGACGTTCCAAAGGCAAAAACAGCCAACACGAGGCCGGATTGAATTGGATCTTGAAGGGTCAGGGCGAACAATTGCATTGACTGGGTGAATCCACAGGGAAGAAAGAACGTCATGGCACCTAACACCATTGGCGCTTTTGGATCTTTTGACTCAGCGATAGCATGTACTCTATGCGCTAACCATTTCGGTACACCGATCAGAGGAGCCGGGAATACTCCCATAAGGTTTATGCCTATAATGATCATGAGAATTGCAATAACGACAACGAAAATACCGTTTAGTGCTGGGCTAAGTTGTAGTGCTGATCCAGCGTAGCCAATAAGGGCACCGAAGATAAAGAACCCCAGAATACGACCTCCATTAAAAAGAATATGCGGCATGAAGCGTTCTTTCGACGACATCCTCACCTGATCTTTAGCGACAGCACTGCTCACGGTCGCAACAAGGCCTCCTACAACTGCTGTACAAGATGACAGAGAGGCAATGAAGCCAATGACTAGGATTCCTATCAAACTCGCCGGTTCAGCAGAGGAAGGGCTAAGCCGCAGTAAGCCAAGTCTGTCCAAAATGATATAGAGCGATAACACAAAGATCGCCGCGGCACCGACCCCCTGCCAGTTTATTGCCGGCTTTATTTGATGCCGTGATTGATCTTTTGTACCAACTGTATAGTTAAATTTTTCTAGAATTGTTTGTATTTCTTCGTGAGAATACCTTCGGTCACCCAACGTTTTGATCGTGATTTGACGTTTAACATGGGAAACATCAACAGATACGATGTCAGATTGTTTTTTTAGCTCTCGTTCAATAATGACCTCACAACTTTTACATGAAGTCCCCTGAACGAAGAATTGCTGCTTTGCCATAGAAAATAAAAATATTAGGATTTCTGAATGAAGATGCCCCAATGTGTTATTCTCGTTTTTGAGTTGTGAGGTGGCGTTCCCTGTTGTGCGGAGGGCCAGTTTTTTGCGTAAATAATTTTGCTGCTTTTCGAGCAGGCCTTTCAAATATTTCCTGATGAATGGTATCTGATCGCGTATCATTCTGGTGTGGAGCAATAACAAACAGTACCCCATCCGATGCATTGGTTTGCAAGCAATGCTCCAAGCAATCTTGCTTAGCTTCTGAATCTTCACAGCCAGTATCCTTACATTCCGTGTGCATTCTCTCATGATCCATTTCCATTTCAGCTGCATGTACACTATGCACAGAGGGGATCACAAAAGAAGCAGTCAACAACATAACTGCTACCCATCTGGAAAATGTCAGAAATACATCTCTTTGCATAAAGGTATGTTATCAGTATTTCGTATGATTGAACATTGCTACTCTCTGAACTACTATCTTCTTTGGCATAAACAAGACTCGAACCTTTAACAGTTCGAGTCCCATTGGCTCCGATTGGTGGACGGGTTCCGAACGGTGAAATGGAGCGAAGTACATATAAACTTAAACACTCTCTTTCAAAATACGCCAATTTCCATCGATTCGCTTTAGATTGAGCACTTTCTTAGACCCGTTTGATACCAAGTAGGAAACAGTAGCATTTCGGTAACCACCCTTGAGCCATTTGAAATCTTTAATCTCAATACCCTCGTGAGCCTCCAAAAATGTTTGTAGTTCTTTGCGCACCTCGGTAGTCGCATTAGTAGTTATCATTTCTCCTTTTTTGATGGGTCTTATGGCAATATCACACATTTTCTTAAGATCCGATCGGGTATTTGGATTTGCTGAGTGATTTGTATATCGAGATGGTTCTGGAAATAAAAACATCTCGCCCCAAAAGGAATGTACAAACATCTTCTCTTCATCGGGGAGGTTATCAAAATCTAATTGTGAAAAAGATTTGAGATTGTAATATTTCACGACTTCGCCGACTGCGAAATCACGAGCTGCATACACACCCTTTCCTGCAAGCTTTCCTTTACCAATGTATACGTCATCCATACTGTTAAAGTATCTAGGATTAAAAAATAAAGGTCAATGGTTCTGACGTCCCACTTGGGTCAAACAAAAATCACCTGTAAAACAGATGTCTTTTGCTGGCTCCGCATACTGGACGGATTCAGAACGATGAATTTGGCGGTTTTAGAAAATCTAATAAGGTTGAAAAATATTGATGCGACGATCTGCCTTTAAGACGTAATTATGCTTTTCGAGAAAGGTATTGATTTCATCAGCTGTTCGAATTGATGGATTCATGGACGAAACGAAATCTTCGTACGAATCAAACTGAAAAACTGTTTCGTCATTCAGTTCCGCCACCTCTTTAAGATTCGGATGTGAGAGTATGTGTGCGTAAGCGGATGCCTTTTGCATCCGCTCATCACCATCACATGCATCAAAAGCGATCTCGGCTTCAAAAAATGATCCATTGAAGGCTGGTTCGAAAACAATTATGTATCCATTCTTTTTTACTACACGAATCGCTTCGTCTAAAGCTACATTCATTTTCTTGATTGCTACGTGATGCAGAGAGAGTGTGAAGATCACGATATCAAATGTATGATCTCCCGCTGGTAGCTGCTCGGCATATCCAACGGAGTAGGTAATGTTTTTTTGTGCATTCGACTTTATAGCTAACTGCACCTTTTCAGCGTCAGGTTCTATGGCAAAAATTTGCTTGCAGTATTTTGCCATTTGCACCGTACGAGAACCATCTCCACATCCAACTTCAAATAACGTTTTTTCAGTAAAGTTGATCTGTGACTGTATTGTCTCAAGAAATGTGTCTTTTAGCCGTTTCATAATGACAGTTTATCAGATTCTGGTTCTGACGTCCCACTTGGGTCAAACAAAAAAACACCTGTAAAACATATGTCTTTTGCTGGCTCCCTAGATTACCTTTTTACCGAACTGGGGAGTGTTTATGCTGAGGTGAAGGTGAGTATGGAGAAAATGCACACCAGCTGTCACTTCATCACGCAAATGCATCATTAGGTTATTGGATAGTTAAGGCGGCGATCATGCTGATTTCAACCTTCGCGCCAAGAGGAAGCTCGGAAACGCATACGGTCTCCCGTGCTGGGTATGGATCTGAGAAGTAGCTCCCATAAATCTCATTTACCTTTCCGTATAACGACATGTCTGTAAGATAAATGGTGGACTTCACTACATCTTCAAATGACACATGCGCTTCATCCAAAATAGCTTTCAGATTTTTCATGATTTGATGAATCTGTTCTTCGATGGTTCCCTCAAGAAGTTTACCTTCAGTTGTTAAGCAAATGGAACCTTGAGTGAAAACAAAACCATTCGCGACGATGGCCTGGGAGTGAGGGCTACTTTTTGGCAAGGGGGCATTAGCTGTTTGGATTTTGAGTTTCATGGTATTTCTTCGGTGATCATTTAATTTCTGTTTCATGTATGGTTAGCCAATCGTCTTCAAGACATGCATGCCATCGTTCGGGTGAAATTTGATCGAATCCATACAGATATACTTTACCAGTTCGAACCCCATTTCGGGTAATCCAAAAACAATAACAAAATCCCAGCATTTCTGCTGAGATTTTGTTGGCTCCGCGTCGTAGAGGATGTAAAACTGCTATTCAGAAGTACAAAGGGCATGCTAGCACCCCGACCTTCACAGTGTCAGATTTGGTTTAGCGATTATTTTTCGGCATAACAATCGATAGTTGCCGCGTGATTTTAGGCAGCCTCAAACCTTGCCTTATTTTCAACCATCCATTTCATCTGCTCCTCTTTCCCATTCTTAGGATCATTCATTACGTCTGCATGAACTTGCATGTAATGAGGCATGAGAGCCTGCATCCACGCCTCAAATGTTTCGCCTTCTGCGGTCGCTTCACACATATCACATTTCATTGTCTTCATAACTAGAGAGTTAAAAAATTACTTCTCGGACTATATCAGTTCGAACCCCATTTCGGGAAGTCCAAAAACAATAACAAACCCCCAGCATTTCTGCTGAGGCGATGTTGTCTTCGAATACTGAACGGGTTCAGAACGGTCAAGTGGCAGGAGTTAAGCCTATGATGGCTCAGTTTGCTTGATCTTTTACGAAGTCATCCAAAATCACTCCCAAAATGTTTGCCCATTTGTACTCATGTATTTCTTCAAGTGGAATACCACGCAGCTCTTGACCCTCATATAAAGTCAGGTCATCCGCTTTTGCATCAATGTGCGCAACAAAAACATGCTTCACATTTACATGGTCATCGCCCTTCAAACACTCATAATCTTTGTAGAAGCTGTAATCTTTGAGGTTACATCCCAATTCTTCCTGCACTTCACGCACAAGAGCTTCTTCATTCGTTTCCCCATCTTCTACGTATCCACCAAAAAGATCCCAATGATTAGGAAACGGAATGCTCGGTTTGTCATCTCGTAGATAGGCCAAGAGTTTTCCATCCTTGTCTATCAATATCCCTGTTGCTATATGATTCATATAATTAGAACCGAATTTTTCTCTAGCATAAAACAAAACTCGAACATTGGATAGTTCGAGTCCCATTGGCTCCGCATCACATGGATTCGAGCTGTTCCTGATCGCGGCCATCTTTGAAGGCATCGGATTCTCGGTCTAGCCAATACTCATCCATATCTACAATAGCCACAGTAATACCCAGTTGATTTTGTAATTTTTCTTCAAAGCAAGAAACAAATACAAAAAAATACTGGTAGTGGCAAAAGTGGAAGGAGTAATATGCAGACCTTGGGATCGTTCACCGTCTTTACAGGCGTTCCAAATTAAAGGGGATAATTTGGCCCCGAAGGCATAAAGGAAAGTTCCTCATTCTCCTTCACTTCATCCCAAGAAGAATAATAACTAATGAAAATATCCTCGTTCAAAAAATACCGCTGGCAATCTGGCGTCACATAATAGACCGCCGTATCCGTAGTTGCACAATAGGCAGATTCCGTATCAGGAGCGCAAAGCGTCTGAGCGAGATCGGCTGCACATTATATCAAAATAAGCGAGAAACAGGAAAATCTTGTTGACAAGCTTGATAGGAGTAAAAACAATTACCCCCTTGACAAAATGAACACATTTAAGCTAAGGTTAGTGGTCAGTCAATTCTTTAACTTCATGCTGGAGATGCCATGCTCCGAGCATTCATTCTCGCCCTGACCTCAAACCTGACATTTTGCGCTCCTCAGAAACCAGCCGACATCATAACCACATCCGCGACCGCTCCCCACCCGTGGAGCGACAACCCTTACTCCTACGAGAAGGAGTCGCCCTGCCCCGCCGACCTTGGCAAGCTTCCCATCGAGTACCGACCAGACGGTCGAACAACCGGGAAGCGCACCCTGGTGGTCTTCAAGGACACCCACCACATCGCCCTTTATTACGAAGGCTATCTGGTGGTACAGAGCGGCGAAACTGTCTGCATCCCCGTGAACATGGGGAAGACGCCTGAAGGGCCAAAGACCCGCCGCGACTGGTCGTCAACGCCCGAGGGCAAGTACGTCGTCCACGTGAAGGCGACGCGCGACTCCGATCGCGCCTACCCGTACAAGACGAGTTTCGAGCAGGGCCTCCGCATCGACTACCCCCGCCGTCGCGACATCAAGCGTGCATTTACGCAGGGTGTCATCGACGAGCCCACCATGAAACGCATGCTGAAACACATCGAGAGCGGCAGGGTACCGTCGCAACAAACCGCGATGGGGGGAGACATCCTCATCCACTCCTGGACGCCCGGGCAATACACCCAAGGCTGCGTCGGCGTGGATGGTGCCTGGATGAACTACCTCTTCGACGTCGCAGAGGTCGGCGACGAGGTCCTCATCATCCCAATGAACTGCACTGTCAACGCTGACGGCGCCTACGACTGCCAAACGAATTGAGACACGCTCAGTTCACGGCGAAAGACCCCAAACGCAACGGCGAATGGGGTCTTGTTAATGGAGCCGTTTTTAGAGATTTTGCAAAAACTCCTTTTCTTTATCAATAGCCTGCTCAAAAAGCTCCACACTCCCGTCCTCCTTCGCCGAACGCTTCGCGTCAAAATTTTCGAAAACAGCTCGCAAAGAAGCAGGGTCTTCCAAAAATAGTACCGCCAGTTTTTTCTGATCTAACTCAGAAGAAGCTCGAAGCATACCAAGAAATCGATACTGTTCATCCTTCGCTAAATCAGATGAATGAATAAGTGCAAATAATCGTTTATTCATATTAACCTGCTGTTATAATGGGATCTGTATCGCCGGCTAAAAATCGTTGCACAACACGCGTAGAAAGACCTTGTTTCTGATCTGGAAAAACATACTTATCATAATATCCCTCAGCCTTTTCTCTAGTCTCTGCATCGCTATAGAGGGCGCCGAACTCTCCGCCAGTTTCACTTCGCAAATCACTCCAAACGATATCTTTACCTGCAATCAATAACGCATTAATATTTCGAACCAATGTATCATTAATACCCGTTGAACCAATCCCTCGAGTATAAAGCATCTGCACATCAGGATTCGCACGAATTGCATTCTGAACAGTCCCCGCTCCCCCGCAGGACCCATCAATAACAAGCCTGGTCGAATCATAAACATCTTCAAGTGTATACTGATTCCAATACGAATGACCACGATGCACCAAAATCTGCCCATCTAAGCCATTCGCTTGCATATGTTCACGCATATCAGCAACTCCATTCATACCGTCATCCCACCGATCTCTCGGTACGTCCGCGATCCCATCACCTAGTCCAGCACTCTTCTTAAACTGCTGAAATTGAGCATAATCCATGGCCTTGAGTTTCGTAGCACCGTGTGGAGAAGCTTGAGGCTTATTTCCGTACAAAATCACCACACGATTCTCTTGCTTCCTAACCATACGAATGAAGGTTCCATGATCTTCCACATCAAACCCAAGCTGCTTCTGTTGCTGCACCCAGCTAAGAAACGACCAATGCCCATCACTATCTATATCTTGATAAAAACGATTCTCTGAAACACTGCGACCACTCTCATCGAAGAGCTCTGAAATGGCCAGCTTCTCCTGCGGTGAAACCATATATTCATTAGAATCAAGCCATGTCGCTTCTTCGCCAAATAAAGAAGAAAGCACTCCATAAGCACGCTGTTGATCTTTGTCGCCAGAATCACGAGCTGTCACGTACTCGCGCTCGATAGCTTCCTTCAAATACGATTGAACACCCGTATGCGAGGTGAGTTGAATCATCTGAGTAATATGTCCGAGCGATTCACGAGCATTATCAGAAGTAATCCCAGAAATAAAACGATCAATGAGCGCCTTCCCGCGATGCTCAGCGACGGCCAATACCAAAAATTCATCAAATAGCCCTACCTCTGAAAGATTTTCCGCAAACTGCTGAAATTGAAGTCCGCCCAGCCGATCAACCAATTGCTTCGACCCCAGGCCATCCTCCCTCATCTTCGCTGAAAGCTCTTTAAACATCGTATCGACCATCCACGGAGCTGCATAGTTACCATAGGCCATGGTTGCATACAGCTCATCAACACTCGCCCCCCTAATCGATGCATATGGGTCCCCTGACTCCTGCAAGTTATTCATTCTAGCCACGCGCTCGTCCATAATTACATTCAATGTATCGTCGGCCCGCTCAGACATAATCCCAAAATCATTCGAAGCCACATACACGAGTCCATCCACATACGCATGATCATCCCCCAGAATCTGGTCAAACAATTCACCGCCCACATTGTCACGTACCAAAAAAGGGAAAATATCAGCTAGCCTATCACGTTCAAAAGCTGGCATATCCTCAGAAGACAGCACTAGCATTGTTTCCGCCGATAGCTGAGTTGAATCCTTTAGTAAAGTGGTAACCTCATCGGCAAGAGCACTGTTCTTCTGATCCCCTTTTGCTTCAGCTAATACGCCAAGCGTATACCGAGGATCAGCAAAAATCACTTCTTCAAGCAAATCTTTATAATAACTCTGCTCAAAAAATGCAGATAATCCGCCCGCAAAATAGCATGGATTTTCCGCCGCCATCATTTGCAATCCCTTCGCAGCCAAAGGATGATCAGGCGCCTCAATAAACGCTTTCAAAAGCTCATTCGAGCGGTACATCACCAAATGATCAAGATCCTCCTCAAGCACCCCCTCTAAATCAACCTTCTCTCCCAATCCTGCTTGCATTTCTTTTTCAATATCCGACCCCAGATCCCTGTACGCTTCTGCACTCCCTCCGTCAGATGCCATTAAAAACGAAGCTAATTGAAAAGCATGAACATATCGTCGATGGTTAGAAAGTGAATTCAAAAACCCCTCACGCCCGCGAATCTCCGCAAGCATTTTCTCAATCGCTTCTTCATCATCACCCGGCTTTTCAGATGAAGATATATCGCTATCTCGCGGAACAACCGTAGTCTCAACCGATGGAACAACTTCTTCACCGTCAGATTCAAGCCAATCAATCAATACCTGTTCATCCGTAGGATCACCACCACTCACAAAAAAATGATCCAACTTCGCTCGAAACCATTCCGAAATTTCATCATCAACCAACCGCACCTCATCATCCGAAGCTCCATCGGACATACGTTCCGCTCGAGCGCGACGAATCTTCGCCTCAAGCCAATCGGTAAGGGAAATTTCTTCTCGCTTTTCCTCTACTTTTTGAATCTTCTCGATCGCTGCGGTTGGCTTGCTAGACACTTCGCCGCCCTTATCATCGAACGAAATTCGCTGACGCTTTGCTAAAAAGGAAAATGAAAACTCTCGGAGACGCGCCAAAAGCGATGATCCACGTGACTCCGCAAGAATAGCTTCAAGCTCTCGGACTTCCAAATCTTCGCGCATGGCTGCAACCTCCGCTTCAACGCCAGAAGCGTCTAGCGCAGCCTCACTAGAAAGCGAATCAGAAATCGACGCATAGTCCTTAACGCCAACAATACGCCGCAAACTTTCTAGCACTCGAGATTTCATGCCACTCCAATACCTCGTCGACGGACGCACCTCATTCAGCAAATCCTTCAAATCACGCTTCTCATCTTGAGCAGCGTACAAAAAAGACTGCTCTCGCGCCTCATAATCCTCAACCCCCTCCATAGAAGTACGAGGACGCTCATGACCACTACCTCTCTCAAATTCACTGATACGATAATATTCTGATCTTCTGACCATATGAAGAAGTATAGCAAATAATAACTCTCATCACTTCTTCTCCTTACGCGGCAAGCTCTTGCAAAACGCACCTCCCCCATAAACAGCCACCATAGAAGACCTGCCAGAAAAAAGTGCATTCACTTTGTCACGATTTCCGCCTTTAAAACGTAAGGACCACCCGTGGAAGGTGCTCCGAGTTGCAGCAACTCGCCAATGCTACCGTAAAGGGGTCAGGTCTTGAATTTTTGATTTTATCGCCACGATCTCATTGTTTTGATTGTGCCAAGATATTTTTTTATATCGCCAAACTCAATCCATTTGTATTCAGTATGTCATGACTCAATATTACCTTCTGCTCGCCAATAGATTTGCATGAAGAAAGCCAGTTCATCAATGCCCTTGTTCAGACTCCCTAATTGAAAGAACGGGAATTCATTATTGAGCTAAAGAACCAATGAATACAGTACTAGAATTCGCACACTATTCAGTAGCACAAAGAAAAACGACCAGTATTTCTACTGATCGTCCTTCTTGGCTCCGCATCGTGGACGGGTTCAGAACGGTCAAGTGGCAGGAGTTAAGCCTATGATGGCTCAGTTTGTCAGTCGATCTGTTCAGCAAACGACTTTGTTCCATCAAGAATAACGTCAGCATTTTCCTTGGGTTGATGCTTTGAAAAATACTTTCGCTCCTCTTCCATCCAATCAAGCCAAAGTTTCCGTATTTCCGTTTTCGATTTGTGGGGCATGTCTGCAAGATCTCTACTTACCCCTCTTTCAATACAAATGCTTTCAGGAACATCGACAAGGATGGAAAAGTCGAGATACTTGCGAAACTCCGCTCTGCTCGCACCGACACCTTCCACGATGATAATGTTCGTTACTGGCTGGTTCTCAATTTTTCCACGAGATTTACCTTTTTCCCATACTGACAATTCATAACTCAATGTCTTTACGCCATTTTCAATAGGTATAAAGACTTGCTCGATCATATCCTCGTACCACTCGGTTGGGTTATCCCATGAAGCAAAATCATCGGTATGGAAAACTGTGGCATGAAGTTTTTCTCCCAACATCCTTCCGAGGGAAGATTTGCCAGAACCACCATGACCATCTATGGCAATGATCAAAACCCCATCGGTAACCATCTTTTGAATTTGTTCAGCAACGTTCATACAAATATTAGTTTATCAAATTCTTGTACTGAAGTCCCATTTGGATCAAACAAAAAACCTCAGTAAAACTGAGATTTTTTGATGGCTCCGAATACTGAACGGGTTCAGAACCGTGCATTGGGCATCATTAAAGGCCTACAATAGATCAGTTTCTATCATGAATACATTCAACTTTTTGTAAACACATTCAAAAATTAGTTTACTCGCAAAATATGCATCGTGTGGTACTCAGGAACGGTTGGTTGATCCATACCCATGTGAATCATTTTCTCCTGTGTAAGACCATTAGCCTCAAAGATCTTCTTCCAACCATCGGGAGTATTAAAATTGAATGGAACGTTGATCTTCATGCTTGGGTCATCGCTATACATCAATACCCGATTCCAGAAATGGTCAAAAAAAATGTTACATAAACGCTGCTGTTCCGCAGATAAGCGTAAGAATGGTTTAGCTTTCTCTTTCTGTTCATCGCTGAGAAGCAACTCGTCCACTCCATAAACCGATTCCATTACAATGATTCTCCCACCAGACCGAGTGACCCGCTTCGCCTCGAGCATTGATTGTATTGGATCGTCGCTGTGATGATATACGTAGATACTTAACGTATTGTCGAACGAGTTATCTTCAATAGGTACAAGCTCGCCCTGCTTGAAAAACGTAAAGTCCAAGCCCGTTTCCTTGATGTGCAGATGTTCAAACACGTCCGCTAGTTGTACTTCATGCGTATCGGCTAGCAGTTCCCCTGTCTTGCCGTCACCACATCCCAAATCTAGCACGCTACCCTCAAGAAGATACGGTCTAAGCTCTTCTACCATGATCTTTGTACGCTCAAGTAGCTTATGTGGAAATGCGGCTACTACGCCCTCGCGATCAAGCAGAGCGTGTACATTCTTCTCGTATTCGGTGATTGACACCGCCTTTTTCGTTTTGTCGAACGTTTCCTCAACTACACGCCCAGTTGCGTCGTCTGGAATTCCGAGGTAACTCAAAACGGTTCCCAACATGTCCGATACGGACTTCTCTATCTCAGGATCTGCCAGAATGTCTTTCATCTCAGGGATTTGCAGGTTGAATGCATTTTTCATATAAAACCAGTTTATCAAATTCTTGTTCCGAAGTCCCATTTGGGTCAAACAAAAAAAACACCAGTAAACCCGATGTCTTTTGCTGGCTCCGCATCGTGGAGGATGTTAGAACCAAGATCATCGATCATGCTGCTGATTTACTAACTTTGCAATACTTTCATCGATAGCCGCCCCGAAGACAACTTGCCATGATTCAGTCAAAATCTGTCTCTTAAGCTCTGGTGTGTAATTCTCATAGCGCATAATCACTCGATCAAAGAACTTAGACTCTGTCTTATAGCCCAAATTTTGAATCTGTTCCTCAGTTATATTTGCTAAATGCTTTCTGAAAAAATCGACTCGCTGAATATATGGCACCTTTCTGAGTTGATCTTGAAAACTTGTTCTTAACACCTCTTCAATCAAGACTTTTATTAATAGATCCCTCTCAGGAGATTTTTTGAATCGATAAGAACGAACAAGCTCATCTTTAAAATCGAATTTTACACTATTACGTACTCGACTTGCTATTCCTTCTCTTCTTAAGTCGTGCGAAATGCCTGTATGTGTCGATCCTATCTGAACCAACACTTTCGCATTTGGATCCTCAATTGAAAGCTTCTTCAAAAGAGCATCCAATTGACCTTCAATATACTCATCTTTTTTTCTAATGTACTCCGCATTCATCTTTACTGCCGTATCTAGCGCTGCAAGTGCAGATTCTAGATCTCCACGAGCAATAAAAGTGCGCGCAGCCTCAGATATCCCAGCTGTTCCATCGTCTTCTTTGTCTAATTCGTGGCCTTCGGGTACGTCAACGATTTCAATCCGTTTACCAGTTTTATAAAGCAAGTCTTCCTCATATTCAATAACATCTTGTGGTTCACGTTTTTCCTCTATGTGCCTCGGAACCTTGGTTCCATCTGAAATTTCTTGAAGATACCTTAGATCATCTTCGTTCCATCCGTGTGCTTCTACAACAAAAACATCAGCATCCTGTAAAGCTTCTTGGATACCTTCATAGTCTTGAATTTGTCCGTGAGCAGAGAAGAAGAACCTAAGTTCTGGTGCAGGGGGCTTCTCAACATCTGACCTGCGTTGAGGAATATCGAATGATTTGCGCATAATTCAATCTTCTAGATTCATTATATCAAGAAAGTTCAATTCCCACTCTAGATAGCTTTGAAACAAACAAAAAAACACCAGTGAAACCGGTATGTTTTTGTTGGCTCCGCATCGTGGAGGATGTTAGAACTGCCGTTGAACAGAATTCACCAATCAATGCGTACATTCATACGTTTGATACGAGAATTTAAGCCGCTCATCGATCGTCTTGTCTCGATCTTCAAGATAGGCCCTCGTTGCCTCCTGCATCCTTCTCGATTTGTGCGTTAAGTTATTTTCAGCCATAGCTATTTCTCGATCGGTGAGAGGAAACTTTGCGTCAACAAGATTCATTCCCTGTTCGACAAAAACGTTCAGTCGAGCGCGTGCTCGGTCAGAAGCATCCCGTTCCTGCCATAAAACCATATCGGTGTAAATGCCACGAAGCTTTGGATGTTTTTTTAGAACACTCTCTGTAGAGGACGATAAGGCCCGAATCCCAGCTAGGTGATCTTTGTTATAACGCTCCTCATCCTCGGACCACTCTAGATAACCCCTACCAACTTCTTTTTTAATGCGATCAGATTCTTTTGCATCGTCTAAATGTAAACGCTTAAATTCCGCTACGGCATTTCTAATTTCTTCTTCTAAATCCTGATCAAGCTTAACGTGCATTGGTACATCACGATCTACCATTTCAATATAAGCATAAAGAACTCGAAAACTGTCGCTTAAATCACGAAACGCTCGTGAAAAATCATCATATGGCAGGTCGTTGTTAATGTGCATCGCATTGTAAACTTCTGAGAAACCATCAGAAGAGCGAGCCTGCTCGTCATGTCCCATCTCATGCAATAATACGGCAATGTCATCAATGGAGGTCATGTCTCGATTAACTAAAACTACGGTACCAACACGCATCAGATATTGTTCTTCAATCCGTGGATTGTCGACAAATAAAACCTCGACATTGCTTCTTTCACCATCAGGCATCTGAAGCAAGTCAATTTTTTCACCGTTTGCAGCAGTAAGTTCACATCTCTGCAAAACTTTGTACTGTTCATTGGTTGGGTGTTTTTCAAATACAGATTCACAAACTCCTAACCGATTACCTTCTACATCGACGATTTCAAACTTCTTTACACCTTCATGCAGTTCTCTGATTTCAGGATTAAACGTTGGTCTTTCTGCCATAAAAAAACTCTTTGTGAGGTTTGAATGAGTATACCAGGTCTAAGTCAGCATGGAACATTTGCAAAATTCATTGAATCCTTCTAGGCGCATCCTTCAATCTGAAACTTAGGACGAAGCTGTATCCAATGCTCTTTGGGCTGTTTTTCCATAAAACCAGCTTTAATAAGGCGTTGTTCCACGGTATCGATGATATCAGTAATAGACCTTTGGATTTCATCTGTCTCGGTCATGCTCAGGAGCAAGTCGATTTGAGCACAAAACTCATTTTCACCGAGATCACGGAGATTAAAATATATATGCTTTTCAAATACAGGATAGCGGTCATTTATCATGATGAGTGCGTTGGCTAGCAGTTTCACTATCTGTAAACTCAACGAGCGTACATAGAGATCATTTTCACGTTCCACGGCCACAACAAGACGATCTTCAAACGCAAAAATAGATTCGGCAAAAAGCCATTGAATCTTTTCTTGTAATACTTCTTTTGGATACCATTTGATCCGCGATTGAATTGTTTTATAGCGATCGTGTGGGTCAAAAATGACGAGTGCTGCCGCGTGTTCACGTAAAGCCGAATCATGATTCCAATTGGTCAAGGAGTTTTCCAATTCGCTAAACGTCATTGGGGAGTGAAGCTGAATCGGAAGTTTTTGTTCCCGTAAGCTCATCTTATACTTTTTTACAGCTTCCTTAATCATGGCCAGATCAGATTCGTTCTCGAATAACAAATTACAATCAATATCACTATATTGATCATAGTGATTCGAGGGTACGGATCCCGTGAGCACGAAGCTCAACTTATCCTTTAATTCAGGATATTGGCTGAAACAATCTTTTTCAATAAAATCACGAAATAGATCGACGATTTCCTTTGATGAATGTTTATAAAATTCTTTCACGTTCATATTGTGACCAAGTGTATCATTTCGGCAAGAAATCTGGGAGGGTGATTGGAAATACAAAAATCCACCGCACAAGACGGTGAATTTTTATTGGCTCCGCATCGTGGAGGATGTTAGAACTTAATAGGTTCTGCGAATTTTAGTTTTATTTCTATCAACGCCGTAAACTTCACTTACAATTTCATCTATTTCATTTTCTGAAAATAAATCTTTTAGCATTTTTTGAACTAAATCTACCTTAGCAGCTACCTCTAAACAATTGTCCGGCCCGCCAGGTTTTCTAGTTTTTTTCCATGTGTTAACTGATCGCTTTATATATGCTGGGTGAACATTTACTACAGCAATATCCTGTAAATCTTGCAGTTCACCTACCATACCTCTTCTCAATGCCTGTAAGACTGTTTTACGCTTACCAACCATAGAGGCCTTTCGAAACATGAGTGTGAACTGAACACCTATCCGTTCAGGACTTTCTTCATCAATCACATCAATTTCAACCCCTCTTTTACGATCAGTTCTCCTGATAACATAATCAACTTTATTAACCACATCGTCATAAACATCTACTTCCTCTATTTCAACTGGCAAATCGTGATCTATGACTAGTTTTTTTATTAAATTTAATATCATCTCTTCAGCAATAAAACCCTGATCTTGAGCTATCAGCTCTCTTCCTTGCTTCTGTCTTTCACCAACAGCTGAAAAGGACTTCTTCTGCTGATCGTCGTTATTTACATCCAATTCGATTAAAACCAGTTGCCTGTTTAGCAATTCACGCAGCATCCTTTTAGCTCTAGATAAAATATATTGCTTTGCTATATCTGAAGGCACCGAATCCATGTCAAGATCATAATCAATGCCCCAAGATGCATCTGTTAACAACTCGCCTAATGTTAAATCAAAGCTTTGTTCACCGTCACTCCCGATGAAAGCGCCATCTTGATAAACAACATGGAAAATTTTCGAATGCTGTTCATGCAATTCTATCTTTTCACCATTGTTAATTTTGGTACGTTGATTTTTCAACCACTCCATTACCCCCCTTTTTTTTTCTTGAAGTTCCAATACGCGCTTTTGAGTTTCGTCTTTTAACGCAATACCCGCCAATGCCTCTAGAGTATCTCCAACATCAAAATCTTCTAAACTGACTTTAGCCGATTCTACATATTCGACTGTTCTTCTATGTTCAAATTTCACACCCGAAGATTTTACCACGGTTCTGAATTTTATTTGGGTATCAAAAATCCGCCGCTGAAATTAGCGAAGGATTATTGGTTCCCGATACTGGACGCATTCAGAACAGTGAAGTAGCCAGAGCTGAAGCTGTTGATGGTTCAGTTTCTCTCATCGTCGAGCAGTTTGAGAATCGTTTCTACACACCCATCCCAATCCTTCGAAGTTGTGTCCAGTTCAATGTGCGGATTACTAAGGAGGATTACGACACAAAACTGCAAGAGCTTACAGATCGTCTTCAGCGTCTAAATATAGAGCTTGGAGAACATACTCAAGCAGATCATGACTACAAAACGACAGTAGCCACGGTACTTTCCGTGGCTCGTCGTTCTCGAGAAATATTCGAAGGTGCTGAATTACACGAAAAACGCCAATTCATTAATTTCCTCGTTCAGAACCCAGAATTAAAGGATCGCAAATTACTGTTAGAATTAAGAAGTCCTTTTAATTTGGTACTAAATCTATCTGATTACATACCTCAGAAAAGCAAAACGATCAGCTTTGATGCTGATCGTCTAGCCTGGCTCCGGGGGTGGGATTCGCCGTCGTGTCGGTTTTCTGCAGAAAACCGCACTCAGGACCAGGCCTCGGCATGTCGTCTGCTGACGACATATGCCTCCGGCCGTTCTCATCCCACGGACAGTCCTCAGGACTGTCCTACCCCCTCCAGAGCCAATAAAAATCCACCGCACAAGACGGTGAATTTTTATTGGCTCCGAATACTGGACGGATTCAGAACGGCAAACTTGGAGTCCCTGATGGCGATGGATCAATTTATCTAGCTTACAATCTTCTTCAATGAGTCGACAAAATCTTCAACAATCCAGTCCAGTATCTTTTCTCCGTGGCTTTCATCTATTACCCAATCTGGATGGTTATCGGCAATCCCGTCTTCTGAGAAATCTTTCAAGCGATTTGTTTTGAAAGCATTATCAAGAATCTTTTTCGGGTAATCTTTAGTTGGGATCATTGTTAGGTCGTTACGAATTCCAAGCATAATAGAGATTTCCGTGTTACCAGCATGATCTTCCACTGGTCCGCCAATCAATTCAACCGTCTTCTCCTCGATCTCTTCGTTATCAGGGTCTACGTAATGAAGTTCGATATTAGGAAAATCATTTTTATGCTTTTCAACAAATCGCTTTAATACCTCAATATTTCCACCGTGAGCCGTAGTGAAAATGAACTTCTTAGCGTAAGGCTCTAGCGACTTACAGATATCGTTCATTACACGCTCCATAGTATCGAGTGAAATCCAAACAGACCCCGCAAAACCTTCATGTTCCTCTGAGCAAGTAATCCGCATCGTTGGAAGAAAGATAAACTCAGTCAGCTGTTTCTCGGCCCCATTGATAATTGCATCCTGAATGTAAGAATCCGTGCCAAGCGGTAGGAACGGTCCATGTTGTTCCGTAGATCCCGTTGGAATGACAAAAATGTACTTTTTGCCTTCCTCAAAATCTGTTGTTTTCATTTCTTCTAAAAACATATGGAGCCATGTTATCACACTAGGGTTCTGAAATCCCACTTGGGTCAAACAAAAAACCTCAGTAAAACTGAGATTCTTTGATGGCTCCGGGGGTGGGATTCGAACCCACGACCAATTGGTTAACAGCCAACTGCTCTGCCACTGAGCTACCCCGGAAGGTTGTTCTTTCATTTTATTTCCTGTGCGGACTATTTGTACAACGAGTCTTTTGAACAGAAAATTGTGACAGAATGATAACAGATCGTTGAGAAATATTCAAGACCACCCCCACAAAGAAGGTGGTCACACATGGGGAAGAGCTACTACCAAATGGCGGCGCATAAGCTCTTGAGCAAAGACTTCCGAGACAATGCGATGATGCGCATCTGAAACAATTCGCCAAAATTCCTCCTTTTGGGCACTCGTCTCAAGCTGACGCATCAACAATCCCACTTGCTCCCACGCAAAACAACATGTCTCACTTGATCATCCGGATCTGTCGCTCTCCAGATTAACCTCCCCCTCTTGCACTACATCGTGTGCGATTGCCAATGCACACATGATATCTGACATCACTGCGCTAAACGCTAACGTCACGACTAGTGTACCGTGATTCGTCTGTGCAGATGTGCCGTGGCTCGTCACCTAATAGGTAGCCGTTCGTGTCTTCATGCAATACGAGGCGTTTTGAAGTTTCATCTAACCCCCTCCTCTAAAACGTCTCGCGAACTACACAGCTCGTCAATCGAGGTGTAACATACTCACATGAATCGTGAACAATAGAGATATGTCATCAATAAAACAATCATCACTCTCGAATACTATTACCGGCGGTATTATAGGAGCGATTTTTACGCTTTCATTCGTGGGGCTCTATCTTCTTATGCAACCCGTTGAAACCGATCTTACGCGTAAGGCAGCAATGCTTACGAGCAGTCTCAATGGAACCGTCCTCGGTGTCGCCGATATTGTTGATGTCGTAAACCCTGCCGTTGTGGCGATTAGCATTACCGAAGAAGTCCCAAGTTTCAATCGTGTTTTCGATAATCCATTCGAGGATTTCTTCGGCCTTGACATTCAGGTCCCACTCTTAGAACAAGATGGAACTATTGAGCGTGAAGTCGGTGGAGGATCTGGTTTTATCGTTTCTGAAGACGGCTATTTGGTCACCAATGCCCATGTAGTCTCAAGCATTGACGCTACCTATACGGTGCACCTTCCAGATGGACGAGACTTTATCGCCGATGTGATTGATCGCGATACCATGCTCGATATTGCCTTATTGAAAATTGACGGACAACAGCTTCCCTATCTCACATTCGGTGATTCTGAACAGCTTCGGCTTGGTCAGTCGGTAATTGCCATTGGGAATGCTCTCGCCGAATACAGCAATTCCGTTTCGACCGGCGTTGTTTCTGGTCTGTCGCGATCAATTATTGCAGGAGATAATCGCGGCAATTCTGAACTTCTTGATAATGTCATTCAAACTGATGCAGCGATTAATCCCGGAAATTCTGGCGGACCGCTCCTTAATCTTCGTGGTGAGGTTATAGGTGTAAATGTTGCCGTTGCATCTGGTTCAGAGAATATCGGGTTTGCTCTCCCGTCAAATACCGTACAAATGACCATAGAATCGATTATCGAAAATGGACGGGTCATTCGTCCATATATTGGTGTTCAGTACATCCCTGTCCCTTTTGCAGACATTGAACTTCCTGTCCAAAATGGAGCGTATGTAACCGGCGAAAATGCCATCCTCAACGATTCGCCGGCTGCAAAAGCCGGCCTGCAGGAGGGCGACATTATCCTCTCCGTAAATGAGGACAATATCACGCAAGAACAAAGTCTTGCGATTCTTATTCGTCGCTACAATGTTGGCGACAAGGTAACGCTTCGTATACTTCGGGGCGAAGATGAACTCACAACCACACTCACGCTTGAGGAAATGCCAAGCTAATCAATACGAATGCCTACCGGACAATGATCACTTCCATGAATATCTCGTAAAATAAACGCGTCCGTTACACGTGGCATGAGGGCTTTATCGACCCAAAAATAATCAATCCGCCAGCCAACATTCCGGTCACGAGAACGTGATTTCATATCCCACCAGGTATACCATTCTGCCTCGCCTGGATGAAACGCGCGGAAACTGTCGACGTATCCATTCGCTTCAAGTTCGTCTAGCCATGCACGTTCAACAGGCATGAATCCGCTCGTTTTCTCGTTTTGCTTTGGACGTGCAAGATCAATTTCACGATGTGCCGTATTGATGTCCCCGCAAATAATCACCGGATGTTTTTTCCTGTAGGCATTTGCAAGCTCCAAAAACCTTTTGTAAAAATCAAGTTTGTATTTCAGCCTCTCCTCCCCTCGCCCACCATTTGGAAAATAGACGTTAAACAAATAAAATCCGTCATGCTCGGTAAGAACAATACGCCCCTCTTCATCAAGCAAATCTTCCCCAAATTGCGACGTACTAAATGCTGGTTTGTCTTTAACAAACGTTGCAACACCGCTATATCCCTTTTTCTTCGCCTGATTCCAAATACCGGTATATCCTTCCGGATGTAATACATCGTCCCCAAGCTGCTCGGTATGGGCTTTTGTTTCTTGAATACCAAGAACATCTGGCTCTACATCACGCAAAAATTCTAAAAAACCTTTTTGGACTGCTGCACGCACACCATTCACATTCCATGAGAGAAGTAATTTTGACATATTCCGATCGTACCACCTACCTCATACAACCTACAACCAAACTTCAGCAAGCATGGCCACTTACCACCTCATCATCGCACGCACCTCTTCTATGTGCCGATCAAGGTCATCACTGCCACCGATGAATTCCTCGCCGACAAAAATCTGTGGCATCGTATACATTCCCGTTTTTACTTGTATTTCAGTTCGTAACTGCGGATTTTCGGTAATGTCGATTTCTTCAAAATCAAACCCCTCTTGCCTTAGCGTATATTTCGCCCGCTGACAGTACATGCAATAACTTTGTGTGTAAATGGTGATGTTTTTCATGTAACAAAAACAATTAAAAATGGTAATATATTCATATTAACATTTACTCTGCTTTTATGCGCACATCAACTATCCCTTTATACATCATAGGTGGAATCGGCATAATCGCTGCGATTACGCTGTTCATTATCTTTCAGAGCATATTTACAGATCCAACGAAGCTAGACGAAGACATTCAAACACAAATAAATGCGCCTGTTACCATTGCGCGTGATATCTCCTACGGAAGCGATAATCTACAAACATTTGATTTGCATTATCGTGAAACCAATACCAATGCTCCTGTCGTTTTACTTGTTCACGGAGGCAGTGAAGACGAAGGTGATAAGCAAAAAGTCGTGAATCGTATCTCAACCTACACCGATATTGGCTTCATTGTTGCAAATACAAATTTTCGCTACTCAGAGGAAGGTTTTGAATACGATATCGCATGTGCACTTTCGCATCTGGTGAGCATTGCACCTGTTTATGGCGGCGATAATTCACAATTTTTGGTCCATGGCTATTCGCTTGGAGGGGTTATTACTTCACGCATGATTTATGAAGATACCGTTGACTGGTTGAACAACTGTAGCTCTCAAGAACCTTACACGATTGCTGGGTATTACGGGGAGAGCACCCACTTTGGAAATCTCATTCCAGAAGGTGTGGATGTCACTATTTCTCCGTTTGGAAGCGAGATTATCGCACCGCTTGACTACCTTGCTACGCAAGAAAACTTATACGACGACGTGAAAATTAACCGCTCTGGCATGATTGCAAGGGACGGGGCAATAAATTACGTTGACCCTAACGACCCACCTGCTCTCCTGATTGTTGGCAGTGAAGACCCAAAAAATGACGAACAAAGACAGGAAGATTTTGCGGCTGTCCTGCGAGCATCAGGCATAAATGCATTTACACATGTCGTTAATGGAGGTGATCATTCTTTGCACAACGAAATGCGTCCAGGTGTTACTCGCCTCATTCAGCGTTTTGCAAATCATATTATGCGAGGTGCTGCATTTAAATGGCAATAGAACAGTTTTTATGAGTGAGCGCGTATATTAAGGAAAAATGAACGGTACCACTACATATAGTGCCAATCATTCAATAGCCACACAATATATGGGATTTATGCACACCCTTTATTCGTTACCAAAAGGAGCATTGTGCTAATATACGCGTACCGCTTCGGCGCGGGAATACAAGCGAACTTTACTTGATCCCACCCGGAAGCGGAAAGACCATCCCCTTCGATAGGTCTTTTCATTTTGCCCAATTTAGGGCGGAGGAACCCATTTATGACACATATTCACGGAACAAGCCCCATCCTTACTCCACGTGCTGTTTTCCGGCCATTCGAGTATCCGCAGTATTTTGAGTATTTTCGACAACAAAATCAAGCACATTGGCTACCGACTGAGGTTCCAATGGAAAATGACATTACAGACTATCGATTCAATCTCTCTGAAGAAGAGAAAAATCTTGTCATGCAGATTTTACGCTTTTTTACACAAGGTGACGTTGAAGTAAACAATAATTACAATACAAAGCTCATTCCTGCTTTTCCGAAGCCAGAAATTAAAATGATGCTCTCTGCTTTTGCGGCTATGGAAAGTATTCATGTATGGGCATATTCCTATCTCAACGATTCACTTGGCCTTCCTGAAAGCGAATACTCTGCCTTTCTTGAATATGACTCAATGCGGAATAAATCTGAGTTTATCAATTCTTTTGACGTAAATAGTGTTGAAGATTTAATCCTGAACATGGCGGTCTTTGGAGCGTTCATGGAGGGCGTGAGCCTATTTGCCTCGTTCGCGATTTTGATGAATTTTCCACGGCTTGGAAAATTACGTGGCGTCGGGCAAATTGTGACTTGGAGCATTCGTGACGAAACGTTACATTCGGAAGGTGTATGCAATTTATTTGCAGATTTGATAAGGGAAAATCGAAGCCTTTGGACATCGGAACTGCAGCAGAAACTGTATGCCGCAGGGAAAGAAATTGTCGCTCTTGAAGATAAATTTGTCGATACATGCTTTGACATGGGAGCCGTTCCGGGTCTTAAGCCTGAAGATGTAAAAACATATATTCGCTACACTGCAGACAAGAAGTTTAATGACCTTGGCCTCGATAAAGTTTACGGAGCGTCAAACCCCCTTAGCTGGCTTGATGTGATGGTGAATGCAAAAGAACATACAAACTTCTTTGAGAATCGAGCTACAGAATACGCAAAAGGCGCTGTTGTCTCTGACTGGTAACCTTCACTCTTCAACCATACTTAACCCTAACGACATCCCCCCACTATGTCTCACCGAACCGCCATCATTGAAGCCATTTCAACGCATAATCTCGTAGCTGCTCGCGATCACCTTCTTCAGGAAATTCATGAGGAAACCGAAGGAAAGCACAGCTGGGATCATCCTCACTACATTACCGACCGTGCCATTCAATCAGGCATTCAGCTTCGGCCCGAACGTGACAAATTGCTTACCTATTTTGGACTTGAAAACTTAAAAGAACGCTATTTCCTTCGTGACGAGAAGGACCAAATCTGTGAGCGTCCGCAAACATTCTTTGCGCGTGTCGCAACAGGTATGTCGCGTGGCGATGCTGCTTTCGCACAAAAGCTGTACGACAGTATGAGTTTGCTTTGGTTCACCCCAGCAACCCCTGTACTCATGAATATTGGGACAAACAAAGGTCTTCCTATTTCTTGTTTCCTTAATACCGTTCCAGACGACCTTGGCGGAATTTTCGATGTCTACCGCGAAAATGCCTTCCTTTCAAAATACGGCGGAGGAATTGGAACAGATTGGTCACAGCTTCGAGGACAAAATGCCCCACTAAAGTCGAGTGGACTCAAATCAAGCGGGGTGATTCCTTTCCTCAAAATCATGGACTCAGAAACACTCGCAATTTCGCGCAATTCAACACGTCGCGGTGCTGCTGCTGCTTATCTTCGTATTGATCATCCAGACATTGAAGATTTTCTTGAAATTCGTAAGCCGACTGGAGGAGATATCGACCGTAAAACGCTCAATATTCATCATGGCGTCGTCATTACCGACAAATTCATGCAGGCGGTTGAGAATGACGAAGAATACGAGCTCATTGACCCTCACTATAAAACGGTTACAAAGAAGCTTTCTGCCCTTGAAATGTGGCGAAAACTGCTTACCATGCGTGCAGAAACCGGCGAGCCATATCTTGTTTTCATCGATACCGCTAACAAAGCGCGTCCTCAGCATCACAAAGATCTTGGCCTTGAAATTCGCCAAAGCAATCTTTGTACCGAAATCATGCTTCCAACAACAAATGACCGTACTGCCGTTTGCTGCCTTGGGAACTTGAACCTTGAAACATGGGATGATTGGAAAGATCAGGTTGAAGAAATCACCTATCTCTGCGTGAAAGCACTTGATAATAACCTTGATACATTCTGCGAGCTTGCCCCTGCAGAGGAGTATAAAAAAGCCATTCACTCGGTAAAAAGTGAGCGTTCGATTGGACTTGGAACCATGGGATATCATGGATATCTGATGAAGAGTAATGTGCCATTTGAAAGCATCCTCGCGCGGGCGATCAATAAAGAGATTTACAAAGCGATTGGTGAAGCAACACATGCCGCTTCTGAACGACTAGGGCGTGAACGCGGACTGCCACTCGATGGTGGAACGCGCCGCAATAGCTACACCAGCTCTATTCAACCAACAGCTTCAACTAGTTTCATTTGCGGAGAAGCAACGCCTTGTACCGAGCCAATTTCTGGAAATGCCTATTTGCAGAAAACACTTTCAGGTAGTTTTCTTGTGAAAAATAAATTCCTGAAAAAGCTCCTTGAAGAAAAAGGGCATGATACCGATGACGTGTGGAAGTCCATTATTGCGGCGAAAGGATCGGTTCAGCACCTCGATATTCTGTCTGAAGAAGAAAAAGCGGTCTTCCGTACTGGATATGAAATTAATATGCGTGAGGTTGTAGAACAGGCAGGTGAACGTCAACCGTGGATTGATCAGGCACAGTCGCTTAACTTGTTCTACGAAACCCCAATTAGCGGTAAGTATCTACACGATGCCCACTTCCTTGCGTGGAAAGCGGGATTGAAGAGCCTTTACTACCTGCGGTCGTCTGCCCCAATTCAAGCGCGTGGTATTGAGGCAGATAGCGTGAAACGAGACTTTGATACCGAGGAATGCGTTGTCTGTCAGTAGATAGAACTTCACAGCTCACCTCATCTAGCGGCTCAGATCTGTGATACTCGCTCCACGTACGCTTGAGTACGTCTCGCTCCGTTTCTCGATCTTCACCACATCTGAGGCAATCTGAGAAATTCTAAAAAACAGGCCTACCCCCGTCAAATGGGGTTCAGGCCTGTTTTGTTATATCGATAATCAGAGAAGCGATACAAGAAGTTTATTTGTCATTCCTGCGAAGGCAGGAATCCATCGAATCACAATCGGTGTACGCTGGACCCCTGGTCAAGCCAGGGGTGACGAATTTTACTGAGCGAAGCTGAGGCCTGAGATGATACGAGAGATTGCCACGTCGCCCCGGTGCTCATCCTTCCGCCAGAGGCGGACAGGCGCAATGACAAATCGAGCTAACTGCTAACAGCTAACAGCTAATCGCTAATAGCTAGAAGAATAAAGAAGAACGCGTTCCCGAGTGGGATGCGTTCTTTACGTTCGCGCGATCAGTGGTCACACGCGTGGCTGAGCTTACACCCCTATCAGGAACATGATGAGATCCGTTGCAGAGCTGGTGTCGACACTGACGACACGTTCCGAGGCCCCCACACGTCGAAGAACCTCGTGATAGGTTCCGGCCTCATGGACCAAAACCGGTTCACCAGACGAGATGTCGTAGATTCGGAAGTCGCTCCAGCGGCTATACTTCCACTTGTAAACCTCTTGTGTGTAGACGAATAGCCCTTCACCTTCATCTGGTTGAACGAATCGACGAATTGCTCCTTTCAAACCCCGACAGCGGTCGTCATCGATGTATAACGCATACTCTCCGGCGATGCGATACACGCGGCCGCCGTATTCAATCGTCTCTCGCCTTGCTGGTATGAGTCACCTCCCAATGAGCAGACCCAATATTAGCAAATCCTGCCTAAAAATACAACCTCTATCACCTCTGCGATCTATACCGCCTTTC
>JAQCKO010000020.1 GCA_027592325.1 bacterium | reverse complement strand
GCAGGTTGAGTTTCGCCGACCATGTAACTTACTACCGCAATAAAGAATTTGTCAATGAGTTTTAAGAATAATCCGCATACTGGTAATATATCGGCATATGGTGAAATGGAATACTCGCATGGAAGGATTTAGAAATCCTGCTGATTTAGAGCCTGACCTTTCTCAACAAGAGATTGAAAGAGAGGTTACGAAGGAAATGGGGCGTAAATATATTGAATATGGATTTGATGTCGCGGACCTTGATGTCGAGGATCAAGAAACGTTCGATGTATTAGAATCAGATATCGCCGAATGCTTAGCTTTGCTGAAGCGTATATTGCAAGTCAATTATCAAACTAATCATGCCCATCACAAAAACCGACTATCTTGAATACACCTATTGCAAAAAGAACCTTTGGCTGCGGAAGCATAAGCCGGAGCTTTTTGTGGATGTTGAATTATCTGAATTTGAGAAGAAGATTATTGAAGAGGGGAATTTGGCCGATCAAGCGGCGCGGAATTTGTTTAAAGACGGGCAATTGATTGAGATTGTGGGAATGTCAGCCGTCCCTGTGACGCATAGCGTTATTGAACGTAAGCCTTCCGTATTGTTTCAAGGGGCATTTGCGAGTGATGGATTCTTTGTGCAGGCAGATATTTTGAAATACAATGCTCTATTACATGGTTGGGAATTGTACGAAGTGAAGGCGACAAATGACGTGAAGCGCGAAATTCCGCATCACCATGTGAATGACCTTGCCTTTCAGAAAATAGTGATTGAGAACGACGGACTTAGAATTGTAAAGGCAGGGGTTATTCACTTGAATAGCGCCTATAGGCAGCATGGGAAGGTGAATTACGATGAACTGTTTATCATCGCCGAATTAACAGACGAAGTATTCGCGGCAGAAGCGGGCGTGCAAGAAGAAATGCACGATTTGAAAACGTATTTAGGCATGCCAGAAGAACAGGGCTGTGAATGTTTGTATAGAGGTCGGAATGCGCAATGTACAACATTCCAATATTCAAATCCGGACGTTCCTGATTATTCTGTGCATGATATTAATCGTATTGGTGGGAGCAAAAAGGTGTTTTATGACTGGATTGATAGGGGGATTTATACGCTTGAGGACATTGACAACCCAGAAACGTTAACAGGCGCGAAACAGGCGCAGTATCAGGCATACATGCAGGGAAAGCCACTCATTGATCATGAAGGGATTAAGGAGAAGTTCGACGAGTTGGTTTTTCCTTTGCAGTTTTTTGATTATGAAGGATATTCAAGTGCGATTCCTCGATTCGATGGCTTTGGCGCGTATGAGCAGGTTCCATTTCAGTATTCTTTGCATACACTGCATGAAGATGGAACGCTCGAGCATAAAGAATATTTGGTGACAGAACCGACGCCGCAGGTAACGCTGCCACTTATACAGCAAATGCGTGAAGATTTTGATGATGAAGGAACAGTCATTTCTTGGTATAAATCGTATGAATCGCAGCGGAATCATAAACTCGCGGAATTGCATCCTGAATATGCCAATTTTTTGGAGGCATTGAATGACCGTATGTTCGATTTGATGGAGCTCTTCTCGAAAAATTTGTATGTGGATGCACAGTTTAAAGGAAGCGCAAGTATTAAAAATGTTCTGCCAGTGATTGTACCTGAACTTACGTATAAGGCGCTTGGGATTCAAAAGGGGGATCAAGCCGTTGAGCGCTGGGAGAAAATGATCGCTCCAGACACAATCGGGGCAGAAAAGGCACAAATAGCAAAAGATTTGCTTGAATACTGCAAATTAGACACATTCGCCATGGTCGAGATTTATCGTTTTTTAAAAGCGCTATAATTCAGGCTATTCACCCCTTCCATTGACAAAAATCTTTCGTTCTGATAAACTCCTCCCAGAAATGAGGTGTATATATGGCTCAAATTGAAGTAAAACGAAAAAAAGGTGAGAGTTTTGACGCAATGTTACGTCGCTGGTCTAAGCGCGTAATGCAAAGCGGAAAGATTCTTGATGCGCGTTCTAACCTCTTCTTCGAGCGAAAGCTTAGTAAGTCGAAGCGCAAAGGGAAGAAGCTCCGTGGTCAGCAAATTGCTGAAGAACGCTCATACCTAATTCGCAGCGGAAAAGCAAAGGTAGAAGATTTTCGCCAAAAGCGCCGCCGATAGGAAGTGAAAATCGAGCTCAGGCTCGATTTTCTATTTGCGATCAATAGAATCCTAGGGTATAAAATGAGAAACGAACTCTTTCAACGATTGGTCGAGGAATGCCTCGATTCTACACTCCAACCTTTAACCTAACTACTATGACGCTCCTCGAACAAATCAAAGCCGACATGATTGCGGCAATGAAGGAAAAAGACATGAAAACAGTCACAATTCTTCGTACGGTCACAGCATCTGTAAAAAATAAAGCGATTGATGCCAAAGAAGAGTTGAAAGATGCCGATGTTGTGGCAGTTGTGAAGAGTGACGTTAAAAAATTGAAAGATGCACTCAAAGATTTTATCGATGCCGCGCGCGAAGACCTGATAGAGAAAACGAAGGAAGAGATTGAGGTATTGAATAAATACCTCCCGAAGATGATGTCGGCAGAAGAAGTGAAAGACGTCGTCAAAAAGACGCTAGCGGAACTTGGCGAGCTGACCGTGAACGATATGGGTCGCGCCATGGGAGCAGCTATGAAAGCAGTTGCAGGAAAGGCAGATGGGGATGATGTGAGAGCTGCTGTTGAAGAGGAGCTGAAAAAGTAGGGCTGCACCAATCTGACCTCATTTAGCGGACCAATTTCCGATCCTTGCTTAATGTACTAGAAAATACGCCTGCCGACTTCGCTCTTTCAGAGCTTCGAGGGGCAAAAGCACTCTGGTTCTCGATTGTTTCCACATCATAAGATGATCTGAAATCTTGTTGTTGCGTGTATGAGTACATACCGTCCTCTAGTCTTCACTGGGAGAAAAAACACAAATACGGATAGATCTCTCACGTGCGTTCGAAAATTTACGATGGACAAAGCAATCTTCT
>JAQCKO010000002.1 GCA_027592325.1 bacterium | reverse complement strand
GCTAAGTTGAATGGTATACACGCCTTCTGGGAGATCAGCTATACGATATTCGAGCATGCCGATGGATTCTTCGGTATCTTCATATGCCTCACGTGCAACGATTTCATTTGCTGCATTACGAATCACAATAACGATTTCATCTTCGCCTGGTACTTCATCTAGATCCTGATATGTGAGTGTCAACTCAATCTTCTCTCCTTCAATATACGTGACAAACTGATGAAACCCACGCAGGTTTGAATCGATCGTACGCGTCCCGCCCAACGGACGATAATCCTCTTCTTTATACACCTTCAGCAGATCGGCATGATACGTCGCAATACGCGCATGTGACATTTCAGATGCGTAGAATTCCTCGAGAGAAGAATACACTTTAGCACCCGGGCGTGTATAAAGCGCGAGTTCATCATAGTAATCAACTTGCCAATCAAGCCCTTCAATCAAACGATGATACACAGGAACAAGCCGGTAACTCTGAGAAAAAATATCGGTGAGCACCCCTACTTCAACCACATCTTGTTCTTCCGGATCAAAATTCATATCGAGCGTAAGTGAGACATACTCTCTGCGCGGCACATGAAGCGCGGCATAGACAGGTTCATCGATGACGCGGAGTACATCGCGCTCGACATTTGTACGTTCACGCGGTAGCCAATCGTCCATCACACGCGAACCACCCTCAGGCTTCCATGTAAATGACCGCTCACCCGATGGGTCGATGTCAATAATGACAAATGCAATCAAAAGGGCAACCGGGATTATCCATAAAATGTGCTGAGACTTAGGGCGCATAAAATTTATAAAGACTCTCATCGCGGATGGTTTCAACCAAATCGATTTGGAGCGGATACACAAGATCCGTTTCTAGATATGCAAGATCTTCTTCTGGTAGCGATATCCCAAAGTAGTAAACAGGCCGTTCTTGTATCATCTTTGGGATAAGCAAGTACGTCGTACTGTCGCGCAAGGGTGTGCGCACAGCGCGATGCGGAAAGAGATATTTGTCACTTGAATCAACCACCAGAAGCGCGTCCTCTTCCGTCAACTCAAGAATACGATCACGCTTCTCTTCAAATGATGTTAATGCTCCGTAGGTTTGCCCCACTCCATCCGGCCCGTAGATAATGAGAGAAGCAGAAGCAATGTAGCAAGCAAACACCATAAGGCCGACCAAAATAACCTTCAATCGCTGCTTCTCGTTTGAAAGTGCATTTGCCATGCGCTCAACTCCATGCGCTGCAAGAGGCGTGAGCAAAATGAAAATCGGCAACCAATACCGGACATACGAATTGCCAAGCGTAGAAAGCGTCGGATCAGGATTATCATTGAAAACCCAGCTCCCGTAGACAGGAATCAACCATGCGGAAACAATACCAAGCGCAAGGGCGAGCCACTTTAATTGCGGTATACTCCGCGCTTTTTTCTCGATGAGAATAAAAACGATCCCAACAAGCGCAAGAACGCTCATCCAAGGATACAGAAAGAAAAGATACTGAGTACTGTGCCGAAGAACGGCTTTTTCAGAAAAACCAAATGGCAGGATTGGATCAAGTACACGCGATAAAAATCCCGATGGTGCATCAGCAATATCTTCCAAATAAGCCAATTCATCAATATAGCCGTCATAAACAATCGGGTTTTCTGGGCTCACCTGATATCCGAGCGTAAATGGCGATCCGTAAACCGTCGTCTGCATACCGAGCATTGGGATCGCTGCAATGACAATTGAACTGATCATGATTGCTGGACCCATCCAGTCCTTCCTTTTTATGAGTCGATACGCGATATAGATAACAAGAAGCGCGAGCATCCAAGGAAGTTCCGATGTACGAATCCATGCCGCGACTGCAAAAGTGAATCCGGCAAGTGCATCATTCAGCCAATCTTTCACTCGTACGGGACGTGCAAAAAGAAACCATGCTGAAAAAATTCCAAACGCCACAAAGGGCACATTATGCATGTATACACGCATGCCGTAATACCAAAACGCAGGGTGGAGAGCAAGTAGAAGCGCTGAAAGTACACCAAAGGATCTATTTGAAAACAATGTTTCTATAAGCGCACCAAATGCAAAAAGCGCTAGTAACGCAAGAATTGGCGTCACAGCTATCGCTCCGCCAGGCACGATTGCCTCGGCGATTCCAAGCAAAACCGGAAATCCTAAAAAGGTGACCGGCACCAAAACGCCGTTGATGCTCGTCATACTCCTCGGCAAAAGAATCGGATTGTATTCGGAATCAATCGGCTGTTCAATCAGCGGCAATCCTGTTTCTGCGATAGCCTTTGCGAACAAAATATTCGCGTTAGCATCGGGGCTATTCACTGTTGTGGCTCCAATCGACATGGAGAAAAATAGCGCACCATAAAGGAAGACGAGTGCAACAAAGAGGGTCCGTAATATCCCGAGCTTCGACATATGTCAAAGAGAGTATGTGACGAGAGAAAGAAAGGCAAACAGAATGGCAACGATCAGCACAATCTGACCAAATACGAGCCATATGCCGCCCACTGTCATAAGAGAAATCATGATCGCTGAGATTCCAACGACTTCAAGAATCATTTTGATTTTTCCCCACCAATTTGCAGGCTTCACATGATCCATGCGCTTTCGAATTATTCCTCCAGCCACAATCATCAATTCTAGAATTATCAGTGTCCATGTAATTATCGGATGTGCATGTTGAATGAGCACAATCACCGCCGCTGCCCCTACAAGTATTTTATCGGCAACAGGATCAAAAAAGGTCCCCCATTCCGTTACCTGGTTACGGACTCGCGCGAGCGTACCGTCAATGATATCGCTCACACCACCAATGATAAACAGTGTGACACCAATTCCAATTTCTCCTGCCAGAAGCGAGATTGCCATAAACGGGACGAGAATAAATCGAAATATTGTGATGTGATTCGGTCGAATCAATCTTGGGATAAACCAAATCACAGGTAAAAAAAGCCAATCGTGAAGATATAATTTGCCTTTCTGAGCTTTATGCATAACAATACGCATCATAGCACTATACTGAATGGATGCATCTATTTTTCGAATGAAACAGGTCTTTGTAGGGGTGAGTGCCCTTGCATTGTTGTTTGGTATTTTGCCGGTTGAACCCACATTCTTCTCAGGCATATCCCTTCCCCTGCTCACCGCATGGCTCCTTCTTGGCGGGTATCTCACAGGTACAGCTCTCATGCAAAAACAGGCGCCGCTGCTTCAGCTCATTTTTGGATCAAGTTTGATACTAGCTTTCATCGCCTTTTTTGGCAGCATCATCTACTACATTTTTCCCGTTCCAGCGTCGGTCTTTTTTGGGTTGCATCTTCTTATTTCTAGCTTGATTTACGCATTGCGTCCCCATGTGTCAGGAGAACGCATGCCGCGTACGCCATGCAGCAGTGTGACAGCAGCAATGATGAGTCTCTTTGCATCAACACTTCTTTTTATTTGGATTTGGCTTGGACGCACAGAGGTACTCACTTCTGTACGTAGTCCATGGGAAGTTCTGAGCCCACTCATCATCATCGCGTTTATTGTACTGATTGCATCGGGATACGTAGTTGCAACAAAAAAGCCCGAACTAAGCCTGCCGCTCTCCATCGTATCGCTTTTTTCCTTCCTCATCATTCCATCCATCATTTATCCCAGCGGTTTTGGATTCGATCCATTTGTTCATGCCGCGACAATGCAGCACATTGCAGATTTCGGAACAATTACGCCTAAACCACTTTATTATATTGGAGAATATGTGAATGGACTCTATTTTCACCATCTCTTTGCGCTATCTTTTGAGACATTCAATCGTGTTTTCATCCCGCTCTTTACAGCTATTGTCGTGCCTTCCGGTGCCCTAATGATCCTCTCAAACCAACCACATACTTCTCACCACAAAACGCGTTCCTTCCTGGTATTTCTCCCCTTCCTTCTCCCGCTTTCCTTATTTGTCACAACTACTCCGCAAGCACTTGGATTCCTTTTTGCGTTTCTTGCAATCTGCTCATCTTACGCCTATGGAGGACGCAGTGCACAGTGGATATTTGCTCTTGCCGCTCTCCTTACGCATCCCATTGCCGGTGTACCAACCATCCTCTTTTGCCTATACCTCGCATCTAGAGCCCCTAACGCACAACCAACAACCGTTTGGTTAAGACATACCTCCACTCCTTTACTCATCCTCACCGCTATTTCGCTCCCCCTAACGTTTCTCGCACAATCGTTCCTTACCGACGTTAAAACGCCTATTGATCTCACGCAACTATTCTCGTTTGCACCTTCTGAGCAAATTCATGCAACGACAAACAGTTTACTTAGCGGTGCCTATGCATTTCTTGATGCGCAAGTTGTCCTATTGATCGCTGCAGCACTCGTTGCACACATTGTAAGCAAACAAAGAACATCTCGACCTCTTCTGCTGTTTGCAGGCACTCTTCTGGCCAACTATTACATTCTTGCCTCCAGCTTCACCTTTTCTTCGGTGATCGCTTACGAAAGTAACAGCTTTGCCGAGCGTTTACTGCCATTTGCATGCCTCATGTTCCTTCCGATCATCGCGGAGTTTTTTGTCGCAAAAAGACCACCTACATCTCTATACATCATTTTATTGCTTCTTGTAGCCGCAAATATTTACGGAACGTTTCCTCGGCACGATAGCTTCGCCCGGAGCGGAGGATTCAATGTCTCTGTAAGTGACATCGAGGCAGTACATGCTATTGAAACCCTGGCAAATGGAGATGCCTACGCCGTTCTGGCGAATCAAAGCGTCTCTTCTGCAGCACTGCAAGAATTCGGTTTTGCACACTACTACGGCGACCAATTTTATTATCCAATCCCAACGTCAAGTCCGCTTTACGAAGCGTACCTTGAAATGACAGACACTCCATCCCTCGACACAATAGAAAAAGCCCGCACGCTTACCGGCGCCGAGCTCATCTTTTTTACCTTCAATCATTACTGGTGGGATGCAGACCGTATTTTGGAGGAAACGAATGCGATTGCAGATTTTCACTTTACCATTGATGACGAGATCACGATTTTTGTCTTTGCGATTCCAAAATACCCATAAGCCGATCAAGGTATCGATCGAGCGAATAATTGACTACCGTTTCTTGGATACGCCGTTGCCGCGCAAAATATTCAACTTTTTGTTCATCCATACTGCGCAATACACGCATCAAATCGGTTTTATCACCCGGCGTAAATAAAAGCCCGTTATCTTCATTATTCACCAGCTCACCGACACCGCCAATGTCTGCAGCGATTACCGGTACTCCAGCCATGAAGCTTTCGTAAATAATGGTCGGTGAATTTTCGTAGCATAGCGATGGCACGATTACGGCATCAACCAGCCCAAGACAGCTCACAATTTGATCCATCGAAACAAAGCCTAGATAGTTAATATGTGCATATTTCGCTGCGAGTTTTTTAACATATTCCCGGTACGTACCTTCGCCGGCAATCATGAGCTCAATCGGAATATCGATTGATTGCACAGCGTCAATGAGAAGTTCTATACCTTTATGATACTCAAGTTGCCCTGCAAAAAATAATCGCAGAGCTCCGTCAGGACGATGTTCGCGTGATCTAGGTGTAAACAGCGGAGTTGGATTTGGTACAACTTCATGCACGGCGCCTTCGAATATACCATGTGTCTCATAAACCGATTTTAAATACTGCGACGGAGAAACCATAACGTCGGTACCAGAAAAACGTTCTTTTGTAATCGCACGGTACAGTGCGTAAATCGGTCGTAGCCAAAACGATTTTTTCTCTTTTCCAGCGATCAATAACCCTGAAGGATAAATCAGTTGTAAATCGTGGGCGATGTGGATATGCGGAATACCGGCACGGTGAATAGCGCGCGGGATCGAAAGACCAATTCCCTTCAAATTATGTGTAATAACAATATCGGGCCGTTCTTCTTCCAAAATAGATCGTACCCGTCGACCCGGATACATCCCTAATGTATCAATAATATGCCAAAGTAAACGGACGGGTAGTGTATGCCGGTGATCATCAAGAACAAAATAGAGGTTTTTTGGAATGAATCGATACACTCGCTCAACGCTAAGCTCTAAATTCATCTCTTTTTTTCCTCGTCGACGCCAATGTGGTTGTGCTGTAATGACAAAAACGTCCTGCCCAATTTCTTGGAGGGCATTCACCGTTCGCGCCACAATTTGCTCCGCCCCACCGCGTACATAGGGCGGATAGAGATTTGTTACAATGCCGATTTTCATCAGCTAGATCTTAACGGCTTTATAGATTGCTTGCAACCGGCCTCTCGCTTTTTTTGGAGAGTACAACTTACGTGCACGCGCCTTTGCTGCTACACCGTGTGCATTTGCTTGCGGGAGGTCGGCTACATAGACTCGTAATTTCTTCGCCAAATCTTCTACATCTCCTGCTTTTACAATGGCGCCGGTTTTTCCGTTTTCAACAAGTGTACGAATACCAGGTAAATCACTTACAACAGATGGAATCCCTGCAGCCATTGCTTCAAGTGTGACAAGTCCAAAGGATTCAGAACCATCAATAGACGGAAGAACATGCACATCAGCTGCTGCGTACAATTCTTTCAGCTCCTTGTCAGGCACTCGGCCCATAAAACGCACGAAATCGTCTACCCCGAGTTCCTGTGCTTGCTTCTCAAATATAGGCCGCCGGTTTCCTTCCCCTACTAAGACAAGCTGCGCATCAACCGAATCCCGAACGATTGCCATTGCGCGCAAAAGCACATCAACTCCTTTGAAATAATGCGCATCATCGAGCCCGCCAACAAAAAGAATCGTTGGTCGATTCTTGAGTTTATAGGTTGATCGTAATTCCTCTTTTGATGTACGGACATGACGACTCGCAACATCAATCCAAAATGGAACATCAACAAGTCGATTGTTCGACAGTCCAATAGATGTTGCATAGTCGCTTGAACTAACCAAAAGAGATGCTGCGCGGCGTAACAACAATGGCTCCAACAATACCCGATGGAGAGTGAACAGCATCCCTTTCATTCCGCCACCAACCGTCTTCATATGATAACTCAATACAAGAGGCTTGTGCCAAATAAGCGACGCCATCCAGACGAAAACATCAGAGCCATAAATTGGATAGTGCAAATGCAAAATGTCAAACTTGCGTAGCTTCCAAAGGAGCTGTGGCAAAAAAGACGCGAATCCGACTGAAAAGAGTGGCCGCAAAAATATATCTTGCTGACAATCGCTTTGATTCTTCTTGTAGCGTGGAGTGTACAGCAATACTTCATGCCCAAGATCACGCGTTGCATCCGCCATCTGCTTCGCTGAGGTTCCCATGCCTCCATACGGTGGATACGCAGGAGCAATGTGCACAATTCGCATACTACCAGCGGACAATAAATTTCAGTGCAGAAAGATACATCTCAAGTCCAATATTCGCAACGCGCACAATTGGGTTCAGAACTTCTTGATCCGCAATCGAGCCTGAAACATACTCAAGCATTTCACGATCACGAATCACGCGTAATTTCCTCGCACGTTTTCGCATGCGCCACGTCAGCGCCCAATTTTTTGGTTTCAACATCTCACCAAGCACATGCAGTTTCGCGCCAAACCATCCGCCCATCATTGATAACGGCCATGTTGCAAGTTCCACTCCGATCATTGCTGGCAGAAGCAAGAGAAGCGTCGGTAGACGATACAGCGAGAACAACACAATGTACCGATTGAGTTCAATCCAAGCGAATTTTTTTGGATTTCGGCTGAAATTATAGTCATGAAATGCGTGCGTTTCTGTACGCACAACATTATGATACCCGGCAAGTCGAAGCCGAAGCCCAAGTTCCAAATCTTCGTGATACATGAAAAACCCATGTTCAAGTAGCCCGACTTTGCGCAGCGCATCGACCCGATAAAGCACAATCGCACCAGATGCATAGGCGATTTCTTCTCCATCAGGAACCTCAATTTCGCTTAGCAATTTACGATTGTCACGCGCGTATCCATACCCGACCAAGTGAAAAACCCCGCCGCTCACATTCACCCGCTCGCGCTCATGCCAATACATGATAAGGGGCTGAGCACTGCCAATAAGTTCATCTTCCTCGAGAGTTTCTACGAGTATTCTCGTGGTATCTGGCGCGGTTAATAAATCCCCATTCCAAAGCAAAACATACTCGTACCCGTGATCAATCGCCCACTGCATGCCATGATTGTTTCCACCAGCAAAACCGCGGTTTACGCCATCATCTATGACAGTAATTTTTGGAAGATCTTTTCCTTCACGCGGCAGAATTTCATCTTCAACGATTTGCTTTACAGTATCTGGTGAATCATTGATAATAATAAACCAATGCAGATTTTCCTTTGGGTACGTTGACTTCGCAATGCTATCCGCAACAGCACGAATGTACTCTTCCGTTTTGTACGCAAGATAAATAATAGCTACTTTTGGCATATGTTTTTTTTGCAACAACTATTCTTCTGCATTGGCTCACTCGCACGTGCAATCGCGAGCTCCCTGGTAAGCTTAGTGACTTCATTCCGGTGTTGCTCAGTACGAACAAATAATCGATAGACAGCGTAAACCAATACAGCTATTGACGCATACGCGATTAAATCAGCCCCTTTTTCAACGCCAAGCATGCGCGCAATACGATCAGCAATTCTTGGCTGCAAAGAAACCAGAATAAGTCCCATCCAAAGAAGCGTCCAAAGACTTGTCCAAGTAATCGATGTACGTTTTTTAGAAAATGATTTCCATGTTTTGAAAATGGCGAACATGGCAAAGAGCATTAGTAAATAGGAGAATTGCATATCAACCAAAGAATGTATGTCTTATAAGATCTTTTACAATCGAGAAAGCGCCCGTCAAGGACTGGCCTTTCTCGAGCGTTTCGTCCGTGTAACGAATTGTCACTGGTCGCTCAACATATGTAAGATCATGTGCAGAAATTAGTTCATAGATTTCTGAAGCATGCGCCATGCGATCGAGAGAAAACTCAATACGCTCAATTGCAAAAGCAGAAAGCGCGCGAAAGCCATTATGTGTATCGGTTACCGAAACGCCGCTTACAATACGCGTAAACAATGTTGCGACGCGCATAAAAATTTTACGAAAAAGCGGCATTGACTCCGCTACACCTAAATACCGTGACCCAAGAACAACGTCAGCCTCCCCTTTTTGAATTGGGTCAACCATACCCGGAATTTCATCGCCCCGCATTTGACCGTCAGCGTCAAAGTGGACAACAATATCTGCCTTCAGTTTCTGCTGTGCGTAATCCATCCCTGTTTGCAAAGCTGCGCCTTGCCCCCGGTTTACAAGATGCGTAAGCACATGTGCCCCAAAATGCCGTGCCACACAGCCTGTTTTATCTTGTGAGCAATCATCAACGACGACAATTTCATCGACATGTGGACTCGCACTTAACAGAGCTGCCCCCAGGCGCTTTTCCTCATTAAAAGCTGGAATAACGGCAACGATTTTCATAATCGCAGGTTAGCATATGGGTGTAGGTTTAGGGAATAGCGCAGGACGTTAACGCTGATTCAACACCTCCAACCTTACACCTACAAGCTGAAACCTGATTCCTCTGCCCTAATCCCCCGCAAGCAATATTTTATTCGCGCGGATATATTCGATGGTCCGCTTCAGCCCATTCTCGAGCGTAGTGAGCGGCAACCAGTCAAGTTCAGACTTCGCCTTTTGAATATCGGGAATGCCAAGCTCACTCAAAAATGGCATGCGCTCCCCTTCTAGAATGTTTGAGTTCGATCCGACCATTTCGACGATTGTTTTCGCAACGTCCATGAGTGGAACATTGATATCGCTCCCTAAATTGACCGGCATGTCTATGTCGCTTGCCATCAGCTTCAACAATCCATCACAAATATCACTTACATAAACAAGAGAGGTTGTAAAATCTGCGCCGCCATTCACGACAACATCTTCTCCCTCAAGTGCCTGCAAAATGAAATCAGGAACCTGATGTCCGTCAAAAAGCGGCATACGCGGCCCATAGGTACGAAAAATACGCGCAATACGTACAGGTAGTTGTTTCACTTCGGCATAGGTACGCACCATCGTCTCACCATAGCGCTTCCCTTCATCGTAAATCGCTCGTGACTGTAAGTGATCAAGCACTCCATAGTCAGCCTCATTGAAATTAGGCCTATCATCTCTCCGAGGCCCATAGACGACTGAGCTTGATGCATATAAAAAGCGTGCGTTATACTTCGCTGCACACGCGAGCAAATTTGCTGTTCCAAGCGTACTTGTGCGCAACGTTGCAATACGATGTTTCTCAAACGATTTAATCGAGGTCGGAACGGCAAGATGGTAAATTTCTTGCACACCCGTAAATGGAATCTTAAATGAGTTTAGTTCAGGAATGTTTTCGAGATCAAAATCATTTGTAATATCGAGGCGTAAAAATTGAAAATTTGGATTTCTTACCAGTGCTTCAATATTACGCACATTACCTGTACTGAAATTATCAATACAGACGACACGTTTTCCTGCTTTTAGCAGCGCTTCGCATAAGTGCGAGCCAATAAATCCGGCTCCACCAGTAACAATGGCAACATGTTGATCTGTCATATTATGAACTTGCGGCGATTTCTTCGCGTGTTTTTAATTTCGATACATCAACGGCTACGACTTCATCAATCGGAGCGCCTGTATCGTATTTGGTAAAAAAGGTTGGCTCCACATCCACAATGTAATCCGCCCATCGTGATCCGTACATACTGATGGCAATTTCTTCGGTTTCAATTTCACGCAATATGGGTTCATACTTACTCCCTAAATTTTTCTCCACCTTATAGGTCCGAGGATCACTTTGTATTTTTACAAGCACAACGTCTTCTTTTGTCACAACAAGCCCGCGAAGATCAAGCAATCGTAGCTGATCATCTTCTACCATGACAATTTCATCAAATGAATCGGCATGCGTAAAATAGGCGATGTCATTCATAAACGGCCGGCGAGTTGTTTCAGAATCGACCAAATACACGGTCGAGAACGATGGAGCTTTTATAAAATCTCCAACAACTACCCCTGGAATATTCGATTCGCCTGGTGCGGCATCTTCTTCCGGATCAGGTTCTGGTGCATCTCCTGCAACTTCGGAAAAACTCGCTGCAAGTTCGAGCGCTGCAGCAAGATTTAGTCGCCCTGTTCCGAGCTTACCGTCGTACTCGGACGACGCATCTAGCGGATCGGCCGATAGTTGAAGAATAATGCGCACATCATCTGGGTCGAGGTCCGGATAAGCCGAAAGTAGGAGTGCTGCCGCACCTGATACCACCGGCGCTGCAAATGATGTTCCGCCCCAAAAACCACCGTAGGCATCGGTAAACCCTTTTGACGCATTATCATACTGTGTGGAATAAATACGTTCCCCCGGAGCAGAAATATCGACACAATCTTCTCCATAATTCGAAAAATCAGATTTGTCATCCCACAAATCAGAAGATGCAACACCAATCACAATATCTTCTCCGTCATCTCCTTCAAAACACGATGGATACGAAGGAAACCGATCTGTATCACGATCTTCATTTCCCACTGCAACTATCACTGTAATGCCCGCATTGTAGGCTTCTTGTATAGCGTCTCGAAGCGCTGGATCATTTGCATCACCGGCAAGGGAGAGATTAATAATATCTGCATCATTCTGAGCGGCATATTCAATAGCCCTCGCGACATCACGGCTATCACCAATCCCCACGTGGTTGAGCGCTCGCAACACCATAATTTGAACATCCCAATTAACCCCAACGATTCCCTGCTGATTATCTCCAACTGCCCCAATCAAACCTGCAATAATGGTTCCATGCGTAATCGATGGAAAATCAGAACCAGATCCTGTAACAGGGATAGGTGTATTGTCTTCATGAACAAAATCCCAACCATAGGTGTCATCAATATATCCATTTCCTTCGTCATCTATCCCATTCCCAGCAATCTCTCCTTCATTTACCCAAAAATTATCCGATAAATCTTCATGATTGTGATCAACCCCAGCATCAATCACAGCGACGATAACATCAGAAGAACCTGTCGATACATCCCATGCATCTGGGGCGTTAATTTGCTCAAGATGCCAAAGAAATTCTTGATCAGGATCATCTGACGTACGGGCAAATGCCCAATGTGGCAAAAGTAGAATACCTATTATGGCAAACGATAAAAAGCGCATAGTTGAGAGAATTGTAGCATGACTCATACTATTTCGCGTATACACCTATAATAAAAGCAGCTACCCTTAGGTAACTGCTTTATTACTCGCTACTCCTATAGAAGTGCGTCCTTAGCTGCCTTGTTGACGGTGAATTTCATGACCGTCTTTGCAGGAATCTGAATCGATGCACCAGTTGCTGGGTTACGACCCATACGAGCCGCTCGATGCTTCTTCGCAAATTTACCAAGTCCTGGAAGCATTACTTCACCAGAACGGCGAATTTCTGCGTAGAGCATTTCGACAAGGGCATCGTACATGTCAGAACCTTCTTTCTTTGACACGCCCCAAGTCTCAGAGAGCTTAGACATGAGCTGTGATTTTGTTAGTCGCTTTTCCATATCATTTCGATTTAAGAATAAAAGGAAGCGTTTCCTGCCGAAAATAGTAGCATTTCCTGCAAAAAGGCCGAATAGGCCTGTGCATAAAGCTTACACATACTTCTTCGCTAGCGTCAAACAAAAAAGAGGCACAGTGCCCCAATTTTGCCTAGATACTAGCGAGTTGCAGAAATGGTTGCGCTCCGTTCAGCATCTGGTGCACAAACGGTCAAACGTCCATTTGAGCTTTTCGCGATGTGATATCCTGCAGTATTTGCCCCTGATCCTTGAGGGTCAAGTGGCAAAGAAACAAGATATGTTTCGTTCAAGGTAAGAACGGAAAGATCAACAAGGCCCGTGCATGATGCTGCACCGGTTGTACAAATTTCATTTATTGCCGTTCCTGCACAATCAGAATCTTCCGGAATAGATGCTGGCAACGTTCCATTGTTGTCACGGGCGTATTGATACGCCGCATTCATTATGATGTTTATATCAGATGATCGCTGCGCATTACGTGTTTCTCCTAGCTGCACTGGGGGATTTAAGGCAAGAATAATAATTCCTGCCAAGATTGCAATGGCAGAAACGGCCAACAAAATTTCAATCAACGTAAACCCTTTTTGTGCTTGATTCATACTTTTTGTGCATTATACCAATCTCACGTGGAATCCAGAATTTGAGTCTACAAATTCGAACGATCGACAAACATTATGTAAGCGGCTCCGCGTATCGATCAGACAGTATCGGCACGACAAAGAGTGTCAAGATGGTCGAGAACAATAGGCCGAAGATAATAGCAAAGCCAAGCGGTGCCCATGATGGCTGAGAAATAACCAAAGGAAGCAATCCTGCCACCGTTGTGATCGTGGTAAGGAGAATTGGCCGAAGGCGTGAGACGGCTGCATCAATGACCGCTGGCTGTGTCTCTATGCCTTCTTTCCGTAGCTGATTAAAACGGTCAATCAAAATGATTCCATTATTCACCACAATTCCTGAAAGCGCCACAACTCCAATCATTCCAGGGAAACTGAGCGGTTGCCCAATCAATGCAAGTCCAGGAAATACACCAATAAGCGCGAGTGGCACGGATGAAACCACGATCAGCGGTTGGCGATATGAGCTAAATTGCAGCACAAGAAGAATCATAATAAGCACCATGCCGAAGACCATTGCAATCAGAAGATCGATAAACGATTGCATGTCTTCGCTTTGACCTCCGAAACTCACATTGTACCCATCCGGAATTTGCATGTCGGCCATTTCTTCCGTTACAACATCGAGAATGTCACTTACCACAAACCCTTTCTGAAGACCACTTGAAACCGTTACAATACGATCTCCGTCCGTATGACGAATGGTATTTCGCGAAGCTTCAAGATCAATCGTCGCAAATGTACTAAGCGGGACATCTCCCTTCGGCGTAACCATCGTCAGATTCATGAGTTGATTTGCCGTTGTTTCATTTCGAAGATCTGCGTCTTCTGAATCAGAAAGTTGATATTTTACATTTACATCAATATCTTCCCCATCTTCACGAAGCGTCATCGCTGTCACGCCATAAACGCTTGACCGAAGTTCGAACGCAATATCGCTCGCCGTAATACCATAATTTCCAAGGACCGATCGATTTGCGCGCACAACAAATTCTCCCGCTGTTTCCTCAACGCTCGAAGAGACGATACGTGTTCCTGGAATCGATGTAAGAAGGCGTTCAAATTGTGACGCAATCGCTTCAAGCGTAACAAGATCGTCACCAACAATATTAATAGCTACAGGTGCCATGGCATCAGGACCAGATCCTAGTTGCTGAACGGTCAGCGATCCTGGAGAGGCAAGTGGAGTCAAATCGCGATCATAGATTTCAATCAAATCACGACTATCAGGGCGTTTCTCCTCACGTAAATTAATGGTCGCTGAGACAATATGAGAACCTGTCCCTCCGGTTAACGATGAACCACCGCCTGCCGTTGTTGCAAAAGAAGCAATCTCACTACGTTCTGAAAAATATGCTTCGAGTAGTGGAAGTCGCTCAGCCGTTACTTCAATCGGCGTCCCTATTGGATACGAAATATCGACGTAAATACGTTCCATATCAGTCGCTGGGAACATGTCCACCTTAAGCATGCCGCCAATCGGCAAAAAAAGGCTAAATATCAGTGCGATAACAAGTCCACCTATCAAGGCGCGTTTTTTTCCTTTCGATACAAGATGATTTACAAGGCGTTCTCTGTATGACTCCTGCACTCGGGTAACAAAACGATCTCGCGCCCTTGTCAGCCGATCATATACATTTGCGACACGCTGCGTGACTGGACGCAACATTCGTGCGAACAATCCAGGTGTTTTATTTGTATTTTCTTTCACCGCAAAAAATGCTGCGGCAAAGGCAGGAATAACCCCTAACGCCACAAATAGTGAGGCAAAAAGTACAATGCTAATTGTGACAGGAATGCTCTTGATAAATTCTCCAATAATCCCTGAAACTGTAAGCATTGGAAGGAATGCAAAAACCGTTGTAAGCGTTCCTGCGGTAAGTGGATATTGAAATTCTTTAATCGCAGCTGCAGATGCCTCCGATGCTGGAAGTCCTTTTTGTATATTCTCGTAAATACCTTCGGTAATCACAATAGCGGCATCGACAAGAATTCCAAGAGCAAGAACGAGCGAGAAAAGTGAAAGAAAATTGATGGTAAATCCAAATGCCCCAAGGAAAATAAAGGTAATTAAGAACGTCAGCGGAATCGAAATTCCAGCAAGGACCGATTCACGGGGCCCGAGCATGAACAAAATAAGCAGAATAACAATGAGTGTTGTTTGTAATCCACTCACGGAAAGGTTTGTTAAATCTTCTCGAATAAATTCTGCGGTATCGTCAATGACTTCAACAGAAATATCGCTCGGCAATACAGTACCGCTCGCTGACGCAATCACATCATCTACTTCTGAAACGATGCGTAAAATGTTTCCGTCCCCTTTTTTAAATACTGATAACGTGATCGCCGGTGCTGTTCCAGCATTTGATGTAAATTGTGAAATACTGGTAACGGATTCGTATCCATCAATAACCTCTGCAACATCTGACACAAGAATTGGCGAGCCTAATCCAGCAGTGATTGCTGTCTTTGCAATTTCTTCTACAGACTGTAATTGTCCATCAAATCGGACGCTATATTGCTGATCATTTGATTGAATATTACCGACAGGAATTGTTGCATTTGCGCGGCTTATCGCATTTGTCACCTGCGTGAGCGAAAGGCCAAAACTATCAAGCTTTGCACGATCAACAAGAACACGAATTTCACGCTCACGCCCTCCGCTAATTGCAATATCTGTTACACCTTGAATTCGGCTTAGCGCATCTTTCAAATCTTTTGCAAAAATTGTGAGCTGCTCTACGGGATAATTCCCAGAAAGCGAAAATACCTTAATCGGTGTGTCATCAAAACTCACCTCAGAAAGCACAGGATCTTCCGCATCTGATGGGAATTCTGCTCGGCCGCGATCAAGCGCTCCTTCAACGTCTACACGTACATCATCAATATCGGTACCGATTTCAAATTCAATCCCAATTGACGAAAATCCTGTTCCCGATGTCGACGTGATTTCTTTCACATTATCGACACCAAGAAGGGCATCTTCGAGCGGATTTGTGACAAGCTCTTCAACATCAATCGCATTTGCCCCTGGAAATGGCGTCGTAACCACCAAAAACGGAATAACCACTTCTGGATTCGATTCCTTTGGAATACGAAGCATGGCAATAACACCCATGATTGCTAAAATAGCAACCAAAACAAAGGTGAATTTTAGATTGCGGAGGAAGAATGTCCACATACTAATTGAGGGTTACTTCTTGTCCTTCTTCAATACCGCGTGCCGATGTCAAAATCTCGAGTGAAGAATCGACGGCACTTACCTCGATTGCTGTTCCGCGAATAGCTCCCGTCTCAACCTCTATCGAGGCGGCACGTCCATCTACTACAGTGTAAACAAGATTGCGACCCGCTTCAAAGCGGACTGCTTCAAGTGGAAGAAGTATCGCAAGAGTTGACGATTCTCTGATCGAAATTGCAACAGGAAGAAATTCTCCTATCGTGAAATCGGCATTACCCGTTAGCGCGACCCGTACTTCAACCTTTCCCGTAGCTGGATCGATACGCGGAGAAATATACGTAATAACGGCTTCTTCTGTTTCATTCACAAATACTCGTGAATGCACCGAAATTTGTCTTGCTTCGTCTGCACTGACATAAGTCTTTACCTCAAACCCAGCGGCATTTACAACGGAAGCAATAATTTGACCTGGCGCGACAGGCTCACCTACTCGGGCCGGTAGAGTTGCAACCACTCCATCGAAAGGAGCCGTGATTACGACGGTTCGAAGCCGACTTGCTAAAAGCGCATATGCTGCTTCCGCTTCACGAACAGAGGCTTCAAAAGGCGCAAGATCAACCGCCCGCGCTCCCGTTTCAATCGTGCTCAAGCGTGCTGTCGCACTTTTGAGCGCTGCTTCTTGCACAAGAATAAGGCTATCTGCAGATCGAAGAGCAGCATCACGCGTCTGCTTTGCATCCTCGAGCGATTGCGGCTCTCCTTCACCAATCGTCCCGCCTTCTGCGGCATCAAGGGCTGTTTGTGTACCTTGCACCTCAGAAATCGATCCGTTGATTGCCCCGCGCTTTACATCGGTTGCAGAAATGTCCGCTGCAGAAGAACCGGCAGCGACAGGATGTGAAAACCCTGAACGAAGCGCGTCAAGGCTTGTTGCGATATCAGTCAGTCCAGATTCGAGGCGTTCTAGGACCTCACGAACAAGGACGCCATCAATTTCATCCATTGATTCAAGGAAAGTAATATCTGCTTCTACTCCACCTGAAAGGTTAAGGATAGAAGGCGTTGACCAAAAACCAGCATCACGAACCCCATAAAGTGAGTAAATGGCATCGGCTTTTGGATCGCGGATTGCATAACAAATCGATTGTAAACAACTGAAATATGTCTTCTGATAATCAGAAATAAACACAAGCGCATCGATTGCTGCATCAAGAGAAGCAGCTGCCGCCTGCACTGATGATTCATAGGTATTATCAATATTTTGTTCAATATTGCGAATAGCCGTATCTTGCTGAATACGAATTTGGTCACGGCTTGCGATTGCCTGATTCAGGCTTGCTTCTGCTTGCTCAACAGCAAGACGCGCTTGTTCGAGGTCTTCTTCACGCGCACCAATTTTCTGCGCTTGCAGGCTTGCATAGGCACGATCAACTCCTGCCGACGCCTGCGCAAGTTGCGCGTCAAGATCTGCACGTTCAAATTCAATAAGTGTCTGACCCTTAACAACAGATTGTCCAATTGTTACATAAACGCTACGAACAGGCGCTGACGTTTCGCTACGAAGATCAACCTGCGCGAGCGATTCAACAATTCCCGATGTTTCAATAAAGGCAGATTGCGTTTCGAATGTCGAAATGGCCTGAACGCTGTAGGTCGGCACAAAATTCTCTGGCACCTGAGAAGCTCCACCACCGCGCGAGAGAATACTAAACAGAATAAGGGCAAGAACCCCCAGCCCAAGCCCACGTTTTATATTAATCCAGTTTTTGAAGGACTGAAAAGCCCCTTTGATGCGTTTCAACATAAGACGGGAAGGTATCAAAAAAACGCCTTTTTGTCCAGAGCGACGGGCGTTTTTTCTTCTAACCTTCGCACCTATGTTCTAAGTCGTCTAAATCGTTTTTTGCCTGATCTGGTGCAAGTGACTGATCTACCGCTATTTTCATATGCTGGATAGCACGGGTACAATCACCGATTGATTCGTAATAATAGGCAAGTTCTTGCATAAAATAGGCATCTTGGCCGGCATTTTGAACAGCCGATTCAAGCAATGCAAATCGTTGCTCCGCTTCTTCTGGATACCGAAATTCGTGAAATTCGATCATTTCCCGCCAATAAGATGGATTATTAGGCAGCAATTCTATCGCCCGTTTCAATCCTTCCTCTGTAGCATCGTAATCGTTCATATTGTAGCTGAGGTCCGCATACGCTGCCCATACAGCGTAATTCATTGGATTTTTTTCGAGCACTCGCTCTACATACGTTCTCGCATTCCACAAATCTCCTTGTAAACTATATTGACGAGACAACGCTAAATACGTATCAAGCTCTACCTCTTCCCCCACCTGCTTCGTGGCCTCAATAGATGCTGTAATCAATTTTTGAAGATAATCAACTGAATACTGTACCTCTTCTGTCATATCAACTGATTGTGTTCTCACAATCTTTCGATTATCGGTGGTTGCTAACCAATACAGGCCAAAGACGGCAAGAGCGACAACAATAATTGAGAGAATAAGGGAAGAATGCTTCTTTATGGCTTCTTTCATATAGAGAAAGATTACCGTTTTGGGCGTAGATTGTAAAGGTTGGGTTAGGGGTTTCGCATTGTAAGGGAAATATACATTCGTCATTCCTGCGAAGGCAGGAATCTATCGCTCGTCGGATTCGATTCGCTGGATCCCTGCCTTCGCAGGGATGACGAGTAAATCTCTCGCTGCGCTCGAGAATTTACAATTTCCTGCCTGCCACCGTTTCGAAGGAATGACGAATACCCGCGAATTATCAGGTTGCTGTAGATGCAGATGCGCCCGCGAGCACCGAAATGAGCCATACCTAAGCGTACGGTGAATGAGGCACGGCACTGCAAGCCTGCAGATGCGGTGAACTGACAATTCGCCCAAAAACAAAAGAGGCCCCGAAGGGCTCTCTTTTGTTTTTCGCGTTAAGCGTTGAGTTACTAGAAGGTTAGAGCACCACCAGTAAGCTCAAGACCATCCACTAGGTAAGATCCCCAGTATTCTCCGGTCGCGCTTGACGCATTTGTACCATCATCCTGCCAGAAGAATGCGCCAGGAATACGGTCTACATCGTCAGCAGCAACTCCGGCTGCGACTGGTGTAGTTCCAAGGTATCCACGTACAACAGTCAAGCTTACGCCAGCTGAAATACCGGTTACCAAGGCGAGCTCGTCATCAGCGTCACAGGCATCATCTTCGTCATCAAGACAAACGATGTCTCCAACAGAGTATGACGTTGTCGCAGTTACAGGAATTGTTGCGTCTGTTACTGCAGTAACATCGTCAAGATCTGATCCTGCGAGGAATGAAGCCTCAGCAACAATTGGATCTTCTGCAAGTCCGAATTGAATGCTGTCATCTGATGATGATGAAGCACCAGCCGCATTGAAGTGAAGTTCATACGTTGCCGTTGTTCCTGCTGGTACCACTTCTGGTGTTGCAAGATCAAGGCGTACGAATTTCACTGGCTCACCGGCACCTGTGTCTGCAGTTACATCACAAGTGTCTCCGTCAGAAGCGAGTAGAGTCCACTCAGCGTCGCTTGCATCAAGTTTGGTAAGCGTTCCTGCGTTCTGGTAGAAGTCGAATGATGACGCTTGGACATCATTTGCATCTCCGTCACAGTTAATCCACTTTGTTGGAGTACCAGCATTATCTGTCGCGCTCATGGTGAAGATAAGCTCGTCAATAACTACGCCCTCGTTAGAGTGTGCAGTAACGTTGAACTTAAGCACCGCGAGGTCGCTAGGAACAGCGGCTCCAGAAGGGCTTGTTGCTGAGAGAGCAACGGTTGGGTAGGTCTCCTTCACAACGAAGGTTGCAGCATTTGTAATGTCTGACTCATCATCGTCATTCTTTACAACGCTAGATCCTTGTCCAACAGCACGGAATTGATCATCCGCAGAACCATCTACATCGAATGCCATACTTACACGTTCATTCGACGTTGCGTCTCCAGAAACGCGGTCGGTTCCTGGTACGTCAACGTAAACGCTGAAGAGTGAGCTTGATGCACCGAATTCAACGAAACCGTCGATTCCAGTGAATTCTACTTCTGATCCAACAATATTTGCATACGCTGTCGCACCTGCACCGTCTTCGGTTGGGTAGTCAAGACGTACACGCTCAATGTTGTTGTTGTAAGCGCTCGCACTTTGTCCAAGCGCAGTCGCCGCATACTCCTTGAAGGTGATCTCTTTGATCATGAAGTCTTCATTGGTTGCTGTTGCGTCATAAACGGCAACAAGGTTCCAATCCTCTGCAGCTGAAGTCACAAGGAAATCAGCGTCAGGAGTTGATGAGTGGAGTGTTACGTTAACTGTTCCTGACTCTGCAACAGTCACAACATTTGTTGGTGATGTTCCACCGTTTACAGCGTCACCAGTTGCCGTTACAGAAACGGCTTCTGAATCTTCTGCAACAATGTCTTCAGATACATCAGCGATATCGATACCGAAGTATCCGCTGTATGCAGCTGCAGATGGGTTGAATGAACAGTAGACATTAACTTCTTCGTTTGCATTCGCACCAATTTCCCAAGCAAAGTCATCGAATGAAACGGTGTTTCCATCAGATGATGGAGACTTTGCCGTTCCAATTTGCATTCCTTCGCTATCTTCAATCGTACATGTAGAGATAAAGGTCTGTACATCTACATCGCTTGAAGCACATTCGTCAGCTGCAGCACAGTCTCCAAGTTGGAAGGTTCCTGATGCAGCGTCATGTGCGTAAACAGATAGTGTTACCGCAGAAACGGTTACTGTACCTGCTTCTCCTGCCTTAAGGTTGAAGCTATTCATGAATTCATTGCTTGAACCCTGAACATGTGTCTTCGATCCAGAAGAGCCAAGGCTAACGGTAAGGGTCGCTGAAAGCGCTTCCTGGTTGTTACCAGTAAGATCGGTAACAGGAGTTACGCTTGTGCTATTCGTGATTGAATCACCATTTGCGTCCTCAAGAACGAGTCCGCTAATGTCAAGAGCTGCTGCGAGCTCGGTTCCTGATGCAAGACCTGACTCTGTGTCAACGAGCACCTGGAGGGTGAGACTTTCGTCTTCATCCATCTCGAAGTCGTTTGTGAAGTCAATGGTCTGATCAGCATCGTCTCCACCGTCAACAGTAGAGTCGAGTTCAAGTGGTCCCATCACAGTTGATCCGGTTTCCTTGTTTACAAGGCGGATATTTGAAATGTTTCCAGATGAAGCACCGATAAGTCCTGTTGTGTCGGTGTCGGTACCACCTTCAGCCGCGTCAGTTGCGTCACCGTCTGCATCGTCATCAGCGTAAACGATGATGTCGAGGTCTTTAACAGTAATCGCAGCCTGAGTGGTGATGGTGAATTCAAAGATGTTCTGCGCAGATGCGTTCACAGAAACCTTTCCGGTTGATGGGCCGTCAAATACGATTGAAACATCCCCACCTTCTACCGCGCTGTATGAACAGTTACCTGATGATGACGTACAAGTCGCACCATCGTAAGTTCCTGATGATCCGATGTCTACGTTCATATTGAATCCGTAGTCACCACCAATTGCTGTAAGGTCATTCTTATTATCGAAGAATACCTTTACAGCATCTGAGCTATCTCCACCAACATCAGCCTTTACCGTGAAGACATTGCTTGATCCACGTTCGATATCGAATTCATCATCGAGTTCGAAGAGAACAAGCTTATCTCCGATGTATTCACCTTCTGCAACGAGGGTAGAATCATCGTAAAGCATGAAGTTATCGTGGTCAGCTGCATTGTCAATCTTAAGGGTAAGAACTTCGATTGAAGCATCCTCAGTTGCAACAGCAACCTTGAATTTACCGATTGTTGCAGTCTTTTGCCCAAGTGATGGGTTTGTAATGGTTCCGCTCTTGGTTACAGTTACCGTACCAACAGTCGTTCCAGAGATTTCGTGCTCATCAGCACGCACTGGGAATGAACCATCTATGTCTCCACCTTCAACGGTTACAGCATCAGCATTCTGAAGCTCGAAACCAACAAGGTCACCAGTACTTGCACCGCTCGCGATTTCAACGCGTACAGAGAATGTACGTGTTTCACCCGCTTCAATGTCAAGGTTAAGGCTTCCGAAGGTTACTTCACGTGTTGAAGAATTGATACTTCGTGAATCCGTAATACGGCTATTTCCTTCGTAAAGGTAAACGTTTGAAACGTTTGTGGTAGCACCAAGTGAGTACATGCGGAACGTAAGTTCATCTACCTCAGCATCCTCATCTCCTGCTTCGAAATCGAAAGCAGCTACCTCAAGTGAAGTGACTCCCTTTGGAATGTTTGTTCCATCAGGTGAAGATGTTGCAAGAGAAACTTCTACGTCTCCCATTGCCATTTCTTCTGCACCATCACAATTTTGCTGCGCAGCGTCAACGAGTGCGCAAAGCTGACCATCGACGTCATCACCCATTGAAAGGGCGCTGTCATCAATTCCCGCTCCATCAAGGAAGGCAGAATCATCGAACATATTGTCCATACGTCCGTCATCTGTAAGCATGCGCTTTTCTCCATCCCAAGCAAGGTAGTAATTTCCACCATCCATGTATGTCATACCGTCAAATGCGTCGGCAGACATAAGTGATGTTCCTACTGTGTAATCAGCAAAGAATACGTCAGAGACGTCGTGGATATTTGTGTTCCAGTCAGATCCAGCGAAGTCAGTCGCAACTGATTCGGTTTCGATCCAATGGAGCATCATACCTGTTGATACAGCGTATGTTTTAGGATCAGTGGTGATTTTCACCCATGTTGATCCTGGGCGGTAAACAACGTTTCCGCCAAGTGTGATGTCAGCGATGTCAGAGTCATCAAGTGTCTCTACATCGTCGAAATCGTTGTACCAGGTCATGAAGACCATTGTATTAGGGAATGCATAGCGCATACCATCATAAGCGTGGTAGTACACTGCTGAAAGTGATCCTTTAATAAGGTCACCTTCATCGCTTGCCGCTCCAGCAGTTTGTGGAACAGCGAATGCTGCAAACCCTGCGGTTGCCAAAATGGTAAGTGAAGCAATTGCTGCACTAAACATTCGGCGTCCGAGTGTCATAGACTCGTTCATAAATAGAATCGTGTCGTTAATAGGTTCTGAGTTAGATGGAACAAGCCGACCACAGAGGGCCCCGACCTTTGCGGACCGCTCCAAACTTCTGTACGTAACTAGCCAGAAGCCTGATTCGCTCCAGGTTGCTCCAACGGAATGGGATACATTCCGATCAAGATCGACGGCATCGATCCTGATCGACATGCATCATGTCAATCTTATTCTGCTTCTTGCACATCAAGGATTAGGCTATCTTCTACTTCCTCCGCAGCGCTGACAGATGCCTGCACAATAGCGATTTCAATTCCGGCAAGTTGTGATTCAATTGCTGCAAGATCGTCCTCTATTTCTCCAAGCAGTTGAAAGGCGCGCTTTGTTCCGCCTATGCCCATGAAATTTTGCGCCTCAATCAAACGATCTTCCATTTTCGTCATCGCAAATTCTTCCTCAGCGAGAGTTGTCTCTTGTGCATAAACGCCGCTTTCTGAAACGCCCCGAAGAACAATAATACGACCGATGTTTGATGCGATACGTGCTCGCATTGCTTGCATTTCACGCTTGAAAAGCTTTTCAATATCAATACGTTCTGCTTCCGGCTTCCCTTCACCTTCATCTTTAGTGAGCGCATTATACACGGTTTCCTCAACTTCATTTGTGGATTCTTGCACTTCGCGAATCGCTGCAACATCTTCTTCTGAAATCTGCGGCTTTGCTGAATCCCCTGCTGCACGGTTCAAATTTTCGAGATTTTGATGCGTTTCAAGCGCAACCTTCACCGCTTCTACATTCCCGCTTTCAGAAAGCGCTTCTAATTCCGCAGCAGCAAGTTCAAGTTCACGCTTCATCGCACTGAGCGCATTCTGTGCATGTACTTCGCGCTCTGGGTTTGCTCGTAGCTTTGACACTTCATCATATCGTTTTGAAGCAAATTCGGTATGAAGCACCGCTTTATGCTCTTTTGACGATAGTTTTAGTTGCAATTGTTCCGAAGCGATCTTCAAGCCATACAAGTGATCGCCAGGAAGACTTTGCGAAGCGGCATTTACAGATGAAAGCCATCCGCCTCCCAAAATCACAAATGCTGCTGCACCTGCAACAATCGGCTTTGAAATAAATTGAACAGAAATAAATTTGTAATAAGAAAGAAACGATGGTGTTTGCTTCACCTCTTCTTCTGGCAACGTAACCGCTTTTTGAATCGTTTCAGAAATAGAAGAACGACGTGCGCCGGAAAGGCCTCCAAGCTTTTCCTCGGTACGTAAATCTTTAAGTTGTTTTAGAAGGTCGTTCATATGATTGTTTGAGCGCTTTTCTTGCGCGATGAAGGAGCACACGCACAGCTCCAGACGATTTTTCTATTGACAGCGCGATTTCTTTAATGCTCATTTGATCAAGATAGAACATCGTGAGCACGTCTCGGTAGACATCGCGGAGTGAAGTAATCGTTTTTATGAGCTGTTGCTTTTCTTCTGAAAGATCGATGTCCTCTTCAATTTGTCGGCCACTCACTTCAACGTGAAGTGCTGTATTCAGAGGTTCCGTTAATTTTCGTTTTCGGTAAAAGTCCGCGACAAGCGTGCGTGCAATACGATAGAAAAGTGCAGACGCATGTTCAACGCGGGTGCTTGATACATATTCAAGAGCCCGGAGAAAAACTTCGGCTGTGAGCTCATCGGCGTCTTCTGCCTTCGGAACGCGGAAGAAGATATAGCGCCGAATACGCTCCAAGTACGCATTGTAAAGCTCTTCGTATGCCGCTTGGTCGCTATGCTCCCGAATGCGGAAAAGAAGAAATTGCTCGCGTCGCATGGACATTTATATAGTCGTTATTCTGTGAAAAAGGTTACACAGAGGAGTACTATGCCAAAAATTTGGTTTTTTTTCAAGGGCTCCATTGACATGTAACCTTTTTTTGTCTACGCTAGAGTCGACAAACACATATGAGCATGGAACATCTCATCCGACTTTCTGTATCAGAAGCCGCCAAATTATTCGGTGTGAGTACTCGCACCATACGAAGAGCGATTCAAAAAGAAGAGCTCACCTATATTGTTGTACACGGCCGATACAAGATTAACTTTGAATCTCTACTCAAATGGTCACAGTCGAGTACCACAGTCCGAAACAAACGCGATAAGGCCGGCATAGGACAATTCGTCGATAAATGGCGAATCAAGAATACGCTGTATTCCCCTGATCCAACACAACTCGACACAACGCAAGATGAATCCCATGAATAAACCACTGATCGACACCGCACCTTTTGAACGCTATTGCGAGCTCCCAAAGTTGCGATTCTCGCGGTATGTCAAACAAGACCTAAAACCGCTTGAAGGCCTGAAGCGTGCATTCATGTTTTTTGGTGAGGAACCTGTTTTTTCGTATACAGCTGTAGAAACGTTTCAAGCAGATCATTATTTGCAGCAGCTAGAGACATTTGAGTCCGTACTTTCTGACTTTACGAATGATCCTCGCGTACAGCTTCTCTACGCAAAAAAAATTCATTCTGCCATGATGCGTACAAAATTACTGATTGCTGTTCAGCGCGGCGATGACAAACGTACGAGCCATTATTCGCGTGAATTATTTGGGAACCCTTCGCAATCTGAAGCAGATCTACGCGCAGAGTTCGACCGCATGCTAAGCGCGGCAGAAACATTTCATGTCCACACAAGGCCTGTGAACAGCGCTCTGATGCAACAAATGATTGATCGTGTACTTGCGCATTACGACATGCAAAACTCGTGGCGAATCAAAGTCAGCCATGAATCAAACCGCTTTTCCCTACGACATGGAAAATTGATGCAAAGGGGCAATATCGTCATCCCAGCCTCACTCGCCATTTCAAAAGCCCGAGCGGCAAGACTCCTCACGCATGAAATTGAGGTACATGCCCTTCGTACCCATAATGGACGCATGAATGAACTCGGGATTCTTGGGGTTGGGGGTGCAAATTATTTAAAAACAGATGAAGGATTGGCCCTCTACTTTCAGCAGCAACTTTCCGCACCCCGTATATTCGCGCCAGGCTTTTGGAATACCTGGGCCTTGACCCTTACGAGCGAGTATGGATTCACCGATGTATTCCAGACACTTTTTGAAGCAAAAAAATCCCTTGCTAGACGTATGCAAAAAGATGTCACCGACAGCCAGATAAAAGACGAAGTTTGGCAGCTCTGCCTGCGTATTTACCGCGGAATAACACATCCAGGGAATGGTGGAAACGGATTTTATAAGGAACATATTTATCGTACTGGAATGATGGATGTTGAGCGGGCGATTGAAACGCACGGGCAGGAACTACTCCCATTTTTGTTTGCAGGGAATGTTGCCATAGAAGACATAGAAACGATTGAGAGTTTGCAACAGACAGGAAGAATACCAGAGCTGGTGAGCAAAAGAATTGTCAGAGAGGTTATGGAAATGCATAGCTAAAAGATTTTTCTTAAAAGAAGACGCCGACCTCATGTGAGACCGGCGTTGCGCCCTGTCGATCTAGTGCTAGATCGAGGGCAGATTGGCATCCGGAAATGCACCGTCGTACGCGTCCACCTTGGTCGCGAGGAACTGGCACGGATTGCCGTTCTTGTCCGCCATCCATTGGAATGCGACGAGGGCGAACCGTCCTGGATCAGTACCCTCCGGCACCACGACGCTATGATGCGCAGGCGGGTAATGACCCCTCCCAGCGAAGCGCGGCGGATCGAGACCGAGAAGGCCATGCGGTGCCCGCCCACCGATGAACACCCGACTTTCGTCAGGCGGAACAGAATTTCCACGAATCTGAAGCCCTGGCTTATCTGCACCAATAGCCGCAGTAAAGACACTCTTGTCGAAGTGCGGCTCGCCGACCTGTCCGCCGCCCCAACCACTGTCATCCGTATATTCGAGCACTCGCAAAACGGTACGACCTTCGAAGAGCCTTGCAGCTACATCGGGATCTTCTTCGCAACACGCAACGGCCCTTGCAAGTGCATTAAACCATAATTCCATGGCCCCATGCGCAAGCTGAACGTCATACAGTAACTGCCGCTGCCACTCATGGCGAAGTGCTCCAATGAATTCCGGACGGAACAGATGACTAAGCGCCCGTCGGCAAATCATCAACGAGTACTTGTTGTCGTCCCTCGGCCCCTCTTGCTTCGGCGGACGAAGCCCAAAGTCCGGCTCCATCACGCCATCGCGCGCGGGATCGGGGATCGTCAGGTGTTCGAGACGCCACGGACGCTGTTCGTCTTCGGGCAAGCGCGTCAGCTTCTGCATGCCACCGAAGATGCGCGTCTGGAGCCCTGGGCTAATCGGCGACTCCATTCGAGCTACACCAATGTCCTTCAGACGCTCGACGAGACCATCGAAATCATCGCCCATCAAGGCAGTGTCAACGCTAACGAATGACTGCTCAGCCATCTCGAAACCCCCTGAAAAAGGTACAGTCAAAGAGCGCAATTGCACCCTTATCTACATTTGTTGTATCAGGAATTTTTGATTTTTTCAGCCTTCTATCCACATGAGGGTGCACGAATGACGAATATGCATTGATCCTTTAACTTCAGCCAAAGGCCTACGCTCAGGTAGGTAAGACGATTCTCCTCCTGATCAAAGTGAAGAATCTATTCGTCACCCCTGGCTCTGATCAGGGGTCCAACGTATACCGAATGCGATTCGATGGATTCCTGCTCCCTGCCTGCGCAGGGACAGGCTTCGCAGGAATGACGATTTGTGCAAAAATTATTGCCTCACGCTTAAACCTCTAACCTCTAACCTCTAACCTCTATATAATTGTTGCACACGCTTTGCATGCTTTTCGAGCGAAAACACTTCTTTAGCTCTCTGTTTTCCTCGTTTTGAAAACTCCTCCCGTTGTTTGCTGTTCGCAGCCAACCGCTTTATATGCTCTCGAAGATCATCTACCTCACCTGCTTCAAATATCGAACCCACCTTCCCTTCCTGAACAATTTCGGGAAGTGCTCCCATATCAGACACCACAAGCGGTACGCCTGCGCGCATAGCTTCAACTGCAACAAGGCCAAATGGTTCATGCCATTCTGATGGCACCACTAACATCATGGCCTGAGAATACAACTCTGCGAGTCGTTTTGACTGTACCTGCCCTTCGAATATAACTCGCTTCGATTTTGTATAACGGCTTTTGAACTCAGCCTCAAGTTGGCCAGACCCTGCAATACGCAGCGTCAGTTGCGGGATTTCACGCATCGCCGCAAGTAACGTTTCAATGCCTTTATTTCGCTCAAGCGCACCTATGTACAACACTTCTCGTTTTACTTTACGCGCACGCACCGGAATCGAGCTATCGGCAAATAATGGGATATGCTCAATGCTCGATTGAGGAAACCCATTTTTTACCAGCACCTCTTCCATGAACCGTGAACCCACAATAAATGTATCTACGTAATGCAAATAATCCTGCTGTGTTCGCCGCCGAATAAGCTCAAGCATGGCTGTTTTGAGCATAGACCCCTTTATAAAACGAGATGACATCGTTTCAATAAAACTTGGCTTGGTCCCAATTGGTAACTGAGTGCTTGGATTCCATAAGGCATAGTTCGCGCTCACCAAATGATAGTCGTGTACGGTCATAACAATGCGAATCCCCCGTTCATGAGCCGCTTTCAGCACGCTGGTTGAAAGATGCGTATACAAATTATGGACATGGAGCACATCAGGACGTATTTCATCGAAAAGCCTTGCAACATACTGATATACCTCTTTTGATCGGTACGCGCGCCGTGTTTGCGCAATCGCTCCTGCACCAATCGATTTCACTTCAGGCGGAAAATAATCCGACCAAAAACTGTCAATGTTCTCAGGGTGATCCATCGCAAATGGAATCACCTCGTGACCAGCTGCAAATTGCGCCTTCATGAGCGCGAGCATATAGCGCTCCGCCCCTCGCCGCGCGTAATAATACTTATGCGCGTGAACAATCTTCATAGCTCTATTTTTTCACGCTCTGCAAGAACAAAAATCATCCCACCAAACGCCCACAAATACGGCGCGAGTGTACGGACTTCAAGGAAGGTGGCCAAAAAGGCATTAAGCGCAATCGCAATGGTCATTGCTGCATAGCTAAGCGCAAAAGCGCGCGTATAAGGATCATCTGATTCCCTGTACAGCTTCATCGCGGCGCGAAAAAGCGCAATATACGCCCAAAGAAACAAGAAAATTCCTACCGTTCCATATTCTCCCCAAATTGATAGCCAATTATTATCGATATACCCTTCGGTTCCATACACGCCAAATGGTAAACCAAGCGATTCATACACGTCGCTATTCCCGAGCGCAGCTGCCGCACCGCCACCGAATTGTGCCGGCCCATGTCCGAATATTGGTGAAGCTGGAACAATAACAGCGGGGGTTTGCACAATCCAGAATAAGCGTCCAAGATCAACATACTCCCCGCGCCAGCGCTCAAATGAGAATGCTTCAAAAAAACGTTCTGAAATCGTTTGGCTTGAAGTGTCAATCAGGCGATTCACAACAAGTCCTGAAACAGAAAGATAGATCGCAAGAAGAATAGCAACAACAACCGTAGCGGTAAGTATTCTACGATCTTTTTTTATGAAAAGAGCAATGAAGAAAAAACCAAGAAGAAATCCAAACCACGCCGAGCGCGAATAGGTGAGTGCAAGAATTGGGAGTGCACTCAAAAGAAGTAGCGATGCTCCCCGATGATAATTGTTCAGGTTTTTTTCGTATAAAACTGATGCCGCAATGAGCAGAATGATCGCCAAGAATGTCCCAAGCCTATCGTACCGCCCAAGCGTTCCAAAGACACGTTGACCAGGGTCCCAAAATTGAACCGTTCCTTCTGTGATTTGAATCTCGCCAAATGTCCGCGATTCTGACGGGAGAAGAAGATTATCGAGAGGTGCGCCAACCAAAAACTGGCCGTACCCAAGCACTGCTTGAATCACGACCACAAGAACAAGACCCGTTATCAGTCGCTTCAGCCAAAAAATGTCGGGACGTAATGTAGTGACAATGAAGAAAAGCAAAACAAAGCGCAAAAGTTGACGGGCACCGAGTGCGGCGTCAAATGGTGCAATGGTATTAATGACAATTGATGCAATGATTGTGAGGACAAATAAGACGAGCGGCAAATCAACCTTGGTTGAAAGCAGCGTTTTTGAGCGAAGAAACACGCGCACAAGCGTTGAAGCAACGAGTAAATAAATTATTGCTTCAGAGAAAAAACGGGCATAAATGTAAACATCATCGGGTATCCATTTGAGAAGAAACGGCTCAAATGGCAGATACATGAGCAGAGCTGCGAGCGTCCAGACTGGTTGATAAAGCGCGAAAAACACGGCAATAGCTGCGAGCACAAGCCCTATAGCCAGAGCCGTCGAAAGAAATACAGAAAGCACAACCGATCCAAGAAACGCAATAATAAGCGCAATTTGAAATGCGCGCATATATTCATCGCTTTTTCGGTACAGCTCTCTAAAATTGCTCATGGGGGCATTATACAGGAGAGGTGATCGTCAGGCAGCTCATCTTGGACGAGTACCGAATCCACCTGAGGTACCGACAGCCCGAAGGGTATGAGTACCTATTGCCGAAAGTTATTTCTCACCTTCGACATGCCTACGAAGGCAGGAATGACGGAAAGCGTATTCGTACACCACCTCATAAACCGCTGCACGCTACTACCTACTGGCTACAAGCTACTCGCGAATAAAACGAAAAAGCCGAGCATCGGCTCGACCCTTTCTACATGTTGACTTGATCTCATCTCAACTTACCGAATCGCAAAAATTCCGTCGCGGAGTGGAAGCGCTTCTTCGTAAACAGCTTCAGTGCGCCGGGCAATATCATCCCAGTGATAGTTCATCTCAACATGCTCGCGCGCGCTGTGGCCAAGTGATGCTGCATACATTGGATCTTCAAGGATTCCAATGAGAGCATGCGCTAGAGCGTCGGGATCATTTACTGGCACAATCACCCCATATTCATCGACAACTTCTTTGTTCGCCGGAATATCAGATGCAATAACGGCTTTTCCGTAACTCATCGCCTCTAAAACCGCAATCGGAAGACCTTCTGCTTGAGAAGGATGAATAATCACACGACTACCGGCAAATAGAGCCTTCAGGGTTGCCCCGGTCTGAAATCCTGTAAATACAATCGATGTATCGCCTGCCGCCATCGCATGCAATTTCGCAACATATTCCGAAGTGAATGCAGAGTCACCAACAATCGCAAGCTTCATCCCGCTCATCAGTTTTGGTGATGTTTCTTTTGCCATTCTCCATGCCTCAATGAGCACATGAATATTTTTGTCAGGAATGAGACGCGCAATAGTCGCTACAAATTGGCCGCTTGATAGCCGATACGGCCGAAGCGCCGCATCATTGGTCGAAGCACGCGCAGGGGTAATCCCATTTGGAATATATTCAGCCGAACCTTCATGACGAGCACGAATATAGGTCTGAAGCGATTTACTGACCGTAATGGTTTTGTCGGGCGCGGTAACAGCAAATCGTTCTCCAATGCGAAGCATAAATCTTGCAAATCGCCCCCACTTTTTCTGATCTGCATCAATACAATGAAAAGTTGTTACAACAGATGAAACCGGACGTAGAAGCTTTGGGAGCCAAGCTAAAATGGCCGGACCAACTCCATGTATGTGAATGATATCGGCACGGAGCACAAATGTCGCGTGCAAAATTGATAAAAGCGTATGTGAAATGGTATCGAGGCGTTTTGTTCGAATAGAAGGAAGCGTAACAATGCGAACACCATTGTAGACACGCATCGAATCTTTTTGATACCAAGGACGCGCATAAACGGTCACATGATGCCCAGACTGAACCAAGCGAGTTGCGAGCTCGCTTACATGCGTTTCGATGCCGCCAAAATGCGCCGGCATCCCCTTTTGTCCAATCATGGCAATTCGCATAGAATGACGGTATTTTTTACCATTTTTTATGTTTTTTGTCAAGGTTTCGATACCGTTTTGGTTGACATTTCACCGGTTTGGTGAAATGATGCATTACTTGCACCAAAAATGCCTCAGATTGCCGTAGTTGCAGGTGCGCCCGCGAGCAACGTAATGAGCCGCACATAAGCGTACGGTGAATGAGGCGCGTAGCTGCAAGCCTGTAGATGCGGTGAGCTGGGGTTTTTCCCTTGACAATTATCCCCTCTCCTGATAATCTCCTGCCATTGTTAACATACCGTATGAAAGACGGAATTCATCCAACATATACAAAAGAAGCGGCTATTACCTGCGCGTGTGGAAAAAACTACACCGTAGGCTCAACTTCTGAGAAGATTGCCATCGAGCTTTGCTCAAATTGTCACCCATTTTACACAGGGAAGCAAAAAATTGTTGACTCTGCTCGCCGCGTAGAGAAATTCCAGGCTCGTACTGAGCAAACTGGCACAAGTCTTACGCATGCTGACAAACTTGCGAAGAAGGCTGAGCGCGCACAAAAGAAAGCCGATAAAAAGGCAAAAGAAGCTGAAGTTTAGCTCGCACAGAACATTCGATCGTCAGATTGGATGTTTTTTGTTTATAGCTATTAGCTTGAACCTGATACACTTATCCTATGAATTTAAAAGAACAAATTGAGTGTAAGCAAAAAGAACTGCAAGAGATTAACGAGGCACTCATGCGCCCCGAGAATCTCCAGCACTCAAAGAAGTTGGAAAAACTCAACCGTACGCGACACGCCCTTGCCAAAATTTTGGAACCTGGGGAAACGTATTTATCGATTCTTGCGCAGCTTGAAAGCGCACGTCGTAGCCTTGAAGATGACGACGCTGATATTCGCGCTCTTGCTGAAGAGGAGATTTCTCTGTTGGAAACACAAATGCCTGACGCAGAGGAACAAGCAAAACGAGCCCTCATTCCGCGCGACCCGCTTGATGACAACGATGCAATTCTAGAAATTCGTGCAGGAGCAGGTGGCGATGAAGCAGCTCTTTTTGCAGGTGACCTGGTGCGCATGTATCAAATCTTTGGAGAAAAACAAGGTTGGAAAAAAGAACTTGTTTCTCAAAGCTTGAATGATATCGGAGGGGTGAAAGAGATGATTTTTGAGCTTCATGGGACTGGTACTTATGGACTCATGAAATATGAAAGTGGCGTTCATCGCGTGCAGCGTGTTCCGAAAACGGAAAAGCAAGGCCGTATTCACACTTCTACCGCCACGGTCGCCGTTTTACCAGTTATCGAGGAGGAAGAGTTTCATATTGATATGGGCGATCTTGATATTGAGGCAACAACCTCAACCGGTGCCGGAGGTCAATCAGTGAATACAACCTATTCTGCTATTCGCATCATTCACAAGCCAACAGGAATTATGGTGTATTGCCAAGAAGAACGTTCGCAGCGCCAAAACAAAGAACGTGCTCTTCAAATCATACGTGCACGTGTGTTTGCCTACGAGCAGGAGAAAAAACAGGCTGAACTTGACGCGAATCGTCGAAGCCAAATTGGGACAGGTGATCGTTCAGAGAAAATTCGCACCTATAATGAACCACAAGATCGCGTGACCGATCACCGCATTGGCACAACTTGGCATAATCTTCCTGCTATTTTAGGCGGCGAAATTCATGAAGTAATTCAGGAATTACAACTCGCTGCGGAGCGTCAGGTTGTAAGCGAGAAATAACAGTTCGTTGCCTACGGCACGTTTGTGGAACTACACTCTATTCGATGCTCGCTTTATTCGTTTTGATAACAATCTTTTAGAACAATAAACGGTGTACGAATGTCACACCCACAAACCGAAACCTGTAACATGAGCATGACCATACTCGATGCCCTCCAGTGGGCAAAAATTCAACTCAGCGCTTTTGCAGCAACGCAGCCTGACGGCTTCGTGAATACAGCGCTTGAAGCACAAGCACTCCTTGCGAACGCAAGTGGAAAAACGAAAACGCAGCTCATTGTGGCAATAGATGAAACGCTTCCAAATGCGATCGCCGACACATTCATTCACCTCGTGAAACGTAGGACTGAAGGTGAGCCAATATCACACATTCTCGGTACGCAACCATTTTTTGGACGCGATTTTTATGTAAATCGACATGTACTAACGCCCCGGCCTGAAACGGAAGAACTTGCGGAAATGCTCCTACGTGATATTCGTAAAGGCGATTTTCTTTTAGAGATAGGTACAGGAAGCGGCATGCTCGCAACCACGCTGGCGCTCGAAACAGACGAGCCTGTTATTGGAACCGAAATCGATGCACATAGCTTGCGTCTTGCACGACGTAATCGCGATTTGCATGCTGCAAATCAACTCACACTGTTACACGGCTCTCTGCTCGAACCAATTTTGGCACGTGGATCATTCTCAGAATTTCGTCGTGGCGTCATTGCAGCGAATCTTCCCTATCTTCCCTTTCATCTTAGCAAGACAATGACAGATGATGTCCTACGATTTGAACCTCACCATGCACTTTTTTCTGGAATTGACGGACTCAACCATTACCATGACCTTTTCCGTCAAATAGCAGCAAATCAATCATATCTTCCACGTGAACTCCACATCTATATTGAGTATCACCCCGATCAAACCAATAGCCTTTTACTGCTCTTAAAAAATATCCTCCCTCGCGCCGAAGCAGAAGTGAGGAAGGATCTTTCTCTTCGTGATCGATTCTTACTCATAAAGGCCTGGTAGCACAATTTGGTCATCAAGAGAGGAAACAACGTGTATCCAAGTTCTCCCCGGATTGAGCGTTAACGTATTTCCGTCTTGTCCTACGAACGTGTAGACCTCAGATTGGCCTAATCGCTCCCAAATACCAGGAGCAACATTTCCATCTTTGAATACGTAGGCATTTCCTGTCCCCGTTGTCTGAATACGCTTGCGCCCAACAGCGTCAACAGTTGAAATAGGCATTTCAAGCGCCACAACAGTGTCTGCATAGACATGCGAACCATCTTCTAGCCGGACTAATGCGTCATCAACTTCAGCTGTCTGTGCGCCGTAATATCGTACATATTCATTCATATCTTCATCATAAAGCCAGGTGATGTCATACCCTGCGCCCATTTGAATCTGTGGCGATACCATTCCTTTGTTTGACGCTTCTGCTCCAAATGCAAACCCCTCATACACTGGCTGATCTGGCTTAAGCTCCTCGAGCGCTAAACGAAGGAGTGCAGACGATGTAAAGACATTATGCGGCGCAAAGCGTGTACCGCTATTTTCACGATAAAAATATTCGCTTTCAAAGAATTGATTCAAATCCCAAATTGGACGTGTTGAGATGAGTTCGAGTGCTTCTGGCGATCCACCTACGTGCGCATATACGGCCCCGAACATGGTCGCCCAGTCAACGTAATACGGTCGCGCTGACCGCACCGGTCCAATTTTATCTGCGCGAGCATCTTCTTCATAGTAGGCAATGAAGCGAGGAATATTCCCCTCCACCGGCGCTTCAATTACCATAAACGCACTGTTCAATCCTGAAAGTGGCCAGCTGTCTGCGGCATTTTCAATCATCACTGAAATAACCGTCGGAAGGACATTAAGCGGTTCCGCAAGCTCTTCCCCAGTGAGCGGATGTCGAATAGGTTCTTGTTGCGTAACGCTCCCCTTTTCCTCTCCAAGTGAAGCATCGCGCACCTGCTGTCCCGTCGCAAGCGCAATCAACGCGAGGACAAGAATCACTCCAAGAGCCCCAAGCAGAATTGCGCGATTTTTTCGAAAAAAAGAAGCGAGCTTCGCTTGAAGCTCGCTTCTTTTTCCGCGTGTTGTTGCGGTTTTTTTCATATTCTTAAGAAGATTTTTCTTCCGTTTTTTCTTCTTTATCAGCAGCTACTACTACTTCTGGAACAATGACTTCACTTTCAAGTGCTTCCATTTCTTCCTGTGTACGTGGTGGCTGCACAGAAGCTACGGCTTGATCGCCATCATTCAGAATCTCAACACCCTCTGGGATTACCATGTCAGACACATGAATCATGTCATCGAACGTCAGAAGCGTTTGCACAGAAACTTCAATTTCTTTTACAAGCGCAGAAGGAAGTGCCTTCACCTCTACTTCCTCAAGCAGCTGAATGAGCGTACCACCGAGTGTCTTCACAGCTGGCGCTTCTCCTGTAAGCTTAATGGCGATTGCTGCTTCTACCGTTTCCGTCATATTCACACGACGAAAATCGACATGTGACACAAACCCTGTAAGAGGATCTTTTTGCACTTCTTGAATTAGAACAGGATGCTCAACTCCATCAAGCATAAGTTGCGTAACCGTGCTTTCTCCCCCCATATCAATTGCACGCTTCACGCTATTGCGATCAAGCTGAATGTTGACCGGTTCGATTGCGAATCCATACATAACGCCCGGTACGATACCTACTGTACGTAAAGCATCGGTCGATCGTCCTGCGAGTTCACGCTTTTCAGCGTTTAGTTTCATGTCATTTTCCATATTGCCGTAAAATAGGCCTATTTCACCTTATTCTCAATTTTTTGTCAACACTTACGATGAAGATTATACCATTATGTACGTGCGTCACCCTCTAGAATCGCAATACTTTCAATTATTCCTACAGCAATAAGCCACATTATCAGAGAAGACCCCCCATAGCTGACAAATGGGAGAGCAACACCAATTGTAGGAAATAAGCCAAGATTCATCGCAATATTTACTCCAGATTGTGTAAATAATAAGGCAAAAATCCCTAAAAGCAACATCGCCAGAAATCCATTTTTCGTTTTGTACATCAGCACAATGGTACGCATAAAGACAACGCTAAGCGCTACAAGCAAAATGAGCACCCCAATAAATCCAAGTTCTTCTGCAATAACTGCAAAAATAAAATCTGTATGACTTTCTGGAAGGAAGTGAAGACGAGATTGTGATCCAAAACCAAGTCCACTCCCCAAAAAACCTCCTGATCCAATCGCAATTTTTGCCTGCGTAATATTGTAGCCTGTATCAAGCGGATCAAGCGCGGGATTCATAAACACAGCAAGACGTTCTAGTTGATAATCTTGCAGTAAAAACCCCCAAAAAATCACTCCCGCAAACAACGCTCCTCCGATAAGCGCAAGTAGCTGAGTCCATGTTGGTCGCGCAAAGAGAAACATCACTCCCCACGTCGCAACCATCAACATTGCGCTTCCATAGTCTGGCTGAAGCGCCACTAATACGGTTGGAAGCCCGAGCACCAATACACTTTGCCACAATGCCCGCCACGTCAAATGCTTGGCTTTCGGTTCCCCAAAAATATGTGCAAGCGGCAATAAGAGAGCAATTTTCATATACTCAACTGGTTGAAACGAAAAAATACCCAGCGAGAACCAACCTGTCGTTCCATTTACCGTACGTCCGAAAAAAAGCACAAAAATCAGAAAGAGAATCCCCAACAGATAAAAAAGCCGTCCATACCCGCGAACAGTGCCATTTGCACGAGTAAGCAAAAAAATGGAACACATGATTCCAATAAAGAACGCAACAAATTGCTTTCTCATAAGCAAAAAACCAACCCCGCGCGAAAGTTCAACGGAATAAATAGCCGCAAATCCTAAAAACAAAAGCGTCGCCACGCTTGCAATAATGGCCCAATCAAGCCGCTGTAGAAATCGGAGGATATTCTGAGGGCGCATGTGAAGAGATTAGCACAGGTTTGAGGTTGGAGGTGTGAGAGGAAGAGCGGCTTGGTGAATTCCTACGTTTGCAGGATGACGAACGAGTCAACATCCCAATAATTTAAACGAGCAAAGCGAACCAGCCACAACAGACAAGCTAACACCTTTCCTCTACCTCCGCCTATCTGAAACCTCATCGCGTATATCACCCCCAGGAGTTACCACAGAAGGACGCATATATTCATCTTCGTCAAAATAGTTGATCACCGGCACCACACGCACTTCTGCATCGGCAGGCACTGCGGAGAGCCAGCGAAGCGATACATTGCGTGATTCAGAACTTTCAAAACTTGGAACCTGCACTTGATTCACGGCGACGTTTCGGCCTGCACGCGTTAAGATCACCTGAAATGAGGGGTTGTAGTAACTATACGCTGTTTCATTTGTGAGCGTAAATGCCGTTTCTGCAACTACCCCGCCGCCATCTAGTTCAATCGATTGATACGTAATATTACTTGCTACGAGCGCGTTGCGACTCTCAATCCAGGTGGCAATATCAAGCGATGCTTCCGCCGGAATGCGTGTGTATACAAGGTTATCAACTTCTAACTCTACACCTGTCGGACGACCTTCAAACGCTTCACGAAACCGCATAATCTCTGCTTCAGACGACGGGAGAACAAATGCACTCCCCCAGCCGGTCATTCCTTCATTCGTTGTAAAGCGGTAATCGAATTCTGCAAGCCATGCTGCATTTTCATTCGTAGCAGTGAGAACAATGTCATAAAATCCTCCGCCCAAAGACAATACTTGCGGCTCACCATACGTAAGCGGCTCCGCTGCCTGTCCTATTTGTGCAGCTTGAAAGGTCTCAACATTTGCGCCAATACGCGCAATGAGCCGCTCTTCAGAAAAGCTCCCGGCAATCAAATACCCAAAAATCGTTACAAAAAAAATCACCATTAATACACTATCGATCCCCGCCCAAAGCCAAAACACGGCTGTCTTCATGCGCGGTTTCCACTCCACAACAGCTAACTTGCGCTTATACTCGCGCTCCACATCTTGATACGCCGCTGATGATACGGAAGGATCTATCGGTTGTTTCTTCTTTGCCATGCTTACATTGTATCAAAAATCCCTCCCCCCTATACCCTAAATCCTATTTCTTGTGCTAAGATACTTTCATCTATGCCGAAAAAGAAAGAATCCGGAGGAAAGCAATATAGCGCTCAAAGCATTACCGTCCTTGAAGGATTAGAGCCGGTCCAAAAACGACCTGGAATGTACATCGGTTCCACAGGACCCCGCGGGCTGCATCACCTCATTTGGGAGGTTGTCGATAATAGTATCGACGAAGTAATGGCCGGGCATGCAACACAGGTGACAATAAAAATGCTTCCAGATAGCTGGATTGAAGTCATCGATGATGGACGTGGTATTCCTGTAGACAAACATAAAGAGCAACAAGTTTCAGCGCTCGAACTTGTGATGACTAAATTGCATGCAGGGGGAAAATTTGGTGGAGAGAATAGCGGATATAAAGTTTCCGGTGGTCTTCATGGTGTGGGAGTTTCGGTTGTGAATGCCCTTTCTACGCAATTGGAAGCCGAAATTCATCGCGATGGAAAAATCTGGATGCAAACCTATAAAAAAGGAATTCCACAAGGGAATGTAAAGGCTATCGGGACATCCAAACGGACCGGAACAACTATCCGATTTCATCCGGATGATTCAATTTTTGAAACGATTGAATTCACCTACGAAACCATCATTAATCATCTTCGCCAGCATTCATATCTCACCGGAGGAGTGAAAATAAATATCCTTGATGAACGAAAGGACGGAGAAAGCATTCCATATAGTTTTTATTTTGAAGGCGGAGTTGCGTCATTCATTCAACATCTGAATGCAAAACGTGAAGCAAAGCATACGAATATTTTCTACACAAAAAAGCCATATGAAGACGTGGAAGTAGAAGTTGCGCTGCAATATACTGAGGAATATCACGAAAGCGTTCACTGTTTTACAAATAATATTACAAACCCAGATGGCGGTACGCACTTAGCTGGATTCCGTTCTGCCCTCACCCGATCTCTCAATAATTACGCGCGTGAAAAAGGCTTTCTCAAAGAGAAAGATACAAATTTGACCGGTGAAGATACACGTGAAGGACTTACAGCCGTCATTAGCGTAAAGATTCCTGAACCACAATTTGAAGGTCAAACAAAAGGGAAACTTGGTAATCCTGAAGCACGTGGCGCGGTTGACAACATCTTCGCAGAAGCGTTCAGCGTTTACCTTGAAGAGCATCCAAAAGATGCGGAAGCGATTATTGGCAAGTGTCTCCTTTCTGCTCGCGCCCGCGCTGCCGCACGTGCTGCACGCGACACGGTACTGAGAAAAGGAGCCCTTGAAGGTCTCATGCTCCCAGGAAAGCTTGCAGATTGCTCAAGCAAGAAGGCCGAAAATTCTGAACTTTACATTGTAGAGGGAGATTCTGCGGGAGGATCGGCAAAGCAGGGTCGTGACCGCGAAACGCAAGCAATTTTGCCGCTGCGCGGAAAAATCTTAAACGTTGAGCGTGCCCGCCTCGATAAACTCCTTTCGAATAATGAGGTGAAAAATCTGATCATCGCACTCGGAACGAATATTGGAGAAGCATTCGATATATCGAATCTTCGGTATCACAAAATCATCATCATGACAGATGCCGATGTTGATGGCGCGCATATACGTACGCTCCTTCTGACGCTTTTCTTCCGTTATTTTCCAGATCTTATTCGTGATGGATACGTTTATATTGCCATGCCGCCGCTTTTTCAAGTGAAGGTTGGGAAGAAAATGCAATACGCGTATTCTGATGAAGAACGTGATGCAGCGATCAAGTCGCTCACCGGTGGAAAAGAAGACGTGAGCGTCACCATACAGCGCTACAAAGGGCTTGGAGAAATGAACCCTGATCAGCTTTGGAATACCACCATGGACCCTAAAACGCGCACGATGAAACGTGTTAGCGTAGAAGATGCTGAAGTTGCCAATGAAACGTTCGACATTCTTATGGGATCAGATGTTGCTCCGCGCAAAAAATTCATTCAAACGCATGCGAAGACGGTAACGAATTTAGATGTTTAGAGACGCTGCGTCGCTCTAAAACCTCGTATGAAAACTCACGTCCAAATGGCCCACAATCAAATCACTGATCACATTTGGCTTGGGACAAATTCTTGCTGCATCGATCATTTTGAGGAAGATCTCCTTAAAAAAGGCATCACTGCTGATATCAGCCTCGAAGCCGAACGCATTGATGCTGCACACGGGGTTGAGATGTACTTGTGGCTTCCAACCATAGATAAAACAGCCCCAACACAAAAAGCGCTTTGGCTAGGAGTCGATTTCATACACAATGTGATTGAAGCCGGCGACAACGTCTACGTTCATTGTATGAATGGTCACGGACGCAGCCCAACCCTTGTTGCCGCGTATCTGATCAAATACAACAAGATGTCCTCTGAAGACGCCATCGCATTGATTGCCTCAAAACGCCCAGAAATTCACCTAGAAGAGGTCCAAATTGGCGCACTGAAAAAATTTGAGGCCGTGTGCAACCGTATCAACCTTGACAATACAGAAAAATCCCCGTAAACTTCAGGCGTAATTCCCGGGAAACGGGGATTTTAAAATACCGCTATGAAACTCGCAAACGTTCCGGCCGTGAAGTATTTCATCGAAGCAAAGCAAGAGATGGAAAAAGTCACCTGGCCAACACAAAAAGAGGTGATTAAATACAGCATTATTGTTGCTGTATCCGCTCTCGCCGCCGGAATTTACTTCGGCGTTCTCGACTTTGTTATTCAACTCGGTCTGAAAGGACTACTCTCCCTTTAACTATGGCAAAACAAACCGCCAATTACGGCCGCCGATGGTACGCCATTCATACCTACTCTGGGTATGAAGAAAATGTCTCAGAGGGACTTCAGCAGCGTATTGATACGATGGACATGGAAGACAAAATTTTCAATGTCCTTGTTCCGAAAGAGAAAAAAATCAAAATTAAAAATGGGAAACGTAAGGTGATTGAGGAGAAGATTTTCCCAGGATACGTACTTGTTGAGATGATTGTTACCGATGACTCTTGGTATGTTGTCCGAAATACACCAAATGTCACCGGATTCATCGGAACAGGAACAACCCCTACCCCAATCGCGCAAGAAGAAATCGATTCGCTCATGAAGCGTGTTGCGGTAGAAGAGCCTGAATTTAAGCTTGATGTTGTCGCTGGCGATCCTGTACAAATCACCGACGGTCCATTCAAAGACCAGCAAGGAAAGGTGGATGAAGTTGATGAACAACGTGGTAAAGTGAAGGTACTCGTTTCCATGTTCGGACGAGAAACACCAGTAGAACTCGACTTCTTGCAGATTAAGAAGGTTTAGATGAGCAAGTAGTCCGGCAGCTCATCTTCTATGAGTGCCGGATCCGACTGAGCAAAGCGACAGCCGGACAGTTAGCACGAAAGACCGGCCCAACCCTGTCAGACTGGGAAAAGGCTGGTCTTTTTGGTTGCTTTTATTGAAAAAAGCCGATTTTAATGCTATTGTCGCTTGTCATTTCACCAATATTGATGCTCTTACTTATGCCGGGAATTTATGAATTGACCTTCCACCCTCCAACCTTCAAATCCCTTGACAAAATCGCCTATTTCAACTAATATCCGCCCATAAATCACGATGTGGTCGCCCAACGATCCTCCTTCGCTCATGCTTCGGGGGACTGCGGAATCCACTGTAAACAGCTATCGTATGGCAAAGAAGAGAATCCTCACTGTTATTAAGGTGCAGGCAACAGGCGGTGCAGCAAGCCCAGCACCTCCACTTGGACCAACCCTTGGTCAGCATGGTGTGAATATTCAACAATTCATCACCGAATTCAATAATGCAACGCAAGATCGTCGCGGCGAAGTGGTACCTGCCGTTCTCACCATTTACGAAGATCGCAGCTTCAGCTTTGTCCTTAAAACCCCGCCAACAGCGGAGCTTATCAAAAAAGCGGCAAAGATCAAAAAAGGATCTGGAAAGCCCCTTACAGAAAAAGTTGGGAGTATTTCGGAAGCACAACTTCGCGAAATTGCAGAGGCGAAACTCCCAGATCTCAATACGTCAGATGTCGAACAAGCAATGAAAGTTGTAGCAGGAACATGCCGTCAAATGGGCGTTGAGGTTAAATAAATCGCTGTCGCATTTCTATGAAGCAAATTGGCTCATTCCTTGTACGCCTGTATTTCATCGTCATTTCTGCAATAGCGCTGATTATGCTTGCGGTAAGCAGCGCTCAGCTACTCGAAACTGGTTTAAAAACATATGTTTTTAAAGCGGCAGATGTTCCAAGATACCTTGAAACATGCACAGAGTTCGACTTGCGCGTACCAAAAGATGAAGAGGAATTCACCGATACACAGCTTCTTGAAAATTGTGAACGACGACGTGAGATTTCAATAGAGAGTTATGCACAAGAAAAAGCACAGCAAGCGGTGCAAAATCTCTCGTTCTTCCTGATTTTTCTTCCGCTCTTCTTCCTTCACTTCCGTATTGTGTGGAACGAGTATAAAAAGGAAAATCTATCAAAATAACTTATTAATTCGTAGGAGACCAGATCATGTGTGGTCGACCGAACTACAATAACACTATGTCAAAACGATTAACCGAGGCGACAAAAGGTCTCGAAAAAGGAAAGCTTTACAGTATCGAAGAGGCAGTAGCCATGACAAAGAACGCCGCAACCGCAAAATTCGATGAAACTATCGAGCTACACTTCAATGTCAACATTGATCCGAAGCAAGGCGATCAGCAAATTCGTGGAACAGTTGTTCTACCACATGGATCAGGAAAAACCGTGCGCGTTGCAGCATTCGTTGACTCAACAAATGAAACCGCTGCAAAAGAAGCAGGAGCGGACATCATTGGAACCGAAGAAACTATCGATCAGATCGTAAAGACTGGGAAGATTGATTTCGATGTTGCCGTTGCTGTTCCAAGCATGATGGCAAAGCTTGCAAAAGCGGCGCGTGTACTTGGACCGCGTGGACTGATGCCAAACCCAAAAACCGACACTGTTGGACCAAATGTGGAAAAAATGGTGAAGGAACAAAAGGGCGGAAAGGTTGCCTTCAAAAACGATAATACCTGCAATGTGCACGTTATCGCTGGAAAAGCTTCTTTCGATTTAGAAAAGCTTACAGAAAACGTACAAACCGTCGTTGACGCAATAAAGCGATCACGACCAAACGGTGTAAAAGGCACATTCATGAAGTCAGCAACTATGACCTCAACCATGGGACCGGCCGTGGCGATAGATACCACACAGTTCTAATAGCAAATCTCTGTATACCAAATGAGCGGCCTATTGGCCGCTCATTTGCGTTTTTATTTGTACGAATTGTCATTCATGCCCAAATAAGCAAAGCGCGCGCTCCCCGAACGGGAGCGCGCTTCGTTGTGTTCACTTGTCACGGCTATAATCGATAAGCTCAATGACATAGTACACGCAGGCAATACTTGCCGTAGCAAGTATCAGAACGATCATGAAAACATCTGGCAGCGAGAAAATTTCAAGCAGCTCCATCACTTCTCCTTAGTCTGAGCACCACCCGGCCCCTGAAGCCGCCCGAGCAGAGCAGCAAACACGAGACCAAAAATGACAGCGCCTCCCAGGATTATGATCGGATCAGTCTTCAATCTGCACCCCCTTCCCTTTCATCTGACCATATAATCTACTAGCTGTCCACAATTCGACAAACGCGAGCTATTAGCTACTAGCTAATAGCTCGCAGCTTTGATAAAATGGCCACATTATGACAATTCAGGCAAATTCCGGAGCGCTGGCGTTTCAGCATATTCGCGAGCTCATCCGAGAGGGATTTGTCCTAAATGCTGTGGAGGAGCATTTACAGCCATCCTCCCTCGACTTATCAATTTCAGGCGAAATTTACCGCATGCGCGGAAGTTTTTTGCCACGCCAAGGTGAGAATGCGCGTGAGCTATTAAAGTCAGGAATGCTCTTCCCTGTGAGCTTAGCGCAGCCGCTTGAGCTGAATGGGATTTACTGGATCCGGCTGAATGAATCATTAGACCTCCCCGATTTTGTTCATGCAAGAACAAATAATAAATCTTCTTCAGGCCGCATTAATCTTCAAACCCGCCTGATTGTCAGTGGCGCGCCATCGTTCGACCGTGTACCACGTAGGTATAAAGGAGAGCTTTGGCTTGAAGTGATTCCAAAATCGTTTCCGGTGAAGCTTGGGTATGGTGAGCGTCTGAATCAAATACGATTCTTTACCTGCGATCGCACATATACTGAAGCAGACTATCGTCAAGCAGATATGGAGCATGGACTGTTGCGTTCTCTTGAAGGTGCAAAACTTCCTCTACCAGAAATGATTACCCGAAACGGCATCCCAATGAGTATCGACCTTACGAGTAGCGAAATTGTTGGGTATAAATGCTCACCAACGACCACCAAGGTGCTTGATTATAGTGCGCGCGATCATAAAGCGCTCGATTTTTTCGAGCCTATTCATCGTCCTCAAAACGGGCAATTCATCATGAAAAAAGGTGAATTCTACATTTTTGTCACCAAAGAATACCTCCGCGTTCCAAATAATGCGGCGGCCGAAATGCTTGCCTACGATGAAACCAAGGGCGAGTTTCGCTCGCATTATGCCGGATTTTTCGATCCAGGCTGGGGCGGCGCGCAGAATAATACAGCCGGAACACCAGGTGTTCTTGAAATCTTCACGCATGATCACGACTTTATTCTTCGTGATGGGCAGCCAATTTGCCAAATGATTTTTGAACATCTTTCCGCACCTGCAGAAATTGCTTACGGAGATGCCAGTCTTTCAAGTAATTACTATAATCAAAGCGGACCACGGCTTTCGAAGCATTTTAAGATGGGGTGATATACGAATGATCAATCGAGATATTGTTGGACCGATCATCATCTCGAAAGATCAAAGGATTTCATCAATCTTACTCTTTCACCATCTACCGAACGTCTTCTACGATTCGTTGGATTCTCCGGCGGAGCCAAGGCAGAGCCGGGCAGGCCGGACCAGGCTCTGCCTTGGCTGCCACCGCTGCGCAGAAATGACGAATAGCGAAAGCGCTCCACGAGGGAGCGCCACAGCGAGCACAGCCGCTAGTAATAGTCTTCTTCTGCATGGTTCGCATCCTCTCGGGCAATGCTCTCGATCGCTTCCTTGTTACCGAGTGCAGATCCGACCATCAAGGCGATCGAAATAAACAGCAAGCTCACCAGAGTGAACCAGATGCCCAGTACCAACTTACCATCCACAATAATTCCATAGGCTGCATAGCCAGAAACACCTGCCGTCAGTACACAGACAACAAAGAGCACGCATCCCATCAACCGAACAAAGCAAACGGACGGCGAAAACGAGGACTTGTTCATCGGGCACCTCCTGAGCATATTCGATCATGACGAGATGAATTTGTCAAACCAAAAAAACGGGCGATTGACCCGTTTTTGGTCTTTCTATTTTCTACACTTCGATATCGAGTCCGAGTTCAATGGCCTTCTGACTTTGCCGAGCCTCAGCATCTGAGCGCGCCCAGTGATACTGATTGTGATCAACAAATTTGAGAAGATCGGTTGCATCAATCCATGGAGCCGCCTTGCGAATCTCGTCGTGAATCTTTTGCGCAACGCGGCGGTAATTCGGATGCCCTTGCATAATGCTGCGAATTTCAAGCATATGCTGCGCTTCGCGTAGATTCATGCCAATCATGAAACGAATATTATGTCCAAAGAGCACCACATACTCAGCATATTGCTCCCCAAGCGTTTCGGTTAGCTGATCGTAAAGCTTACGTACTTCACGCTCAACTTCACGACACCGACCATCCATACCAATCTGCACAATATCGTCTGAGATTTCAAATCCAAGATGCGGTGTTGGCCTTTGCCACTGAAGCGTACACATGCGATGACGATGCAGGTCGCGGAATACGCCAAAATCTGCAACTACCTCTACAGTGACATCGTATCCATGTTCGAATCCTCTCGGAGAACGATCACGCCGGCCACTACGCTCTCCTACGGCGCGGCGAAGTAAATCCATCAACTTCATATCTCCTGTTTTACTCAGACGATGCACCAGTGCTTCATAATCACATTTCGCATAAGGAAAATATATCGCTGCTAGAAGATGCTCAACAGAAGCGCGATGCTTCGAAATAAGCCGCGGAATCTCGTGAATACGCACCTCTTCCATCGCCCCACTCCAGCGATTACATTCCGGTAAATACTCTGCGAGGTCCTCGCGAATATTCGCATCAACGTCTTGCCAAAATTTCACGCCAGCACGATCAGCACGCTTTACATATTTTGGAATCACCCGGTTAAGCGTGTCATGTAAACGATTCCCAACATCGATGAATTCTGGACGTCCAGAAGAATACAGACGCTTGAGAAGATGCTCAAACGTGCGCCCATTCGCCACCATCGCAAGATTCGTAAGTGTCGCAGCCGGAAGCATAATGCGTGCTGTATCGCAGGCTCGCGTACGAATATCAAAGGTGTACGAGCGCTTGAATGCTTTGCGCTGCCGGTCATCCTCAAGCTCATGGTATTTGTACTTAGCCTCATCATTCGGCTTAATCGCGTACTCAACCTCACTGAGTGGCTTGAGCGTTCGATAGTAATCCTGCAGCTGATCGGCCAAATCGCTATACAGCTGAAAACACTTGTCGAGAACTTCTACATAACGACTCCCAAGCGGTGAAGAAAGAATGTTCTGATCGCGATAGTAATACCAATTATCGGTGACGGGATCTTTCTCGGTATAGAGCACATATCGGCTTGACTGCTCGATATACGCCCCAAGCCGTCGGTCCTCAACCATTTTCGCTGTGAGGTTTGAAACGGAATTAAAAAGGACCGTTGCACTTTCAAGCTCTTGCACGGAATCGTCCCCATACTGAATCAAAATGCGTTCAATGAGCGCATCGAGCTTCCCTTCACGAAGCCCACCGACTGGCACGCCAAGTTCCCTTGCCTCATCTTCGGTTGTAACTAAAAATTCGTTCACTAGAACGTCAATCGTCGTTCCTGGTGCACGACTTTGGCGCGCAAGCATGGCTCCAATCAACCCTGAAAGTTTGCGCCCATCTACGGCCGTAATATTACTTTCAGGTGAAAGAAAAAATGGCTTAGCCATTTCAAAAACACTTCGCTCAATGAATTGTCTATACGGAAGTGTATGTCCGTCGCCTACGCAAACATGTTCCTCACCGGTTGTGGCGTGTTTAAAAACAACGCAGCGATCGTCTTTGTGAGTTTGAATCCAATTCGTTTCGTTCATACGTTGTTATTAGTGATTGCACATCTTACCTCATCTACCAGATCTAATCCCCGGTCCTCGTTCAACGTACCAGTACGTACGCCTGTCTTCAGCCGGTGACATCGCTCGATTTGATTCCCGCAGCATACTCCTTATAGGTCGTTCGAAGACATATACTCTGACAGATGCAAATGGTTTCGAGCAAAAAGATTGAGAGCCAAGAAGGAATAATAGCGCTATTCCGATGAAGGACCCTATCGTTGCAACGGGAACCAGGAAGGAACTGGCAAAGTAAATGTTCAGAAAGCGGCCCAAACGAAAAAGGATGTGCAAGCATGGGACACATCCTCCTCATAGGTCTAGATTCACCCTAACAAATTTTCCCCACTGCGCAAGCATGCGAATGTGGACAGCTTGTTTCGTAGACCGTAAACTGCACGTATATGAAGGAAGTTCTTATACGAAAAGTTCACATCAACGCGGTTATTCCAGAGTATCAAAGTTCTGGTGCAGCAGGATTTGATTTTCACCTAATTGATGATGTCACCATACAACCTGGTGAGATGATTCCTATTCAAACAGGTCTTGCCATGCAAATTCCCGCGGGACATGTACTCATTGTCGCGTCTCGAGCATCGAGTCCAATCAAAAAAGGTGTGAACCTTGCAAATAGCATTGGTGTCATTGATGAGGATTTCTGTGGGAATGATGATGAAATATTCATCGTTGTGCAGAATTTGCGAACAGAAGCTGTTCACTTAAAAAAAGGAGATCGTATTGCACAGGGAGTCATCTTGCCTGTCACTCATGCCACCTTCAAAGAAGTTTCGTATCTTGAACAGGATAACCGAGGCGGTCACGGCTCAACTGGCATGTAATATGCGAAAAGGGACATTCATTGTCATTGACGGTACAGACGGGTCGGGAAAAGCCACGCAAACGAATCTTCTTGTTACTCGTCTAAAAACAGAAGGATACACAACCGAAATCATCTCGTTTCCGCAATATAAAGCAAAGAGTGCTGGCATGGTTGAAAATTACCTTGAAGGAAAATACGGACATGCAAATGATGTAAGTGCAAAACAGGCGTCTGTTCTCTATGCCATTGATCGATTTGATGCTTCAATGCAAATTCGTGCATGGCTTGCCGCTGGCAAATGCGTGGTCGCCGATCGCTATGTTGGATCAAATCTTGCTCATCAAGGATCAAAAATGACCCCGGAAGAACGAGATGCATTTTATGTCTGGAACGATCACTTTGAACATGAAATCATGGGTATACCGCGTCCTGATGTGAATTTTGTCTTGCATGTACCCTTTGCCTTCTCATGGAAAATGAAACAAGAAGCGGGGAAAAAAGGTGATCTCAAAGACGATATTCACGAATCTGATAAAGATCACTTAAAAGCCGCCTTCGAAACGTATGGGGAACTTACCGCTCGGTTTGAAACATTCCAGCGTATTGAATGCGTGGAAGATAATCAGCTTCTCTCGCGAAATCAGATTCATGCACGTATTTGGAACGCAACCCTTTCATTCCTCACATAATCAACGTATAATATTGCTAACTATGCCAAAATATTCTCTCATTTCTGTGAGCGACCAATTACACGGTGCTTGGACACTCTATAAAGCAAATATCAAGCGCCTAACCCTTATTGCTTGTCTATTTTCCGTCCCGATGCTTTTTTCTGTCATCGGCGAAATCATCGCTCCGACAGCCTCTCTCGGTGAAACCAATTTTCTCACTGGACAAGGAACGATTCGATTTATCCTCGATATTCTCGGTGGTGTCATTGTTGGACCACTTATCACTGTTATTGGAGTTGGCCTGACCATTCATCTTTCTCTTGGCCTGGTTCGTGGTACTGCCCCGAAAAAGCTTGTCCTCACCGCAAAAGAATATCTACAATTACTTATTACGGGATTGGTCAAATTTTTGTTAGTTGCGATTCCCGTGATTCTCGTCTTTGTTCCTGGAATCATTTTGCTCGTAGTTAATGCAGACACTGCGAAAATTCCCCTTTTGAGTCTTGTTGGCATTGCCTATATTGTGCTGTCTGTCATTGCTGCGCTTGTCTATTTATTGTGGGTATCGACAATTGTCCAACTCACCGAATTCGTTGTTCTTGCAAATAACCAGACGGTCATTGCCTCAATGAAATACCTCCGTACAAAAATACGCGGACAATTTTGGGCGATCTTTGGACGTATTTTTATTCCCAAATTGCTTATTGGACTGACAGCTGCATTTGCCGTTATTGTCATTCAAGCACTGTTTAGCTTTGCGCTTCTTGAGGGTATTTCATCTGGAAATCCTGCCGCCATACAGCTAAATATCTATGTAGGATTCATTCTCGGTTTCATACTTATCCTTTTTACCGGGCCCCTCATTTATCTCGCTGATGCACTTCTATTCGACAGCCTTGAAAAACAGTCATAGTTGCAACAACGTGTGAAATCTTATAAGGTCGGAGCATTCTATGCGACTTGAACCTGTCATTGGGCTTGAAACCCACATTCAACTTAAAACAAAGTCAAAGCTCTTTTGTCGTTGCAAAAATGATGCCGACGATAGCTCACCAAATAGTGTGATCTGCCCTGTATGCGTTGGGCATCCGGGCGTTCTTCCTATTCCAAACGAACAAGCTGTTCGCTGGGCGATTTTACTCGGACTCGCCCTTCGCGGGACAATAACGCCACATTCAAAATTTGACCGTAAACATTATTTTTACCCAGACCTCCCAAAGGCATACCAAATTTCGCAATTCGATTTGCCAATCATGCAAGATGGACATCTAGACCTTGATGTCCCAGGGGTAAAAGACCCGGTTCGTATCCGAATCGAGCGCCTTCACCTTGAGGAAGATGCCGCCAAGAATATTCACGGTGGCGACGGGAAAACCTATGTCGATTATAATCGCGGAGGAACGCCACTTTGCGAAATTGTCACAAAGCCAGATTTTCGAACGGCAGCAGAAGCAAAGGCCTATATGCAAGAACTGCGCCTCATTGCGCGCACGCTCGGTGTTTCAGATGGCGATATGGAAAAAGGTCATCTACGCTGTGATGTGAATATTTCGCTACGTGAAATTGCTGAAGACGGCAAGCCCGTGAGCCCGCACCTAAACCCAAAAACTGAAATTAAGAATGTAAACTCATTCAAGGCAGTTGAACGAGCCATTGAATACGAAATCAAACGTCAGACACGACTATGGGAACAAGGTCAAATTCCACAAATCACCACAACGCGCGGATGGAATGATGCAAAGCAAGTGACGGAAGATCAGCGCGAAAAAGAAGATTCAGCTGACTACCGCTATTTTCCAGAACCAGATATTCCTCCAATGGAACTCGCTGATCTTTCAGATGAACTCAAAAATACACTTCCAGAACTCCCACGTGCTAAACGTGCACGCTTTATCGATGAATACGGATTCAAACCAAGCGATGCAAAGCAACTCATTGAAGACCCAGCACTCTCAGACTTCGCCGAACAGAGCCTGAGCGAGCTTCAGGCATGGCTGCAGGCGCGTCCCGACATCGACCCGGACGAAAGCGAAATGGCCCGCAATAAACTCACCAAACTTGTTTCAGGATGGCTACTTAGTAAACTTACCGGACTCCTCGTCGAGCGAAAGATCGACATTCGCATCATGAAGATTTCACCAGAGAATTTTGCCGAGTTCATTACGCTGCTTGCCGATGGAAAGCTGACCGGTCAAAGCGGACTCAAGGTGCTTGGCAAAATGCTCGACGATGGAAGCGATCCAAGTCATGCTATGGACGATCTTGGTGCAAGTCGTGTAGACGATGCTGATGCTCTCCTTACTATTCTCGAATCGATTATCAAAGCGAACCCGAGTGAAGTAGAACGTTTCAAAGGCGGGGAGAAAAAGCTTATACAATGGTTTATCGGGCAGATCATGAAAGAAACCCGCGGAAACGCCGACCCCGCGATTGCCTCTAGAATTATTCATCAACGTCTAAAAGATTAGTATGTGGGCGATCCAGAGAAGATAAATATATAAAACGGACCAATCGGGTCCGTTTTATATATTCTCCATTCTATCCATCAATCCAATTTCTCACACGCTCAGCAACCTCCTCGGGCCGTAACCACACAATCCGGTTATCACGCCTGAACCAGGTAAGCTGCCGTTTTGCATAGCGGCGTGTATCGCGTTTAATAAGATCAATTGTATCTCGAAGTTTCAAATATCCATCTAAAAACTGACCTATTTGCCGGTAGCCGATTCCTGTCATCGCATTGACATCAGCGCCATATTTCGCCCGTAAAGCGCGTACTTCATCAACCAGCCCATGCGCCACCATTTCATCAACACGCAGTTCAATGCGTTCATAAAGCTCTTCACGCGACCTATCGACACCAATCATCAAGCTATCGAATTTTTCTTCTCCTTTTGTCTGTTGATCTGATAATTTTCTCCCTGTTGTTTCGACGATTTCAAGGGCGCGTAAAACGCGACGCCGATTCTGACTGTCGATCTCCTCTGCCCCTGCGCGATCAAATTTCTGCAGCCGCTCATACAATTTTACCGTTGAAATTTCCTCCTGCGCCTGACGCCATTCTTCATTCGGCGGCGCATCGGTGAATTGCAAATTATCAACCAAAGCTGAAATATACAAACCTGTCCCGCCTACAATAATTGGAAGCTTTCCACGCGAGACTATATCGTTAATTACGTTTACGGCAAATGCCTTAAAATCTGCCGCGGTAAAATCTTCATCCGGGTTCACGAGGTCGAATCCATAATGTGGGATCTCTTCGACCAGATACGGCTTTGATGAGAACAGATCCATAATTGAACGCTTCACTGGTTTACTATCAGGTAACTCAGTTATTGGTGAAGGAGCATCTCGTTCAGGCTTTGCTGTTCCAATACGCATTTCACGAAAAATGGTTCGTGAATCAGCAGAAATGATCTCCCCATCAAATTCCTTGGCGAGTTCAATCCCAAGCGACGACTTTCCAGAAGCCGTTGGACCAAGAATAATGAGGAGTTGTTGTTTTTTCATACCGACAAAAGCCTATCACCTCCCGCCCACAACCTACAACCCTGTGACTTCCGACCTTTCTCCCTTCTGCAGTCTACTGCCCACAAAACGAAAGAGGCCCGTGAAGGACCTCTGAGAGAGAAGAGACGAGCGACGGCTGGTGCCGAGCGCTAGCCGTCGATGAGACGAAGCCGCGGCGCGCTTGGCGGCGGCGGTGGCGCTGGGACGATTCGGCTGCGTACCCAGTCCGCATGCGCTTGATCATGCCCCGGATCATTTCGCCGTGGTGTATTCACCACTGCAAGAACCGGACGACCTGCAATAGGCGGCAACTCCGCCACGGTCGGGAAGATCATCATTGCGAGCACCAGCAGGCACTCAAATTGATCATCTTTCATATCGGCCTTGCCGCATTGCTGCAGCCTTTTGCGTAACCACGTCTTGAGCCGCGCCGCGCGATCCGAATGGTAGTTGCGCAGCGTGAACACAAGCAATCGATCTCGGTCGAAGAGATTGATCCCTCGCGTCATGTCACGGTAGTGCGCAACAGTAAACGATTCAAAAAGCGGACTAAGGATGGTGATGGCAGGCTCGACCCACTTACGATTCCATTCAAACGAAAGCGCCCCCTGATCACACAGGGAGCGCAACCTGCGAACGCAAGGATGCGTCCGAATGTGGTTTTGCAAGTTTCCCCCTATGTAAACGGTAGTTTCATGCTACCATGGGAACAGATAATCTAACCATATATGCGAATATTTAGCAAGTTTTTTGGAGGCGGAGGAGCAGAAAGACGTGAAAAACCGCCAGAAGTAACGGAAAAAGCAATTGAGCCAGTGAAAGCTGGGCGAAAACATGAATATACGCCTGCGCAAGTTAAGGCAATAAAAGATGCTGTCTCAGAAGCCTATAGCGATACTGCTACTGCACGAGATACAGGCGGATCAGTAAATGCTAAGGCTATTGAAGGTGCTGCCGAACTGGATCGTGTTCCAGGAAGTGATTTTTCCTCTCCGGGAGAACAAGCACTTGTTTACGGTACGATTGACGGAGCTGGAGAAGTAACTGAAGGTGTAGAAACAACTATCCGTCCACTCGGCGAAGATGAAGAAGAAGATACATCTGATCCAGCAGCTGTCGCAGGACGACTTGAAGATCTTCTCACTACAGCGACAAACACTGAACAGCCTGCTCCTGCGACCATACGAAAAGTGGAAGGAGGTTCCGGTGATAAAGAAATCGTCACAGAAACAGAAGCTCCTGGGGATACGACGAGGCAGGGCGCAGAACAATTAACCGAAGCAAAACTACAATCATGGGTGGCAAAAGTGGAGGCAGGAATGTCCTTAGAAGTTGCGCTTGAAGTGCTAGCAGGATCTATCGAAGAAGCAAAATATGCCGTTGAAGATGCACAAGAAGATGGAACTTCAGCAATCGTAAAGGAGAAAATGACTGAGCTTAACAGTCTCATGTACGTCCAAAGGAATCTTGCAGCAGCGGTGAGAGATAAAGCCGCATAAATAGAAAAGAACCCGTAATGGGTTCTTTCCTTTTCAATGGATCCTGCTCTTCGCGAAGGGCGGGATGGATTCCTGCCTTCGCAAGAATGATGGATAGATCCCTCACATTCGTTCCCGGCGGAGCCACGGCGGAGCCGGACAGGCCGGGCAAGCGGGAAATAACAAATTCTCGAGCATAGCGAGAGATCTATACGAGTGCAAGAGATTGCCATGTCACGCATTACATGCGTTCCTCGCAATGACAATAACCACGCTTTCTACCACTACGCACTACAAACTACTAACTTTAACTACACCGGCAACTTGGCTGCGTCCAAAACAGCATCTACCAAATCACCTTGGGAAATGGTCCTATCTTCATCCTGCCCAAAGATATTCACCTGATAGTCTCCTCCACCTGCTTCTTTTTCTCCGATCACAATCGTCCACGGTGTTTTCATCATGGCACTATTGCGAATCTTCTTTCCAACACCTTCTTTCGATGCATCAACGCTCACACGAATATCTCTCTCGCGAAGCTTGGTTTCGATTGTGCGTGCTAAATCGACAAAATCATCGCTTACCGGTACAAGACGCACTTGCTCCGGTGCAAGCCACATTGGGAATGCCCCGGCATAATGCTCAATTAAAACTGCCATGAAACGTTCAATTGAGCCAAGAATAGCGCGGTGCAGCATGACGGGCCGCACTTTTTCATTGTTCTCATCAATGTATTCAAGCGCAAAGCGTTCCGGCAAATTGAAATCAAGCTGAATGGTCGCTAGTTGCCAATCTCGGCCGATGGCATCTTTTGCAATGAAGTCGAGCTTTGGTCCATAAAAAGCCGCTTCCCCAACGCCAATTTCATAGTCTTTTTCAAGCTCTTGAAGAATCTCTTTCAGCGTCCCGACGGCATTATCCCAAACCTCTTCCCCACCAAGATACTTCTCTGGCGCATCAGGATCCGATGTCGACAGCCGAATGCGGAGGGACATATTGAAAGCGGCATAGAAACGGGTAATAATGTCATACATGGCAAGCGCTTCTTGCTTAACCTGATCCATGCGACAGAATACATGCGCGTCATCCTGAGTGATCGAACGCACACGCGAAAGGCCTTGCAACTGACCTGTATTTTCATCACGGTACACGCTAGTCACTTCAGAATATCGAAGCGGCAAATCACGATAGCTACGCATTCTTGCAGCATAAATCTGTGTATGATGCGGACAATTCATCGGCTTCATAACAAAATCTTGATCTGTTTTTTTGCTCCGAATGTGAAAAATATCATCCATGAATTTATCCCAGTGACCTGATGTCTTGTACAGGTCTGACTTTGCCATATGCGGAATATGCACGCGGGAATACCCATGAGGTTTCATGAGCTCCCAAACGAAAGCAGAAAGCTGCTCACGCACAATCGTTCCGCGCGGGGTGAAAAGCGGAAGGCCTGAGCCAACAAGTTCTGAGTGTGTAAATAGATCGAGTTCTTGACCTAATTTTCGATGATCACGCTTCTTTGCCTCTTCCATCATAGTCAAATAGGCATCGAGCTCTTCTTGCGACTCGAAGCAAGTACCATAAATACGCGTAAGCATTGGGTTATTCTCATCACCGCGCCAATACGCTCCCGCAATAGAAAGCAATTTAAAATTCTTAAGCGCCGTATTTGGTTCCTTGCAATGCCCTCCACGGCAAAGATCCCAATACGCACCAGACTTATAGAAACTCACCTTCGATCCATCCGCTGTAAACTCATCAATGAGTTCATGCTTATAGGTATTATCAGGATACTCCGCCTTTGCTTCTTCTGCATTTAGCTCATGACGTTCAAAGCCCTTCCATGTAGTGAGAAGCTGTTTCATGCGTTTTTCGATTTTCGGAAAATCTTTTTCGGTCACTGTGGTATTGCCAAAATCAAAATCAAAGTAAAAGCCATTCTCGATGGCAGGACCAATGGTGCGCTTTGCATGCGGCCAAATTTCCATCACGGCTGCTGCAAGAAGATGCGCGCAGCTATGACGAAGATCGTTTAATTCTTGTTCATTCATAGAAAATAAAATAGAGACCAGTTAATGACTGCTCTCGGGGCCCGAATGGGCGGTTCCACCCGAGTTATGCAAACGATTTTCTCTTCGCAGGCATCACTCTTTTTATACGTTATGGACGCATAGACCAATCGCTCCAAGGTTGGTGAAGCCTTATCACAACGATACATAAAGTGTATGCGGTGTTTTGTATGATGTCAAGGCTCAATATGCGCGTGGATCCTTCGACTTCGGCCTTTGGCCTCCGCTCAGGAAGACCGTATTCTCATTGCGAGGGGAACAAAACGACGAAATGGCAAGATCTTCGACGCGAATAAATCTCTCCTCACATTGTTCTTCGAGAAATTCCCGCCTGCCAGGCTCTGCCGGGAACGAATGCGAGGGATCTATACGCATTCGTATCATTCATCGTTGATATATTAGTAGCAATTCGTAATTCGTACACCCTACTTCAATCCCTCAATCACCACCTTAATATGATCGCGTAGGGTTGGAATGCGTTTTAACCAAAACGGCGTAAATGAAATACTCGCTGATTCGATTGCTTCTGAAGCCTCTAAAATCGCCTCTACTTCACCTGGCGCTTTGCCAAGGAATTGATCAAGGTTAAGGAGTTCGTTCGTATTTGTGATAATTGATAGCATATCGACGGTAACAGCAATGCGAGCAACTCCACTTTGCACATCAACAAATTGAATCGCCCTCCGATAGACGTCATCGTAAATACTGACAAGCTCAAATCCATCGTCTGCGGAAAGTCTCAACCCATTCTCCACTTGCGTTTGAAATGCACTAGCGTCAAAAAATACGCCAAAGATGCGGGCCGAAAGCCCAATATCAAAACTACTTGCTTCTTCCCCAATCGCTGCATTCGTTATGCGCGTCAGAATTTCAATGTCGAATATCTCGTCATCAAAATCTCTGGTTTCAGTTCCTTTAAGCTCATCAATGCCTTGCTTCAGCAGTTCGGCTGTTAGCTCAACCTCAGCACGCTCTAAATCGTCTTGTGAAATCACACGGACAAATCGAAGCCCACCCACCATAGCTTTGGTGCTAATGGCATATACAACGGTTTGTGCATTCTCTGGTAACCCTGGGATGGTAAATCGGCTAGGTTCTATGTCACCTTCTTCACCTTCTTCATCTGCAAGAACAGCAACTTCGACTTGATCATTCGCAGGCACGCTCACCGCCTCTTGCAACCGAAAAAGTATCCCGCTATCCGACAAAACCCGCGTATTTGCAACAAGATCAACCTGACCCGATGTCTCATTCACGACAAAAACCATTCCGCTTGACCGCCCTTTTACAGGATCAGTCCCATTGCCTTGAAGTGTCACTGTTTTTGTACGCTCTAGTTGAACTTCGGCTATCTCTCCTGCTACCTGCAATGCACCCGGATTCTGATGGACATCAATCGCAATACTCGATGAAATTGCCCGTGGAATAGGCGCGATCCGAATCACTGCCTGCGAAAGCGACAGATAAAGCACACCAAGAAGCAGTAAAACAGAAAAAACAAAAAAGAGTAATGAAAGCTTTTGGTAGACACGAAGCGATCGTGACAGTGGGCGCGCTGATTTTTGCTGCTTCTTCTTTTTCATAGTTAAATGATAGCAAATGAATGAACCAGATTTTCCGCACCTACAAGTTCCTTCAGGCGTTCAAGTAAATGAGCCGTTGGATCGATCGTATATTCCGTTTGAATTCGTCGCTCTTCCCCGCCTGACTGGACAATTAAATACACAGGAACATCCCCAGGCGATTCTTTGAGCGTTTTTCGAAGAGCATCTATTAGCTCATGTGTTGGGACTGTTGGTACAAGAATCGAAACTCCAGGCACCTCTGGGAGGGCCTCCGTTTGATCTTGTTTTTCAAAACTTGTATCCCAACCACCACCGCGCAACATATGAATAAGCTCATCTTTGTCTTGCTCCTTAAAAACAGTAATTTCATCTGCAAGCATTGACCATTCTTTTCTCTCATCACGATCACGAATCGATATTTTTCCTTTCAATACCAAATACGCACCCGGCTCTAAAATATGCTGAACTTTTTTGTACAGCTTGGGAAAAACAACTACTTCCGCACTTCCTGACCAATCTTCAAGTCGGACAAAAGCCATTGGCTCCTGTTTCTTGCGAGTCAGTATTTTTTTCGCTTCAATAATCACCCCAACCAAATTTCCCATATGCCCATCTTCATACTGATCAAGCGTCCCCGCTTCTACAACATAGGGCTTCAATTCTTCTTCAAAATCTCTCATTGGATGATTGGAGACATAAATTCCAAGGAGTTCCCTTTCCCACGAAAGCAGTTGTCCTATTCCGATTTCCTTTCCTTTTCGAAGCGTCAATTCTGCCTCATTCATGGACGGGGAAAAATCAAACATGGAAATTTGATTCGTCGATTTTTCTTTATGCACCTGTTTATTGAACATCAAAAGTTGATCCATGCTTTCAATAAGATCACCCCGCGCAGCAAAACGATCAAGCGCTCCCGATTTTATGAGTGCTTCAAGCGACTTTTTATTAAATTGTTCATTCGGAACACGCCGGGCAAAATCTGCTAAATCTTTGTACAGGCCATGCTCTTTACGCTCACGCGTAATTGCCTTTGCGACTTCTGTCCCCACATTTTTAATTGCATGAAGACCCCATCGTATATTTCCTGTACCAGGTACTACCGCAAACCCAGGAAATGATTCATTTACATCTGGTGGTAAAACGGTAATACCAAGGCGACTACATTCTTCCACCTCAATGGTAATACGGTCGAGCGTATTAATGTCCGAGTTCATGAGCGCCGCCATGAATTCCGGCGTATAATGCGCTTTTAAATACGCCGTCCTGTAGGCAATCATGGCATAGCAGGCGGCATGCGACTTATTGAAAGCATAGTCTGCAAACCCTTCCCAATCTTTCCAAATTTGCTCAGCCGTTTGTTTTGGTACAGTATTCGCAATACATCCTTCAACAAAACTGCTATACATTTTCGCAAGTACATCGCGCTTTTTCTTCCCCATCGCTTTTCGGAGCGTATCGGCCTCACCCGCCGTAAAGCCAGCAAGCTTACGCGATATTTTCATAATCTGCTCCTGATACACCGTCACGCCGTATGTCTCCTCAAGAATCTCCTTCATCATGGGGTGGTCATATGACACTTTTTCACGACCATTTTTCCGGTTGATATACTTTGGCACCATTCCAGCAGACAATGGGCCAGGACGATACAGCGATACCATCGCAATAATATCTTCAATCTGTGTTGGCTTTAGGTCACGAATATAGCGCTTCATGCCGTCTGACTCTAACTGAAAAACACCCGTCGTATCACCTCGCCCTAAAAGCTCGAAGGCTTTTTCATCATCAAGTGGGATGTTCCCAATATCGATCTCGACACCATGAACTGCACGAATGATGTCGAGAGCATCTTGAATAATAGTGAGGTTTGACAGTCCTAAAAAATCCATTTTCACCAGACCAGCCGCTTCCGCAGAATTCAGTGAATATTGCGTCACGTAGGCCATGTCTTCTTTTTGACCTGCCAAAATTGGCACGCGCTCAACAAGTGGAACATCTCCAATAACAATCCCGCAGGCATGCTGCGAGGTATGTCGAGGATTTCCTTCCATTTTCATGGCAAGATCAATGACTTGCTTTGCCATCGGATTACTCTGATACACCTCACGAAGCTCTACATGTTCTTCAATGGCTATTTTAAGCGGCGTGTGGCGTCCAAGTACCGGTGGCGGGACAGCTTTTGCAATCACATCGACTTCATCGAACGTAAGCCCAAGCACGCGCCCTGCATCACGGACCGCCGCACGAGGCATGAGCGTCCCAAATGTTACGATTCCCGCAACCTTCTCGGCGCCGTACATGTTTGTCACATACTCGAGCACCTCACCGCGCTTACTATCGGCAAAGTCAAGGTCGATATCAGGCATCGAGATACGATCGGGATTGAGGAAGCGCTCGAAAAGCAATCCGTAGTGCATGGGATCAATGTCGGTAATCTGCAAAGCATACGAAATAATCGAACCTGCTGCGGAACCACGTCCAGGGCCAACCAGAATGCCATTATTCTTCGCCCACATCACAAAGTCCTGCACAATGATGAAATACGATGAATATCCCATGCGCTTAATTGTCTCGAATTCAAAGGTGAAGCGCTCCATGATTTCTTCACTCAAATCGCCGTATCGATGTTTAAGGCCCGCAAGCGCTAAATCGTATAAATAATCGTTATCACTTTTCCCCTCGGGCATGGGAAAAATTGGCAAGTAATTATTGCCAAGATCCATTTCAAATTCCACGCGATCCGCAATCGCTTTTGTGGCTCGAAGCGCCTCAGGGATGTCGCTAAAATAATCGATAATTTCTTGTGCCTTCGGGAAAGAAAGATCAACATCTTCCGCACGCGTCGCACGGAAGCTTTCAAGCGTCCGTCCGCGCATAATACACATTTGGGCTTCATATCCCTCACGATCATCTGGATTCAAATAAAAAATATTCTTCGCCGCGACTACTGGCACGCCTGTTTTTTTTGAGAGATCTTTCAGCGCAGTATTGACGTCGATTTGTCGCGCTAATTCTGGATGAAAAATTAGCTCTAAAAAGAAATTCCCTTGTCCAAAGTATTGCTCATAGGCATAACAAAGCTCCTCGGCTTTTTTGAGATTATCTTCTGCAATCGCCTTTGGTATCTCTCCCGCAAGTGAGCCTGAAAACCCGATCAATCCCGTGGTATGTTTTTCAAGGAAAGGCTTGTCGATGCGAGGTTTATAATAAAATCCTTCTAAATATCCCGTTGAGGTAATTTTAAGAAGGTTTTTATAGCCAGCGGTATTCGTCGCGATAAGTGGCAGTCGATACGGCCTGTCATCAATGCGTGCACGTTTGTCTTGCATTCGATTCTGCGCCACGTACATATCAAGTCCGATGATAGGCTTGATCTCGGCATCACGGCAGGCTTCGTAAAAGGTGACAGCTCCATACATGGCGCCATTATCGGTGAGCGCAAGTGCCTTCATTCCATCCTCTTTTGCACGCGAAACAAGCGCCTTTGGCGACGGAAGCGCTTCAAGTAGCGAAAAATGCGAGTGAACGTGAAGATGAACAAAATCTTCCGGTACCATAGGAAGCTGCTGGCTCATAGTGGGGGTACTTTAGCATGCAGGGAGGGTTTAGGGTATAGGGTTCGTGGGTAGAGATCAGGTTTGAGATATTAAAATCGTTATTTTTCATCATTTCGAAAAACCGTAACCCGGTTACCGAAATTTCGGTAACCGGGTTACGGTTTTTTGGATCATTATTTTTTACTCCTCATCCTCCCCCTTTTTCCTCCGTCCTATATTCGACATCGCGTCAAAGGCTTTTTCTGCCACTTTCGATCCAAAGGCACTTGAAACCATATGTACGCCTTTTTCTAATAGATCGCTAATCACAGAAAGATGTTCAATCGCTTGTTTAAGCCCGCGAATAATACTCGTCACAGAAAAGACAAACCAGGCAACCATGACGGTCACCCAAATCGCACAAAAGGCGAGAACAAAATAGAGAACATCGAGAGAGTTAATCATAGAGATTAGTTGTTAGTCGATTCGTTATTCCCGAACGATTGGCAGCATAGGCGGAGCCTGGACCGGCCTGCCCGGCTCTGCTGTGGCTACGCCGGAGAATCCATCAAATCAATTTTGGTATACGCTGGACCCCTGGTCAAGCCGGAGTGACAAGGCGCTACTCGATATTTCTAAGTAGCCTCCTCGTCTCCGACTTATAATCTTCCACATTTGGTTGATCAAATGCATTTACATCGAAGAGTTGTGCTAAACACATCATCTCACACATCCGAAATTGCAGGTAGCCTGAAAGAGACGCTTCCGTATAATCTTCAAGTTCAATCGCAAGAAACGGCATCTTATTTTTGGTGTATGCCTCCATTGTACCGCCCAAAATCGCGGACATGACGTCATTAAAAGTTTTTCCCGGAAGATCTTGTACCAGTCCAGAGAATTCATCTCCCTGAAGCCTCACATCATTGAATGGCCCATAAACGATATTCGTTATTTTATCGCGAGGTCCGCCAAAATACAGCTGCGCCATTGAATGCAAATCGGTTGAGCCAGTTGAAACGATCGGCGTCACCCCGGCGCGCAGTTCTTCTCCGAAAACAGAATACTGCTTTCCAATACTCTCCCCCATCAGCTGCCGATACCACTTTCCTGTGAGCTCCATGCGAGGGTCGAAGAAAAAACTATTGTGTATATTCTTGCCATCCTGCGCATGCAAATACGTCACGATTGCCGAATAGAGCGCTGGATTTTTTTCAATATCGTTAATCGTACATATCTCGATCACTTCACGCGCGCCGCGGTGCATGGCATCGATGTCGGCTCCTGAAAGCGCGAGCGGCAATAATCCAACGGCGGAGAAAATCGAATAGCGCCCGCCAACCTTCTCAGGGATGGTGAGGCGATACATATTCAATTCTTTTGCGCGATTCCACAGTTTCGATCCGTCACCCGTCACAACAATAAATCGATCAGAGACATCCCCATACGCTATCTGGAGCTTATTGTAGAGCGCCTGAGTATTCGCCATGGTCTCGGCCGTTCCTCCAGACTTTGAAATTGAGATAACGGCAAATGATGTTGTGTCTTGCAAATTGATGAGATACGATGATATATCTTCAAGGTTCTGACCAGAGAGCGTGTCGAGGAATAAAAGCTTCGGCCAATTCCTCGTGAGGCTATCTTGCACGCCGCGAAGCGCTTGATACATGGCCATGGTGCCAAGATTCGATCCGCCAATCCCGATCACAACAATAACCTCGATATGCTTACCGAGTTCTTTTGCAAGTCCCTTTACCTGCGTGCGAATGGATTCATCGTACGGAAGTTGCAGCGATGCTTCCGGCGCGTCATACCCAGTGGCTTTTGCGATCAAGCTAAGCTCGCCCACATACGGCAAAATACGGTTTGCTTCACTTTGGAGGCGTTCTTCATCTACCATTGCCTCCTCGCGATGAAGAATCTTTAACATATTATGCGCGTAATGCGTTTTCAATTCGCTCCATCACGCTATCGACTTCTTCTGAGGTAAGCGTTCGATCATCGGCGCGAAAGGAAATCGAAATCGTCAAATTCATCATACCGCTGTCGAGCCCTGCACGATAATCGTCCACAAAACGAACGCTATCTACAAGTCCATCAATATTCTTCACGGCCGCTTCAATCTCGTCGAAGGACTTCTTGGTCGAGATTTTCACCGTAAGATCACGTTCGACGGATGGAAAAGCTGGCGGGGCATCATAATGAAGCGCTGAGCTGATATGCGGCATGAGCGTTTCTATATCGAGAACAAGAAACATGACTTCTTTCTCCACTTTAAAGCTGGTGAGGATATCGGGATGCGGCGCACCAATCATTCCAACAGGCTTTCCTTCAAAATGCACCACGGCTGATTGCGTCGGATGCCATCGTTCATCGCCGTCAAAACGGGCAAGATCGAATGTGAGCCCCATACGAACGGAGATAAGATCGAGCGCCCCGCGAAGCTGGCGGAAAGCAAGCTCGCTCTCATTAAAGCCATAATGTGCGACAACAAGTTCCGTCGATTCACGTGGCAAGTCATTCTTCTCTGGAGTATAAACACGCTGCAGCTCAAAGACACGTCCTGCAGGAACCATACGCTGATTGAGCGCGATTCCAAGAAGCACAGATGGCACAAGCGATGTACGCATATGTGTAAGGTCGCTTGAAAGCGGATTATGTAGCTTCACCGCGTCTTCAGGATTCAGTCGATAGCGAATGAAATCGAGTTCCGAAAGCATTGAATTGCTATAAAACTCGGTATACCCGGCCCCCATGAGCAGCTGTTTCAAGCGCGATTCTTCCATTGGACCCTTATCTGCTGGGCGCACCGGCGGCGCCATTGCTGGTACTCGTGGCTGAATATTTCCATAACCGTACAGACGTGCGATTTCTTCCGCGAAGTCGATGTCATGCTCAATGTCAGTACGCCAAAATGGCACGGTCACGCGGTAATCGTCTCCAGCCTTCTCAACCTCGAAGCCGAGGCGTGTGAGATACTCAAGCATTTGCGCGTCTGAAAGATTAACGCCCATCAATTTCCGTACCCGTTCAGGTTGTAGTGTCTTTACATCGGGCGTAAATGCTTCTTTTCTCACGTCGTAAACTTCACTTACCACCCTTGCTCCTGCAAGCTGAATCGCAAGGTGTACCGCTTTTTTCATCGCATGCATTGGGAGTTCTGAAGAAAGTCCTTTTTCGAACATCGATTGCGATTGAGAGTACAGATTCAGCGCTCGCGCGGTTTTTCGCACCGATGTTTTTTGGAAGGTAGCCGCTTCAAAGACAACTGTCGTTGTTGCTTCGGTTGTTCCACTTTCTTTTCCTCCCATCACACCAGCAACAGCAACAGGTCCATTTGCGTCTGCTATGACCAGCTGATCGTTTTTTAGCGCATATTCTTCATCATCAAGCGCAAGCATCTTCTCACCTTTTTTCGCAAATCGGACGCAAAGTTCTGCACCGGCAAGCTTGTCGTAATCAAAGGCATGCATAGGCTGCCCATAGGTATGTAATATCCAATTTGTAATATCAACGATAGAATTAATCGGCCTATACCCGGCAAGCAGAAGATCGCGCTGCATCCAACGTGGAGATGGACCAACAGTCACATTATCTAGAACAACGGCTGCATAGCGCGGACAATAATCATCATCTTTTACCAAGACGTTAAGCGCCTTTTCTCCTTCCGCGGCTGGTATATCGAGAACCTCTTCCATTTCGAAATCGACCGAAAGTGCGGCGCCAGCTTCACGCGCAAGTCCAATAATATTCATCGCGTCTGGACGATTCGTCGTGACCTCAATTTCAAACATCACGTCATCCATTTGCAGCGCGTCAACAAAGCTTGTTCCGGCAGCACAGTCAATAAACGTAGAAAGATCCCAAATATCGTGTTCGCCGCATGGCACTTTCTCAAATCCAACTTCGGAAGGCGCGCAAATCATGCCAAAACTTTTCTCGCCACGAATGGCTGTTTCTTTCAATTCAATATGTTCACCTTCGCCATGCCAACGCACCTTCGCTCCAGGAAGCGCCACTAAAACGTACTGGCCTTCTGCAAGATTCGCTCCGCCGCAAACAATTTGCACAACGTCGTTTCCAATATCCGTCATGGCAATGCGTAATTTATCCGCATTTGGATGCGCTTTCAGCTCTTTCACCTCTCCAATAACCATGTGCGCAAACCGTTCACGAAGCGTGTCTATGTGCTCAACTGACATTGATTTTTCATCCATTTCGCGCCAAAAATCTTCAGGCGAAATATCACCTTTCAAATAAGTTTTGATTTGATTTAAACTTGCCAAGATATTCATAAGCTACTTACTACCAGCCACTTGCTAGATTAAAACTGCTCCAAAAATCGCATGTCGTTTTGATACATCACACGAATGTCTGGAATATTGATTCCGCCCTTCATCATCATGGTCCGCTCAACGCCCCATCCAAAGGCAAATCCGGAATAGACATCAGGATCAATTCCACCAGCGCGAAGCACATTCGGGTGCACCATTCCAGCGCCGCCAAGCTCAAGCCAACCGACTTTACACAGCTTACACTTCAATCCATTCTCGCGCATTCCGGTCCCCGCGCAAACATCGCAGCTGACATCAAGCTCAAAACTTGGCTCGGTAAAACGGAAGTGATGCGGACGAAGACGGGTTTTTCGTTCGGGTCCAAAAAACTGTTTTACGAAAAAGTCGAACGTCCCAAGAAGGTCAGCAATGGAAACATCTTTATCAATCAAAAGTCCCTCAAATTGATGAAACATAGGAAGATGGCGCGCCGACACCTGACGGCGATACGTCTTGTTGATATTCATCATGCGAATTGGAAGCTCACTGCGCTCCATTTCACGCACTTGTCCATTACTTGTATGCGGTGTGAGAACTATTTTACCGTTCTCCCCTTCTGCTGCCTTTCCAGCGTCATCGATAAAAAATGTCTCCCAGTCATCACGCGCCGGATGATCTTCCGGAAAATTAAGGGCACCGAAGGCATAATGATCCCAATCGATTTCCGGGTGACGCACCTGCACAAATCCAAGACGTGAGAAAATGGTTTTAATTTCCTCAATCGCCTGTGTTGTAAGATGAAGATGACCAATGTCTGGCGTTATCCCTGGACGCGTAATATCAATATGTGCCTCAGCAAATGCTTCTGCACGCGATTTAGCCTCAAGGTCGATCTGCAACGCCGAAAAGGCTTCATCAACCGATAATTTCACCTCATTGGCAAATGCTCCCGCTTCTTTTCGGGCGTCGTCAGCAAGTCCTTTGAGACCTTTTAAAAGATTTGGAAGCGTTCCCTTTCGGCCAAGATATTTCACACGCAAATCTTCAAGACCAGAAAGATCACTCACACCTTCAATGGCTTCGAGGATTTCGGCGCGTAGATTTTTGAGTTCGTTTTTCATAATTCTTAGCTGTTAACTGCCCGTAACAAGCGAAGCTATATCACTATACGTAACAATAATAACGAGGGAAATCAAGACCAAAAAGCCAATATTATGGACGATGGCCTCTACTTTGGCAGAATTTGGCTTTTGTCGCACAGCCTCAATCAGGACGAAGAGAATCCTTCCGCCATCAAGCGCTGGAAACGGAAGGATATTCAAAACAGCCAGATTAAGGGATAACAGAGCCATAAATTGCAACAAATACGTGAATCCTTGGGCGGCAATATCGCCCGTCATCTCGGCAATACCAACCGGACCAGCAAAGTCTGCCTGAACGTCTGCCGATGTAAATGGGCTTGCAATCAGCTCGGCAAAGGCAATGACGATTTGCCCCGTATAAAGGGCCGTTAGTTCGATGGCCTTAAATGGCGCAAGATAAAATGGATAGCGCACAAGGCCGGTTTCCAAAATCAAGACGCCATAAATCTCGTCATCAAATTCTTCAACATAATTCGCTGACACCGGAATGTCGAGTGATTCATTGCCACGCTGAACCGAGAATGTCAGCTGCGGCGATTCGTCCATCCGCGCGCGGAGAGCTTCTCCGCCTTCCGGCGCCTCACCGTCAACAGCCGCGATTACATCTCCGACTTCAAATCCCGCTTCATCGGCCGCACTGCCATCAAGCACTTCAAGGACACGCACTTCAGATGAACGAATATCAGCAAAGGCTGGTTGATCTCCTTCAATCACCGAAGGAATCCCAATCATGAGCGAAATCGTGAATATGACGGCTGCAAGAACTAAGTTCATCATGACCCCGGCTGCAAGCACCAATAGTCGCGCCGGAATTGATTTTGAGGCAAAGCTTCCTTCGCTATCACGTTTCTCGCCATTCTCCCCCGCAATTTTTACAAAACCGCCAAGTGGAATCACATTAAGTGACCAAAGCATCCCGTCTTTATTTTTCCATCCAAAGACACGTGGCGGGAATCCGATGCCGAATTCTTCCACCTTCATGCCCATTTTCTTCGCCGCAAAATAATGCCCCCATTCATGCGCGATCACGAGTACGGAAAGGACAAATAAAAAGAGTAGTATTGTTATCATAATGTAGCTAGGGTAGCATATTTCGCCAAAATTGTATCGAGTAAATCTGGCATGGTCGTGTCATTTTCTATCACAAAATCTGCCACATGCTTCCACTTCACAAATTCACCATACCAATGCTCTGCATTCTGACCTGCTTTTTCTGGATGTGCCGCATCACGTTGTTCAAGCCTCATCAAATAAATTTCAGGAGAAGGAAGCAAAAAGATGACAGGGAACGCTTTGTTAAACACAAGCGGATTTATCTCACCAAGAGCAACTAAGACAGGACCCTGCAAGGAGTCATCTTCGCTCACCTTATGAACCAGTGCAATTTTTTCTTTCTCTGATTCCGTCATCAGCTCAAAATCATATGCTTGATATCCTTTTTTCTTTGCGAACTGAATCAATGCAGATTTTCCTGATGCGGGAGGGCCTGTAATTAATAGAATGCGGCTGTCTTTCATACGTTTACTTCAAATCTCGGGGTGTACCCCATGAACACTTCCGCTGCTTTTGAGACATGCGCTACATCACCTGAGGTGAAGTAAAGATGATCGCCGTCACGTTCGATGTTCGTTTCGATTTCCGGATGCCGCTTCAAATACGTGTGCAGCCTCGCTGCGACAATACCGCCCTGCGCAAAAATTGGGATTGGGATGCGTTCAGGGTAGCTATGCAGAAGCGCCGGAAAATGCGTGCAAGCGAGCAAAATTGCTTGTGCATCTGGAAGGCCTTTGAGCACAGCATCAATATGCTTTTTTACCGATGCCCGCGCTGCTTCTTGCTGCGTTTCATTCGCTTCTACAAAATTCACCCAATCTTCCGGCGCATGCTGCGTAATGTGCATTCCAGGCTTCAATTTATTAAATTCGGTAAGATAACTCCCCGATGCCATCGTTGATGGCGTTGCAAGAATCGCAATGCGATCGAATTCAAGTTCAACAAGTTCTTCTGCCGTTGGAAGAATGATTCCAAGCACATTCCGACCAGGATAGTCTTTCAGTCTTTCTTGTTGAATCACCCGAAGCGCTGCCGCCGTCGCCGTATTACAGGCGAGGATGACAAGCACGGCTCCCTGATCGAAGAGAAACTTCACCCCTTCCCATGTCAGATCGATAATCTCATCCTGGCTTTTCGATCCATACGGCGCATTCTTTGAATCGCCAAAATAGACCGTCCGATACTGCGGATGCCGTTTATGAATCGAACGGAGGATTGAAAGCCCACCAATGCCTGAGTCGAAGATGCCAATCATGAATAGGAGTTTAGAGTGTAGGATATAGCTCGGCTGCTCGATTTGCAACCCTGAACTAGAACGTGTTTCTTGTGTACTTATCATTACAGACCGTATTCGTCACCCCTGCGCAGGCAGGGGGTCCAGTGTATTCCAAATTGCGTTTCGATAGATTCCTGGTCGAGCCGGAATGACGAGTATGCAAAAGATCCCCTCTAACTCCCTCTTAAAGAGGGCGAGGATCGATGACTAACTCTGAATCACCACAGCAACCTCGTCGCGCCGAGTCTGCATGGTCGCTTCATCAACCGCTTCAAGATTAAGACGCAGAACGGGTTCCGTATTTGATGGACGGACATTAAACCAAAAATCCTCGAAGGTAATGGTGATTCCGTCTAATTCGCTGAGTTCCCCATCGGCAAATTTCTCCCTTACTTTATCCATCGCTGCTTGCTTATCTTCGACTTCAAAATTGATCTCACCTGAATGTGCGTAGCGATAATACGGCGCAATGATTTCCGCCACTGGCTTTCCTGCCTCGCTAATTTTTTTTAACATCTGTGCAATGGCGGCAACAGGACCATCATATATTCCATCTTGGAATCGATAGTAAAAGTGCCCACTCGACTCCCCGGCAAAAGCGAGATCTTCTTTTCGCATTTGCTCTTTAATGAGCGAGTGACCAACACGCGTCATCACCGGAGTTCCCCCAGCTTCTTTAATCATGTCATCGGTCACGCGGCCTGGGCGAATATCGCGGCCAATTTTTGCACCAGGATGATCTTTCAAAACCTCTTCCGCCAAAATCCCTCGCACAATCGCTGGGTCGATCGTCTTCCCTGTATTATCGACAAAGAAAATACGATCACCATCACCATCCGTCACTATCCCAAGGTCGGCGCCGATTTCTTTTACGTGTGCTTCAATATCGACACGATTTTCGGCCTTCAGCGGATCGGCATGATGATTCGGGAAGGTTCCGTCAAACTCCCAAAAAAGCCTATAAACATCTTCAAGCCCAAGCTGCCGAAATACTTCATCAAGATACTCTGCCCCCATCCCATTTGAACTATCTGCTGCGATTTTCAGCTTGGGCACGTCGAATGCCCCCACATACTCGAGCTGCATCTTCGCCGCCCGCGCAGAAATGCCTTCGATGGTTTCAATCGTCCCCGGTTCAGCAGCCGGCGCATCATAGTCTTCACGCACAATCAAATCAGCAAGTTCACGAATTCCTGTGTCGCCAGAAATTGGCACAGCAGAAGCGCGCGTCAGTTTAAATCCGTTGTACTCGGCAGGATTATGCGACGCAGACACCATAACGCCTCCATCGGCGTTGGTTTCTCCTACGCCATAATAAAAGGTTGGGGTTGACACAAGACCAATGTCCCGCACATGAGCACCTAGTTCGGTCAGCCCGCGCATGAGCTCTACTTGCAGAACGGGAGATGTTTCGCGCATATCGCGCCCTACCGTCACCACTATTTGCTCCTTTCCGGTCTCGTTTTTGAGAAAGGTCGCGACAGCCTTTCCTAGATGATACGCTAGCTGATTAGTTATTTCGCTCTCTTTCAAAATTCCGCGAATATCGTAGGCTTTGAAGATGTTTGTATTGAATTCCATACCGTTGACAAAATGGGAAAAATTGTTAGGATTCATTCAAAGCTTAGACGAGAATTTGCTCGCTGGCAACTAAACTTACTTATGCCTACAGCCCTTTTGATTATCATCATTTCTCTCGCGCTTATTGCCGCATGGCTTATTAGCGTTTATAACGGCCTCATTCGCCTTCGAAACCGCGTAGACGAAGCGTGGTCAGATATTGAAGTGCAACTAAAACGTCGGTACGATCTTATTCCAAACTTGGTGAATGCCGTAAAAGGATATGCGAAGCATGAGGAAAGCGTATTTACAAAAGTAACCGAAGCACGTACAGCGGCGATGGGAGCACAATCACCAGCAGAGCATGCTGAAGCGGAGAATATGCTCACTGGAGCGCTTAAAAGTCTCTTTGCCGTTTCAGAAAGCTACCCAGATTTGAAGGCCGCTGATAATTTCCGTCACCTACAGCAAGAACTCGTTGATGCAGAAGACAAAATCCAAGCATCACGTCGCTTCTACAACGGAAATGTGCGCGACTTTAATACGAAGTTGCAAGTCTTCCCGACTAATATGATTGGAAGCTCTCTTGGCTTCAAGAACTATGACTTCTTCGATGCTCCAGATGAGGTGAATCAAACCCCTGAGGTGAAGTTTTAAGGGCGAGCTAATAGCTAACAGCTAATTGCTACTAGCTACAACACACCATGTACAACCAAATTACCTCGAATAAACGCAAAACCTGGATCCTCCTGCTTGGATTCAGTGTTTTTGCAGTTGGAATTGTCACTCTGCTTGCATTTCAATTCGGTGCTCCTATTGAAGATGCCCTCATTGGTGGGACGGTATTTGCCGTCATGTATAGCGTCATTAGCTTTTACGTAAGCGATCGCGTTGTTCTTGGCGTGACAGGGGCAAAGCCGATTGAAAAGCGGGACCATCCTGAGCTGTACCGGATTGTTGAAAATCTGTCGATTACTGCCGGGCTTCCGACACCAAAGATTTACATCATCAACGACCCAAGTCCGAATGCCTTCGCGACAGGCCGAGATCCTCACCATGCCTCTGTCGCTTTTACGACGGGACTTCTTCAAGTGCTGAATAAACAAGAACTTGAAGGCGTGGTTGCGCATGAGCTTGGGCACGTAAAAAATCTCGATATTCGCATTATGACCCTGGTCGTGGTGCTCGTGGGGCTTGTGCTGCTGGTATCGCAAATGATGTTACGCATGCGATTTTTACACATCAATAATCGCTCAAAAGACGCACGCGGACTCATGATCGTTCTTCTTGTTGTCCACCTACTTGTTGCACTTCTTGCTCCACTTGTCGCGCAAGTGATCAAACTCGCCATCTCGCGCGAACGTGAATACCTTGCCGACGCAACTTCGGCCCTCCTCACTCGCTATCCAGCCGGACTTGCTTCCGCGCTGCAAAAAATTCGCGATCACGCTGTGCCGATGCAAAAAGCAAATGATGCAACGGCTCACCTCTTTATTTCTGATCCATTTGGTGGTAAGAACAAAACTCCCATTTTGCATAAGCTCTTTATGACGCATCCGCCAATTGAAGATCGTGTTGCAAGGCTTCAGAAGATGGGGAGTTAGGAATTCGGAGTCAGTCACATACGAATCGCTGGATCCCTGCATTCGCAGGGATGACGAATAACATCATCTGAACCGTTAGATAAGGTAAGTTGGCCGATCCTGAGATCAACAGAACACCACTTATGCAAGATATTAGTACAAAGTTCACTCCTCAATTGAAACACGCGCTCACGCGGGCGTTTTGCGTTGTTATTGATCGGAATAAAAACGAACTCATTACACCAATTCACCTACTCTACGCGCTCACCACGCAGGAGAGCTGTATTGCTGCCGAACTGCTGAAAAAGTATGGCGTCACAGCAGAACTCATCGAAAAGCAAAACGGCGTAAAGACCGTCAAACAGCCGGCATCGGCGTCGCAAATTCCTCACCTGTCTGAAGCTGCGAAAGATATGCTCGAACATGCCGTTGAAATGGCGCGTAAATATGAACATGAACTCATTGGAACCGAGCACCTTTTATACGGCATTTTGCACCGTGCATCGGAAGATTTGATGATGCTGTTTTCTGCAAGCAAAGCTTCTATTCAAGATTTACATGATGAGCTAGAAGCCGTCTTCGAGACAACATCAGCCTTTTCTGAAATTCGCCAACTAGCAGAACAAAGCGAAGATTTGCTGAGTTCTATTGAAAAATTGCAAAACGATATCACGGAAACAAAACGCGCTCCACAATCCACTACACCTGTTCTTGATTATTTTGGTGAAGATCTTACAGAGAAAAAACGTGCAGATACGCTTACGCCTGTCATTGGTCGAAGCGAAGAAATTGAACGACTTGCACGTATTTTGTCACGCAAGCAAAAAAACAATCCCATGCTGGTTGGCGAACCAGGCGTTGGAAAAACCGCTATCGTAGAGGGGCTCGCAAAGAACATTCTCCTTGGAAAAGTCCCGGCAAATCTTGCACGACGCCGAATTATACGACTCGATCTTGCGGGACTTCTTTCTGGAACCATGTATCGAGGAGAATTTGAGCAGCGTATGCGCGCCCTCATTGAAGAAGTACGTGAGCACCCAGATATCATCCTCTTTATTGATGAAATTCATACCATCATGGGTACCGGGGCAACGTCTGGGTCACTCGACGCAGCCAATATGCTAAAACCGGCGCTTGCTCGTGGAGAACTTCGCGTGATTGGAGCGACGACATTGCATGAATACAAGCGGTACATTGAAGCCGACAGTGCCTTTGAGCGGCGTTTTCAACGTATCATCGTGCGTGAACCAAGCGTCAAAGACACCGAAACAATTCTTGATGGCCTTCTTGACCATTACGCCAAACATCATGGTGTGACATTCGACACCGGTAGTGCATTTCACGCCGCGAAACTTGCAAATGAGTACCTTGTGCATAGTCAGCTCCCCGATAAAGCCATCGACATTATCGATGAAGCCGGCAGCTTAATCGGCGGCGAGTATCAAGAAGCAAAGCAAGGACTGCAGGTGTTGGAGCGACAAATTGATACATTGAACGAGCAGAAACAACATGCGATTCAAAAAGATGATTTAGAGGCCGCACTGCTTCTAAAGAAAGAGCTTGTCAAAAAACGTACTGCTTTCAAAAAAGCCGAGAAAGCGCTTCCGCACGCCATTGTCACACGAGAAACGATTGAGACAATTGTACGCGATATGAGCGAGCACCCTGCACTTCATACGCGCGTAGAAATTCGGACAAAATTACAGCAACTCGAAACAGCACTAAAGCGTGAATTATTTGGGCAGACAGCTGCCTCAAGTGCCGTTTTAAAGGCATTACGACGCGCATTTTTAAAGCTCGACAATCATGATAAACCTCTTGCATCGCTCTTGTTCGCTGGACCAACCGGGGTTGGAAAAACTTATCTTGCGAAACTCATTCACGCCCATCTCAGCAATGATACTGAACGGTTTTTGCGTATCGACATGAGCGAATTCCGAGAAGGGCATACCATTAGTAAACTGATAGGATCGCCAGCTGGCTATATTGGCTACCGTGATAAAGCGCGCCTCACCGACCACGTGAAAGCGCATCCATTTAGCATTGTTCTCTTCGATGAAATTGAAAAAGCACATAAAGATGTTCAGCATCTTTTGCTTCAAATCCTTGATGGCGGCAACCTTTCAGATGCAACCGGGAAAACAATTTCGTTTAAAAACACGATTATCATCATGACAACAAATGCAGCTGGTGATTTAGTCACGGAACATCAGCTTGGATTTGGAGGTAAAAAAGCCGACATTCGACAGCGTGACCTTGAAACGTGGTTTTCAAAAGAATTGCTCGCGCGCATAGACGGTGTTGCAATTTTCAATAGCTTGAAGAAAAACGATCTCAAGCGCATTGCAACACGTCATATCGAAGAATTACAATATCGTTTGAAATCGCGTCACAATGTTGAGCTTTCCGTTGATCGATCGGCTATTCACTATCTTGTCGCAAAGGCCAGTGAACGCTACGGAGCGCGCGATATGCGACGTATGATTGAAGAAGAATTGCTCTCTCGCGTTACTGAGCGCGTCCTGAATGAAGAAAAACTTCGTGGAATCACTATTCGCGAGGCGAATAATCAGCTGCAACTGAGCGAGCGAAAAGCACGCTAACATGCTATACTCTGCGCATGGCACCCGCTGCGCAAGGCGCGCAAATTGCTGCGCAAAAAGCACAATTCAATCAGGCAAAACGTGATGCGCGACAAAGCGCTGTGTCTTCGAATAGATCAGACAATCCTGAAACGTTTATCAATCCTTCCTACAATCTTGGGAATGCGATTAAGCGCGAGGAAGCCCTGAATAAATCACGAACGTTGCAGACAAATGTAAAGCAGCAAGTCGAAACTTTTGCAATCAAGCAAGCACGTAATCGCGAACGTATTCGCACAGCAACCAGCAGTCCTTTGTCAGATTTTTCGCGAGTACGTTCAGAAGAGGCACTCTCTAATCCATATCAGACTGAGCCGCAAGCGATGCGTGAGCGCGTCGCAAACACGCCAGTCGAACAGCCAGGCAGAGCATCGATTCTTCGCGCGTCAAAGCAACTCGCACAGAGCGCGCAAGAAGCTGCGATTTCAAAGGCAAAAGAAATGGCCGCAATCAAAGCAAAAAAAATCGCCTCACGATTTTTATGGAATGCGGGCGGACTATCAACAACGGCTGAAACGGAAGGAATCGCCGCATGGACAGTATCTGGCGCCGGACTTGTCGCACAAATGTATCGTGTTTTTAAACTTATATTAAATCCTGACACCGGAAAAAGCCTCGATAGTGGGCAATTTTTCAAAGGTGTACTCGCCAATTTCGAGCCTCGAGCTCTTGATGCAAAAGATCCCCTCGACTGGCTTTCTGGACTGCATGCGGGATTCGGATACTTCTTTTTAATTGCGATGATACACATTGTGATTGCAACAATGATTATTTATGCCATGATTGTTGCAGGTACTTTTTCTGTTCTTGGCGGTTTATTTGGTTCGTTCAGTCTATAATATGTCACCTCGTATCAAACAATTACTTCAAATCACGGTCTTTCTCTTCGTTGCATTCCTCATGGGACTCGGGCTGTATTTCCTTTTTTTCAGAAGCGGTCCTCAACTTAACCCGTCACCGGATCTACCAGCAGAAGGGGCGACAAACACCTCTCCCAACCTCCCCTCTTCGAATTCAGGAACACCTGTAACAGGTATTGACACTGATGAAGAAATTGAACAAGCGCCTGATGCCTCACAAGTCGCCGATGGTGGTGACGTGCTCACCGTGCAACTGACATCAAGCGATATTATTGCACCTACAACTGTCGTGAGTGGTTCTGTGCGCTATTACGATCCTGCCGATGGGCGCTTCTATGAAATCGACCGAAATGGAAATGTCACTCTAATTGCGAGCAGAGCATTTCAAGGTGCAGAATCGATTTCCCTCAATAATGGCGGGGATTCTGCCGCCATTGAATTCCCTGACGGGAGTAATGTTCTCTACAATTTGAATACGAATGAGCAAACATCACTTCCTGATCATTGGGAAGATTTTGGGTTCTCTGGCGAAGGCGATGAATTGGCAAGTAAAGCAATCGGACTTGATCCCAATAATCGCACACTCGTCGCGACGTCAACCGATGGATCACGAACAAGAACGATCGCACCGCTCGGAACAAATAGTGATAAAGTCACCATTAATTGGTCACCAAATAATACAATTGTAGGATTTTCACAAACCGGCAGCGCACAAACAGGATTCGGCCGTGAGCAAATCTTCCTCATTGACGAAAATGGGAATGAAGAAGGAGCGCTCGTTGTTGAAGGTGGGAGTTTTTCTGCGCGTTGGGCGCCAAGCGGTAACTACATTCTTTACTCGGTTGCAGAAACAAATAATGATTATCGCGCTTCACTTTGGTATACCCGAGGAAGTGGGGACGTTGGCTCAGAACGCCGACGCATCAATTTAGAGACCTGGGTGGAAAAATGTACATTTGCTTCCGAATCTGTTGTTTACTGTGCGGTCCCTCGGAACGGTCAGGCATACTCGGGATTTGACCCTGAAGATGTTTTTTCACCTGATGATGTCTATGAGATAAATGTAAAAACGGGAGCAACTCGCATGATCGGATCGCCCGTTCTTGACCTTCGCTTATTCAATCTATCGGTTTCTGCAGATGGACGTGACCTCTACTTTACCGATCAAGCAGGTCGACTCAATTTAATGCGCCTTCGATAGTATGAAACGATCACTATTGATTCTCGCGCTCAGTGCCCTGACGCTCCTTACTGTTATTTGGCTCCTTGCAGGTGGAAAGCAACAGGTCGAAGACCCTTTTTTGCGCAGTACCGATGCCGTGCTTGGAGCAGAAAATCCAAACGTCACCATACTCGTTTTTGGTAATCCCGTTTGCGAGAGCTGCGTACGTGCATTCAGGGCTGCCGATACGTTCACCCAGTTACACGCCCGAGAAGTACAATTTGTGGCAAAAGATTTTCGCAGCACATCACTTCATGACGATAGCCTCCCTGCTCTTTACGCAGCAGAATGCGCACGCCAACAAGGCGCCTATTTTTCATATATAAATGAACTTCTCACGCGCCCAGCCCCCTATTCTTCCGAGGTTCTTCTCGGGATTGCGAACGATCTCGAGCTGAATACCGGTCGCCTGGAACGCTGTATGAAGGCAGAATCGACAGTGAAAGAGATTGAAGCCGATCAAGAACTCGCCGAGAGCCTCTCCCTTACCGCAGCCCCAGCCGTACTTATTGGTGATGATCGATATATTGGTACGAAAACTGAATCAGAGTGGCTGACAATCTTTGAATCATACCTCCCATGAAACATTTACTCTTCATTTTTACCCTCGCCCTTCTCACCCTCCCTGGAGCCGTTTTCGCGGATGTTGCTGATCAATGCCCAGGAGGAGAAGCAGAATGTTATTGCTTCTCTTCAGATGACCCAACTTCGAGCAAGGATTTCATGGCCACATCAGCAAATCAATGTGAGCAAATCTGCCTAACCGAAGCAGATAATGATTTCATGCTCAATCGATACCAAGTTGTCTGTAATGATGAGGAAGGTGCGGTTGTTCCTATTGCGAACGGTACGATCGGTGGTGAAGCTAGTCTATTTGATCCAGACCCTGTCGTTCCAAATTTATCGATCCAAATTCCAGGGTTCGCCGGTTTCACTCAACCACGATCTGATCAAGGAACCTTAACCGTCAACTTTATTGCTGAATATATTGGTGCTGTTTATACTTTTCTTATTCGCGTTGGGGCACTTATAGCAATTGTGCTTCTCATGGTCGGCGGCTTCCAATGGATGACCTCTCGCGGCGGGCCAGCTATTGGACAAGCGAAACAACGAATTTCTACAGCTTTCCTTGGGCTAACACTTCTTCTTGCAGCCGCAGCTGTGCTTACTATTATCGACCCGAGCACCGTGAACTTCAAACCACTATCTCTTGTTGAAATAGACCCACTGCTATTTCAATCAACAGCAGGGGAAGAAGGTGCGACCGGCGGCGCCGATAATGAACGTTGCTCACAAGCTGAACGCAATGCAAAAAAAGATGGTGAATGTGACTTACCAGATGGCTTTGCATCCCCTATTACGTCAAATGGATCTGGTGACTGGAGCTGCAACTATCACTTCCGCGAAGATGACTATGATTGGCAACATATTAAAGCGCTTGATTATTCAGCGACATTCGGTGATCCAATTTATGCTCCGTTTGCAGGGAATATATCTTATAGTACAGGAACAGGGGGCGTAAAGGATCGTTGTGGTAATCAAATTGTGTTAAATAGTGGTAGCGAACAAATTACTATCTGTCATGTTAAGAACTTTCTTAATGAACGCGGAGAGCTTACCCCTGTAGGTACGCGTGTAGAACAAGGTGCCGTCATCGGGCACATTGGAGGTGCATGTTGTAATGGGATGGCGCCACCCACAGACTACAATTGGTCACAAGGTGGAAAGTGCAATAAGGGTGGAACACCATGTACAAATCCGTTTACAAATGAATCTTGCCAGTGTCAGCCATATGAGCAGAGTGGAAATACCTCAGGCCCACATGTCCATGTGACGTATTATGGAAATAGCGACTTGCTCACTTGCCATAAATAACTATGTTCCATTGCACCCATTGCGACGCTCAATACCCCAAATGGCAAGGACGCTGTACGCAGTGCAGCAAATGGGGAACGATTGAGGAAGAAGGAGGATCGAAAAAAAGCGGTGGTAAGCCAGCGGTGGTTTTAGCATTGAGCGGAGCAAAAAAGAATCAGGCAAAGGCCGAAGCGACAGGAATTGCCGAGCTCGATCGTGTGCTTGGCGGAGGGATTGTCCCAGGGTCCGTTACCCTTATTTCTGGCGAGCCCGGCATTGGAAAATCTACACTCATTGCCGATCTTGCTGCGCGATTCGGATCGAAAGACGCGCCAAGTCTCTACACATCGGGAGAAGAATCAGAAGGACAAGTCCTCATGCGATTCGAGAGGCTGAAGCTTGATCCAAAGCATTTACTCTTTTCGAATTCAACCATTGTTGAAGATATTATTGCGGCATCAGAACAAGCTAAGCCATCGCTTTTGATTATCGATTCAATTCAAACGGCATCGAGTGCGGAAGCCGATAATCTTCCCGGCTCAATCACCATGGTGAAAGCCGTGACATCAAAGCTCGTCAGTTTTGCAAAAGGAAGCGGTATTCCCGTGATTATTATAGGACAAATTACAAAAGACGGATCTATTGCCGGACCAAAAACGCTCGAGCATTTAGTCGACACCCTTCTCCACCTTGAAGGTGACAGTCAAAGCTCTTACCGTGTTTTGCGCGCGCTCAAGCATCGTTTTGGAAGCACAGAAGAGGTTGGGATGTTTGAAATGACAGAAGCGGGACTCAAAGATGTCCAAAATCCTTCCTCACGATTTTTAGAAGAACGGCAAGACATCCCGGGATCAGCTGTAACCTGTATTTTGGAAGGAACACGTCCTGTTCTTGTTGAGATTCAAGCGCTTGTTGATAAGAGTCCGTACGCGCAACCCGTGCGGCGAACGTCTGGATTCGACAACGGGAGGCTCGGCATGCTTCTTGCCATTCTTTCGAAGCGGCTTAAAGCGCAGCTTGGCGATAAAGACGTATACATAAACGTGGTTGGCGGAATTAAGCTAAAGGAGCATGCGGCTGATCTTGCGGTTTGTGCAGCGATTTTATCTTCGCTTAACGAAAAGACGCTCCCCAAAAATGCGGTGTACTTTGGCGAAGTTGGACTTGGAGGCGAAGTACGTTCAGTCTCAATGACCACAAAGCGAAAAAAGGAAGCCGAGCGGCTCGGGCTCACCCAGGTATTTGATCCTGGGAGCGTAAAGACGATTCAAGAGCTTCGGTAGTCGGTGGTTGGTAGTCCAGCAGCTTATCTTTGATAAGTGCCGGATCCGGCTGAGTGTAACGACAGCCGGACAAGTAGGTAGTAGCTCGAGATTCGTCATTGCGAGGAACTTTGTGACGAAGCAATCTATTCAATACTCGTCGACAAACGCTGGATCCCTGCCTTCGCAGGGATGACGAATAGATCCCTCATATTCGTTCCTGGCGGAGTCACGGCGGAGCCGGGTCGCCTGACGGCTCGGTCAGCGGGGCTGAATTTCTCGTCATTTCAGCGCAGAAGGGATGCCGAAAGCCAACGATTCCAACGCCTTCAACAAATGAGCAAAGCGAATGATCCAACGTATTTACATTCGTACAATTCGTAATTTGTAGTTTTGTAAGATTAGTAATTCGTACACCCCAATGCGAAAGACGGCCCCGAAGGACCGTCCACGTGAGACTGATGAGGTACCCAGACCTCCACTTCCATCTCCTTGCTCAGCTGACCGTAGGCAATGCCCATCGCCCCGGCGATGAACAAAACCACCAAGAAGATCGGCCCGCCGAACACGAACTTCTGGGTCCATGTTGCGAGTAGGATGATGATCACACAGAACGAGGCCCACGTGAGAATCACCGTGATGACCGCGATCGCAGCGGCGATCAGAATCGAAACGTGTCTTGCGACTTCTCCCACCGCTACACCTCCCGCTGCACAGGCGGCAGATTGAATGCGATGAACATCGCACCGACGCACCCGGCAATGATGATCGGACCGCCAACGACGAAGCCCATCCAGCCTTCCAGCAGCTCCACGATGACGACGGCACCCAAGATAGGAATGCCAACAGGTAGCGAGAGCACATGCTCCATCAGACACTTCAGCACATCACACCTCCTCCGAAAATGCTGTCCCACATGAGCCAACTGAGGCTGGCCGCGCTCATGAAGATCGTGACGAGCATGATGCCATTGAACCAGGCACTAATCACGTCATCGTCGATCTTTCTTCCCCAATGCTCCATGGTTCCCTCCAAACCAAAAACCACCCTACTCCATTCTGGTGGCTTTTGTCAATCGCTACTCGAAGTGCACTTCTTCAATATACGATTCAACGCGCTCTTTCAACTTTGGCCAAGTTACCAGACTGTCATCTTCATCAAGGACCTCTTTTGCATGGTCCCGGGCCGCGACGATGAGTTCTTGATCGGCATACGAACCCAGTTTAAAACTCTCAAACCCAGATTGCTCGGTTCCAAAGATATTTCCACTGCCACGAAGCTGTAAATCTTTCTCAGCCAGCACGAATCCATTCTGGCTACGCACAACCGCATTCAAACGCTCGCGTGCAATATCGGACATTTTTTCCGATGGATGCAAGAAACAATAGCCTTGATGTCCACCGCGTCCAACACGACCTCGAAGCTGGTGAAGCTGCGCAAGTCCAAACCGCTCAGCCCCTTCAATAAACATCACCGTCGCATTTGGAATATCGACGCCAACTTCTACAACCGTTGTTGAAATCACCATGTCTAGGTCACCGTTAGCGAATTTCTCCATCACTTCATCTTTCTCCTGCTGCTTCAATTTTCCATGAAGTATGCCAATGCTATAGGCACAGAATGGCCCTTCAACATATTCTGAATATACCTCGTGTACCGACTGCACTCCAAGCGCATCTGACTCTTCAATAAGGGGGCAAACCACAAAAACTTGCCGTCCATTATCCATCTCTTCTTGCATTTTTTCAAAATACTCGT
>JAQCKO010000001.1 GCA_027592325.1 bacterium | reverse complement strand
GTTGGTTGTCGGACGGTTGACGCTCTACCGAGCGCTAGCGGGGTCCGCGACCAGCGCCACGGCGCGTGCACTTTGGAGCACGACGTTGTGCGCGGGGCAAAACGCTTTCCCCCCCTTTGCCAGCGGCGCGGCTACCACCGCGGCCGCTCGGGCGAGAGCCCGAACCACTGGCGTCCACCGAGCTCTTGCCTACAGTACCGTCCGTAGAGGTCTCCGCATCTGCAAGAATCTTATCCCAACTACTATCAGTCAAACGACCCTCCTTCGTGATGGTCTGGCAGCATATTGCCACCACCACGAAAACTCGTCAACTACGTTATTGACCTCAACAAAAAATCCTGTTACCATCGCGCTACTTTTCGTTTGTGCAAGTATAAAATTTACGCAGTATTTGGAGGCTACTGTACTACGAAGTATTTTTACCCTATTACGCCGAAGAATCTGACAAAGTAGTAGGTTGAATAGACGAGTAGAAGCCGCGATAGCTCAGTTGGTAGAGCGCATCCATGGTAAGGATGAGGTCTCGGGTTCAAATCCCGATCGTGGCTCCATCAAAGAATCCGAGTACGCTCGGGTTTTTTGTTTGTCAATAAGCAAAGCCTCGCGTCGTCTTTCGTCGGACGGGCGGGGCAGGGACGATGAACTGGCGTTCTACCAGATCATATTCGAACCGAGGGTATTGCCGCTCGCGGTGATGCTGCGCTTAGCGCCGTCATTGGTCGTGGCGATCTCGGCCCGGGTACCGTTAAAAAATATAATTATTGGAAAAGGCGGCGTGGGTGATTTTAGCCGATTTACATTGAATTTTCAATGAAGATTGTATACTGAGTGATCTGTGGGCTCCACTCTTGCCAAAAAACGGGAAATAAGGTAATATCCTCCCATATTGAATAAATCTTTATGTCTCGAGTCTGTAAAGTAACAGGAAAGACGCCGCTTACCGCGAATAATGTGAGCCATTCGAAGGTTCGCACCAAGCGTCGACAAAAGCCAAATTTGCAAAAAAAGCGGCTTTTGAACCCGGCAAATGGGAAGGTTGAGACGATTATGATCTCAACGCGCGGACTCCGAACGCTTGCGAAATGGAAGCGTGAAGGGAAGGTGTACGACCTTCGAACGCTGAATGCGTAAATAGACAAGAATCGGCCCTATGGTCGATTTTTTGTTTTTTAATAGCTAGATGAAAGGTCATCCTGAGCGAAGCCAAAGGCTGAGTCGAAGGATCTTTTTACGTAAGCTGATTATATAAATCAAAACGATTTGGATTCATCTTGTCTACAAGTTTTTCTTTCTTTTTTCATGTCCAACCCTTCAATTGTCTCTCGCACTCAACCATGGCTTGAGCTGAATCGAGAATCTCAAAATATGTAAGCCGTAAGGATCCTTCGACTCACTTCGTTCGCGCAGGATGACAAAATTTAGCTAATGACGAGTAAAAGCGGATGACAAAATGAGGCACATTTCACTTTTCCGGCTGTCGCTGAGCTCAGACGGATCCGGCATTTATCGAAGATGAGCTGCCGGACTACCGTTTACCCATCACCCCTCAACGACCACCTGACACATGTTGATAATCTCTTCCGTGCGTGCGGGACGGAGGCCGGTACGTTCAGAGAGTTCATCTGAGGGGGTTTCGACAAGTTCTTTGCAGAGCGTTATGCCGGAAGTAGATAAATCTTGAATTTCATCGTTCGAGAGTTCATCTAAAACGGTAATGGGGTAGAGTTTCTCTTCATCTACCAGGCTGGCAAAACTTTTTTCTTTCGGCACATTCCATCCAACCATTTTGATGCCTTTACAAGTTCCAAATGTATATGCGCGATCAGAAAATTTTGCATTCGTCACAATCCACACTTCATCGAAATGCGGACCTTTTCCTTGGGCAGCACCATCGACTAAATCAATAAATCGTGACCAGGTCGCCATGGTGTCTTTTAAATTGACATTGTCGTGGTAGTTTCGGCGAAATTTTGCCTCAATCATAATGCGCTTCCCATTTTTCTCGGCAATTCCATCAATTTCATGACGTACGCAGGCTCCACTTAATTCCCCCTCAGGGACATGAGCTTCGTAACCATGTGCGCGTAATATGGACGCAACATATTGCTCGAACAAAAACCCCGTAGGACCAAAGCGCAGAATTGCCCCGCGAAGGTTATACCGGCACGCAACACAGGTATTTTCTTTTTTGAGTTCGCTGTGAACGATGTCGTAAATTTGCTTGGTGGTCATGCCGTCGCGCACTTGATCTTCTACTTTGTCAGTAACACGATCGATGGTCGATTGTGCCGCTCCAGTGCGCGCTAAACTCTCCCGAATGTTCATCGGATTAAATTCAACTTTGCTTCCGTCGCCTTTTATGATGATCATGGGGACAGTGTACAGCAGTGGTTAGTGATTAGTGAATAGTAGATAGTCTCTCAATACGAAACCGCTACCGAAGAGCCAGTCGGGCGGCTCGTGACCCGTCAGACGGGTCGGAGGTTGTGGTCCACCGTAGCTTCAGCGAATCGGGACTCTAGCCTTAACCCCTGTGCATAAATACCGATTTGCCCCAAAGACGTTTTCGCGTTAATTTGAATATATGAAGTCCCCGAGAAAGACATTTATAGCGGTGGGCGCCGCATTTTTTGGATTGCTACTCCTTGTCTCAGGAGCGGCTTCTTCGGTGTATGTATTGAAAGCGATTGCCGCGCCAAGTACGGCGCAAGAAGCTGCATCGATTGATGCGCTTTTAACCGATGTTATTGCCGGGCGGCTTGAGACCGTGGGAGATGATTTGGTTGATTTTGGTGATCAATCAGAAGTGAATATTTTGCTTCTTGGGCTCGATGCTCGTACAGGATGGGATGCGCCGCATTGTGATGCAATCCATATGCTCACGCTCAATATTGATGATTGGACCATGCAAATCACCTCGGTGCCACGCGGCACAACGGCGTATATTCCCGGTGAATATGAAGAGCATGAATACTATCTTGCGAATGCTTGCGCCTTTGCGGGGCTTGATCATGGGATTCGTGAAATCGAAAAGGTCCTTGGTGTAAAACATGATTATTTGGTTACAGTTGGATTTTCGCAGACCATCGGAATTTTACGTGCGTTCGAGCTTCCGACAACGGAAGGGCTGCAATGGCTTCGGCATCGTCAAAGCTATGCCATTGGCGATCCGCAACGAAGTCATAATCAAGCTGTATTCATGAAAGATGTGATTGTGGGGCATTTGAATAAATTTCGATCCGTTTTCGCGCTTCCAATGCAACTTGTTCTCTATAATTCGGTGAATACCGATTTACCGTTCGCGCATGCCAAAGCGCTTTTGCATGGGTTTGTGTCGGCAGAAATTGATGCACGGCCAGACGACATTGTTCTTGCTATGAAGCCGTATTATGAAACAGTGGATTATCACTTTGATCCTGAACATGCGGCCGAGCAAATCGAAGAGAAGCTCGATCGCGTTGCACCATATTTATCGAGAGAGGATTTATCACGTCGTTCATTAGAAGAGATTCAAAAAGATCTTATGAATTTTCTTGATGGGGAACTTGAGAGAGAATCATATGAAGACGTGATGGCGGCACGAACATGGCTGCAGGTGGAGGATTCCGCAGCGCGCGCGTCGTATCATTACAAATTTGTTGAGCTTGCGTACAATGCATTACGCGAGAACGATTTTGAATCGGCAAAGAATGTCATTACAGATTATTTGTTAGAAGCAGAAGCACTTGGAGAATGGAGCTATGCCGTGAATGCAGAGTATATGCTTGCAAAAGATTTAGCGCCTGACGCGCTTGGTGTCGACATTAGTGCGGTATACTAGTGGTATATGCCTAATAAAGGAGGAAAAGAACACGGCATTTGTCATATTGTGGCAGTGAATATGGGCTATGGTCATGAACGGCCAGCGCGTGTGTTGTCGCATCTCTCAGTAGATGATCGTGTTTGGATTGCTAATGATTATGAAGGAATTCCAGATAGTGATCGGAATTTATGGGAGAGTTCACGGGGGGTCTATGAGTATATTTCTCGTTTTAAACGTGTGCCCGTTGTTGGGAAAGCTGTTTTTGGTGTGATGGATGAATTGCAGCGGATTCCGAGTTTTTATCCACGCCGTGACCTATCAAACCCAAGCCTGCAGCTGAATCAAATTTACGCGCTTATTCGTAAACGTCACTGGGTACGGCATCTTATCGAACAGCTTGCTCAGAATCCTGTCCCACTCGTATGTACATTTTTTACCCCTGCATTTGCAGCAGAAGAATTTGGCTATCCGAATGATATTTATTTGCTCGTGACAGATTCTGATATGTCGCGTTCTTGGGTAGCAAAAGATCCGAAGAGAAGCCGTATTAAATACTTTGCGCCAACTGGACGAGTGGCGGAGCGTTTAAAATTGTACGGAGTGCCAGAAAAAAATATCTACCTGACGGGGTTTCCATTGCCAGCTGAGTCTATTGGCGGGTTGAAATCACCTGTTTTGATGAAGAATTTAGCTCGGCGTCTTTGCAACCTTGACCCTGAGGCTGTCTTCTTGAATCAAATGCATGAAACGCTTTCAAGTGCGTTTGGAAAAACATTTTGCGCGAAGCCAGAAAAGCATAGAACGAATATCATCAAACTTGCCTTTGCTGTTGGGGGAGCAGGCGCACAGCGTGAAATTGGTGCAGAAGTCTTGAAGAGTTTGGCATCACATATTAAGCGCAAAAAAATCGAACTCACGCTCATCGCCGGAAATCGGCCTGAAGTACGGAGATATTTTGATGAACAAATTCGCCTTGCACGGTTGAAGCCGGGAAGCGGTGTACATGTTCTGTATGAGGAAGATCGTGCGGCGTATTTTGATGCGTTTACTGAGTTTATGAATGAAATCGATATACTTTGGACCAAACCGTCAGAGCTGTCCTTTTATACGGGTCTTGGTATTCCGATGATTTTGGCACCCACGGTTGGATCGCAAGAAGATTTTAATCATAAATGGCTCGAGCAAGTTGGTGGAGGGATTGATCAGCTTGATCCGCGCCATACAGGCGAATGGCTCTTTGATTGGATTCGCTCAGGCGCGCTCGCAAAAAAGGCATGGAATGGTTATATAGAAGCTCCGACGCATGGAGCGTACCGAATTGAAAGTATTCTTCGCGGGAAGGCAGGGGAGATACACAAGCTTCCGCTCATTGTTTAGGAAAACATATTAGAATCGTGAACCCGTTATTGGAAGCTGCGATGCTCAACATCGCACTGGAACGTACGGCTTATTCTGCTTCTCGCTTCTGCCTCGATTTCATCGCTTCTCGAGTGTTTTTATGTTTGGTCTTGCAAGCGCGGTGAATTCGATCCTCCCGCTTTTTAAGGGGGAGCTGAAGGGGGTCTTTCGTCCATATTCGTCATTCCGGCCTCCGAGCCGGAATCCAGCGAATCGAAAGCGACAAGCGATGGATCCCTGCCTTCGCAGGGATGACGAACTCTCATATCAGCAAGGAGTGCTCAAACCTGTAGACACAGGTGTGGTCTAGATCGTTTTCTTGACAATAGATCCTGCGACTCACTACGTTCGCTCCCGGCGGAGTCACGGCGGAGCCGGACGGGCCGGGCAGGCAGGAATTTGTAAATTCTCGAGCGCAATGAGAAACCTATTTACGTATCAATCCTAATCCAAAAATGAAACTCGCCCGGCCGGTGAGTACGGCGAGGGCGAGTACGAGGGTCAGGTGGCATTGCTGATACAGTGTTTGATCTCGTTCACGAGCCGAGGCTTCCATGGCTGCTCATCGACGGGATCGTCGTCGATGCTCATGTCCGCGCTTGCTCCTGCGACTAGATCATTTTCATCACCTGGTTCAGGTGGGCAGTAGCTCGTATAGTAGAGCAGATCCCCGATCGGAAGGTCATCTTTCCGCCGACGAACCAGGACACGGAAGTGAAAGTAGTAGCCTCCAACCTTCACGCACATGATGAGTCCTGGCAGCGAGAGATGCACAGCTACCGGAGTACTGCTCCCAACGCTCCAGGTGACGTCTACACGGGGACCGTGCAGTTGAATATGTCTCTCTGCATCCGGCAGCAGGTTGTGAATTACCTGCAGAATGGCTGCGTAGCCGTCACAGAGTGTAATGAGCCACTCCTCACGTACGTCCCTGAGGTTTTGGCGCCTCATAAAAGCAATATGCGTCAGCAGCTTATCATCGAGCTCGGTACTCTCTTTCTTGCCCATTGGCACCTCCTTCTTTTACTGTTGAGCAGAATCTAAGGCCATTTTCAAGCGATTAGCGCAATTTAAAGCTACTCCCTACTTTCTACTCTCTGCTCTCTAGGGTAATATGTCCTCATGAAAGAATTTGTTTTATCGGGCGCGGCGAGTCCGAAATTGAATATCGATTACGAAAATGAACTGAATCCTGAGCAATTACAGGTGGTTCACCAGGGGGACGGGGCAGTGCTTGTGCTCGCAGGAGCCGGTTCGGGAAAAACACGGACAGTAACCTATCGCGTTGCCTGGCTTTTGGAACATGGGGTCTCGCCAGATAGAATTCTGCTCCTCACATTTACAAACAAAGCCGCGCGTGAAATGATTGATCGCGCTCAGAAGCTTCTTGGTTTTTATCCAAAAGGACTCTGGGCGGGGACATTTCATTCGATTGCCAATCGATTATTGCGCCGATATGCGCCGGAGCTTGGATATCAGTCGAATTTTTCTATTCTCGACCAAGAAGACGGTCGCGAGCTCATAAAACTCTGCGTGAAGGAGTTGAAGCTCAAAGCGGGAGTGCGTTTTCCTTCACCGAATGTCTTGCAGTCGCTTTTTTCGTACCTTCGTAATAAACAGGCTGGCCTTGAATCGGTGCTTGAATCAAAGCATCCAAAATTTCTCGTGCATGAAGAGGCGATTGCAACCGTCATGCGGCGTTTTACGGAAGAGAAGCGCAAGCAAAATGCGATGGACTTTGACGATCTTCTTCTCAATCTCCGCGAGCTTCTTCTCACAAAACCTGAGGTACAAAAGGCGCTATCGAATCAATTTGAATTCATTCTTGTCGATGAGTTCCAAGATACGAATACGGTTCAGGCCGATATTGTACGCAGGCTCACCGATGTTCACCGTAATATTTTGGTTGTGGGAGATGACGCGCAGAGTATCTATTCCTTTCGCGCGGCAGACATTCGGAATATCCTCGATTTCCCAAATAGCTATGATCGCGCGAAGACATTCCGTCTGACACAGAATTATCGCTCAACGCCAGAAATTCTCTCCGTGGCAAATCAGGTCATTGAGAAGAATGCAAATCAATTTGAAAAGGAATTACGAGCAAATCAAGCGAGAGGCGAGAAGCCAAATATTGTTCCGGCGAATAATGTGTTTCAAGAAGCGCAGTACATTGCTGAGCAAATTGAGCAGCTCGCGACGAAGGGGGTGTCGCTTACCGAGATTTCCGTCTTATTTCGTGCAGCATTTCATTCGCAAAATTTGGAATTCGAACTCATGAAACGAGGTGTACCCTATGAGTACCGTGGTGGCATGAAGTTTTTTGAACGAGCACATGTAAAAGATGTGATTGCACATATGCGCGTGATGGCAAATTTAAAAGATGCCATGGCATGGGTGCGTGTACTTAGCCTACATCCTGGAATCGGACTTGTTTCTGCAAATAAGATTGCCGGTGATCTTGGCGCGCTTTCTTCCTTTAATGAGGTGGGGGATTATCGGCCGACGGGCAAGCGTGTGCAAGCGGGGTTTGAAGGATTTCTTCGCATTCATGGCGCATTGAACGGTGTCGATATGCTTCCTGCACATCTCATACGGGCATTCGCCGGAACCGATGAGTACCAGCTCTACCTTGAAAATGCGTATCCAAACTACCAGGAACGAATTCAAGACATTGAGCAATTTGCCCTCTTTGCTGAGCAGTATGAAGATTTAGGTACATTCCTTGAGGCGGTGACACTGACCGATGAATTCGGAGCAGTTGAGCAAGGGAAGCGAGCGTATGAAGAGGATCGAATTGTCCTGTCAACGATTCACCAGTCAAAAGGACTTGAATGGGATACCGTTTTTGTGATGCATATGGCGGAAGATTACTTTCCGTCATCAAAGTCTATGGATGAACACGAAGGTCTTGAAGAAGAGCGCCGACTCTTTTATGTGGCGGTTACCAGAGCTCGGAAGCAATTGTTCCTCACGTATCCAATAACGGTTGGCCGTGAATATGCCGAGTTGAAGCAGCCATCACTGTTTTTGTCTGAGCTTGATAAAGGTGCGTGTGAAGAGGTGCAGATTCGAAGCGCTTATGAGTATGGTCAGGGTGCATATGCAGGCGTGCAACGATCGGCGCAAAAACGGTCAAACTATGAGGGGTACGATGAACCCACGATTGTTCTTGATGATATGGGTGAGTCGATTTCCGGAAAGGCCCCAAGTTCGTTCTTACGAGACATTGATGAGTTATTATAGACGATTAATCATGAATCTTGAACGAAGAATCGTAAACAACGAACGACAAACTTTTATCAACAATGCGTTACACGAAAAGTAGAAGCAATTTATCCTCCTCGCGCCAATCCACTGGCAGGCAAAAATCGAAAGGGATATTCGTTCTCGTTCTTTTGCTTATTGCAGGCATTTGGTTTTTTACGCGTTCTGAAAAAGCGCCGCAAGAAATTACAGATTCTGAGCCAACTGAGACTGTTTTTGAACAAGCGGACGAAGATATGAATCCTCAGCAAATAAGTAACTTTGATGAATCACCTGTCTTTTTCAAGAATACCGAGCTTGAGGCGGGGTTTATTCGTCGCGGCATTGAAAATGATCGCTATGTGATTGTATCTGTACTCGATCTTCCGGCGATCAATCAAGATGTCCATTTTTATGAACTTTGGCTGGTCAAGCCTGGAATAACAGACTATTTTTCTCTAGGAGTATTAGAACGTCGTTCTGATGAAAAATGGGCAATGATTTACGAAGATGATGACGGATTATATGACTTTGAATCAATTGAAGGTTACTCTGAAGTGATTGTGACGCGCGAGCTACTAAGAGGGGATGATCTTCCTGACCCATATCATATTGCAGAGGCGAGTTTTACACCTTGAAACCTTGACAAATACATAAAAACATGGTAAGTATTGCGCATTATGAATATTATGCGTAATAAAACTCTCTCACTTACGGCAGTCCTTGGACTTGCGTTTGTTAGTTTCTTTTTATTCCTGACGGCTCAGATTGCCTTTGCTGTACCGGGAATTTCTTCAGCTCAGTATTTAGACACAGATGGAGACCGAAATGTCGATACGATTCGTATTGATTTCGACCAAGAAGTGATCGCCTGCGATTTAATCCCATCTGACTTTATCATTATTGAAGATGGAGAGTATTCGCTCACAATTGGTGAGGGAGCAATTGATTGTGCATTTGGTAGTTCCGTTATTTCGATTCCAGTTATAAACGGAGGTCCTGCAGTAAGTACGGCAGGTGATAATCCACAGATTACGATTGCATTCACCGATGTAGATGATGGTTTTATTCAATTTGCCGATGAAACATTTTTTCCGGCAAGTGACATTATTGTGAACGATGGTATTCAGCCATACGTTACTTCTATCGATATTACACAGGTGCAATACGAGGGTCATCTCCGTAATGCACTTGAGGTTCAGTATTCCGAAATTATGGCATTCTATCCGAATGCTGATGGAGTTGCAGCTACGCATGATGTGATTACCGAAACAACTGCTGCATTCGGTTCTTTTGACGGTGCATTTGGTGTTTCTGGTCTTATTGATTGGGAAGGTGAGATCATATTTGGGCGTAAGTACACGTCAAATGATCCTGCTATTGCAGTAAGCGGAAATCGATTCCGTGTTGAAGAAGGTGGAAAGCAGATCACCATTGCATTTGCCATTGATCCTCTTATGTATTCAACTGGTGGAGGTTCGGTCGTTCCAGGGGTAAATATCAACGGTGTTGTGAATGTTGATTTGGTAACAGATGTATCTGGAAATACACTTGAGCTATTGTCTGATGTTAGGACAACAAAGTCGGAAGACTGGGATGTTGTAGCGCCGCGCGTTACATTTTCACAGTCATGTGACATGGACCGAAATGGTGCGCTCGATTATGTGGAGGTTCAGACTGATGAGCCAATTGTTGAGGGTTCATTCGTTGCAGGTATTGATTCAAGCTGGTTTGGACTCACAGCAGATGATGACGGAACAATTGATATTGGTGAAGCAGCGTACTCAACAGCATATACTGATTGTGGTCGCTTGGCAGATCCAATGGAAATTGCTGGCGATGATTCGTTTGGTGTGGCTTTGAATGGCGAGATTGAAAACACTCGTTCGCTCCAGCTTGTGATTGAAGATGATGATATTGGTTTCTTTCGCGATGGGGCAGGAAATCGGATTGCTCCTAGCTTTAATGCGGGCTTTCGGCTTGATGGAGCGAATCCCGTGATTACAGATTTAGAGCCTGCAGCAGGGCTTCTATCAGATTACTGGCATGATCGCGAAACATTAAATGCTGAGGTTTATTTCTCTGAGACGGTAGATATTGACAGCGAAATCGCAGTACGAGTAGAAAATGTAAATACGGGTGAAGAATTGGGCTTTGAACTTGATACGGATACAGATCAGCTATATATCGATATTGATGTATCGGGATTAGATGTTGAGATATGTGATTCTATTCGCGTGACATTGAATCCAGATGCCATCGAAGACAGAGGATCGGGCTCACTTCCACTGGTTGGGACGTCAAACTTCTCGCTCACATGGACATATGATTACTGCCCAGCTCCAACTGTGGGCGGTGGATCATCATTTATCAGTACGCCTCCATCATTTGACATCAATTTTCTTGCACCAGCCGTTGAGACGATTCTCGAGGTTGGGGAAATAGTTCAACTGCTTTGGGAAGATTTGAGCAATGTGAGCGTGGATTATGTGAATCTATGGTTCCAAGAAGGAGAGGGAGAATGGCAGGAAATCGTATCAGCTGACCTCAATGATGGTTCATATCAATGGACCGTGCCTGAGCATGAAGAAGTGCTAAGCGTGAAGATTGAGCTTACCGATCTTGCAACCGTTATTGCCGAAGATACTCTTGGACCATTTACGCGTGAAGAGCTTGATGGCGATATTGGTGATCCAATGACACCGGGTGTTGGAGGATTGCTGCTTGATGACGATCTAGAAGTCACAGCGCCAGGTAGCGGTATATTCGGTCTTTCACCGCTTACCGGTGAAGAACAGGAAATCTCGATTGTTGAACCAGGCGACTATATTACAAGTCAAAGTACGTTCACGGTGTACTACATTGATGAAGAAATGAAGCGTCATCCACTTATTGATACGCAGACATTCTTCACTTGGAACAATTCATTCGATGTGGTGAAGGTTGTAACAGATGCAACGCTTCCAACGCTTCCAATGAGCACACCGATGCTCCCGAAGCCGGGAACAGTACTTGTGAAGATTCATTCTGTGAATGATGTATATGCGCTGCTTGATTCAGACAATGTGTTCAAGCCAGAATTGCGCGCCCTCATTGACGAAGATCAGGCACAGCGTCTTTACGGCGAAGATTGGGCTGATTATGTGATTGATCTTCCACCAACTCTTTGGAAGCATTTCCGCATCTCAGATGAGGGCATGCATGTCGATTTGATTGATGACGGACTTCTCAAACGCGAAGATATTAATCCTACAGAGTAGTGCGAAATGCATACAAAACCGCTTGTGAATAAGTGGTTTTGTTATATCTGAAAGCGCGGTAAGATGCTTTCATCTATGATTATGAAAAAAGTTAAGACAAGTTTAACGGTGAGTTTCTTGTCGTTCACATTCCTTGTGATCGGTGCATCAGTTTTAAATGCAGCACCGTATGCGGTATCTGATTTTGTTTACAGTGGTGATGCAGAAATTTACGACTATTCTGATGAGGACACTATTGTGGGAGATATAGAGTTTAATAATGATGGGTCAAAAATGTTTTTGTTAGGTGCAAACAGCGATAGCATCATTGAGTATAGCTTATCTACTCCTTACGTTATTTCTACCGCAACACATGCTGGTGTCGATGAAGAGCTCTACGTTAGTGCTGAAGAGGTTGGTGTTTTGGGCTTTGAATTTAATGATGATGGGTCTAAAGTTTATGTCATTGGTAATGCGGACGATTCAGTTGTAGAGTACGGCCTTGCAACTCCATTTGATTTATCTACAGCATCATATTCTGGTATTGGAGAGGAATATGATGCCTCAGGTGAAGACACGGCCCCTGCAGATATAGAGTTTAATGATGATGGTTCCAAAATGTTCTTCTTAGGAAGAACCAGCTTTTCCGTCATAGAATATACACTTTCGACGCCGTATGACGTATCTACCGCAGTGCATGCAGGTGGTGGCGAAGAGCTCGATGTGAGTGCAGAAGAGAGTTCTCCATGGGGCATTGAGTTTAATGCCAATGGTTCAGCGCTATTCGTTGTTGGTTCTGATGATGACTCTATTGTTCGTTACACACTAACAACGCCTTACGATGTATCATCAGCGACGTATGATGGTATCGCTGCAGAGCTTGATCTCTCAAGTCAAACAAGCGATCTGCACGGGATGGCATTTAATGCTAGCGGGAGTAAATTTGCAATTGTCGGTGCGGATGGTTATGTACTTGCGTATCACGACGTAGAGCGCCGCGGCACGTCCTATTCAGGTCCAAGTGAGCCGCTAACCTTTGATATCGACCTGTCACCGGCATTCGAGAAGGGTATGCTCGTTACTGCTGGAGCTGAAGTACAAATTGATTGGACAACAGAAGGTACGGGAATAACGCAGTTTGTGAATTTGATTGTTGAAGATGTCTATACGGGGGATCAGTCCTACATTGCAAAACATATTCAAAATACGGGTTCGTATTCGTGGATGATTCCAGCTGATTTTGAAGCTGGATATGTGATTGCACAGTCGACAGACCTAGCAAGCGTAATGAGTGAGGCTCGTTCTGGTTTGTTGTGGGATGCATCGTACGTAGAAGAAGATGCATCTGAGGGCATGGTTGAAGAAGAGTACATCGAGCCAACAGCAGAGCGATACGGACGCTCACCAGTAACCGGAGAGTTAGAGCTTATTGATGCTGTTCAAATAGGAGATTATATTGTTGGCGACAGTTTTGATACCGTCTATTACATCGATGTGAACATGATGCGCCGACCGTTCATGGACCGCCAAACGTATTTTACGTGGCAGGACAGCTATCAAACAGTCATCCGTGTTACCGATGCGACGCTCACCTCACTTACGCTTGGCGCGCCAATGCTTCCAAAATCAGATACGGTTCTGATCACAATCCCATCGATCGATACCGTATATGTGCTTACCTCTGGCGAATACGATGAGCCTATGCTTCGTGAACTTGCTTCAGAGGAAGATGCTGCATTAATTTATGGGCAAGATTGGGCAGACTATGTGATTGATGTCCCGCTTACCCTTTGGACGAGATTCACGATTGGTGATGTGATTAATTCAGATTCATTTGAGCCGTTCAATTCGTCAATGATGAAAACACGGACGGAACTCAACTCATAAAAAACGGGCCTTCGGGCCTGTTTTTTGTTATACTCCACCCATGTTTACAACTGAAAAAGTACAAGGTAAAGCGCGTAAAGGCATGCTGGAAACAGCACATGGGATGATTAAAACGCCCTTTTTTATGCCAATTGCAACCAAAGGAGCAGTAAAGACGCTTTCATCTGAAGATGTCAAAGCACTTGGGGCGCAAATTGTGCTTTCGAATACCTATCATTTAATGCTTCGCCCTGGCCGCGAAGGAATGCGCGAGCTCGGTGGCCTTCACACACTCATGAATTGGGACGGGCCAATGCTGACAGATAGCGGCGGGTATCAGGTTTTCAGCCTAGGAAATATTCGGTCTATTGACGAAGACGGTGTTTCATTTCAGTCACATATTGATGGCTCAAAAATTCGTTTAACTCCGGAGGGATCAATGGCAATGCAGTCAGCAATAGGAGCTGATATGATTATGCAATTCGATGATGTTGCTCCAGGTAATTCAGTCCGATCAAGGTATCAGGAAGCTATGCAACGTTCCCTTGCATGGGCGGAGCGCTGCAAAGATAGCTATGATTCAAATCAAAAATTGTTTGGCATTGTGCAAGGCGGCGTGCATCAGGATTTACGTGCACAATCACTTGAAGGACTCATAAACATTGGATTTGATGGATATGCTATTGGCGGACTTTCCGTTGGTGAAGAGAGGTCAGATGCGTTTAAAATGGCAGCATTCGTTGCAGAGAATTTACCAAGTGATCACCCGCGTTATTTTATGGGCGGTGGTATGCCGGAAGAAATACTGTATTACGTTTCTATTGGCGTTGACATGTTCGATTGTGTTCTTCCAACAAGAAATGCCCGTCACGGATCACTTTTTTTATGGAAAGAACATCCTGCTGATGCGGTAAAAAAAGCATTTGATCGCGCACGAAATGGAGGTTCTGACACCGATATTCAAGAGGTTCTCTATGAGACAATACAAGTTACACGGGAGCGCTTTTCGTTTGATATTACACCCATAGATGCGCATAACAACTCTGTTCCTTCGTCGCAAATATATACGAAAGCGTATTTGCGCCATCTTTTTAAAACGAATGAAATGTTAGGATTTCGGCTTGCAACACAGCAAAACCTTGGATTCTACTTGCGTCTCATGAAAGAACTTCGCGAAGCAATATAAGGTATACTTTTCCTATGCAAACAGGTCTGATAACGTATGTAGTAAGGGAGGTGATCGTTGGTGCCGTTTACGCGCCTATTTGGTGGTACACGCGTGGCTTGCTCGAAGCGTTTAAAACTCTCGCAAAATGGTTTCGTGCGTACGCGCGATCACTAGCCATTGGTGTATGGATGAAAAATTTATTTGTCCCAATGTATGGGCAGCGTGATTGGCAGAGTCGGATTATTAGTGTCTTTTTTCGTACAATCGTTATTTGCGGAAAATCGATCGTTTTACTCATTTGGGCATGTACGTTAGGGGGGCTCTTTGTGCTTTATCTCACTCTGCCAATAGCAGCTTTGTATATGATTACGTATCATTTTTATGGATGATCTCGGAAAGATATTCGAAGAAAAGGGTGTGCTGATTGATGGAGTCTTTTGGTATGTCAAAGAAGGATTCGGTTCAGGTGCGAGGAGAATGCGGAAGATTGCTCACGTGCTCAACCGATTGATTGATGCTGTTGGCATCATTGTTTTTTTGAGTATGAGTGTTGGCGCATATTTTGCGTTGCCGTCAGATCGTTCCTTCCCCGTACTCACCGAGCCACATCCATTTTATGGTTGGATTGGAATTGCTTTGTTGTCATTATGCTATCTCGTATACCGTCGCCGATATGCAGCCTCAAAACAATTACGTCTCCCCATGACATACGAGCATTTGGAGCTTGCATCGCCAAACGGTGGAAGTGTCATGAGCAAAACGCGCTCAATCGAAGCTATCCTCACGGCCGATGCAAAAGCAGCTATTGAAGAGGCCCAGAAAACGGCCGAAGAAGCAAAACATGCCGCCGTGAACGACATTCACCTCTTCGTTGGACTGCTCACGTCGACCGATGTGCATACGGTATTCATGCGACTCGGAATTGAATTCACCCAAATACAAGATGCCGTAACACGTCGCCTTTGGGCTGAAGAAGCTGGGCAAACAATATTTGGCTCATATGCGAAAGGGGTGTTGGCAGATGCGGTACGATCAAGCGTCGAGGCACATCAAGCATCGGTTTCTGGTATTGAAATCTTTTCAGCTGTTTACGTGTCGTCAAATTTTTTGCAAGACATATTTGATTCGATAGGTGTGACAAAAACCGACATTGAGTGCGTGATTGATTGGGTGCGAGTGAATGAGCGCTTGCGTTCCCGGTACGAAGATTTTCGCACAGCCGCCATGTATAAGCCAACAAAAAATATGGATCGGGCTATGACGGCAGTGGCAACTCCTTTTCTTGATAAGGTTTCGCATGATCTCACGCGCAGTGCCGTTCGTGGAGCTCTTCCATTTTTAGTTGGGCGTGAACGCGAAATGGAAAATCTTCTACGATCGATTGAAGGTGGTCGTCAAAGCATTGTCTTGGTAGGCGAACGCGGTGTTGGAAAAGAAGCCATTGTTGCGGGGCTTGCCGAGCTGATGGTCGAAGAACGTGTACCGGTGGTGCTTCAAGATAAGCGCCTTGTGGTGCTCGATATTCCCGTTATCGTAAGTTCAGCAGGAGGGAACGGAGCGGAAGAACGGCTTCTGTACGCGATGCGTGAGGTTGCGATGACAGGGAATGTGGTGGTCGTCATTCCAAATATTGACCAGCTCGTTGGAACAGAACGCGGAGTCGATTTGGCCGCGGTGCTTGCTTCTGAGCTTGATAAGGGCTATACATTTGCTATTTGTACGACAACAACTTCTGGCTATTCGGCAAAAATTGAGCGGTCCGTGCTTGGGTCAAAACTTGCTACGATTGCTGTTGATGAACCGGACGATATATTAGCGATTCGGGTGATTCAGTCACAAATTGGCGCGATTGAGAACACACATAAGGTAGTTTTCACGTATCAATCTGTTCGTGCGTTGGTTGAACTGTCGCGTCGCTACATACATGAAAGTTTTCTCCCTGAAAAGGCGATAACGCTTGCGCGTGAGGTCGCCCTGAAAAAAGGGAAGACAGCAAAGGATTGGGTACGTGTAGCTGTAGAAGATATTGCAGAGCTCATTACTGAAAAAACGCATATTCCTGTAGAAGCAACAAAAGAGGAAGAAAAAGCACTGCTTCTGAACCTTGAAGAACGTATGCATGGACGTGTCATTGGTCAAGAAGAAGCTGTCAAAGCTGTCGCCGCTGCGCTTCGACGCGCGCGCGCAGACCTTCGGTCAGATGGCCGGCCGATAGCGAATTTTCTTTTTTTAGGTCCAACGGGTGTAGGAAAGACAGAGCTTGCAAAAACAACCGCTGAAGCCTATTTTGGAAGTGAAGATGCGATGATCCGCTTTGATATGTCTGAATATCAAGAATCAACATCGGTGTATAAGCTTATAGGAGATACAGGTAATGGAGGATTGTTGACCGAATCAGTCCGAAAGCGTCCGTTTGCCATTGTGCTTCTAGATGAACTTGAAAAAGCCCATCCAGACATTTTGAATCTCTTTTTACAAGTAATGGATGACGGTCGACTTACTGATGGTGCTGGGCGTACAATTGACTTTACAAATGTCATTTTAGTCGCAACATCGAATGCAGGATCAGCTTATATTCAAGATGCAGTGAAGCGTGGAGATTCTTCCGCCGTCATGAAAGAGCATTTACTTGAAGAAGAATTAAAGGGGGTGTACCGTCCCGAATTCTTGAACCGTTTTGACGGGGTTATGGTATTCAAGCCCCTTTCAGAGGAGGATGTTATTGCCATCACTTATTTGATGCTTCGTAAAGTAACGGCGCGGCTTGAGATTAAAGGGATTCAGTTTCGAGCAAGCGATGATGCTGTGTATGCGCTGGCAAAAAAGGGATACGATCCCAAATTCGGAGCACGTCCATTAAGACGTGTGATTCAAGACGACGTCGATACTGCGATTGCCGATGTGCTTCTACGTGAAGATGTAAAACGCCGTGACACCATTGTGCTTGAACAGGATGGGGTGCACTTAGAACGCGCAGAAACACTGTAGTATGGAAGTGTGGTGGCTCACTCCAATTCTAGGAGGGTTTTTGCTAAGTGTCCTATTGTCCCCAATAACCCGACGTTTTGCACTTCGAGCAGGGTTTATTGATCATCCAGATGGGGTCAAAAAAAAGCATCGCGAGCCAATTGCTCTTCTTGGCGGGATGGGAATTTTTCTTGCATTCACAACGGTCTCTCTTATTCTCGAGATACGTACAGGATTTTTTACAGAAGGAGATTTGATTGGTTCTCAATTATTCGGAGCCTGCCTTGGGGGATTACTCTTGCTGATTGGTGGGGCGATAGATGATAAATATCAGCTTCCTGCAAAATTTTCGGTTGCCTTTCCAATTCTTTCGGCACTTACAGCAACGCTATTTGGGATCGGTATTTCGCAAATGACGAACCCATTCGGTGATCCAATTGAAATTGGAACGATACTATCTGGGTTGATTACATTTGTTTGGATTCTCGTCATGACGTATTCAACGAAGCTTCTTGATGGCATTGATGGACTCGTTGCGAGTCTTGGCATGATTTCTGCCATCATAATTGCAGGGCTTGCACTTTCCATTGCCTATTTTCAGCCCGATGTCGCGCTTCTCGCGCTTATTATCGCTGCATCGATTTTTGGGTTTTTGCTTTGGAACATTCCTCCAGCGCATCATTTTCTTGGGGAAGGAGGATCTACGCTCATTGGATACAGCATCGCCGTCATAGCGGTTATTGCAGGGAGCAAGCTTGGAACGGCTGCGCTGGTGATGGGGATTGCCGCTATCGATATGGTACTTGTTATTCTTGCACGAGCGCATGCCGGTCTGCCGATTTGGAAAGGTGGGGATGGTCGTCATTTGCATCGTCGACTGGAGCGGCATGGATGGCGTCCTATTCATATTGTCATCCTGTATGTGTTTGTAGGGATTGGCTTCGGTGCCATTACATTTTTGTTCGTAAGCCTTGCAAAGATCATCGCGTTTTTGCTCATGGCACTATTTGTGACCGGACTTGTCTATGCGCTTGATCATACCTATCGCCGCGATTAGCATAATAATTGCGAGTGTGACATTTTTTTCCTACCCAAGGCAGCCAGATGTCCAACGTATTCGTGTTGGAACTGCTGAACTAGATGTTCTCATGGCAGATTCGTATGCGGAACAAGTGCAGGGGCTTTCGGGAACGGAAATTTCCACCCTCGGGGCAGATGGCATGCTTTTTCTCTATGACTTAGAAAAAGAACGAACATTTTGGATGCATGAAATGAATTACAATCTCGATATGATCTGGATTCAGGGAAATGAAGTCGTGAAAATTGAAGAGAATATACCAGCTCCAATGGAGGGAGAAACCCCAATCCGCTTTCATTCCACGCCCTATACCATCGATGCCGCTCTTGAACTTCCGGCAGGGGGAGTGGGGCAATTTGAAATTAGAGTAGGGCAGGTGATTGACAAATAATCGCAGATTTGCTAAAGTTGTGGCGTTATTCATAACTCGCGAACAGGCATTAACAGCGTGAAAATGCGGCCTTTAGCAGTAAATACTATGATTGCAATCATTAAAACAGGCGGGAAGCAATATCTCGTTGAAGAAGGACAGCGTCTCAAGATTGAGAAGCTCGAAAAAGAAGTTGGTGATAAGGTGGAATTTGAAGCCCTCCTTGTCTCAAACGAAGATGGATCTGACGCAAAAGTTGGAACCCCGATCGTGAGTGGAGCGAAGGTGACGGCAGAAGTGCTTGAACAAGATCGCGCGGATAAGGTATTTGTGATTAAATTTAAGTCGAAGTCAAATTATCGACGTAAAAATGGTCACCGTCAGCCGTATACGCTCGTGAAGATCGAAAAGATCAGCGCATAAATAAAGAATAAAAAAGCCTCCAAAAAACAGGAGGTTTTTTATTTAACGCCAGATTCCCGTTCAAATTCTATTCTATGGATTTTTGTTTTCGATGAGCGAACGGAAGATGAGCTGCGAACCGAGCGTTTGATATCTACGCTTCCCGTCTTCCAAGCAGAGCATCGCCGAGAGTGACTTCATCGGTATACTCAAGGTCGGCACCCATTGGAAGACCGCGAGCGAGACGGGTTACCTTTACATCACGATCAGCGAATAGGCGAGAAAGGTACATCATAGTTGTCTCCCCATCTACATCTGGCGAGAGTGCAAGAATGACCTCGGAAATTGTGGTTTCATCATCCAGTCGTTTTTCAAGGTTTGGGATACGAATTTTCTCTGGCGTAATCCCGTCGAGCGGGCTTAGTGTGCCGCCAAGGACGAAATAGCGCCCATGATAGGCATTTGTCGCCTCGAGTGTCGCAATGTCTCGACTTTCTGCCACAACGCAAAGCAATCGTTCATCACGCTTTACATTGAGGCAAATGTCGCATATCTCTGCTTCGGTATGCATGTGGCAGCGTGTACATCGACCAATTTGATCAAGACCGCGTATGCTTTCTGCAAAGCGCGCTAAGTCATGCCTTGAAAGCCGCATAAGGGCGTAGGCATAGCGTAGAGCCGTTTTTGGCCCGACGCCTGGAAGGCGGGTAAGAGCTGCGACGGCGGCTTCAATGGGGGCAGGGAATCGGCGCATTTTCTATCCGCCAAGGCCTTTTAAGAAATCAAGACCACCCATATCTTTCATTTTTGTTGCCATTTCTCGTTGCAATTTCTTTTGTGCATCTTTCATCGCCTTTTTTACTCCCTGTTCGATCATTTCCGTTGAAAGTCCCTCGGTGATTTTCACACCTTGTACTTCTTGATTTCCGTCGATGGTAATCATGACGTCTCCACCTGCGGCCTGTCCAACGACAACAATTTCTGCCATCATTGCTTGCATTTGTTTCGCTTGATCACGAATATCTTTAATCTGTTTGAGTTTATTGAACATATTATTAGTTGATGAGAGGACAGTGTTTAATGTTAACCGCGGAGAGATTCGGTTGAATGTATCGAATGCGTTCAGGTAAGAATGTAGCAATAATCGAAAAAAAATCCAAATGTCTACGTCTATAACTCACTACCCTATGCCGTGGCTGCTTTCGGTGGGATGGCTCCTGCAGGGAGTTGCCCTGGTGGAAGATGGATATTGTTCGGATTCGGACCAGATGTGCTTCCGATTGATGGATGACCACCACCCATAGGTATGTCTCCTCGGTGCTTTTCAAGATTCTTAAAACTGGCACGCGGTGCATCCCAAAATAGCTTCACAACGCCTGTTGGTCCATTTCGATGTTTCGCAATATGTACTTCACCTGATGTTTTTTCTTCTGGAGTAAGTTCGTCAATACTATAGTTTCGATCAGCGGCTTTTCGGTAGAGAAACATCACAATATCAGCATCTTGCTCAATAGAACCCGAATCACGTAGGTGCGATAGTTTTGGAATAGCCGGTTTCGTTTGCTCAACAGCACGCGAAAGCTGTGCGAGTGCGAGAACGGGGACATCGAGTTCTTTTGCAATTTGTTTCAGTCCACGAGAAATTTCGGCAACCTCTTGAACACGATTATCGGAATGTTTTCGCGCATCCATCAGCTGCAAATAGTCAATGACAATAAGACCTAACCCATGCTCTGATTTAAGGCGACGACATTTTGAGCGAATTGTCATAATGTTCGCAACAGGGGAGTCATCAATGAAAACAGGCGCTTCAGATAGTCGTGCCAGGGCTTCACCGATGCGTGGAAAATCATCGTCCTTATCAGAAAGTCTCCCGGTACGAAGCTTCCATAAATCGACACTTGCTTCTGCACAGAGCATTCGGTCAACAATTTGTTCCTTTGCCATTTCAAGAGAAAAATAGGCAACCGGCATTTTTGCTCGTAGACCAACATTACGAATAATATCGAGCGAAAACGAGGTTTTCCCGACTGAAGGACGCGCTGCGAGAATAATAAGGTCGGAACGTTGTAATCCACCGAGTAAATTATCAATTCCAATAAATCCACTTGGTGCTCCTTGTACTTGACCACGCCGTTTGTGAAGTTCGTCAATGCGATCAAAGGCATTCGCAAGAATAGAACGCATCGGAATGAAACTTTGTTTCGTTTGGCCTGCAGAAACACGGTAGAGAGCCTGTTCTGCTTCATCGAGTAGAAGGTCAACTTCTTCTGATTCCTTATAGCCAAGTTCGGTAATATGCGATGCCGTAGAAATAAGTCTACGAAGCGTGGCTTTTTTTTGCACAATTTCGGCGTAGTGGCGAATATTTCCCGCTGTCGTGACGCGGTTTGAAAGCTCTACAAGTCGGGTTCGGCCTCCGATCTGTGTCAGATGATTGTCTTCCTCAAGTTTATTCCCAACGGTCAAAATATCAATTGGTTCATGTTTTTCAAATAGATCAAGAATTGCTTCAAAAAGGATACGATGTTGGTCGCGATAAAAATCCTCGCCGGTAAGTGTATCGACGACTTTCATCAATGCTTCGGGGTCTATAAGAATACCGCCAAGGACAGACTCTTCTGCTTCAATATTATGTGGGGGGATCCTTGACATGGATGCATCTTAACGTACAGAGAAAAAAAGACGAAATCAGGTTATGAAGGGTCTATGCACAGAGTTGTGCACAGGTGAAAAATATGGTAACCGGGTTACCAGTTTCTCGTATCTCCTCTGCTATAATATGTTCATGTTTAGCAAAGAATCACGAATTTTTTTGCGAGGCGCAATGTTGCTCATTGGGTCTTCGATCGGTGTCGGCGTATTTGGATTGCCATACGTCTTTGCACAAAGCGGGTTTGGGATTGCCATTATTCATCTTATGGTTGTTGCAGGGGTGAATCTTTCACTACTGCTTATGTACGCAGATATTCTGAGAAATACGCGTGAGCATCCTCGATTCACCTCAATTGTGAAGAACTATCTTGGGTCATTTTGGTCCTATATTGCGGCTCTCCTTCTCTTTCTTGGAGTTTGGGGAGCAATGATAGCTTATATCATCATTGGTGGAGAGTTTTTACATGCGCTTCTTGGCTCAATGATTCCGTTTAGCACGCTCGCCTTTCAGCTCATTTTTTTTGGCATTGCATCGATTGCCGTTATGGGTGGCCTATTATTTACGTCAAAAATTGAGTCAACGCTTGTTTTTCTCCTCTTTATTACCCTCATTATATTGGTTGGAGGTTCGCTGCCGCATATTGAGCCGCCAAATCTTGTCGAGGTAAATTTGTCGAATTGGGCAATGCCATTTGGCGTGATTCTGTTCGCATTTGGTGGGTTTCCAGTCATTCCAGAAATGGCTGAGGTGCTTGGTCGATACCGCCGCCGGCTACCGGGAGCCATTATAACTGCGGTCCTCACTGTTGCGGCGGTGTATCTTGCTTTTAGCGGAGTAATTGTAGCCGTGACGGGTCCTCAAACGACACAGGAAGCTATTCAAGGACTAGGTTCTGTTGTAGGGAACTGGGTTGTTATCGTAGGATCCATTATCGGCCTCATTTCCGTATTTACAAGTTTTGTGGCGCTGGCTCTGAGTAATATCAGTACATTCAATGTGGATTATAAAATCCCCTATTTAGGGGCTTGGTTCATCACAATCTCAGTACCGGTAACAGTCTTCCTTCTTGGGGCGCGAGATTTTATTGGCGTTATTGGCGTTACCGGATCGATTTTTGTCAGCTCGACAGGGCTATTAATCATTCTTTTATACGAGCGGGCAAAGGGGCATGTATGCCTCCCAAAGCGCTGTTTGGTGATTCCTACGTGGGTGGTGTTTTTGGCAGCACTCGTTATGGTCTTCGGAATTGTGTCGACGTTCCTTTGATAGCTATTGGCGTAAGCTGTTAGTCCGGCAGCTCATCTTTGAGAAGTACCAGATCCGGCGAGCAATGCGACAGCCGGACAGGATGATGATAAACGCTGAACTCGGTTCGATTTATGGGGCGACGGTAATTATGGATCTCTCACATTCGTTCGAGAAATTGTGATTTCCTGTTTGCCGTCAGGCTGGTACAGGAATGACGAGATCTACACCATACCTGTAAGCTGAAACCCGAGAGCTGTAGCCCCTGAAACCCTAATCACTATCCCGCTGCAACAACATTGCTCGGACGACATTGTTTAGAAGGTAAGCGACCGTAAGTGGACCAACGCCTCCGGGAACGGGGCTTACAAAACCGGCATGGCCAATCAGCTCCGGCGCAATATCGCCAACAACGCCATCTTCCGTTTCATTCGTGCCAACGTCTATCACGATTGCTCCTGGTTCAACCATGTGCGGAGTAAGGAAGCCTGCGCGACCGAGGGCGATAACGATAATATCTGCCGCACGTGTTTTTGAGGCAAGTGATGAGCTATTTGGGTTCAAATAGCTCGCACTCACACCTGCTTCTTTCATGAGTTCGATAATCGGCGACGCAAAAATTTCATGATTCGAAAGCACCACGGCCGTTTTATTCTGAAGCGGTTGCTGGCTCGCTTGTACAAGACGCATGACCGCAAGTGCGACAGGTGGAATTAAACTCCGTTCTCCTTTTTCGAGGGCCTTCAAGCTCTCTTTATGAAATCCATCAACATCTTTCTTTGGATTAATGGCTGCAATCACGGCGTCTTCATTTTGATTGGGGAGGGGAAGCTGAACTAAAATGCCGTGAATATCATCACGTTCATTCAGCTTTTTCACTGCTTTTATCAGCTTGCCTTGGGTGATATCGGCAGGGAATTCAATGCGCTCAAAATACATTCCCGCCTGCTTTGCTGCACGTTCTTTAAGGCTGACGTAGAGGTGCGAAGCTGGATCGTCGCCAACCAAAATTGCTGCAAGTCCTGGTGTTTCCACATGGCCTGAAATACGTTCTTTTAATTTTTGACGGATCGCTTTTGCAAGCGGAGTTCCTCGTAAAAGCTCGCTCATAGATGCGGCGAGAATACGATAAATTAGGGGAAAAGTAAAGGAATTATGGGAGTGTAGGAAGTGATATTCGCTTATTCCCCCCTTTCGTAACTCAATCCCTCATACAGCGGGAAGCGGGCGGTGAGTTGCTTCACATCTTCGCGAATTGCTGCGAGCTTGGCATCATCCTCATGATTGATAATTGCTTCATGCATCCACCCCGCAATTTGTTTCATTTCCTCTTCTCTCATCCCGCGGGTTGTAAGGGCAGGGGTACCGAATCGAATTCCTGAAGGATCGAATGGACTGCGAGGATCGTCGGGGATCATATTTTTATTCACAGTGATCCCAGCCTTATCGAGCGCTTCTTCTGCCTGTTGACCGGTCACATTCTTTGAACTCATAACATCAACAAGTAACAGATGATTCTCGGTTTTTCCGAACATGATGTTGTAGCCATTTTCTATAAATACCACTTCAAGCGCTTTTGCATTTGCTTTGATTTGTGCAGCATATACTTTGAACTCTGGTGAAAGCGCTTCTTTGAATGCAATAGCCTTCGCTGCTATCACATTTTCATGAGGTCCTCCTTGCAATCCCGGAAAGACAGCCTTATTCACGGCCTTCGCGAATTGCTTTTTACAAAGAATCATTCCACCACGCGGCCCGCGAAGGGATTTATGTGTGGTTGTTGTGACAACATCAAAAATAGGCACAGGATTTTTCATCACGCCACCGGCAATAAGTCCGGCAATATGAGCGATATCAGCCATGGTGAGGGCGCCAACTTCATTGGCAATGGCTTTCACGGCTTCAAAATCAATCTCACGTGAGTAGGCAGAATACCCGACTAAGATCATTTTCGGTTTATGTTCAAGCGCCATCTTACGCAGATTATCAAGATCGATGACTCCCTCGGTATTCGTTTTGTAGCGGATAAAGTTATAGATGTGGGCCGATTGCGTCACCGGATGTCCGTGGGTGAGATGGCCGCCATGCGAAAGATCCATCCCAAGCACGGTATCGCCTGGTTCAAGCAGGGCTTCGTAGACCGCGATATTTGCCGGTGCTCCTGAAAGCGGTTGAACATTCACATGCTCCGCGTCAAAGAGCTCCTTGGCGCGGTCAATTGCAAGCTGTTCAATCTTGTCAATAAATTCACATCCTCCATAGTATCTCCGTCCCGGATAGCCCTCTGCGTATTTATTCGTTGCAACGGATCCAAGTGCTTCAAGCACGGCGCGTGAGGTAAAGTTTTCAGATGGAATCATTTCAAGCCCTTCTCGCTGACGATTCAGCTCAGCCTCGAGATATTTGGTGATGTCGGGGTCGATTTGTTTGATGTGCATACTGGAATAGGTTAGAGATTAGGTTGTAGGTGGTGGGTTGTGGTCAAGAACCTTCGGTAATTTGTACTTCGAGGAGTGAACAAAGTGGCAATCTCTCGTTTTTCGTGTTCGATTCGCTGGATCCTTAACTTCGCAGGTGTGACGAAGAGATCTCTCACATTCGTTCGAGAAATTGTACATTCCTGAACGCAGTGAAGGATAAGCTCGGCTACTTGCTACTAGTCCGGCTGTCGTTTTACTCAGCCGGATCCGGCACTAATCGTAGATAAGCTGCCGGACTAACAGCTTACGCCAATAGCTACGCAAGACATGGATCGCGCTGCATACCTAAAACCCTAAGTACTTAATTTCCTCGTGCAGCTGAATACCGAAGGTGTTGCGCGCTTTTGTTTTGATGAGCGCAACAAGTTGCACAATGTCATCTGCTGTTGCATCGCCTAAATTTACGACGAAATTCCCATGCTCGTCGCTTACTTTCGCGCCGCCAATTTGCTTTCCTTTGAGGTCCAGCTGGTCAATCACCCAGCCAGCCGAAATACGACGCGCTTCTAGCATGGCTTCGGGGAAGACATCATAGGCCTTCAACCGTTTCAGCTCCTCGACGGAATCTATCTCATAGTTTTTGAAAATGCATCCGGCGCTTCCTGCATAAAGTGGCTGTGATGCTTTGCGTTTTTCAACAATGGCTTTCAGTTCGGCAAGAAGTTCTTCACGATTGCTTTTCTGCAGCTCCATGTAGACCCGCAGAACAATATCGTCTGAGTGTTTAACCCACGAATCTCGGTATCCAAATTTTAAATCGCGATTGGTGAGTTCCACAATCTGACCAACACGATACACTTCCACCTTGGTCACGGTATCTTTCATTTCGCCTCCAAAACAGCCAGCATTTCCACGAATCGCACCGCCTATGGTTCCTGGGAGCGAGATGGCCCAAGTGAATCCGGCAAGCCCAGCATCGGCCGTTTTGCGCGCAACAGATGCAGATATTGCTCCAGCATCAGCAACAAGATGTGTTCCGTTGATTACAATGTCACGCATAGCAAGCTTAAGGACGACGCCATCAAATCCTTCATCGCTTGCAAGCGTATTCGACCCTCCGCCAAGTACGAAGAATTCGACCTCATGTTCTTTACAGAGCTGAATAGCATGGACAAGCTCTTCGACGGTTTTTACCTCAGCAAAAAATCGGGCAGGACCGCCAATGCGAAAATTTAAATGTTTTCCAAGCAACTCATTTGTTTTCAGCCGGCCAGGGAAGATAGATTGAAGGTGTTCTTCGAAGGTCATGGTAGTGGTTAGAGGTAAGGAGAAACGTTTCAGCTTACAGGTCATGGATGGTGAATTCCAGCCTGCTCGGCTCAGCCGGGAGCGAACGTCGTGAGGCGAGGGATCTACGCGAGTTGATCTCTCGCTACGCTCGAGAATTCACAAATCGTTTTCTTACGAAGCATGAACCATGTTTGTTCGCATTGCTGCCTGCAGATTGTAATGATGGTGGTGAGAGACACAAGACACGACGGAGCCTATTTACCATCAACTAAATTCCGCGCAATTTGATCAATGTCACCTGCGCCCATCGCGACGAAAATATCACCGTTTTCGATGATGCGCCGCACAAGCGTTTCTGCTTCATGTAAATTTGCTGCATAATGTGTGTCCAAATTTGGGCTTTGTTTTTTGATCGCTTCGATTAAATCTTTTGATGTAATGCCATGTGATTCATTTCGGCCTTCCACTTCATAAATTTCAGAGAGAATCAAAACGTCCGCGTTGCCGAAACTTGCGGCGAATTCATCGAATAGCTCTTCGGTACGAGAGAATTGATGTGGTTCGAAACAGATGATCAGCCGACGATCAGGGAAACTCGTTTTAAAGCCTTGAATCGCCCCCTGAACCGCGGTCGGATGATGGGCATAGTCTGAGTAGATGTCGGTTCCATTCCGTGCGCCAACCATCTCGAAACGCCGCCAGGTTCCTTGAAAGGCCTTCAGGCTTGCTCGTGCGTTTGCTTCATCAATCCCCGCAAGTTTCGCGACCTCAATCGCCGCTGCCGCGTTTGCTTGATTGAATGCTCCAGGTACGGATAGTTGAATATCGGCACCAAGACCAAAGTAAGAGGCACCGGTGGTTTTCAATTTTTGCGATTCAGTATCTTTCGCATTCAACACAATATACTTCGCACCGTCAATCCATTCCTGAAAGCTATCGCGTATATGGTCAATGTCGCGGTAAAAATCGAGGTGATCTTCTTCCACATTCGTGACAACGGCAATCTCGGGCGCAATATTGAGCATATGCGCCATATGCTCACATGCTTCAACAATGAACCAATCGCTTTTTCCAATGCGCAGGTTCTCGTGTGGGAGATCGGGAGATTTTGTTCCAATAATGACGGTAGGATCGAACCCGGCATCAAGAAAAATCTTCGCAATCATTGCCGTTGTGGTCGATTTTCCATTTGTTCCACTTACAGCAATCGTGCGTTTTGTTTTGGCGAGCTGTCCGAGAAATTCTGGGTATGAAAGCGAGGGAATACCACGTTCGTCTGCCGCCTGGCGTTCAACGTTTGTCTTCGGAACGGCACTTGAGTAAACGATGAAGTCACACACAGAAGGAATATTGTCGGCGAAGTGTCCAAGCTTTACCTGAGCGCCTTCTTTGGAGAGCGCATGGGTTAAGTCGCTCGCTTTCGCATCAGACCCAGAAACCGCTTTATTCTGCTCCAAAAACCATCTGGCAACAGCTGATGTTCCAATCCCTCCAATACCGATAATGTGTACGTTTTGCGCTTCGAACATGGGTGTAGATTAGCATGTGCGCAAAAAAAATGGTAACTCGGTTACCGAAATTTCGGTAACCGAGTTACCATTTTTTCGACCGAAAGAGAAACCCCGCTAGCGCTTCTTGTCGCCGGCGGGGTGAGGGGGAGTGTAGGTTTTGGGCTTTTTTGGCTTGAAGAGTGCGAACCAATTGTGGAGCGAATACGGTCCGTCCTGCGGGGGCTCCACGCTTCTGACCGGCGCGGGTGGTTGGGTGATCACTTGCGCTGCCAGCCGACAACGTCTTCGGCTAGGGCGAGCATGGGGGGGCGTTGGGGCATTGGAACCATCACCGTTCTCAACTCCAGTCCACTCGATGAGCGGACCGGTGTGGGGGGTTCTGTTGGTGGCGGTGATGGTTGCTGGCCAATCATCTTCGGATCTTCGGGCATGGTTCCTCCTTCAGTGACGAATAAGGTATCACAAAAATTTGATGGATGCAAGTTATAACGTAGCTGTAAGCTGTTGGCTCGAGATACGCTCAAACCTACTTTCCACTCCTACTTTCTACTCGCTATTCACTTCCTTTACTTTCAAGCGAAAATCAACTAGCATGGCCCAATATGAACCGACTTCTAAAGGCGATTTTTGGCGACCAGAATAAGAAAATTCTTGATGGCTTGAGCGGGCAGGCAGAGGAGATTGGCAAGCTTGAAGGGACAATCGAAACGCTTAGCGATAGCGATTTACGCGCAAAGACTCATGAATTTAAAGCACGCATTGAAAAAGGTGAGACGACGGATAGTTTGATGTCAGAAGCCTTTGCTGTTGTGCGTGAAGCGGCGAAGCGTACGCTTTCGCAGCGTCATTATGATGTACAGCTCATGGGAGGAATCGTCCTGCACCAGGCTGGGATTGCGGAAATGCGTACGGGAGAAGGGAAAACGCTTACCTCAACACTCCCTATTTATTTGAATGCTCTTACCGGGAAAGGCGTGCATGTGGTAACGGTTAATGACTACCTTGCAAAGCGTGATGCCGTTTGGATGGGGCAGATTTTTGGTTTTCTAGGGCTGACTCTTGGGGTGATTCAGCATGAAGGCGGCTATTTGTATGATGAGAGTTTTAAGGCGGATAGCGAAGACGATCAAGCGCGTGACAACATAGGTTCGTTTCGCATACAAATGGATTTTTTGCGGCCAGCAGAACGCAAAGAAGCCTATGCGGCAGACATTACCTATGGGACGAATAATCAATTCGGCTTTGATTACCTTCGTGACAATATGGCCACACGTATTGAGGCCCGCGTTCAACGTGAGCTGCACTATGCCTTGATTGATGAAATCGACTCAATTCTTATCGATGAAGCTCGAACGCCGCTGATTATTTCAGCGCCAGCAGAGGAATCGGCAGATTTATATACCCGATTTGCTAGTCTTATCACCGATCTCAAGCTTGAAGTACATTATAATGTTGACGAAAAAATGCGCGCGGCAACATTTACGGACGCTGGAATTGCCCTGCTTGAAAAGCGGCTTGGTGTGGAGAATCTCTACACCGACAAGGGACTTGAATATGTGCATCATGCCGAGCAGGCACTTCGGGCGCATGCCGTTTATGAAAAGGATCGTGAATATGTAGTGCAAGACGGTGAGGTGAAAATCGTTGATGAATTTACGGGTCGTATTATGGAAGGACGTCGTTTTGGTGATGGACTTCACCAGGCAATTGAGGCAAAAGAGGGGGTCGAAATTCGCCGTGAAAGCCGAACACTTGCGACGATCACGTTTCAGAACTATTTCCGCATATATGAAAAACTCTCTGGGATGACAGGTACGGCGGCAACGGAAGCGGAGGAATTTTCAAAGATTTACGAGCTCGATGTCGTTGAGATCCCAACGAATCAACCAATTGCCCGCATCGATGCGTCAGATAAAATGTATCAAAGTTTGGAAGGGAAACTTTCAGCTATCATTAAGGATGTAAAAGAAAAGCAGGAGCTTGGTCAGCCGGTGCTAATTGGTACGGTTTCGATTGAAGATAATGATGTTGTTTCAGCCGCACTTAAAAAGGCGGGAGTGAAGCATGAAGTCTTAAATGCAAAAAATCACGAACGTGAGGCAGAAATTGTTGCCCAAGCAGGACGCAAAGCCGCGGTGACGGTCGCGACCAATATGGCCGGTCGTGGCGTTGATATTGTGCTTGGTGGTCAGCCGAAAGAAAAAGAGCGTGAAGAAGAAGTAAAGGCACTTGGTGGATTGCATGTGATTGGAACCGAGCGGCATGAATCGCGACGGATAGATAATCAGTTACGTGGACGTTCTGGTCGTCAGGGAGACCCGGGGAGTACGCAATTTTATGTTTCCATGGACGATAAGCTCATGCGTATTTTCGGTTCAGATCGCGCAAAGGGCATGCTTTCGGCACTTAATATGCCGGCTGACGTCCCGATTGAGAGTAAAATCATCACAAACTCGCTTGAAAAGGCGCAAATGCGTGTTGAGGGGCGGAACTTTGATTCGCGTAAGCATGTGCTTGAATATGATGATGTACTGAATAAGCATCGTGAGGGGATTTATACAAAGCGAAATGGTGTTTTGGAAGGAACCATCAATCCAACGAGCGAGATTTTGCGCATGACAGAAGAAGAAATTGAGCGTGTGGTTCTCTTTCATACCGGTCAGCAAGTTGATGTCCCATCTGTCTTCCGCGGCGGAGATGCGCCGGATTACGATCCAAAGGAAATCCTCGAGGTACTTGGGACCATTATGACCTTGCCAGAAGAGGTGAAGTCAAAGATTCGTACATCGCTTGGTGAGTTTTCGAAGGATCAAGAAGAGCTAGCTCGTCAGCGCACCGAAGTCATAGAGGCTTTCATGGCTGAAGCGCGTAAGCGTGCGGAAGCGGCCAAAGAGACGTTCAACAATGATGAACGTCTGCAGAATATGATGTGCACGCTCATTTTGCGTGCGATCGATAATACTTGGGTGCGGCATCTTGATTCGATGCGCTATTTGCGGCGATCAATTGGGCTGCGTGGATACGGTCAGCGCGACCCGCTTATTGAATACAAAAAAGAAGCCTTTCAGTTGTATGAAGGCCTGCAGCAAAGCATCGCGCGTGAAGTGGTTTACAATAGTTTTAAAATTCTTGACCAGGTCATGGCCGCGCGTGAAGTCATACAGCTCGCTCCGAGTATCATCGAAACATCAAAAGTCGTTCTTCAGGGAGCAAAGAAGTCAGAGGCAGGGAAGGGAACAACCTTCCGCCGCGCGCTTCAAAGGACTATTGCACAAGGAGCGGCAAATACAACCGAGAGCGAAAAAGTCGGCCGTAATGACTCTTGTCCATGTGGAGCGACAAAATCAGATGGAACGCCTAAAAAGTACAAACATTGCCACGGAAAATCCTAGCCGGCATGGGGAATGAGAAAACGGTGTCCCTCGAAATCCTGAGCGTATAGAAGCACGAAGTGGGACGGGTCAGGGAATACGAAAAAGCACTCCAAGAACGGAGTGTTTTTTGTATGCAAAACATTCTTGTGCCACCGAGCTGAGAGCGAAGGTCAATCGCTTGGGCCAGATGTTGACATGCAGGGCGGATTCACTGAGCGATTACATGTGGCAAGAAGTCGGGCAAAGCGACACTTAAAAAAAGAAGACGACCCACCTCAGGGAGAGGTGAGTCGTAAGGGCCGGTGCCGTGGTCCGTCACGTGGAGGGAGGAGTGCGCTTCAGATGTTCTTCTCCCTAGCCTGCCGGCAATGAAAAGTTTGCCAAAATTTGCAGATTTTGTAAAGGAAAACGCCCGCCAAATCTTTCGAAATGACGGACGAAGAAAACGCGCATGCGCGGAAGAATGCATCTGACCGGGTTTGAACCGTTGACCTTCGAACCATGTTCGCTGCTCTAGCAAGTTGAGCTACAGATGCAATAGAGCCGGCAGGATTCGAACCTGCGACCTCCGACTGCCATGTCGGCGCTGACCACTCAGCTTCGGCTCTGAAACGAAGTGGCAATACGTTAGTTGTCTCGGCTATACTTGTCAAGTATGATCGAACCTGGCACGTACAAGCACTATAAAGGTGGAATTTACGAAGTCCTTTTTGAGGCCGAGCAAACAGAAACGAGGGAGATGCTGGTCATCTACCGAGGCCAAGATGGTCGCTTCTGGGCGAGGCCAAAAACGATGTTTCTTGAGAAAGTGAATGGCCGTCCGAGGTTTAAAAAAACTGTTGAAAAAAAAGACGCCTTCTGAAATGGCTCTTTGCGAAGGCACGATGGAGAAGACGAAAAACCTACGGGAACCATTTCAGAAGGCGTGAGTGTACTTACTGTGAGCCTAGCGTGATTCGTTTAAATGGTCAAGAAAAAAAAGGCGGGCGCCACCATCATCGTTCAGCTAAACGAATCAGGTGACGCCCCGCATGCCGCGAACAAATCAGCTCCCCAACCGAATTGTCTGCGCCGTACATGCGCATAGCGTGCCCACCCACACGCCATGGCAACGAGATTGGATCATTGCTGATCCTAAAGTACTAGATACAACATTGTACTATCTGTGAATTTTTGTCAAGTATGGTAGTCTTTTTTGCATGAATGAACAACGTTTTCAAGAAATCACTTCGCGTTTAGAGCGACTCGATGCAGCATTCCGTGAAACGGGAATTTCTGACGAGTATAAAAAAAAGTGGGGTGTGGACCATAATGTTGGTTTTTGGATGATTGGACGTAAAACCGCAGAGTGGATCTCGCAACTGATCAGAACACAGCAACCCGCTCATATTGTGGAGCTGGGAACTTCTGTCGGGTATTCCACATTATGGATGGCGAAAGCGGCAGAGAGTTATGGGGGAAATATTCTCACCATTGAAAAGGAACCGTATAAGGCAAAGGAGGCAAGAGAGTATTTTGAAGCGGTAGAAGCAGCGAATGTAGAACTTATTGAAGCGGAAATCGAATCAGCACTTGTAGGAATCGCCCGCCCTATCGATCTTCTCTTCCTAGATGCGAATAAAAGTCAGTATCATGTCTATTTGAAATTGGCCGAGCCGCTGCTTCGGTCTGGATCGATTATTGTTGCCGATAATATGCTCGACTACCCAGACAAAGTCGCGAAATTTGATGCCTATGTACGGGCATCAGGGAAGTATGAAGGCATCGAGATTTTAGATATGGATCATGGGGTGTTGGTGGCGAGGAGGAAGTAGAGGTTATAAAGGCTAAAACGCTCTGTTCGTCATTCCTGCGAAGGCAGGAATCCTTCTACGTTCTACTATAAACAAACTTCGCCTTTTTTCCTCGGCGGAGGGCTTTTTGTTCTGCTGCAGGAAGGTTGTTCACACGTTTGCATTCGTCGCTACAGCATTGTTCAAGCGTTTCTTGACAAGCTCCGCATTCAATAAACATCACATGACAGGCAATATTGGCGCAGTCAATATACTCATCGCTCGGTGCATGACAAATCGCGCAAGTACCGAGAACATCGCCGGTAATTGTTTCGTCACGCCGACCATCAAAAACGAAATTCTTTCCAATATATTTGGAATCGAGGCCTTTTTCTTTCACCTCGTGTGAATATTGAATAATCCCGCCATTTAGCTGATATACTTCTTTGAATCCATGTTGCTTCAAATACGCGCTCGTTGGCTCGCAGCGAATGCCCCCAGTGCAGTACAAAAGAACGGGTTCTTCTTCTTTTCCTTTAAGCGCATCCAAAACCTCTGGAAGTTCTTCACGGAATGTTTGCGCCTTTGGCCGTACTGCTCCTTCAAAATGCCCAATGTCACTCTCATACTTATTGCGCATATCAACTACGGTGGCTCCATTTTCAATGAAGGCATTGTACGATTCTGCTGGAAGATGTTCGCCGACTTCCGCCGTGGTCATGTCGAGATCATCAATTCCATGCGCAAGAATATGCTCACGCACCTTAATAGTGAGTTTCCAAAAACTCACACCATTTTCTTCTACACCAATTTTGAACGGAACGGCGTTTAGCTCGGGACGTGCATCTACCGCGGCTCGAAGTCGCTCAACATTGTGTTCTGGAACAGAAAATTGGGCATTGATCCCTTCCTTTGAAACATAAATACGTCCAAAAATTCCAAGATCATTCCATTCGGTCCAAAGGATGTCTCGGAAGGATTGGGGGTCTTCTATGCGCACATACCGATAAAACGAAATAGACACGCGACGAAAATCTTCCGCAGCGAGTTTTTTAAGGCAATCTTCCTTTGATAGTTTGTTTCGAAGTTGCGCCATATTACGGCAAAATATAGCAGGAAAATAGGGAATTGTAAAGGTTGCAGGACGACAGGTATAAAGTTAGAGGTGTAGGTTGGAGGACTTGCTTGAGCCACTCGCTACTTGTTATTGGCCACGAGCAATCATCCAATCTGCTATAATCGCTTCCGTCAGCATAGGAGCACTGCTAACCCCTAACATTACTGTGATATGCCTTCAATTGAAGAAGTTTACAAACGAATGGAGACGAATAAAAAGAAGCTACGTGACATTCGTAAAATGATGACCGACGAGCTAGAACATTCCGCTCGGTATAAAGAAATTCAAGAAGAAACGAAAGCACTTCGTGAAGAACGAAAAGGTATTCAGAACGAGGTTGAATCAGCGAATAGCGGTGAGGCAGCACAGATGTCTGATTTGAAGCTAGAAATTGAAACAGACAAGGAGTTGCTTTCTGATTTGGTGATGAATAAATTTATGGAAAATGAAAATGTAGAAATTGTTGACGAATATGATAATCGCTGGGTACCGCAGTTTAGTGTGAAGTTTAAACGGGATTAGCTGCGGCCCAATGGGGGATCTATCGGACTCTTTTCCGGTCTCCATTCTATTTCACCCTGCAAACAACCTATCCACCACGGAATCTTTACTTTTTAGAATGAATCGCGTAAGGTTTCGGCAGCAAAATTTATGGCAAAATCAACGAAACGATCGAAATTGATGCGAAAACTGACGGCGAGTGTCGTAGGTGTTCTATTGTTGTCTTTTTTCTTTCTCTCCGTCGCTTTTCCTGGACCTTGGAATCAGGTTTTGGGTAGCGCACTTCCGCTCAACGACGAACCATTTCGGCTAGGTCTCGACCTTCAAGGCGGAGCGCATTTGGTGTACGAGGCTGATATGACGACTATTCCGGAGTCAGATCGCGCAAATGCACTGGAGGGCGTTCGCGATGTGATCGAGCGCCGTGTGAACGCATATGGTGTTTCGGAACCTGTCGTACAAACGAATATTCAGGGCGATCACTATCGTGTCATTGTTGAGCTTGCCGGAGTCTTCGATATTAGCGATGCCATTCAGGAAATTGGGGAAACGCCTATTCTGGAGTTCAAAACACCTCTTGAAGAGGTTGACCTTGAAGTCACTGACGAACAGCAAGCAGAGATTGATTCCGCAAATACTATTGAGCGCGAAGATGCCCTTGCCGTTCTTGACCGTGCATTTGCTGGAGAAGATTTTTCTGTCATTGCAGGGGAACTTTCGGTTGATATCACCACCGCTCAATTAGGTGGATATATTGGATTCATTGATGATACGCATCCGATTTTTGATGGACTCGCTGATGAATTCGCTTCGAATCGTCGCCTGCAGCCAGGTGTCGTTGATGGATTATATGAAGGAACGTCATCAATTCACATTGTAAATTACCTCCGATCTGAAGCACGCGAAGAGGTGCTTGGGTCACATATTTTGCTTTGTCACCAAGATTCAGAGGGATGTACAAATGATCGAACAAAAATAGAGGCACAGCTGCTCGCGCAAGAACTGCTTTCCAATTTGACGAAAGAGAATTTTGCAGAGGTGGCTGAAGAGCAAAGTGATGACACAGCGTCGGCAACAGTCGGCGGAAGCCTTGACTGGGTGACTCGTGGCATGATGGTCGAACCATTTGAAAATGCGCTTTTTGATGATCTTTCTGACGGAGAGATTTCTGAGCTTGTTGAAACGCAATTCGGATATCATCTCATATTCCGAGAGGATACTCGTTCAAAAACGGCATATGAAATTGCGCATATTGAAATGCCATGGACAACGGCCGGAGATGTACTCAGCATTGATCCTTGGGAGAATACCGAACTTTCTGGAGGGAATGTCCGAGGTGCTTCAGTAGCCTTCGATCAATTCACTGGAACACCATTCGTCGTTTTAGATTTTGACGCGGTTGGGGGAGAGCTGTTTGGCCAAATCACCGAAGCGAATATTGGAGAGGTTATAGGAATCTTCCTTGATGGAGAGGCGATTTCGACCCCTATTGTTCAGCAAGCGATTTACGGAGGTGAGGCAACAATTACTGGTGGATTTACCCTCGATGAAGCAAAACTTCTTGCGCAGCGCCTAAATGCAGGGGCACTTCCGGTGCCGATCGATCTGCTTTCTCAACGAACCGTTGGACCAACCCTTGGGCAGGTTTCACTTGATCGGAGTATTCAAGCCGCAATCGCTGGGCTCATTTTGGTCACTGCCTTCATGATTCTCTATTATCGCCTTGCTGGAGTCATTGCTGTGCTGGCGCTTGGCGTGTACACCGTGACGAACCTCGCCCTCTACAAATGGCTTGGCGTGACTCTGAGCCTTGCGTCAATCGCTGGATTCATCCTTTCGATCGGAATGGCCGTTGATGCGAATGTGCTTATCTTTGAGCGATTGAAAGAAGAGCTTCGCAGTGGGCGTGATCTTCCTTCTGCAATCAACGAAGGATTCAAACGGGCCTGGACATCCATTCGTGATGGAAATGCAACCACGCTCATTGCGGCGATTATTCTGTTCGCTATGAGTACCAGCTTTGTGAAGGGATTTGCCCTCACACTCGCGCTCGGTATTATTATCTCTATGCTTACGGCAGTTCTTGTAACGCGTGTATTCCTCAAATTCGCAAGTCAATTTAAGCTGTTCCAAAAGCCATGGCTCTATAATGGCGATAAGAAAAAGAAGTAGTATGCAGTCGTTCGAAATTATCAAACGTTCACCAATCTGGCTCGGAATATCGTCACTCCTCGTCATTGCATCGATGGTCGCAATTTTGACCTTTGGACTTAATCTCGGTATCGACTTTACAGGAGGAAGTCTTCTTGAAGTCAATCCTGTTGCTGAAGTCAGTCTTGAAGAGATGCGCGCTGCGTCAGAATCAGCCGGATATGATGCATCGGTACAAACGACAGATGGAGGGTTTTTGCTCAAAACTGAACCGCTGACACGTGAACAGCATGATGAGCTTCTTGCCGCATTTGCTGCGTCATTCGGAGAGTTTGAAGAGCTACGGTTTGAAAGTGTTGGGCCTGTCATTGGTGACGAGCTAAAGCGGCGCTCAATTGTGGCAGTCGCATTGCTTCTCGCGCTTATTGTCGTTTATGTCGCATGGGCATTCCGAAAAGTATCAGAACCAATTTCAAGTTGGAAATATGGACTACTTACTATTATTGCAGCGATACACGATGTGATGATCCCGCTTGGCGTATTTGCTGTACTTGGATCGACGTTTGGATATCAGGTTGATACTGCCGTTGTTGCGGCGTTGCTCACGATTCTGGGCTATTCAATTAATGATACCATTGTCGTTTTTGACCGTACACGGGAAAATCTGACGCAGAATCGGCATAAAAAAATGAACTTTGGTGAGGTGGTAAATATGAGTGTTGTGCAAAGTTTTGCGCGATCGATGAATACTTCGCTGACAACGCTTCTTGTTTTGTTAGCAATTTACTTCTTTGGTGGAGAAACAACGCGACCGTTCATTCTGGCGCTCATTATTGGAGTTGTCTCAGGAGCGTATTCATCGATTTTTGTTGCATCTCCGCTGCTTGTTTTGTGGGAGAAAATGGGATCGAAAGGGAAAGAGTAGAACATCGTTTGTACAATCAGAACGTAAAAAAAACGCACTCAGTGCGTTTTTTTCATCTTGAGCGAATGCCGTGAGTCGAAGGATCGATTCGAATCAGAGAGATTTCCACGCCCGCGTCAGACGGGCTTTCGTTAAGGGCAGGCGGGCGCAATAATAGAAACGTCGGATTCTCCGGCAGAGCCACGTCGAAGCCGGGCAGACCGGACCAGGCTCCGCCTAGCTGCCACCGCTTTGCAGAAATGACGGGTACCTGTCTTCTGAGCCTTGAAACCTGTATAATGCCCCCGTATGTCAAATGCAAATCAACGTCCACGACCGGCAGTATTAATTGTTTGTGACGGGCTTGGTGTTGCGCCAGATGGAGAGGGCAATGCGGTTACACGAGCAAAAACACCCAATATCGACAGTTTTATCAAGCGCTATCCAACCATGACGTTGCGGGCATCGGGGGAGACTGTCGGACTCATGTGGGGCGAGATGGGAAACTCACAAGTAGGTCATTTGACCATTGGAGCTGGTCGCGTTTACTATCAGTCGCTTCCTCGGATTGAACGTGATATTGAATCGCGCGCCTTTTACGAGAATGAGGCGATCCTTTCAGCATTGAAGCATGTGAAGCAAACCAAGGGCACGCTGCATGTGATGGGTATTATGTCGTCTGGGAATGTGCATGGAGCGAATCGGCATTGCTATGAAATTTTACGCATGGCGAAGAAAAAACGCCTCAAGCGTGTTGCCGTGCATCCAATTCTTGACGGTCGTGATACCCTTTATAATTCAGGCCTTGAATTTGTTTCAGAACTCATCACACAGATGGATGATATTGGCATTGGGGAGATTGCAACCCTTTCAGGCCGTTACTATGCAATGGATAGGGATACGCGCTGGGACCGCACGCAAAGAGCGTATCGTGCCATTGCGCTTGGGGAGTCAGCAGTGGTAGCGGAAGATCCAATAGAAGCGATTAAGGCATCGTACGCCAAAGAGGTGTATGATGAGCAATTTTTGCCAACCGTCATGACCAAACGCGGCAAACCCATTGCAACCGTCAATGAAGGAGATGTGGTAATCTTCTTTAACTTTCGTCCTGACCGTGCGCGGCAAATAACGAAGGCATTTGTGATGCCAGGCTTTGACGCGTTTGATCGTGCTTACATGAAAAATGTCCCGTTTATCACCATGACTGAATATGAAACGGGACTTCCGGTTACCGTCGCGTATCCACCGGTGTTTCTTGAAAATACGCTTGCAGAGGTGATTTCAAAAGCAGGAATGACGCAATTGCACATTGCAGAAACAGAAAAATATGCTCATGTAACGTTTTTCTTGAATGGGGCGCATGAAAAACCATTTCCGGCCGAGGACCGAAAAATTATTCCATCACCAAATGTTGCAAACTACGATGAACAACCAGAGATGTCAGCGCGAGAAATGACGGCAGAAGTTGTGCGCCAAATTGAAACAGACAATTACGATTTTATAGCGATTAATTTCGCGAATCCGGACATGGTTGCGCATACAGGAAATTATGAAGCCACGCTTGAGGCAATGAAAGTTACCGATGAATGTCTTGGAACAATTGTAAAAAAAACACTTGAGAAAAATGGAGTGGTGTTTATTACGGCGGATCATGGAAATGCGGAAGAGGTGATGAATGTACAGACAGGGGAGCGTGACAAAGAACATAGCACGAATCCAGTTCCATTTTGGGTGATTGCGAATCATTTAGAAGGTCGGCCAGGACTTTCTGGCGATGTCCCAAACGGGGATCTGTCGATGTTACCACCCGTTGGCATGCTTGCTGATATTGCACCGACAATTCTCGAATCGATGGGGATTAAGAAGCCTCCGCAGATGACAGGAACCAGTTTGTTATAATGTTCGACAACACAGCAGATTTGAGCCACGAGATAAGGTGAGCTGTGTTGTCCGTTCGAACATCGAAGCTATAACCCTAATCACTTTTCATTAATCACGCTTATATGCCTGAAGAACTCAAACGACCTGCTGGTGTACCTATGCCGTCACCTGAACATTTACGCCGACATGGCCATGCCTCTACCGGACTTTTCGTTGTATTATTTATCCTTGTACTTGCCGCACTGGCTCTACTTGTATTTGTTTTTCTTCGTCAGCGCGATATGGCGGCTGATTCACTTACAGCCGAGGCCGAATTACAGGCAGAGTATCAAAAACGGCTTGACAACACGATGGAAACATACAAACAGCGTCTCAGTACAGTACCTCCACTTTTCTATAACGGACCGCTTTTTTCAGGTGATTATGCATCAGGTATCTACATGATTGACCGTGAAACAGGAGATGAGGTTGCTGTTCATCGCGCTACTCGTGGCGATGCTGCACACCAATTGTATGCGGTACCTCAACTTAATTACGATGGTCGTGTGATTGTGCGTAAAATACCTGAAGGCGAGGTCCCGAATGTACAGCTAGCCTATTTAGACGTAGAAACAGGTACGATTGTTGAGGATGCAATTTTTGAAAATTCTTCGCCAATGTTTGGTTCTCATGCGGTGAGTCCAACAGAAGAGTGGGTTGTGTATGTGTACGATAATCCGAGCGCGCATGAGGGGAATCCGAATGTCGTCGTCATGAATCTCCTGACGGGGGAGCGTGAGACAGTCGGAGAATTAACCGAAGATGAGGAATATTTTTCTGAGTATTACGGTGGTCTTGGCGGAGCTGGTGGAGCGCGCATTGAATGGGTTGATCAAAAATGCGTCAATGTATTCGTCTATCAGCCTCGTGAGTCGGGTGATGCAGATGAAGGGATTGAGTACCATCGATACAAGGAACAGCGTGTCTACTGTAGGTCGTAATAGAACAGGTTCAGGTGTGACGTTGGAGGTTTGATGCGAAGATGATAAGCTCGGGGCATGGCTCAGCATCAGAAATTCGTCATTCCTGCCAAGGCAGGAATCAATCGAAGCGAGAATCAACAAGAAATCGTGATCGACGTTCTTAATCGACTGAAAAAGGCGTTTCCAGAACAGGGCGGGCTTGCGATTGGAAATAGCTATCAATGTTTGGTAGCTGTTCTTCTTTCTGCAAGAACGCGGGATGAACAGGTCTTGAAACTACTACCGGCATTATTTGATCGATTTCCCGACGCACATGCGCTTGCAGGGGCATCAAAAGAAGAGATTCTTCCGTATATCTCAAGCATTGGTATGTTTCGTCAAAAAGCAACGCATTTGGTGGCACTTGGCATTATGCTCTGCGATACATTTGGCGGGGAAGTGCCGAAGACTATGGAGGAATTGATACAGCTTCCAGGGGTTGGACGTAAAACGGCTAGTGTTCTCTTACCGTATGCATTTAACAAGCCTGCAATTGCCGTTGATACGCATGTCCATCGGGTCACAAAACGTCTTGGATGGGTGAAATCTCACACACCTGCATCAACCGAGACACAACTTCTTGAGCTTATTCCAGACGAGAATAAACGTATTGTAAATCAGGTGTTTGTGCCATTTGGACGGTATATCTGTATAAAAAATCCACGCTGCTGGGCATGTCCCATTGCCGATGCCTGTCCCTATACGCAAAAAAACCTTGAACGTCCAAAGCATGCAGACAAGATTATGGCCGGAATAGAAGAAAAACGTGCCGAGATGAAACGGCTTCAGAAGTCTGTGAAAAAGTTGCCGTAATTTGCTACAATCATCCTGTGAAGAATATTGATCAGCGCCTTTCGGAAGGCTTCTACAATGCAGGAGGGGCGTTTCGTCCATTTTGGTTTTTTGTGGCCAGGTTTGGCCTGTATTTTTACTTGCTCGTTTATTTGGCACTTGTTCTCATTTTGCAAGATGCATCGCAGCTCATTGGAATGTTTTTTGCCGTATTCATTCCAAGTGTTATTGCGCTCTGTCTTCAATATTTCGTGAAGCGACCGCGCCCGCGTACCGAAGCAACGTTCGATCTTTGGGTTCATACGTATAGTTTTCCCTCTACACATACCGCTGCGAGTTTCGCAGCATCAGCAACGCTCTCGCATCTATTCATCATTTCAAATGTTGCCGCAGTTTCTTGGTATGTTTTGCTTTTCGCTATTGTTGCCGGGTTCATTGCCGCTTCACGCTTATTTACAGGTGTTCATTATGTGTCAGATGTTCTTGCTGGCTTCATTTTAGGAAGCTTGATTTCAATCCTGATGTTGATTCTATGAAAACAATTCTTACGTCTCTATTCGTTCTCCTTTTGCTCATAAGTCTCCCAATAGCCACGAGTTTTGTTTGGAATACATGGCTACGTGGTGCTTCGTCAGATACGGTGCAACTTGAGATTGCCTCAGGCACAAGCGCGCGTGCGATTGCGGGAGAACTTGGTGATCAGCGCATTGTGAATAATACATTTTGGTACAAGGTCTATTTGCGGCTTTCTGGCCGGTCTTCAGAATTACACGCAGGGGTGTTTTCGTTGCCACGCGGAGCATCGTATAAGACCATTACAGATATTCTGAGCAGCACGCAGGCAAGGGAAGAATTTACTCTGACGATTCCAGAAGGCTATACGATGAAGCAAATTGGTGAGGAGCTTGCGGCTATTTCTGGCATCTCTCAGGAGAAATGGCGGGCGGCAACTGAGCTCCCTGGTCCATTCTCAGATCATCCACTCATCGTCCGCGCAGAAGAAGTAGCGGATCTTCCTTCTCTTGAAGGATATTTCTTTCCAGATACCTATCGATTTTTCACATCAGCAACAGCAGAAGATGTCGCAAAAACATTGCTTGATACAATGCAGGAGCGGGTTGTGATACACCCAAATCTGAGTCTGCATGACTCGATCACACTTGCATCTATTGTGCAGCGAGAAGTATTAACGTCCGACCAAATGGAAATTGTTGCAGGAATCTTCTTTAACCGTCTCGAAATTGGTATGGCGCTCCAATCTGATGCAACGGTAAATTATGTCACTGGCAAAAAGACAACTCGACCAAGTTTCGATGATTTAGCGGTTGAATCTGCCTATAATACGTATCGTAATACGGGCCTTCCGCCGGGGCCAGTCGCCTCTCCAGGCTTAGATGCGCTTCAAGCTGTTGCAAATCCGACATCACATAATTACTTCTTTTTCTTAACAACTCCCGCCGGAGAGCCTAAATATGCAGAAACACTGGAAGGTCATATTGTTAATCGTAATCTGTTCCTCGAGTAGTTTTCTTTTTCCGCGACTTGTAGACGCACAGCCTTCTTCGGGTAGCTGGGCGATTGATCGGATGCATGTTGATATTGAGATACATGAAGACGCGACAATTTCGGTGCGAGAAGAAATAGCTACGAATTTCTTTGAAGGATCAATGAAACATGGCATATTTCGGGATATTCCATTCCGTTACACGGATCAATTTGGAAATAGACAACGTATTGAACTAGATGTGTATGCGGTATATATGGATGGAAAGGAAGTTCCGTTCGAAATTTCTCGCGCAGGACGCTATGTACGCATTAAAATCGGAGACCCGGACGTCTACCTTACTCAGCGGCAACACAATTACACAATTTTTTATACCGTTGACAGGGCGCTTCTCTACTTAGAGGACAAAGATGAATTCTACTGGAATGTGACAGGGGAAGAGTGGGAGGTGCCTGTAAGTATGTTTAGTGGGTCGGTAAGATTGCCAGAAGGAGCATATTCGCTTGAGGAAAGTTGTTATACGGGGACATTCGGCTCTAAGGAACAAAACTGTACAATAGAAAAAACGTCGGAAGATGCTCTTGATCAGGGGGCTATTTTTACCGGTGATGGATTTGGGACAATAGCGATTGGGTTCACAAAAGGTATTGTGAGAGAGCCTTTGGGTTCCGAGCGTTTGACGTGGTTTCTAGAAGATAATTGGCTCGCAGCAATGCCCCTTATTTGGATATTCTTTGTCGTATGGTTTTGGTTCAGACATGGCCGAGACCCTAGAATGCATACCATTATTGCAGAGTACGAATCCCCTAACGATTTACTGCCAACATATGCAGGAATGTTTACGCGCACGGGAGTAGTCTCTCATGATATTTCTGTCATGATTATTACCCTTGCTTCAAGCGGGTACCTGACGATTGTTGTTGATGAGCATACATCTAAGCGAATTCCTGAAACCAAATTACATTTTGTAAAAAAACGCGACGGGGAAGGACTTGATTCTGCGCATAAAGCGCTTTTTGATCTGTTGTTTTCCGAACGTGAAACGGTTACGCTCGCTGCATTCAAAAAAAACGGCGCAGAAAAAATAGAAACACAAGTGAAACCGAAGCTAAAACAGGCAATAGACAACGCCGATATCTTCACAAAAAATAGTCACAGACATGTGATTGTCTTTATGCTGGTGGGCATGGCGATATTTGTCATGGGTACATTTTTTGGCGGGACCGTATATGGGAGTTTATTGATTGTGACATCAGTGTTTTCAGGGCTCTTGACCGTCTGTTTTGGAGTATTGATGCCAAAGCGTACGCCAGCTGGTAATGAATTGGTGAGAAGATTGCTCGGATTCAAACTCTATTTAGAAACAGCAGAAACATATCGTGCTAAATTTGAAGAAGATGAACAATTATTTACAACAATGCTTCCCTACGCGATCGCGTTTAAACTTACGCATAAATGGGCGAACGTATTCAAGGATATCAACGTCAAAACTCCGGAATGGGTTCATGCAAATGGAGTACAGTACGGTGCTTTGACCGTCTTGAATGATCTCAGCGCGGTTACGACAAGTATTGCATCTGCGGCCGCTCCGACGTCAAGCGGTTCATCTGGTGGGGGAGTCTCTGGGGGTGGTTTTGGTGGAGGCGGAGGTGGATCGTGGTAAAAAATGGTATAATGAAGTTAGTATGGCTCAAGTGTTGATTATTGAGGACGATAAATTCCTCTCAAAAATTTACAGTACGAAGCTCAAAAACGAAGGGATTGATGCAGAGTTTGCTGTTGACGGAGAAATGGGGCTTGAAATGATGCGAGGCGCTCGTCCAAAACTCATTTTACTCGATCTTATCATGCCAAAGCTCGATGGATTTGGAGTACTTGAAGCAATGTCTGCAGATAGTGATCTAAACACTATTCCTGTTTATGTGCTGTCAAATCTTGGACAAGATGAAGATATGGCTCGGGCAAAAGAACTCGGCGCAAAAGATTTTATTGTGAAATCAGATACATCTATTGGAGATGTGATCGACAAAATCAAAGCGGAACTCGCCTAATGTCATTACTTTCGGAGGAACAATACAAAAAAGCACTTGTAACGTCTGGAGCAGTTACGGAAGAGACCTTCACTGCTGCAAGTGAAACGGCAAAAAAAGAACAAAAGGATCTTTACACTGTTTTAGTTGAATCAGATGCTCTTGAAGATCGTCAAATAGGACAATTAATTGCCGATATGTTAAGTGTACCGTTTTTAGAGCTTGCAGATTTTCAGGTTGATCGTAACGTTCTTCGGCTTATTCCTGAAAGTTTTGCAAGGGCGAATCATGTCTTTCCGCTTCAATTGCATGAAGGATTTATACGCGTTGCAACCTCACATCCTGGCGATCTAGAGACAAAAAGTCTTCTTGAAAAATTTACTCGGCATGAAATTCGTTACGTATTTGTTACGCCGCGAGATTTAACATCGCATTATCACCTTTTTGAAAAGGATGCAGAGACGGTCCTTGCAGATTATATTGAGCGTGCAGGTGGAAAAGATATCGATGCTTCCGGTCAGGCTGTCATTCAGTTGGTTGAGGAACTTATAGAACGTGCGTACCAAGCGAGAGCATCAGACGTACATATTGAACCAGAGGATGAAGAGACCTTAGTACGTTTTCGAGTTGATGGATTATTGCACGATGTCGTGACCGTGCCGAAAAAACTGCACGACCATATGGTGACGCGTATAAAAGTGTTATCTCGATTACCAACTGATGAACATCAGTCCGCCCTTGACGGAAAGATATCGTATGAATCAAAGCGAAAGGAAGATATTGAAATTCGTGTTTCAATTGTCCCTGTCACTGACGGAGAAAAAGTCGTGATGCGACTGCTTTCTGAGCGTTCACGACAATTTAGCTTACGTGATTTGGGATTCCACACTCGGGAACTTGACTTGTTCGCGGATGCAATTAAGAAACCATGGGGAATGATTTTAGTCACCGGACCGACGGGGAGTGGTAAAACGACGACATTGTATGCTGGCGTAAAAATGCTCAATAAACGCAATGTCAATATTTCGACCATTGAAGATCCTGTAGAGTACGATATTGATGGGGTAAATCAAATTCAAGTCAATGAAAAAACAAAGCTGACATTTGCAAAAGGGTTACGTTCAATTGTGCGTCAAGACCCCGATATTATTATGGTCGGAGAAATTCGTGATTCAGAAACAGCCGATATTGCCGTTAACGCAGCACTGACAGGCCATTTAGTGCTTTCAACGCTTCATACAAACAATGCGGCAACCGCTTTTCCAAGACTTCGCGATATGTCGGTAGAGGAGTTTTTGATCAGCTCAACAATGATTGGTGTCGTTGCACAGCGACTTGTGAGGCAGCTATGTAGAAAATGTTTGTACAGTAAGCAAGCTAGTGCTGAAGAGTTGCAATTGATCGAATCACGTCCAGAGGTGAAGGCGGCAATCGAAAAGCAGCTTGCTGGTCGCCCGTTCGCAGAATTAAGGCTTTTTCATGCAAAAGGGTGTCCAGTTTGTGGTCAAACAGGATTCCGTGGTCGCGTTGGGATTTTTGAAATCCTTGAAGTAACTGATGCCGTACGCGTTGCAATCATGCAGCAAAAAAACAGTGATGAAATACAAGAGGTGGCTATTCAGGAAGGAATGGTGACGATGCTTCAGCATGGCGTCGAGCAGGCGCTTGCTGGTGTGACTGCACTTGAAGAAGTATTGCGCGTAACGAAGTAGTATGGCGAACAAAACCCTGCTTAAAAAGATTCTCGCATTTCAAATAACGACAGGCGTTAAAGGAGTCGACTTAGTTCAGTTTTTAAAAAACTTGTCCGTTATGCTTTCTGCTGGACTGACGCTCCCGGAGTCGCTTGATATTCTCTTTGATCAATCACCCAAACGGAGTGCATTGCGACCAGTTTTAGAACGTCTATCAAAGCGTGTGCATGCAGGGGCGAGCCTAGGCGATGCATTACAGCTTGAACCACGTATTTTTAAGCCATTTATTGTGAGCTCGATTATCATTGGAGAACAGTCTGGAACCCTTGCAATGAATTTAGAGCGTGTATTTATTCAAATGGAGCGTGACTTGAAAATTAAGCGACAGGTTCAATCGTCTATGCTTTACCCTGGACTTGTATTTACTGCGTCACTTGCCTTGTTTTTTGGAATAGCAAATTTTGTTTTGCCACAAATTACCGATGTTTTTACTTCGCTTAATGTTGAGTTACCAATTACAACACGTGCGCTTATCTGGACGGCAAACCTTTTTGATCGGCATGGCCTTCTTATTACTGTTTTCACGATTGCTGTCTTGATTGGGAGTGTGATGTTGTCACGTCTGCCATTTGCACGGCCGTATATTGATAGAACATATTTATACATACCAGGACTCAATAGCTTTGTGAACGACTATCAGCGAGCACGGTTTTGTCGAATCCTTTCAACACTACTTGAGAGCGGTACGCCGATTGTCGAGGCAACTAAAGTAACGAGCGATGCGCTTGGGAATGTCGCATATAAACAGATGGCGAAGCGCGCACTTGAACGCGTAAAAACCGGCATGACACTGTCGGAAAGTTTGGAAATTGCCCCAAAATTGTATCCGAAAATGTTGAGGCGTATGGCGGCAGTCGGAGAGCGGTCAGGGCATTTGGGAGCAACACTCAATTATTTGGCAGATTATTATGAGGAGCGTATAGAAGTCTTATCGAAAAATCTTGCATCAATGATTGAACCAGTTCTCCTTATTGCGCTTGGTCTTTTTGTCGGCTTATTGGCACTTTCTATTTTGACGCCAATTTATTCAATCACTGGCAGTGTCACAATATGACGAAACAGTTTGGCTTCACCCTCGTCGAGGTCATTATCGTGGTCGCGCTCATTACCACGCTATCTGTTATAAGTACGGCACTCACCGGTCGTGCATTCGCTAACCATCAGCTTGAACTAGCAGAGGATGGATTGATCGAAGTATTACGCAGAGCACAGCTAAGGACGATGTATGGCGAATCAGATGACATGTGGAGTGTGCGGATCGATTCAACATCCTATACTCTTTTTAAAGGAGCAACATACGGATCACGCGATACAAATTACGATGAAGTACATACGCTTTCTGGCCAGCTTTCCATTTCAAATAGCGGTGGTAATACCATACGATTTGATTTCGGAAATGGCGATGCAGCTTCAGGGGCGCAAACTCTGACGATTACAGACGAGAATACATCGCGAACAGTGGCGGTGACGATTAATGCCATCGGAACCATCTCAACATTATGAAGGACGAGCGTGGGTTAGCATTATTCGAAATACTACTCGCCATCGCTATTTTCGCTTTGCTTGCATCAGCGGGGGTTGGTGCACTTTTTCGTGCTACGGCATCAGGAAAACAGGGGGTTGACTATGTGGCTGCTTCTGGGTTACTTCAAGAAGGCATAGAGGGAGTGCGTTCTGTTGCATACCAAGACTTTTCTACCATTTCATCTGGAACATATCATTTAGATACCGCTTTAGGAAGCTATGCACTTGCATCTGGTTCAGAAAGCGTGCTTACTAACTATACACGCAGTATTTTGGTTGAAGATGTCACACGAACGGGTAGTCTTACGGGGGATATTGCTGCAAGTGGAGTCGCAGATTCTGCAACAAAAAAGATCACAATTTCAATCAATTGGTATACATTGGCGAGTAAACTGGTAAATCTCTCGCATGTGTTTTACGTGTACAACTTTGCAGCAGTACAAACGTGGACACAAGATTTACTCTCAGAATTTAATAATGGAAGTTTTTTTGGGTCAACGGCTCAGGCAGCATCAGGAGACGGCGATATTGACCTACGGACTGTTTCAACAGATTGGTCTACACTTGAAGAATTGTATACTGTCTCACTCCCGGGGAGTGCAGCTCCTATCGAGCTATTGCTATGGGAGTCGCAGGATGAGCTCCTTGTACTGCTCGATGCAACAACTGGGGATGAATTAAATCGTTACGATGTGTCAAACGTTGAAAATGTGGCACCTACCCTTATTGATGGAATTGAGCTTGGCTCGTATACGCCGTATGACCTTGCGATTTATACAGAGTATGGATATGTGGTAACCGGCGATGATGCAAAAGAGGTTGTAATTGTAAATTTGCTCACGATGACAGAAGTAGGTAGCGTCGATATTTCTGGGACGGAGGATGCATACGACGTTGCGATTATTGATTCAACACTTGTCGTTGGTAGAGCAAACGATGCATCTGGTGATGAAGTATTTGTTTACAGTCTTGCAAGCCCGGCCTCACCGTCCTTCCTCGGTTCTTATGATGCAACGGCCCGTGTGCGCGACATCGCCCTTGACAGTAGCTATGCATATATTGCAACGGCTAATACATCAAAGGAGCTCGCGGTGATGGATTTATCTGATTATTCTGAGGTTGCAGATCTTGATTTAGTTGGAACTCAAACAAGTTATCACATTGCTGTGAGCGGCACGATTCTTTATGTCTCGCGAGATGGAAGCGGGACGATTGCAAGTTTTTACGAAATTGATATTACCAATCCAGCATCATCGTTTGCTGTGGGTGACTCATTAATTACAGGCAATACACATAGGGCATTTTCTGTTGACCCGAATACGGATCGTGCATTTGTTGCATCTACAAATGCGTCCGAAGACTTGCAAATCATTGATCTTGATGGACTCACAGAAGATGAAAACATCGATTTGGCCGCTCAGCCGCTCGATATTGCAGATTATGGAAGTTACATTTTTTATGTCACTTCAGATGGAAGCGGTGAACTTGTGGTAATGGGGCCATCTACAGGGGGATGGGCGGTATTATCGAGTATAGGATCGGCTAATATCTCTGGAACAGCGAATGCACGTCCGATCGTTGTGTCTGGCGATTACGCTTACATTGGAACGTATCCTGACGCATCGGGGCCAGAGTTTCTGATTTACGATATTTCTACTCCGTCGACACCTTCTTTAACGGGATGGTTTGAAATTGGTGCATATGTGAATGACTTGGTGGTTGATGGAAATTACGCCTATTTAGCCACAACGCATAATAATCGTGAGCTTGATATTATTGACATTTCCACGAAATCATCTCCTACGCGCGCGGGGTTTTATGACGCATCTGGGGCTTCAGATGGCATTGGACTCGATAAATCAGGCAATTATGTGACGCTAGGACGATTTGCATCGACCGCGGACGAAGTTTTTCTTATCGATGTATCGAGTGTCGCCAGCCCTTCATTTGTGGATTCAGTTAATACCGGAACGCACATTCGACGCATCAAATTTTACGATGATTATATGTATGGTGCGGGCGCATCAAATGAGTTATGGATTTTTGATTGGTCAACACCGGCCTCTTTGACAAGCTCTTCTCAAGATTTGACTGGTGCTGCAGATGCCTTCGAAATTGAGGTGGATAGCACAAATGAGATCTTATACGTTGGAAGAACTTTAAGTGCTGATCCGGAAATTCATCAATTTGACATTTCAACACCCGGATCACCTGCTGAGCTCACAACGGCCGATGTTGCCGGTGATATTTGGGATATCTTTGTTGAAAGTGGTGGGGCGGCGATTTATATTGCATCAGAGGACACAGATGATGAATTTCAACGCTGGACGGTTTCTTCTGGTTCTATGACTCAGCAAGTGACGTATGATTTGAATGATTGGGGTCAAGGGGTCTTCCACGACGGCACCTATGCATACGTTGCCTCAGCGAATGATGCGCTTGAGTTACAGATACTCGGTCCAGGAAGCATTTCTGACTATGCGTATGAGGGCAATTTCACATCACAACCGTATGATTCTGGATCAACCTCTGCAAGCTGGCAATTGATTGAGTGGACGGAATCGGGGACGGGCGATATTGTATTTCGTATTCGAACAGCGTCATCGGAGGCGGAGCTTGCCGATGCGCTTTGGGTTGGGTCAGATGGAACCCCGGCAACAACATTCACTACAAGTGGAGATTCGCTCGCGACACATTCGGGTACAAGTGGAACGCAGTGGTTTCAGTGGAAAGCCTATATGACAGGAACAACATCGGCATCACCGGTGCTCGAAGATGTGACAATTTCCTATGTTGAATAAGCGTGGATCAACCCTTGTAGAGATGATTTTGTACGTCGCGATTGTGAGCTCTGTCCTCATCGCTACTACGCAGTATGTTGTAACGCTGACACGAAATCGCGCAAAATCAGAGGTGCTCGCTGAAGTTGCCTACAATGCCGCGATCATACAGGCAAAACTGTCGTATGCAGCCCGACATGCAGCAAGTATTACGGTCGGAAGCTCAACATTCGACGTTGATCCAGGAGTGCTTCGGTTCGCGATGGTTGATTCCGGCGAAGATCCAACGGTCTTTAGTCTGACAGAAGATGATGGATCGTTACAAATAGGAATAAATGGCGTAACAACACAATTAACAACCGGTCGTGTTCGTGTGACGAATCTCGTTTTCACGAATCTTACAAGTGCTGATGATGCAGGAATCGTTTTGGTCGAGTACACTTTAGAAGCGATAAACTCATCTAATTCACCATTTTTTGACTATGTTGAAGAATTTCAAACAGCTATTCGTATCCCGCTTGAGGTCTGATACGCGTGGCGCAGCGGCAACGGTAGGTATTGTGGTACTTACAGCGCTTGTACTCGTGGTTACATCAAGTCTTGTGTTTTTGACCATTGGATCGATTGAGCTAGGGGAGGGGACGCGTGCTTCTGGCCATGCGATTGGAGCGGCAGAGTCGTGTGTTCATGAAGCAATGTTACGTATTTCTCGTGACACATCGTATTCAGGCGGAGCCATAAGTGTGGGAAATGCTGATTGCACGATTGTTATCTCTGCAACGCCATGCTCGTCATCATGCACAATTACAGTCGAATCGGATAATAATGGCTACGTGCGTAATGCATCTGCAGCAATTTCTGTCAGTGGTTCGTCGGTAGATATCACCAGTTGGAGTGAGATTGATTGATCGCACCTATGGTAAAATACTTCCAATCATATCTATGAAAAGATTTTCTTCACAAAAAGGATTCACGCTCGTTGAATTATTAATTGTCATCTCTATTCTTGCCGTCCTTGCGGCTGTGGTATTTGCGGCGCTTGACCCAGGTACACGATTTCAAGATGCACGTGACGCTCGGCGCTTCTCTGATATCGCTGAGCTGCTTCATGCGATTAAGATTGATCAGGTAGATAATGGCGGCGATTATTTGACAGAGATAAAAGATAATATGACAGCCGCACAAATATATATGATTGGTACGGATTCAACCGGCTGTGATGACGACACATGTGATGCAACTGTTGCGAGTGATACACACTGTGCCGATTTGAGTGGATTAGTTACGGAGGGATACATGGGTTCCATGCCAATTAGTCCACAAGGTGCAACTGCTTGGACTGCAGGAACAACAGGATACGTCATCACTAAGGCAACGACTGGCTCGATTACTATTCAAGCCTGCGAATCTGAGAATACTTCTTCGATCTCTCTCACGCGATAGCCTCATGGTATAATGGGGCTAAATATGCCCTATATGGGAGGAAAAACTGTTGGCATCCAATTTACAGATCAAAGCGTTCGATGCGCCGTCCTTGCAAATAAAGGTTCGATTCATGCGCTTCAGACTATTCCTATTCCAGAAGGCATGATTGTTGACGGGCGTATTCAACATGGAGAAGAAGTTCTAAGAACATTGGAGCCATTTCTAGGTTCGCTCGGACGTATTTCCGCCATTGCATCGATGCCAAATTCCCGTATGTATACCATGGGTATTTGGTGTAAATCAGGCCTGTCTGAGGTACAGTTTCAAGCCGACCTTTTACAGGCTGTCGCGCGTCGATCACCTATAGAAACCGCTGATGCCGTCATCTCTATCGAAGAATCGGCACGTGTGAATGACTACCTACTCCTTGACGTGTACATGGCTGAACGAGAAGATACTGGCCACATACAGAGCGCTTTGCATGTACCAAAGGTAGATTTGACCGTGATAGAAATGCAGGCGCTTAGCAATTATCGTGCAATTTTACACTTTGGTAGTGAAATTGTTGCTCTGAAAGACAATGAACTGGCAGTGCTGCTTGAGCTAGATAGTGACTGGCCGACAATAAGTTTATTTGATTATTTTGGTGGACTCTTTTTCTCACGTTCTATACCGCTAGGTGCAATACGTTCTGCAAACAATGCCGTCAAACATGATAATCGCGTTGATACAGTGGAAATGCAACTGATCGAATCGTCTATACAGCGCGTGGTAACGCATTTTCGTTCGTTAGGGTACGAGATTCCTCGACTGTATCTGGCCGGCGATGCAGGAGTGATAGGTCCGGATCAACTGTCAACGCTCACATCTCTTTCATTAAATGTATTTCCGGTAGTTGAACGATTATCCATTCCATTCGTCGAGCAAAATGAGGTGCTTCTATACTTGACGGCGATTGGTGCTGCGCTTCGAAGCCGATTAACGGAAAAACAGTCAAGACGTCATAATTTGCTTCATCCATTTTAGCTGAGGGTGTATTCAGAATCCTGTTCAGGGCGTTAATGACAAGCACGGGCTTTGCACACGTTCATGAGCCGTTTTCACCATCATAGCTTCAGATACAACAATATAGACAAATATGTATGAACCGCTTCATTGTTTACGGGAGCGGCATGCTATGATGTATGTATATGAAAACGTGTCCTCGTATTCCTCTCACGTCAGAAGAACGTGCTTGTCTTGATCGTAAAGAGCATGATCAGGTACCGAATGAAATGTCTGATATAACCTGGCGAATTTTCCGGATCATGTCGGAGTTTGTGGAAGGTTTCCAATTTCTTTCAACACTTTCAAAAGAAGTGACAATTTTCGGATCTGCCCGACTCGCGCCGACGAGTCACTGGTATCAAGAAGCCGTGAAGCTAGGGAATTTGCTCGCAGAGCACGATTTTACTGTTGTGACAGGAGGCGGGCCAGGTATTATGGAAGCAGGGAATAAAGGCGCTCACGACGCTGGTGGTGCGTCGATTGGACTGAATATTCAACTTCCCATGGAGCAACGCATCAATCCATATGTCAATGGATCGCATGCATTTCATTATTTCTTCACCCGAAAAGTTATTCTGGCTGCTTCTGCGCAAGCATACGTCTATTTTCCGGGTGGCTTTGGAACAATGGATGAATTATTTGAAATTCTTACGCTCATTCAGACAAAGAAATCTGAGCCTGTCCCTGTGATATTAGTTGGCACAGCATTCTGGAGGCCGCTGGATGCATTCATTCGGAGTACACTGTATGAAGAATTCGACACCATTTCAAAAGAAGATATAGGGCTGTATACTATTGTTGATACGGCCGAAGAAGCATTTGAGCATATTCGCCATACAAGTGATCGAACATTTTTCTAATTATGTCAGAACGCATACGTGACCTTGCAGTATCGCTGAAAGCAGAACATCAGCTTGCTGTAGAAGGAGAAGAAGCCATTGAAGTGAGTGCTCCGGCTACGAGCGCTGGTTCTTTTTATGAAAAAGTACGGACGGCTGTTGAATATCAAGAAGAACATCTTCTTCGTCGCAATGCCATCCAGCGCATGTTACGACGTTTCCTCGGTGCAGATATTCCCCTTGATGATATTGGGAAAAATATTTTACGTGAACTCATTTGGGCAAAGTACTTGCCGAATAATGAAATCCCTGAAGTGTTCGTGAATACGCTCAATCCCATCATCATGAAGTACGAGCCCTTACTTCGGGCAGCTGATAAACTTCCAAGTGATCGTGAACAGGCATTCAGCTTTATCGTCGACGTTCTCTCAACGGAAATTGAGTATTTACTCACACCACCTGTGCGCGATGAAGCACTCGTCAGCTATATGTATGCTGAGATGAAGCATCGTATTATTTGGGATCCTCGACTAATTGTTCAGGAAGAGGATAAAGATTTGCGACTGTATTTAGCTATTCATAAAGTGTTACTTCGCTCCAATATTGCAACGCTTCGTTTCAGACTGCTCACGCTGTATTATCCTCAATGGCCTGGTCATGCGCCGGGTACGCTTATCGAAGAGCTAGCAGGCAATCTTTCTATCGTTATTGAAGCAGTGAATCGTCAAATCCAAAGTCCTGTGACCGTTCGGCTTGCCATTTTGTTGCGCCGAAAAACCGGACTCTTCCGTGTCATGCGTGACGTGATAGAAGATACTGATGACGTCACTGCGCTTCTCAATGATCCAGAATTCCTCGCAAAAGAGGTTAAAAAGAAGCTAAAAACACGAACGAAAGAATTTCGAACCAAATTGCGTAGAACCGTCTTCAAATCAATTTTGTTCATTTTTCTTACAAAAACACTTGTAGCGCTCATGATGGATGTTCCTTACGACCTTCTTGTCTATGGACATGTGTCATTGATTCCGCTTTCGGTGACCGTCTTTACGCCACCTGTATTGCTTGCCCTTATTGGCCTTACAATCACTATTCCGGAACGAAAAAATGAGGAAGATTATATTACAGCAGTGAAGGCACTTGTCGTTGGGGCAGATCATGAGCATTTGAATGTGCGTGTAAAAAGAGATTCGTTTACGGCTATTTCTCGTTTGTTAACCGTCGTGTATTGGGTTGTGCTGCTGTTTGTGTATGGAGTGATAGCGTTGCTGCTCACTCAGCTGCAATTTCCTTGGCTCTCGATCATTACGTTTCTTTTTTTCGTATCGCTTGTCCTTTTCTTCGCAATCCGTATTCGAGCGACGGTCCGAGATATCATCGTCTCACGCGATCGCACAGGCCTTATAGGTTCTGTCTTCGACTTTTTCATGCTGCCCGTCGTGAGAGCAGGGCGTTGGCTTTCGTTTAAATTTTCAAAACTCAATTTTATTATTTACTTCTTCGACTTTATTATTGAATCACCGGTAAAGGTAGGAATTCAATTTCTTGAGGGATGGATGAATTATGTTCGGGAACAACGAGAAGAAATATAAGCATCGGTCAGTCGTGCTTTTGCTCATGGTATTTGCTTCAGCGCTTGCGTTGCTGCTCTCCACTACTCTGCCAAAAAAATCTCCAACATGGGGAGCGACATTTTCTGTCCCGTACGCAACGTATTTAGGCGTTGACTGGAAAGATGCATACCGGGCAATACTTGAAGAACTAAACATAAAGTATCTTCGTATTCCGGCGTATTGGTCTCAAATTGAAACCGCTCCAGGTGTCTATGATTTTTCTGAGCTCGACTATATTTTCGAAGAAGCAGCCGCGCATGATGTTCGTATAACGCTCGCGCTTGGAGTAAAGGTCCCAAGATGGCCTGAATGTTTTCTCCCGGAATGGGTAGATGCTGATCATAGCCGCATTGAACCTGGCATCGAAGCACTGACGATTGCGCTTATGTCTCGCTACAGTACACATCCAGTTCTTTATGCGTGGCAGGTAGAAAACGAACCGTTTTTTCCGTTCGGTGAATGTCCGCAGCCGAGCATTGAACGTGTACAAAATCTTACGCAACTAGTTCGCGAGATTGATAACGAACACAAACTACAACGCACAACAAGCGGGGAGCAGTCATTTTGGCTTTTTCATGCGCCAGGATTCGATATTCTTGGCATTAGTCTCTATCGTATTGTATACACAGAACCTATAGGCTATAACGTTTTTCCACATACGCCAGCTGTGTATCGATTACAATCTCAGCTCGCACGTCTGTTCGCTGGTGAAGTGATTATCTCGGAATTGCAAGTCGAACCTTGGTTTCGTCATTCACCAAAAGATATGAATCTGCAAGCGGCATATGAATTATTCACAGCAGAGGATTTGTGGCGTCACATGTCATTTGCGAAGCGCACAGGACTTGATGCAGCCTATCTATGGGGAGTAGAATGGTGGTATTATTTGCGGCAACAAGGTGATGAACGGTTATGGAATGCCGGGAAGCACATTATTGAATCTTGACATCATGAAACACCGGACAGAAAAGGCCTTATTAACTCTGCTTGCAACGCGGCCAATGTGGGGAATGATTCCACTCCGTATTATTTTTGGTGTTTCGCTTATTCTTTCCGGGTTGAGTCGTTTTACCTTTGTGAGGCAAACATCAGATACTATCCTTGCCGAACTGCCAGGAGAATTTGCATTAGGGCTCATCATCTTTTTCAGTGTTGTTGAAATTATTGCCGGACTTCTGTCCGTATCAGGTCTGTTTGCGCGCGCTGTTGGTACCATCGTTCTTATTGAAATGAGCGTGGCTATTTTCCTTGAGCGTGTCATCATCGACTTTCGTGATTTACAAACACAGGTTCTACTTGTTGCCATTGCGAGTATTCTGTTTTTTAGCGGGGGAGGGCGCTATTCACTTGATCAAATATTTGCAAAGAAGTTGCTTAAGAAGCATCCAAATAAGAAGAAAGAATTATATTTACTCGCAGAAACACCCTATGCAAAATGGTGGGAGTAAACTTCAGATATAAAACAGAATAATAGATGCATTATGAATATTTGGATCGGCATATTGATTATCGTCGCGGTTATTTTAACGGCCTTTTCTTATGCAATAGCAACATTCTTCCTCACCATAATGAGCGGCGCGCCATTTGTTGCGACAAGAAAAAAACTTATCCGAGAAATGTTCGATGCACTCCCGCTTGAACAAGGTCAGGTTGTCGCCGATTTAGGTTCTGGTGCAGGGGATTTTTTACTTGTTGCCGCGAAGGAATACAATGCAACGCGTGTCATTGGGTATGATATTAACCCAATTCTGACACATTGGACACGCCTTCGATTTAAACTCCACAAAGCCCCAATCACTCCAGAAATTCATACGTGTAGCTTTATGAAGGCGGATCTATCGGATGTCGATGTTCTTTGCCTCTATTTGCTCACCGAGACGATGGAAAAAATTCGCCCAATTGTCCGTACCTTGCCAGAGCATGCCATTGTGATCTCACATGGATTTCAATTTCCTGGGTGCGTTCCAACTCGTACAGTAGCGCTCCCACATGGAAACATGCATGTGTATAACATGAAGGCATTCCAAGCAGAATGACATGCTAGAATTTCGCATATGGGAAAAGACGTTGTACTCGATATTGAAACGGCAAATACATTTAATGACGTCGGAGGATATTTTCCGAATAAATTGAATGTATCGGTTATTTGTGCATACTTTTACGAGACAGATACCTGGGAATCATTTTTAGAAGATGAAGTTGCTCAATTGTGTAAACGGCTTGAAGACTGTGATCGTGTCATTGGATACAACACCATCGGATTTGATTTACCTGTTATGAATCGTTATTATGCCGGGGACTTATTAAAGTTGCCGCAGTGCGATATGCTCGACCATATTCACAAAAGCCTAGGATTTCGTATAAAACTTGATGATGTCGCAGCTGCGACGATTGGAACCAGCAAAAGTGCACATGGACTACTTGCCGTGCAGTGGTGGAAGGAGGGACGTGTGCAAGACGTCATTGACTACTGTATGCAAGATGTTAAAGTAACAAAAGAGGTGTACGAGTTCGGATGTAAACATGGGTATATTCTCTTCGATGATAAGCAAGGAGAACGCCGTATGGTTGAGGTAGATTTTACAAAAGAAAGCGAGGAACAGGATAATACATTTAATTTAACTCTTGGCCTTTAATATGAACAAAGATATGACCAAAACAAATCGTTGGTGGGATATACTGGTACTTTGGCCCTTTATTTACGGTGCACTCGTAACGATTATGGCTATTCTCATCGCAGTGAATAGTTCTGAGGCAGATGTCATTACGCTATTTACTGGTATTGCAGCGAGTCTTATGTTACTCAGTTATTTTGTGACAGCTATCCTTTTCTTTGTTACCTTCGTTTATGCCATTCATCGACTGTACACCGCAACAACCCTAGACAATGAGCATAAAAAATCTTGGCTTATAGTCATCCTTATTTTCAATGTATTTGCTATCCCATTTCTACATTTTATGCATTTGAAGAAATAGATTATGCCAGATCTGAAAACAGCATTACTTGAAGGTGGTGAGCTCGTTATTTCAGGGCGTACAGTTGCGCCTCGCCACGTTGATCTTATAGAACTTGAAAGTGGTGAGGAAATGATTTGGATTCACGATGAAGATATTTGGATTTCTATTGACGTTGCGTCAGATGAAGTGCTCTTTATGACTGAATTTGAAACAGAGATCGATGCTTCTGAAGATATGCAGGTTCATCAAGGAGTAGAATTTGAGCTCACCTTTGAGACAAAAGGGAATGTGGTTGATGAAGATGGAGAGGTTCAGGATTCTATGCTGTTTCGCGATTATGCCTCGGAAGATGGGGAAATCATGCGCATTGCAGAATTTTCTGTGAGTGGAGAGGTAATAATGGGGGTAGGAAAGTCTGTTCCTGAAGAAGAAGTGCAATTCTCAGATTAGAGCGGTATACTACCCGCATGAGGAAATCTTCTGTGCATCGAACACGGTTGTTGACCGTTAAAATTGGTCTCCTGCTGTCGGGAGTTCTCCTTGGCGCTCGATTATTTCATGTCCAAATTGTCAACGCAGCGTTTTACGATACGCTCTCGCAAAATCAGCATCAACTATACGAAGAATTACACGCAACACGTGGGACCATTTTTGTACGTGATCATAAAACTGGCAGAATATATCCGGCAGTAACCTCGGAAGAAACGGGATTCTTGTATGCAGATCCGCGTGAGGTGATAGATCCTCATTATGCGGCTGCACGCATTTCAGAACTTCTTGGATACGATGTCAGGTCCAACACTGAGAAGCCTGAAGTGGAAGAAGTTCCCGCATCGTTATTTGAAGGCGTACGAGAAAGCGAGGTACAAGAAGATGATGCTGCACCTCTTGAACCGCAGCTTCATGAAACCTCAACAGAATCTGAAGAAACCGTTGATTATGTTTTTTTTGATTCGCTTTTTGAACGGTTACAAAAAAACGACGATCCTTATGAACCGATAAAACGGCATTTAAGTGGGAAGCAAATTGAAGCCATACTTGCGCTTCAAATTCCGGGTATCTATGTTCTCCACGAAGAAGGTCGCGGATATCCAGAAGAACAACTTGGAGGACATGTATTCGGATTTGTTCGCGAAACCGATGCAGGTGAGGTTGGTCAGTATGGAATAGAAGGCTACTTTGATGAATTTTTATCTGGTGAAGATGGGTTTTTAAATATGCCCGTTGGCGCAGGCGGAACATGGACGCAACCAGGTACACGCGATTTTGGAGCCGCGATTGATGGCGGCGATTTGGTACTCACGATAGATAGAAGTATACAATATACGGCTTGCTCTGCACTAAAAAATGGTATTGATCGATATCAAGCAGATGGTGGGAGTCTTGTGGTCCTCGAACCCGAAACAGGTCGTGTTCTTGCCATGTGTAATGGGCCAGATTTTTCTCCTTCCGACTTTGCGAGTGCAGAAACCGTTTCGGCGTACAATAATACATCAATTTTTTCTCCCTATGAACCCGGATCGGTGTTTAAGCCGATTGTAATGGCTGCAGCGCTTGATCGTGGGATTGTACACAAAGATTCACTCTACAACGATATGGGGGAGGAATGGGTTGCAGGGCATCCAAAACCAATCCGTAATTCCGATTTAAAGGCAAACGGGATTGTCACTATGGTCGAAATACTTGAAAAGTCGCTAAATACAGGAATGATCGATGTAATGAGACGACTCGGAGGCGAGGTTATGTCGGATTATATTCGTCGATTCGGTTTTGGTGAGCTTACGGGCGTTGAACTTGATGTAGAAGCTGCCGGAACAATTTCCTCGCTTGAATCAGGTGGAGAAATTTACTATGCAACTGCCAGTTATGGTCAAGGGATTACCTCTACTGTCTTACAGTTGGCGAATGCGTATGCTACGATCGCAAATGATGGTATACGTATGAAACCGTATATTGTGGAATCGAGAATAGATAGTTCAGGAGGTGTCATGGAAACGATCCCAGAGCAGATGGGGCGTGTATTGTCATCCTCAGCTGCAACAACTGTTGGTGCGATGATGGTTTCGGTTGTTGAACATGGGCATGCGGGAGCAGCAGGAGTTGATGGGTATTACATTGCCGGAAAGACAGGGACAGCACAGGTGGCGGGTAGTGATGGCCGATACCAAGATGGGGTAACACATGCCAGTTTTGCCGGGTATGGACCGATTGAAGACCCCAAATTTGTCATGGTAATAATGCTTGATTATCCAAAAACATCCCCTTGGGCAGCTGATACTGCAGCACCAATTTTTGGGACAGTCGCAAAAGACATTTTGCGCATATTAGAGATTCCACCAACAAGATGAATATGAAAAAATGGCTCATCACAGCTCTGCAACACAAGGCGCGTACATACGTATCTCGGCATCGCCCGCGTATTGTCGCGATCACCGGTTCAATGGGTAAAACATCCTCACGAAGAGCAATTCGACTGGTGCTCGCATATGGAGGTCTGGTGCGTTCGGCAAAGAAGAATTATAACAATGAATTGGGTGTCCCGCTTTCTATCCTGGGTATTCCACATGCGCCAGGATCATCGCCAATTGCTTGGTTTAAAGCCCTCTTTAAACATGATAATACCGAAGACATTCCAAAAACAATGGTACTCGAGTATGGCGCCGACCATCCTGGAGACATTGCATTACTATGTGACATTGCACCTCCAGATATTGCTGTTGTTACGGGTATTTCACCTGTACATGCAGAATATTATGCATCGGTAGACAAGATTGTGGAAGAAAAAAGTACGCTTGTAAAGATGCTAAATCCACACGGTATAGCCATATTAAACGCGGATGACGAACACGTCATGCGCATGAAAGCGATGACAGATCAAACGGTCATCACGTATGGACGTCAAGGGTATGTATCTGCCAAGAATGTGACCATGCGTACACGCATAGACGATCATTTTGATGCAGATGAAGTATTTGCGCTTACGGAAGCAGATGTTGTCGTTGGTGGGCAGCATATTGGTCAATTACGCCTACCGAATATGCTCGGTTATGGATCGATCATGTCAGCACTAGCGGCAATCGCGGTGGGAATTCAATTTGATATTGAACCAATAGAAGCTATCAGTCGGATGAATGTCCACTTTACGCCAACCCCTGGTCGTATGTATCCGATTGCCGGGATTAAAGGCTCATTAATTATTGATGACAGCTACAATGCCGCTCCGGCAGCGATGCGACATGGACTCGATGTTCTTGCACAATTTGATCCAAAAGAAAAAGGTGATAGGCGCATCGCTGCGCTCGGACAAATGGCAGAGCTGGGGCAGTACGATGAAGCAGAACATACATCCATTGGAAAGAGCGTTGCTGAAAATGCACAATTGTTTATTGCAGTTGGTCCTCGGATGAAAACGGCAATGATTGCAGCTGAAGAAGCGGGGATGTCAAAATCACAGATCCACTATTTTGAAACATCGCAGGAAGCAGGAAGATTTTTGGATCGTGAAATTCAAGGAGGCGATATTATTTATGTAAAAGGATCGCAGTCAAGCAGAATGGAACAGCTTGTTTTCGAAATAATGGCCGAGCCGCAGCGCGCAAGTGCATTGCTTGTCAGGCAGGAAACTTATTGGCAATAAGAAAAGAGTGACCATCATCAGTCGCTCTTAGTGTGAGTTGAGCCCTAGCAGTTGCCTGAGCTCAGTTGCATTGGTTGCTGCCCGTACGCTGCCAGCCTTCAGTAGCTGTGCAAGTCTTCTGTAGTCAGCGGGGCTATCGCTGTTTTTCGGATCCGTACTGTGATATCTGTGCTCGTGTGTTGGATCGAGGAGTATCGCACGAACTCCTGCGTTCACTGATCCCATGTCCGAGCGCACCGAATTGCCGATGTGACGGGCCTCATGTGCAGGGATTCCTTCGCGCTGAAGGATGTTCTCCCAAAACATTGCATGAGGCTTGCGAACACCGAGCATCTCAGAGGTGTACACAGCAGAAAAGTGGCTGTCTGTAAAAAAATGGTTCAGCAAATGATTTGCAGATGCCACCCTTTGATTTGATCCGATGACAACACGCATGCCGTTTTTTGATGCCTGAGCTAATACCTGCATAAGCCAGTGGCAAACGGTATAGTGGCTTGGGTCCGTCAGGATGCAATCGTGAATGTCTCGTCCACGAGTATTTGCGTACTGAAGCGCTCTGCCCACAAGCAATTCCTCGAGTACCTGCTGGTTAACGAGACGCCAGTAGTTGTCATCATCCTTGAGCGGCTCGAGAGCGTTCCGCCTACGTTGAATCGCTAACCAAATATCTTGATCCTGAACTGTGTCGCTCAGCTTACCAATCTGACGGTATACATCGCAGACCATGGACCTTCGTTCATGTGCTTTCGCGAGAAGGAGCGTGAACATCAGATCGACCACGAGTAGCCGAATTTGACCAGGATCACGCGTAAAAAGCCGTTCCTGGGCCATTTCAGCCTCCGTGGTTAAATGTGCATAATGTTCATAGCATGAAAAAGCAGCATATTCAAACGCATCTTGTTTATCTGACAAAATTTCGATATTGTCCTTCTATGTATTCAGGAATCGTTCAAACGGGCATCAAAGAGGCAACTTCTGTTTATCACATGCCGACGGCCAATATCATTCTCGAAAAGATCGAGCATGATGTCGGTGTATATGCATCGATTGTTCTGTTTGACGGACGCCGACGTGAGGCAATTTCCTGCCTTCGCCGTAATCAAAAAAACGAGCTCGTATTAGAGTCTCATCTTTTTGACTTCGAGGGTGACCTGTATGACGAAGAGTTGCACATCATACTATTTGCAAAACTATCTGAACTTGTTCCATTTGAGTCCATTGAACAGATGACGAAAAAAATGAAAAATGATGTGCGTCTTGCTAAGCAATGGTTTGCCGCGCGTTAATGACTCTTGTTGCACGTTTTTCAATGTAGTCGGCGAGCTTTGAAGCCACATTGACCCCGCTTGCCTTTGTTATCCCTTCAAGACCTGGATTTGAATTGACTTCAATAATCTTTGGACCACTCTTTGTTCGCAGAATATCGACTCCAGCAATGTCGAGCCCAAGGATATTTGCTGCCCGTAAAGCCATTTTCTTTTCTTCCTTAGAAAGGTCTGCAACGGTGACTGTTCCTCCCTTATGAAAATTTGCACGAAATTCACCACTTTTTGCTACACGTTCCATGGCAGCAATGATCTTCTTCCCGCAAACAAATATACGCAAATCTTTCCCTTTTGCTTCGCGAATATATTCCTGCAGAGATACGGGTCCTTTTTCTTTTGCAGTTAAATACTCAATGATGGGCCCAAGAGAGCGTTTTGATTCTGCCAAAAAGACCCCACGGCCATGGGTACCGTAAATCGCTTTAACGATTACTGGGAATCGGAATGCTTCTGCGGCTTCGGTAATCGTTGTTGCATCTTTTGTGACAACGGTTTTTGGAACGGCAACATCATAATGATCAAGTAGCTGCAAAGAGCGAATTTTGTTCTTTGCACGGAACACACCAATGTACGAATTGATAATATCAAAACCGGCCAGCTGAAATTGTTTGATAAAGGATGATTGCACACTTGGGTCGCTTGTAAATCCAGGACGCACGAGGATTGTGTCAAATCTGTCCTTTTTTAAAACTTTACCGTCATAGACGAGTTTTTTTCCATTCCCGAACACAAGGCCAACAAGCGGCGTGTAAAGTACGGTGACTTTATGACCACGCTGCTTTAGCTCTTTTATAAGAGATTTTGTCCCTTTTGCAATTTTTTTCTTGTCTGAAACGAATGTAAGGATGCCAATATTCATAGGCTTGATTGCCGCAAGTTTGCCTGCTTTAGTGTTATTCGTCAAGATGTAAAGCAATCTTTTCAAGAATATCAATGAGTTCATTACGATTTTTCGTCGTCATTAATTCTTGTTTATACGGCTTCATATTTGAAATGCCTTTGAAATACCACGACAGGTGTTTGCGGAAGGTTGTAATTGATTGTTCTCCGTATTGAAGAAGGTGCAGGTCAAGGTGCTGGCAAATAACGTCAATGCGTTCGCGTATAGTTACGGGTGTGGGTTGTTCACCACGGAGTCTTGCTTCAATGTCGCGAAAAATCCATGGATTTCCAAGCGCACCACGGGCAATGAGCACACCATCGCATTCTGTCTCTTCAAGAGCCTGAAAGTAGTCCTCATGTGTGAACACATCGCCGTTGTAGAGTACGGGAACCTGGACACCCTTCTTGACTTCACGTACCACATTTCGATTCGATAACCCTCGGTAAGCCTGTTCTTTTGTACGGCCATGAACCGTAATAAGATCAGAGCCAGCTTGTTCCATACGTTTTGCGAAATCAATGCATTCTGTATGCACAGACCAGCCGGCTCGCATTTTTGTTGAAAGTGGAACAGAGATGACAGACTTCATTTCTTTTACAATCGTTGCCGCAAGCTCAGGCTCTTTCATAAGCGCAGCTCCATTGAAGTTTGACGTAATTTTATACACAGGGCAGCCCATATTGATATCAATTCCCTCAGGATGATGTTCTTCCTCTATGACGCGTGCGGCTTCACGCATGGAATCAGGGTGGGCGCCAAAGATTTGCTGCACAAGAGGCCGTTCATCTTCATGAATGGCGGACATATCGAGGGTTTTATCATTCCCACGAATAACGGCTTCGGCAGAGACCATTTCTCGGAATACAATTGGTGACGCTATCGATTTCACAATGCGACAATAAGCTGAATCGGTCATGTCGGCCATGGGGGAGAGGGCGATAATGGGGCGTACTTGCTGTTTCCAGTTTAGTTCCATAAGGGAGGTATTATAAGGTGTAGTTTGCTACTTGTCAATGCGATGGTCTAACAGTATAATGAACATATTATGCCAAAACGACGATCAACACTCACAATTATTATCGCTGCTACGGCGGTATTCGGTGCGCTTATTATTGCCGCTGTGCTAAAAAATCATCTTCCTTCAAAATACGACAGTTTAACCGCTTGCATTGCAGAAAAGGGTGGAGTTATGTACGAAGCGTATTGGTGTCCCGCTTGTGCGGCTCAAAAAGACGCGCTTGGCTCTTCTGTGCGGAAGCTAGAAGTTGTTGAATGTTCCTCTCCAGGATCGCAAACATTTGATTTGTGTCCAGATATCACGAACACGCCAACATGGGAGCGTGCAGATGGAGAACGACTACTGGGAGCACGTGAAGCACGTGAGCTCGCAGAATTTTATGACTGTGAACTATAGTCCATGAAATACTCGCATCTCACACTCATCATACTCGGATCTCTTCTTGGACTCATAGCCTCGATTTATCTCAGTTTTATCGCAGCAGGAACGGTTGATACAGCATTTTGTTCGATTGGAGAAACATTCGATTGTGGAGCAGTAAATTCAAGTAAATATGCACGCTTATTCGGATTCCCGAACAGTTGGTTGGGTATCCTTGCGTACACGTTTCTATTGATTTCGGCGCTTATTAATCATAAAAATGTACGAATATGGCTGATGAATTTGAGCATTTTTGGGGTTGTCATCATGCTATTGTTTGGTTTGTACCTTACGTATATTGAGGCGTTTGTTCTTTACGCTTGGTGCATATTTTGTGTTATGTCACTGTGTGGCTCAATCCTCGCAGCAGTTGGTTTATTCTCAGCAAACCGTGAATTTCAAGTGACGATTGACGGTCAATAAACATGAATAAAGGAGGTGTTCAGTTATCATTTTATGGAGGAGTAAAGGGAGTGACAGGTTCATGCTATCTTTTGCATACCCCTTCCGGGAATATTTTGATTGACTGCGGTCTCTATCAAGGAAAACAATTCTGTTCAACAGATAATTATCAAGAGTTTGATTTCGCGCCATCATCGATCGATCTGGTTTTACTCACGCATGCGCATTTAGATCATTGTGGAAGGCTTCCTCTACTCGTAAAAAAGGGATTCAGTGGTCCAATTTATTCAACAAATCCAACAAAATCTCTCGCGAATTTAGTGATGGAGGATGGGATGCGAGTGATGCATGAAGAAAGCCAACGGTGTCAGCAAGCTCATTTGTATGAAGTCGCAGACCTCGAGCAGACGAAATCACAGATGAAAGGTGTTGGGTATCATACGCAATTTGAACCAATTCAGGGTGTACGCATACGATTTTCAAATGCTGGACACATTTTAGGTTCAAGCTTTGTAGCTGTTGAAGTCGACAAACATCTCCTAGAAAGAGAAGATGATTTTCGCATTGTATTTAGTGGAGATATTGGGAATGATGACATTCCAATTCTTCCCGATACCGATCCAATCATTTCAGCAAATATTGTTGTTTGTGAATCAACTTACGGTGATCGCGATCATGTACCTACGATGGAGCGCGGTAAGGAACTTGTTTCGATGATAGTAAAAATTTTGGGCCGTAAAGGTACATTGCTTATACCAGCATTTTCTATCGAACGCACGCAGGAGCTTCTATACGAAATAGATGAATTATTCGATAAGCAGCTTGTCCCTCAAGTACCAATATATCTCGATAGCCCGCTAGCGATACGCGCAAATGAACGATACCGGCACTTTAAGCAGTACCTCCAGTTCGATAGGGCTATTCTTTCAAGTCCTGATCAAGATTTCTTTTCTTTTCCAGGATTAAAAGAAACACTTCCAAAAGATAGCTCGATGGCAATCAATAACGACACACGTCCAAAGATCATCATTGCTGGGAGTGGCATGATGTCAGGTGGTAGGATAATGCATCATGCGAAGCGATATTTACCTGACGAGAAATCAGGGGTGTTGCTTATTGGGTACCAAGCGGAAGGAACTATCGGGCGACAACTACAAGAAGGAGCAAAAGCGGTCACTATACACGGAGAGAGTATTGAAGTTCATGCCGAGGTGAGAAAAATCGATGCCTTTTCAGCACATGGGGATCGAGCAAAATTACGCCGATGGCTTAAGCCAGATATAGGTGAGGTGGAAACGATCTTTTTGGTACACGGGGAGCAGTCGGTAAAAAAAGTGTTCAAAGATTTTCTGTCCCAGACCAGCCATGCCAATATCGCGATTCCTAAACTTGGTGAATCAGTTCAGCTCATTTAGCACAGTTTCACAATAGGTATAATAATCCGCAGCAGCTGAGTCTTTTGCGACAAAGCTACTCATGTTTGTTGTTTCTTCAAGTAAATCAATACGTTCACTAGAGCCATTCATAAGATCAATTTTTTCCATTTCGCCGAGCCATGAATAGTGCACATAGCTCGTGTATCCAGATGAGGCATACTCATTATCTCGTATCTGAACACGAAATGTATCCATTGTTGAAATACGACCAGAGCGTAGATTGACAATATTCTCCTCCGCAGTAAGCGAGAGAAGTGTAAGTTCAGAACCTGCCTCAATACAAATTAAACCCATGGGTAGCTTAAGTAAGCTATGAGTTGTAGGTATAATTGTTTCACCACGTACAAAATTGTCAGATCCAATTGATGCTGTCCGTTGCTTAACGAATCCCTCACCTCCAGCCCAGATTGCATCAAAACGAAGTCCGACTAAGAGCATTATCCCGAATAAAAAAATGATACTTACAAGTATCGTGTTAAAATTCGAATGATTATTCTTCATAACATCTATGGCATTACTAGAATTTTACGGAAACCAATGTCCTCATTGTATCCAAATGAAACCAGTTGTCGAGCAACTAGAAAGCGAACTTGGTGTTACCGTTGATAAATATGAAGTTTGGGAAAATGAAGAGCATGCTGAAATGATGAAACAATACGATGATGGAATGTGCGGCGGTGTTCCGTTTTTTATCAATACGGAAACAAAGGAGACAATTTGTGGTTCGACAGATTTTGAAAGCCTAAAAAAATGGGCGCGGGCTAAGTAGGGAACGTTTTGCGAGCATCGCGCTTAGCGCGCGTTTTATTGATCCAAACGTTCAACCCAGCGCGTATCAGTTTCAACGTGAAGATCGAGAAAAATCTTCTCATTTGTCATGGCCTCAAGCTCCTTTCTACTACTAAGACCAACTTCTTTCACACCTACGCCGCCTTTTCCAATAATCATATTTTTATAACGCTCACTAAGTGTCATGATTTTTGCTTTCACATACATGGTGCCATTTTTGCGCCGGTCAATTTCTTCCACCTCTACATGAACTGAATAGGGGACTTCTTTTCTGAGACGTAAGAACAGCTTTTCACGAATAATTTCGGCAACCAATTCTTCAACAGGTTGACTACTTTTTTGGTGGTGTGGATACATCATTTCTCCTTCAGGTATCTTTTCCATGACCCAATCGACAATTCGATTGACATTCGATCCTTTAATCGCAGAAACCTCAATCATCCCGTCAAACTTTTCCTCAAGATCACGATACATATCAATGTATTGACGCGCAGCTATATCATCAATTTTGTTGATAACAAGAAGTTTTGGCACCTGAATGTCTTGTATAAGCTGCATAACCTGTTTTTCCTCATTCCCGATTGGGCGGGTAGGGTCAACGACATAGAGGATTACCTCGATATCTTTCAGCGCCATTTTGACAAATCGAAGCAGGGCTTGTGTTAGCGGATCACGCGCTTTTTGCATGATTCCTGGCGTGTCAACAAAAACGATTTGTCCATGATCATTCGTGAGAATACCCTGAATAGGTCTACGCGTTGTTTGTGGCTTCCAAGTTGTAATGGCGATTTTTTGACCGACAATGCTGTTAATCAAGGTCGATTTTCCAACATTCGAGCGGCCGATAATTGTGGCGAATCCAGATTTTGGCATAAGGATGGAGTATAGTCGATAAACGGAATTCTGACAAGGTGAGTATAGCGTAAAATAAAACGCTCACTCCTGGGGAGGGAGTGAGCTGTAGTCTGGTTCGTTACGGGCAAAGCCGAACATCGCGCTGCAGGCTCCAATCATGAGCCAGCATCCGATGATCAGTCCACTGGAGCGATCGTCATTCAGCTCACATCCGGCGCTTACCAGGATGACAAGATACCCTGCCATCAACTGGAACAATGCCCATAGATACTTCTTTTCCGTGGTAGCGGCCCCAAACCGGTACCAGAAAGGAATCGTCGCGAATGCGAGCATTACAGTCAGCATGACACCTCCTTCTTTGCGAATACTCGCACAATATCGCTATTTTGTCAATACTATGCTATCTTTTCTGAAATGTTTGTGATCGCCCACGATATTCGAAGCCTGCATAATGTTGGCGCAATATTTCGTAATTGTGCCGCTTTTGGTGTAGAAAAACTCTATTTAACAGGAATTACAGGAACACCACCAAGAAAGGAGATTTCAAAAGTTGCCTTAGGTGCGGAAGGCCTTATCGCATGGGAAAAGCGAGATTTATCCGAGCTTATTGAAGAGATGAAGAAAAAAAGTGTTCATATCATTGGGCTCGATAATACAAACGGGGCACAGTCCATTCACGGATTCAAGTGTGATGGGGATGTTGCTCTTGTTTTGGGAAATGAGGTGGGTGGTCTCGACGCGTACGCAAAGGGAATGCTAGACAACTTAGTTGAAATTCCTATGAAGAAGAAGCGATCATTAAATGTGTCGGTCGCGAGCGGCATTGCTCTTTACGTACTTTCGGTATGACGTATTCCATTGTTATCCCAACGCTCAATGAAGTACATTCGATCCCGCGGCTTCTTGAGAGCATAAACTGCCAAACATTGCGGCCAAAGCAGGTCATTATTGCCGATGCCGGATCAGATGATGGAACGAGAGAGATTGTAGAGTCCTTCGGAGCCACGATTGTTCCAGGTGGCCTGCCTGGGGAGGGGCGAAATAGGGGTGCAAGTGTCGTATCAGCTGATCTTATTCTTTTTCTAGACGCGGACACGATTCTTCTGCAGCCAGACCTTATTGCGTCATCGATTGCTGAGATGCAGAAGCGTAATCTTGATATTGTGAGCTGCGACGTTTGGCCAATTGAAGCCGGGCTAGGTTCAAAAATTGGTCATTATATTTACAATAGCTATGTTCGCATGATGGCAAAAATTCACCCTCACATTCCAGGTTTTTTTATCCTCGTTAAAAAAGACCTTCACGACGCCATTGATGGCTTTGATGAAACGGTCGTTTTTTGTGAAGATCATGATTACGGACTACGAGCAGCCAAGATTGGTCGTTTTGGATACCTCGAGCGCGGTAAGCGCATTCATGTGTCAACACGCCGCTTTAAGCGGGATGGTATACTACGTTCAGTTGCCGTCTACGTATTGGCAGAAATCCATATTTGGCACTTTGGTCCGATTCGAACGAATCTATTTGAATACGGATTTGGCCATAATGAAGCTCATGAAACTCACTCTATCGACAAAGGAGGTAAAGCACGAAGCGGTTCTTAGCCGCCTGATTCAAGATTCTTCACCACGCATCACCTTTCTCATTCTCATTCTCGTTTCAAGCATCATTGCGGCGCTGGGGCTCTTGAATGACAGCGCCTCAATTGTCATCGGAGCAATGCTTGTAGCCCCGCTTCTTTGGCCTGTGCTTGGAATCAGCATGGGACTGCTTGTACGTGATTGGGCGATGATCAAACTCTCCCTTATTAGTGTGTTGATTTCGATTGTTATCGCAATCGCGATCGCTATTTGGATTACGTCGTACTATGTTCCCATCGGGGCATCGAATGAAATATTGCAGCAAACAAATCTCTCCTTCATGATTCCGGTTGCGATTGCTTCTGGAATTGCCGCAGCACTTGCTCTTTGTTTCGATCACATTAAAGAAGCTGTGAGTGGTATCGCGATTTCTGTTGCGCTTCTTCCACCGCTTGTCACGATTGGGATTGGGCTTGGTGGAGCCGATTGGGGACTCGTGCAAAAGTCAGCTGAACTCTTTTTTATAAACCTCGTGGCTATTATCGCGTCATCGTTTGCTGTATTTGCGCTTCTCGGATTTTATTACTATAGCAGTGCTGCTGATAAAGAAGCAAGAAAAGAAGAGCGTCGTTTAAAGAAGGTTGTGTAGTATGGCTTATAAACACATAGGTCTAAAAACGTATACATGGCATCACTTTTCTGGTCTAGAGGAGAAGGATTTTCAAATCATGGAACATGCATTCAAGTTTCATCCACTCGATTATGATGATGTACGTGATGCAACGCAACTCCCTAAATTAGATGTATATAAGCATTATCTTTTTCTGGTGATTGCGCTTCCGGTTTTTCATCAGGAGATACTTCAGATTACAAAAGTGAATCTATCGATTTTTGTGGGGCCAGATTATATTGTGACGGCTTCAGAAGGGCAGATTGACGCGGTAAATCGATATTTTGTGCGACTCGCTCGGAGTACGCGGATGAAGCGTGAGCTTACGAAGTACGGTCCGGGGTTTTTACTTTACAAATTGCTCGATTATGTTTTTCGTGATGCCAAGGTGATTCTGCAAGAAGTGGTGCGTGAGGTGAATGATGTTGAGGAAGCCGTGTACGATGATCATACGCGGGTTGCAACCAAACGACTTGGAATGGTTCGCAGGAATGTTCTATACCTACGTCATGTTATTGATCCTCAGCGCATTATCATGCAGCAATTACAGCATGTGAAACGCACATTTTTACCGACTACTTTGGCGAATTATTTTGATGATATAGGTGACACACTCGATGGAATATGGGTGGTGACAGACAACCTGAAAAATATTGTCGACGGACTATTCGATGTCAATGAGGCGTTCCTTTCTCACAGGACAAATGAAATCATACGCCTACTGACTATTATTTCCGTTGTCCTTATGCCAGCAACGCTCCTTACGGGGTACTATGGAATGAATGTAGATCACCTTCCGTTTGGGAATAATCCTCTGCTTGTCACTGCAGTCATATTGCTTTCCATTATTCTTTTTCTACTTGTGATCATACGTATTGATAAACGGAATTAGTATGCGTTTTCTTCTTTTGATATTGCTGCTATGCACACCCATCCAAGCTGTGGCACAAACGAGCGGGGCAGACATAGAGATAAATAAACACTCTGTGCGATTCTCGGTAGATCCACTGATTGCAGGCGAAGAAGCTCGATTATATGCAAGTGTTCGCAATATTGGGAATGTTGATGTTTCTGGCTATGTGTATTTTTACCAAGGACCAACGCCGCTCGGACCAAGTCAAGTAATTTCTCTGGCAGCTGATGGAGAAAGCGAGGATGTTTGGATTGATTTTATTATTCCAGAAGGTCCATTTAATATTCGTGCAGAATTACGTGGGATTAACCCACCAGATGAATATGCGGGAAATAACGAATATTTGAGCAACCTTTTTGTTCCTGTATTTGATTCCGATGCTGACGGGGTAATTGATGAGGAAGATAATTGTCGAGATACCCCGAATGCTGATCAACGCGATGATGACGCAGATGGGGAAGGATACGCTTGTGACGAAGATGAGCGAAACGCCGAAAATGTGAGTGATTCTGAGCCCATCACTGTGGGGTCGAATGACCAGAGTGGGGAGCTTGTTGACGCGCCATTGCTTGAACCTGAACTCGGAGTTCTTCCATCAGTGAACCCTATAATCATGACTGATATCTCTGAAAGGGGAGTTGCTAATGTAATGAAAGAGGATTATTCAACAGAATTTACGATTGAGGAGATCGCGGACAATACCGCTGGGGAGCGCGTGTCGTTCGGATCATATTTTACCTATGAGGTATTAAAATGGAGAGCGTATGCGTTTCGTGTGATCGATGCACAAGACAATATTTCTTACAAATGGGATTTTGGTGATGGGTCATCGTCGGTGCAGACATCTATTGGTCATGAATTTCGCGGTCCAGGTACGTACAAGGTCACGTTAACCGCATTGCATGACGATGGAATAACGACAACCGATGAAGCTCTTCTTACGGTTTCATTTTTCCATATTCAAAATCCACTCGTACAACTTATAATTACTTTACTCGTTCTCCTTATACTTCTAACACTTGTTGGGGTATTGGGATTAAAAACCCGTGGCACAAAACGCCGCCGCATACTCACAACGGAGGATGGTGTTTTGTACACAAAAGGGCAAAAAACGCTTGAACCCGACGCAGAGAAAAAACAACGTAGAAAGAACACATGAGGCAAGCATTATCACGGTCAGCAAGAACGGTTACAAGCGCCGCATTTTTGGTTGCCTTCTTTTCGATTTTATCGCGCATCGTGGGGCTGATTCGAGATCGCATTCTTGCAGGTGAATTCGGGGCATCAGATGAACTTGATATTTACTTTGCGGCCTTTCGACTTCCTGATCTATTTTATGCGCTCATAGTCGTGGGGGCGCTCTCGGCAAGCTTCATTCCGCTTTTCACAAAGGAATATGCAAAACACAAGCAGAAGGCATGGGATTTAACGAGTAATACACTCACCATTCTCACTGTCATTTTCTCGGGGCTACTGGTTGTTGTTGCAATCATGGCTCCTGTATTTGTTGATGTCATTGCCCCCGGTTTTGACGTCGAGAAACAGCTTGCTGTCATCGAGCTTCTACGCCTCATGCTCGTAGCACAACTTATTTTAGGAGCGTCTATGGTGATTGGTTCTGCGCTTCAGGGGGCAAAAGTTTTTCTCCCGTATGCTATTGCCCCTATTTTTTACAATCTCGGAATCATTTTGGGATCAATTTTTCTCGTACCAATATTTGGATTGAATGGGCTTGCATTTGGTGTGATCGGCGGGGCGTTTTTTCACCTCATGATTCAACTTATCGGACTATATGCTGTTGGATACCGGTACAGGTTGCTTTTTCGTTTTCGAGACGCATCGCTTCGCTATATTGCGGGGCACCTCCCACCTCGCGTGATGGGTCTTGCCATAGGGCAGGTGAATCTACTTGCGATGACAGCGATAGCATCTACACTCACGGTTGGCGCCGTGACCATGCTGCAATTTGCGTATAATATATTCTTTTTCCCCCTTGGTGTTATCGGTGTTTCTTATGCCATCGCAGCGTTTCCATCACTTTGCGAAAAGGCAGGGAAACGAGACACAGCAGACTTTCGCGATATCCTTTCACTTACCATGCGACAGATGCTCCTTTTTATGGTGCCTGCAACCATTCTCTTCTATGGCCTCCGTATGCAAATTGTCCGTGTCGCTGTTGGCGCTGGTGCGTACGATTGGGCCGAGACCATTCAAACAGCCAATGTGATGGGTTGGCTTGTGATGGGTCTGATTGCACATGGGCTCATTTTTCTTCTTGTCAGAGCATTTTTTGCAAAGAATGATTCCATGACGCCGTTTATTGTTGGCCTTATGAGTACAACAATATTCATTGCATCAGCACTATTATTAACTCCTCATTATCAGATTCAGGGTATCGCAATCGCATACTCAGGGTCTGCTGTACTACAGGCGATTGCGCTTTTTGCCTTGCTTTCATCGCGCATAAAGGCAGATGGATTTAGTGATGTGTTGAATGCACTCATTAAATTCAGTATTGCGGGAATTGTGACAGCAGGATCATTACAAGGCTTTAAAACAATTGCCACCGAAACGCTCGGTTTCACACTAAATACCTTCTGGGGTGTATTTGGCCAGGGGTTATTCGCTGGTAGCCTTGCGTTTATTGTTTATATAGCGCTTTTGTACGTTCTTCGTGCTGAGGAGCTATTGTCTATTCTTGTGGGACTTGAGCGACGTGTGCGAAAAAAGGCAAAACCAGAGGAGGCGATACTTTCTGGAGTTGATGCATAATCCCTTGATAAAACAGGTGATATACGATAATTTGAACATAATATGACAGCAAGTGCACTCCGCCGAAAATTTATAGAATTCTTTGTATCAAAAGGACATGCAGAAATTCCTTCTGCTTCGGTTGTGCCTGAAAATGATCCATCGGTGTTGTTTACAACGGCGGGCATGCATCCATTGGTGCCATTTTTGATGGGCGAAACGCATCCATCAGGAAATCGGCTTACGGATAGTCAAAAATGTATTCGTACGGGTGATATTGACGAGGTAGGAGATGCAACACATCTTACGTTTTTTGAGATGCTAGGAAATTGGTCACTTGGTGATTATTTTAAAGAAGATTCTATTCGTTGGAGTTATGAATTCTTGACATCAACGGAATGGCTAGCAATTTCACCAAATCATTTAGCAGTCAGTGTATTCGCGGGCGACGACGATGCGCCTTTCGATGAAGAAGCGTATAATCTTTGGATTCAGCTAGGTGTGCCAGATGCGCGCATCGCGAAGCTTGGTAAAGATGACAATTGGTGGCCAGCAGGCGGAAAACACACAGGACCACAGGGGCCGGATACCGAAATTTTTTATTGGACAGGGGAAGAAGAAGCGCCTGAGAAGTTCGATCCAGAAAACAATCTTTGGGTGGAGATTTGGAATAATGTGTTTATGCAATTTTATAAGGGGGATGACGGGGTACTCACGCCGCTAGCCCAAAGAAATGTTGATACCGGAATGGGGCTTGAACGTACGGCGGCTATTTTACAAGGAAAAGCTAGCGTCTATGAGACCGAGCTCTTCCAGCCGATATTGACCGAGATTTCAACTATTTCCGGCAATCCAGAAGAAACAGTGGAAGTCATGCGTGCTCTGTACATTATTTCTGACCATATTCGCGCAGCAACTATGATGATTTCAGATGGCGTGCGCCCATCAAATAAAGATCAGGGTTACATTCTGCGCCGGCTGATTCGACGTGCCGTACGCCAAATGCTCAAAATTTCTGGTGAGCATAAAGATTTGACGAGTATTGTGCATATGACCATCGGCACGCTTGAGGATGGTTACCCTGAACTTCGGACGAATCAGGGAGAGATTACCGATGAAATTCAGAAAGAAGCACAAAAATTTGCTACAAGTTTAAACAAAGGTCTTCGTGAAGTAGAGAAGCTTTACGAAAAGAAGGGACAGCTGTCAGGAACAGATGCATTTGACTTGTATCAAACCTTTGGATTTCCGCTCGAGCTGACCGAAGAGATTGCGCGTGAGCATGGTCAATCTGTTGACCATGCGGCATTTGAAGCAGAATTTAAAAAACATCAAGAGACCTCACGCGATGGGTCAGGCGAGAAGTTTGCAGGAGGGCTTGTTGATCACTCTGCGGAATCGACTCGTCTGCATACCGCGACGCATTTATTGCATCAAGCGCTTCGAACGGTTCTTGGCGATCATGTTGAGCAGCGCGGAAGTAATATCACTCGTGAGCGGCTCCGATTTGATTTTTCGCATGGAGAAAAAATGACGCCTGAACAGATAGAAGAGGTAGAACGCATTGTGAACGAGCAAATCGGCAGTGATTTGCCAATTCACCATGAGCTGCTTACCGTAGAAGAGGCAAAGGCACGCGGAGCGATTGGACTGTTTGAAGATAAATACGCGCAAATGGGCGGGAAGATAAAAGTCTATTTCATCGGGGACTTTTCGTCTGAAATTTGCGGCGGCCCACACGTTGAACGCACAAGCGAACTCGGCGGATTTAAAATCAAAAAAGAGGAAGCGTCATCAGCCGGTGTTCGGCGCATTAAGGCAATTTTAGGGTAGGTGAGGACTGCAGGATCCAGCGTTTGTCATTTACAATTTGTTTTGCTAGGTTTTCGCGGGGAGGTTCGTGTCATGCAGCAAATGTCTTTTCAGATTCCACCAGATGGATCGAAGCCAGGTCGCTATCTGGTGCAGACTCATCTTTCCGTGATTGCCGATATCATGGGAGTGCCAGTTGAGACAATCCATGTCGTCTACTATGTCGTCTTTGAGGGGCGACCTGGGGTGCGTGGATGGATCCAAGATCAGATCGCGATGCTACGCGGAAAGCGTATTGGGATGCCGGCAGGAGATCACTACCACAAAACGAAGGATAAGGTGCTCCTGGTGGTTGTGGGCAGCGTTCGCATCACCCTCCAGATGCCTAATGACGCGGGTACGAAGACGTCGATGGTTCTTCGCGCCGTCAGCGTTTTCGAAAACGTCGCCCGTGTACCGAGGGGCTCGACGCTTACTGTCGAGGCTCTCAAACGGGGCACTGTTCTCGCTGTTTTCTCGACGCCCTAGCCCGTGTTCCAGATGACGACTTCAAGTTCGTACTCGTTGAATAGCTCGTGGCGCCTGCAGAGATGTGGGCGCTTTCGCTTATACAAGAGAAAACGCGCCTCCGACCGTGTGTCGGAAGCGCGTCTAGCAGCCCAGCGCCGGGCTAGGTGTATGCGAGATTGCTCGGCGTTTGGTTGCCGTAGTCCAACCAGACCCCGACGGAGCGCTCGATCTCCTCCCTCACACCGTCTGCGTCGTGTGGCTGATCATCGAACATGTCGGACAACTCATCCGGAAAATCGTCCGTTGAATGACCGCATCCACCCTCACCGATGCAGGTGAAATCTCCCTCCGGCGAGACGCTCACGTATGCGTGCATGAACTCGCCGTTGCAGGTGACGCGGATCATGATACTCATCCTCGTAGAATCGTCACCATGATGCTGAGGTTCCAACTGTAGATCGAGCCCGGTCGTACCCGTATGGGTGAAGACGATGACGGTTCCCGTGTCCGTTTCCGCAAATTGGGACTTTAGGCCAGTGACCCGCCTGATCTGCTTGGCAAGATCACGTGTAGCCTTCAGGCATTCTTCAGCGGGCATTTTTCCTCAGGTCACCGGGTGGGGTATCCACCGTTTTGTGACGATTAAATATACGGGTTTTCTTCTCAAACGTCAAGATTACAATCCAGACACAGTGCAATTTGACTTATTTTCCCCATTTTGGTACACTTCCGGCGGATTTCATCCAAATTGTTCTTGCCAGAAGCGCCTGAATTTGTTAGACTTCTCGCACTTATGGCAGAAAAAGATTTCATCGAGGCAAGAGGAAGAGTTGAAGAAGCTCTTCCTGCCGGCAAGTTCCGAGTGGTACTTGACGGAGGCCAAGAAATTATCGCTCATCTGTCAGGAAAATTGCGAAAATTCCGAATTCGTATTATGCCTGGCGATGACGTCAAAGTTGAGATTAGTCCTTATGATCTCACAAAAGGCCGCATCACTTACAGATTTTAGCGCCATATAATCGTGCATTTTCGGCTCATCGCTGCTGTGCTCGCTCACCGTACGTTCTAGTACGGCTCGCTCCGCGCATCGCGATTCACCAAAACTGCATCGATTATCTGACACTAAAATCAACGTGTTGAGACACGTGGATGTAAGGCATGCGAACTTAAGACGACATCATCCTTCTTTTAAGAGGATGATTTCGACGTATCTAATCCATGATGACTTATGAAAGTACAAGCATCAGTTAAAAAACGCTGTCGAGATTGCCGCGTTATTCGCCGAAAAGGGCGCGTACACGTTGTCTGCAAAAACCCTCGACATAAGCAACGACAAGGATAATTATGGCACGTATTGCTGGAGTTACCCTTCCATCTAATAAACGCGTAGTCATAGCACTTACGTATGTTTATGGAATTGGGAATACAACTGCGGAGCGCATTGTAACGCAATCGCAGCTCGATATGAGCACCCGCGTAAAAGATTTAAGTGAAGATCAACTGAACACTATTCGTGCACTTGTAGAAAAAGGGCAGAAGGTAGAAGGTGAGCTTCGCCGCGAGGTGCTAGGAAATGTCAAGCGCCTCCAAGAAATTGGGACTTACCGAGGAGATCGCCATGCGAAGAATCTTCCTGCTCGCGGGCAGCGAACGAAATCAAATTCTCGTACACGCCGTGGAAACGTTCGTCAAACAGCGGGTAGCGGTCGCCGCGTAGTCTCGAAGACCTAAAAGCTTATGAGTGAAGAGAAAACAACTCAGGTAGTAGAGGCTACTACCGATGAGACTCAAGTGACATCGCCAGATGACGCGAAGCAGTCTGAGAAAAAGGCAGAATCAAAGGCAAAAGCGACGAATCAGAAAGTGTATATTCGTTCTGCAAAAGGAAAGAAACGTGTCATGAAGAGCGTTTCTAAAGGAAATGCCTATGTTTTTGCAAGCCTTAACAACACCATTATTTCTGTCGCTGACCCTCATGGAAATATTATTGCATGGTCAAGCTCTGGAAAATGTGGATTCAAAGGGCCAAAGAAAGCAACACCATATGCAGCCGGAGTGGTTGTAAATGATATTGCAGATGCGCTTGAGCGCTACGGTGTCCGTGAACTTATGGTTTACGTAACCGGAATTGGAAACGGTAAAGATGCTGCAATTCGCTCGCTAAACGCAAAAGGATTTAGCATTACAGGAATTAAAGAGCGCACACCAGTGCCGCATAATGGGTGCCGGCCACGCCGCGCTCGACGTGTATAACGTGAGGTATGGGTAAGACACAAAAACATCTAACAAAGATGAGCCGACGCGATGGCGTTGCGCTCTCGACAAGCGAAAGCGTTCTTAAAACGATGCAGCGGCGTCCATATGTTCCTGGAGAACATGGTGGTCCACGTGCGCGTCATCCACGTCTTTCAGTTTATGCGATTCAGCTTCGCGAAAAGCAGAAAGCAAAGCGTATTTATGGCATCATGGAGCGCCAATTTCGTAATTATTTCGAAAAGGCTTCTGCGGCTCCTGGGAACACTGGAGAGAATCTTGCGCACATGCTTGAATCTCGCCTCGACAACGCCGTATTCCGACTTGGATTTGCAAAAACGCGTGCACAGGCAAGACAAATGGTGAGTCATGCCATGTTCCTCGTAAACGGAAAGAAGGTCAATATCCCTTCTTACCAGCTTCGAGTTGACGATGTAATCGAGGTGCGAGAGAATAAGCGTAAAAAAGGCCTATTCGCCGATATGGAGGAACGAGCAAAATCACACACAGTTCCAGGATGGCTTCACCTAGAAAAAGGAGCATTCAAAGGTACTGTGGTGGGACGTCCTGAAGGGGAAGATCTGAAAGAGGTCTACGATCCAAAACTTATTATCGAGTTTTACTCACGATAACGTACCCTATGGAGAATATTTTGCTTCCCTCAAAGATGGTCTTCACCGATGGTGAACACGAAAACGAATCAATCCTCACGATTGAGCCACTTCATCATGGCTATGGAACCACAATCGGAAACGCCCTGCGCCGTGTTTTGCTTTCTTCACTTGAAGGAGCGGCGGTAACGGCGGTAAAAATCAAAGGTGCTCAGCACGAATTTATGGGTGTTGAAGGGGTAAAAGAAGATGTACTTAGCATTATCTTGAACCTTAAGAAACTACGCATGATTGTGCATAGTGATGATCCTGTTGTTCTTACGCTTTCACAAAAAAAGAAAGGTGAAGTGATGGCATCAGGATTCGAAAAAAATGCAGATGTAGAAATCGTTAATGGAGAACTTGTTCTTGCAACGCTGACGACGGACACGGATTTCGAAATGGAAATCACTGTCGAACGTGGGCGAGGGTATCTTCCAACCGAAGAACGCACAGTCCCAACAACTGAAATCGGACTCATCGCTGTTGATGCACTTTTCAGTCCGGTCGTTGCTGCAGGACTTCAAGTAGAGAATACGCGTGTTGGAGAAATCACCAACTACGATAAGGTAATCATGAACATTACCACTGATGGAACCGTTACAGCACAAGCTGCTGTTGAAAAGGCAACCGAGACAATCCTCAATCACTTTAATTGGATTGCAGGACAACTCTCTCACGCTTCTCTGACTGAGAAAGTATTAGAGAGTCAGGAAAACGAAGATTCAGAAGAAGAGACGGAATAATATGCGCCACCGAAATACAACAAAAACGCTCGGGCGAAGCCGAAGTGCGCGAAAAGCGCTTCTTCGCGACCTCGCTACGAGTGTCATCGTCTATGATGGCATTCAAACAACGCAAGGTAAGGCGAAAGCCGTGAAGCCTGTGGTTGAGAAGCTTATCACAAAGGCGAAGAAAGGGAATCTCGCGGCGCGCCGTCAGCTTCTTGCATTCTTCACAACAGAGCAGCCAGTGAATAAGCTTATGGATGTCATTGGTCCAAAGTACAAAGATCGTGAAGGAGGATACACCCGCATTGTTAAGATGGGACCTCGCAAAGGAGATGGAGCCGAGGTTGTAAAGCTCGAACTCGTCTAATATGGATAAGCAATTCACACGCGAGACCTATAAGGTCAATGCTGCAGGTCAACCACTTGGGCGACTTGCTACTGATATCGCAACACATCTCATTGGGAAGCATCGTGCAGACTATGTCCCAAATCAGGATATCGGTGATGTCGTAGAAGTTGAAAATGTCGGGAAAATGACGTTCAGCGGCCGCAATAAAATGGAACAAAAGATTTACTACCGCCATACAGGATGGCCAGGTGGAATCAAGGCTCGATCACTCAAAGATCTTTTTGAGCAAAGCCCAGCCATGGTGCTAGAAGCAGCGGTGAGCCGTATGCTTCCAAAAAATAAGCTTCGAAAGGAGCGTCTAAGTCGCCTTAAGATTACCGTATAGTATGCCAGAAACCACATACATCCAGGCACTTGGACGTCGTAAATCAGCAATTGCACAGGTACGTATTTACCCAGGTGGATCTGGGAAGGTTACGGTCAACGGGCGTGAGGTGAAAGAGTATTTTAAACTCGAAACGGAGCGCAATAATGCTCTTCTTCCGCTTCAGGAAGTTGGTCGCATGGATAGCGTTGATGTATCCGTGCGTGCAATCGGAGGAGGTATGCGCGGGCAATCTGATGCAGTAAAGCTCGGAATTGCACGTGCGCTCGTGAAGGAAAATGATGCCTTCAAAACCGCTCTTAAGACAAAGGGTTACCTTAGTCGCGATGCACGCATCAAGGAACGAAAAAAATTCGGACTTCGTGGGGCTCGTCGCTCACGTCAGTGGCGCAAGCGTTAAATTGTTTTCCAGATGCGCTGCAAATCGATTATTTCCCGTCGAAATAATCGATTTTCGCGGACAGCTGAAATAGCAATTAACAATCGAGCTTCAATACAAAGACTCACTCGCAGGAGTGGGTTTTTGTATTGAATGCAAATCGACCTCTCGTGAGGCTCGAGAATTCGTAATTCCCGAACGAATGTGAGGGATCTGTTAGCCACCCCGGGATTACACTGGGTCTAGCGTGTGCCAAATTTGATTCGTTGGATTCCTGCCTTCGCAGGAATGACACGGATTAATGATGTGTTCATCCACCTTGCTTCTACGTCCAAAATCAACTAATATAGACATATTATGGCATCGGTTTTGGCACGAAACACGTTCTATTTAACGATTGCATCTGTTGGACAAAAGGCCATTGCATTTGTGTATTTCGCACTGGTGGCACGGTTTTTTGGTCAGGAGGGGACTGGGGTGTATTTTCTCGCCCTTGCCATTATCACCATTATCGCTGTTTTTGATGATATTGGCCTCACGTCGGTTGCCATTCGTGAAGTTGCTAAGCAAAAGGTGAAAGTAGAAGAATGGACGCAACTCATTCTCGGTGTAAAGTGCGTGACCATTCCGCTCACCATTCTCTTTGTCCTCTTATTACCTGTCCTGTTTCCAGGAATGTCTGCGGAGCTTTTTGTTCTTGCACGTATTGGACTGATTGTCCTTATTGCTGATTCACTATCGTTGACGTTTTTTGGCCTCCTTCGCGGCCTAGGCGATCTTCGCTATGAATCTTTGGGTATTTTCATAGGCCAAACCATGACAGCCATCGTGGGTGGGATGTTTCTTCTGACGGGGGCAGCCACACTTCCTTTGCTTGTGATCGCCCTTGCCGTGGGGAGTAGTTGGAACCTTGCTTTTTCGGCTGGTATGCTTGGAAGACGGATTGGGTTTCATGCCTTCATTCCAAGCTGGAAACGAGGCCTTCAGCCACTTAAGCCCGCATTTGCCTTTTTTCTTGCCGCCGTGTTCGTGAAAGTCTATTCATATGTTGACAGCTTTATTTTAAATCAGCTGATGGGGGAGGCTGCGGTTGGTGTGTATGCCGTTGCCTATAAACTCACCTATGCTTTTCAATTTCTTCCTCTTGCATTTGTCGCTGCACTTTACCCCGCAATGAGCGAGGCAGCAGGAAATCAGGATCAACTAAAAAAACAGCTCACATCCGCATTTTGGTACTTAGCCCTTATTGGAGTCCCGATCGTGTTTGGTATTTGGGCAATTGCACCAGATCTTATTACACTTGTGTACTCAGATGCATTTCTTGACTCGGTTCTCCCATTGCAGGTTTTAATTTTTGTCCTGCTATTCATTTTTCTTGATTTTCCGATTGGTTCACTTCTTAACAGTAATGATCGGCAAATGACCAAGACGGTTATTGGAGCGGCCACCATGGTGTTAAATATTGTGTTTAATCTTGTTCTCATTCCCATATTCGGGATTACGGGGGCGAGCATCGCGGCACTTGGAAGTTTTGCATTCATGCTCATTGTCGATTGGGTGGTCATGCAAAAGACCACGACATTTTCTGTGGGTCAACTCTTGAAAACAATTGGGTCCATCGTTCTTGCGGGGCTAACAATGGGGCTTTCTGTTTATCTACTCGCACCATTCGTGCCGGTTCTTCTACGAATTATTATTGGTTGTGTGGTGTATCCGGTAATGCTATTTGTTTTTGGGGCGATCCGTAAAAATGAGATGAATCAACTTCGTTTACTGATTCGTAAAAAGCTATGAAACGTATTCGTCTCTTAACTGTCGATTACGCACCGCAAAAGGGAGGAGTTGCTCGGTATCTTTCCGAGCTTATCCGCGTTTACGCGCAGTCGATTGATGTTGATTATCGGCCAAAAACACCACGTTTTTTAGGGGCACTTGTTTGGGTGGTAAAGGTAGCGCATACATCACGCCTTCTCATTATTTCGCATGTGTATCCACTTGGATTTGCGGCCATGATTGCGCGATACGTTACTCGAACACCATATGTACTCATTTTTCATGGCATGGATTTTGATCTTGCACGCCGTTCGTGGTGGCGACGAATGATCCTAAAGTGGATCATCTGGTCTGCGAAACTTATTGTGACGAATTCGCACGCGCTCGCGAATGAAATTGCAGCATTCGCTAAGGATGAAAAACCGATGGTTGTGTATCCGCCGCTGAGTTCGGAATTGATCGAATCCAATCCGTTGATTCGTCATTCCAGCGAAGGTGGGAATCCAGCACTTGTCGATTGTCATTCGATGACCGCCTGCCTTCGGACGGATGACGAAGGTGTTGCTGATAAAAATACCAGTATTCACCTGCTCACCGCATGTCGTCTTGTTGAGCGAAAAGGGGTTGATCGGGTGTTGAACCTGCTCCCAATGCTCAAAAACGTCCACTATACCATCGCTGGGGATGGTGAGGATAAACCAAGGCTTGAGGCAATAGCTCACAAGCTTGGGATAGATCACCGCGTGACGTTTACGGGCATGTTAGATGATGTTGAGCTTGTGAAGGCGTATCAATCAGCAGATGTATTCGTCATGCCAACAACAAAATCTGAAGCAGACAGGGAAGGCTTTGGGATGGTTTATATTGAAGCCGGGTATTTTGGGCTTCCCGTCGTCGGATTCAACCATCCGGGCGTTTCAGAGGCAATTCTTGATGGCGAGACAGGGTATCTGGTACAGAATGATGAGGAGCTTGTTGAGCGGCTTCAGCAGCTCGTTCAGAATCCAGATCGACGACAACAACTCGGCCGCAGAGGACATGAACGATCGCAGCAATTTACATCTGAACGCGTCTTTTCAAAGCTCGAGCGAATAATAAAGCGCTATGCCTAAAATTTCAGCGATTATTCCAACGTATCAGCATGCTACAAGTCTCCCTGCGTGTATTGACAGCCTTCTCGTACAAGAGGGGGTTGATCTTGAGATCATTGTGGTTGATGATGGATCAACAGATAGTACAAAAAAAGTGCTCGAGGTATACGAAAATCGGCTTACAGCTATTCATCAAGATAACCAGGGGTCTAATTTCGCGCGGAATAGAGGAGCAAAATCAGCAACCGGCGACTATTTCATTTTCGTTGATGCAGACATTGTTATGAAACCGTATGCGCTTAAGAAGATGCTAGTGGCTCTCACATCGAGCACGGCAAGTTATGCGTATAGTGGATTCTATTTTGGGGGGAAGCGCTTCAAGCCTCTTGCGTTTGATGAAGAGCAATTAAAGAGCACAAATTTTATTCACACTACTTCTCTTATTCGTGCAGAGGATTTCCCAGGCTTTGATGAAAGTGTTAGGCGCTTGCAAGACTGGGATTTATGGCTCACAATGCTCGCAGAAGGAAAAACAGGAATTTGCGTGCCAGAGTATTTGTACAAAGCACGTATTGATGGTGCGTCGCGTATAGGAACACAATGGATGCCGAAAATTGCGTATAAAATCCCTTGGAAACGCCTAGGATTCATGCCAAAAGCCATTCAAAAATACGAAGCCGCAAAGAAACTCATCAAAAAGAAACATCAATTATGAAACCGCTCGACTTATCGATTATTGTTGTCACCTATAAAGAAGATCTTCATGTTCTGCGAGACTGCTTTTCTTCAGTAGAAGTTTCTGAAGGAATCAATTACGAGTTGATTATCGTCGATAATGCTGGGCGGCAAGAAACCGAGGAGCTCGCAGCGAAATACGGCGCGATCTATATGCCAAATCCAGAAAATCGAGGATTTGCTGCAGCCGTCAATCAAGGGATGAAACGATCAGATGGGGATTATGTATTGCTTTTGAATCCCGACACCTCCTTTGAGAACGATGTTCTGGCGCGAATGGTGGCACATTTGAATGAAGATCACGAAGTAGGCGTGGCAAGTTGTATCATTCGCTATCCAGATCGCTCATTCCAGGAGAGTATTCGGCGTTTCCCAACGTTTTGGAATCAGCTTTTCATTATGTTGAAGCTTCCGCATATTCTGAAACGTGTGCCAGCCATTGACCACTATATGATGCGAGACATCGATCCAATGATAACCCAAGATGTGCCGTCGATAATGGGGGCGTTTATGTTCATTCGTCCGGTGCTTTTCGATCGTATTGGGTACTTTGATGAGCGATATTTTATCTGGTTTGAGGAAGTTGATTATTGTAAAATGACCCATGATGCAGGGATGAAGATTCGCCATTATGCCGATGTAGAGATTACGCATCATAAGGGTCATACGTTTAATAAGATTGCAACGCTCAGAAAACAACAGTGGATGCGAACGAGCCTTCGAAAATACATCAAAAAACATCATGGAGAGATTCAATGGGCAGTGCTTTGGGCATTCACTCCACTATTCATCGTCCTTGCGCGTATTGCTGCGACCATTAAGCCGAAATAATATGAAAGGAGATTTTTGGCGACAATTCATTACAACACAAACATGGTGGATTTTGGGCGCAATTTGTGGACTTCACGTATTCTCGTTTCTTGTGCCCGGTATGTTCGATGTCCCGCTTCTGATTTTGGTTGGAATTGGATTCGTCGCACTTGCATGGAAGCGACTTGATTTTGCACTTGGACTTGCACTCGTTGAGGTCATTATTGGGAGTCACGGACGATTGATTGAAGCTGATATATTCACATTTTCACTTTCGCTTCGTATGGCGATATTTGGCGGTATATTGCTCGGTTGGCTGATAGGCATTGTTCTCAAGCGCCATAAGTACTTTTATATTCCTATTGCGCGTGGATGGTTGCTCCTTCTTGTTGCCGTCTTGATTGGATCGATTGTTGGAATATTCGACGCACACGATGTCGGAATTCTCTTCGATGACGCGAATAGCTATGCGGTAGCACTGTATATCTTCCCAATCCTTTCAGTGAACTGGGGTACAAAAGAGCAGGGGATTTTACTTCAATTTGCCGCCGCAGGGGTTATTTGGCTCACTGGATTCACGATTTTGCTCGAGCTTCTGTTCACGCACCTTCCTGGAAAGATTCTGGCTGAGCTGTATACATTTGTTCGTGATCAACGCCTCGCTGAGGTAACACTCCAAGTTATCAATGCCGATCAATTTTGGTATCGTATTTTCTTTCAATCCCATCTTTTTGTCGCTTCTGGGTTGCTTATAGCAGCGGGGTATCTGTATGCCGCGAAAGAGAAGTTACAGCCAGGCTTTTTTATTGCACTTGGCGCAGTTGCATCGGTTCTCGCTATTAGCAGCTCACGAAGTAGTATCTTGGCGCTTTTGCCGTCATTACTCGGTGTCGTTATTGCCGTTTGGATTCTATATCGAACGCGAGCCGCTATTTTCGTACAACGATCAGTTTTAGCGATTCTTGCTGGAGCACTTGGAATCATACTGACTGGAGTTCTCATCATGATGCCACCACGCACAAATCTTCAAGATGCTGCTTTTTACGAGACATCGGCAGAAGCAGGACGTGAATTGGCGATTTCGAGTCGATGGAATTTGCTCGGTCCAATGCTCGGTGAGTTGCAGGTTCGTCCTGTCCTCGGGTCAGGATTCGGGGAAGAGGTAACCTATACTACCGACGATCCACGTATTCGCGCGATGGGGAATGAGGGCGTGTATACAACGTATCGATTCGAATGGGGGTATCTTGATATATGGCTAAAAATGGGGCTACTTGGATTCTTTGCCATGGCGCTTATTCTGATTGATACCTTCTCGGTTTTGCTCCGAAGTGGTGACGAACGCGATTGGATTCGTGTTGCGCTTGCAGGTTCGGTTGGACTTGTCGCGATCGCACATATCTTCACGCCGTATTTGAATCATCCTATTGGCCTCATGTTGCTACTTTTTATGATTCCATTCATCCCGAATGCGGCCTATACAGCAATAAGAACAAAACAGGCAGATAAACGCCCTGCTGCATTACGATCGGTCCCGGTCACGGCGAGTTCGTAATAAACTTGAATCATCTATCTGGACAGTGTACTGTCCGTACGTATTGTACCTTTACAAGGAGCATTTCATGCGCTGGATTAGAAGAATGTACAAGAGGATCGACATGGTACATTCGTGGTACTTTTCAGATTATAGGGAAGATACCTATGCTAGGCAGCTTGTCGAAATGATTCGCGATAAAGACTTTTCAGATGTCGACATTCGTCGGCGCTGGGATGCCGTTCCTAGAAAGTGGAAGTACGCGTTCAGGATCGAGCTTAGAATTGCCCTAGAACACCATAGATCGCACATACGCCTACGAGTGCCACGCAGTCCGTAACTTACACGCCTATTACGGAATTCACACATACGTGTGATGTCGTAAGGGCGTGTTTTTGTTTTTACGAATGGATCTCTCGCTACGCTCGAGAATTTGTAAACTCACGAACGTATGTGAGAGATCTACTGGTATGTAGAGATCGGGCTTCGACCGAGCCGTCAGGCGACCCGGCTCCGCCGAACTACGTGAGGTGGATGGGAGCCCAGGTAATAAGGATTGGCAGTTTCGGGGTAAATGAAACGTCTTTTTTTGACGAAAAGAAAAGAATGGGTAAAGAGATATGAATAGATTGCTTCGTCCCCTTCGACTCACTACATTCGCTCAGGATCTCGCAATGACGGTATACGCTAGATTCTTCGACTTCGGCCGGAGGCTTTCGCTCAGAAAAATACGTATGATTTTCTGAACGCAGTGAAGGATCTATTTCGATGGATTCCTGCCTTCGCAGGAATAACGAACAGCTAATCAATCCGTATTGGTAGCTCGGGGTTTCCGTTCAAAAACGCTTCAACTTGCATCATGGGTTTTCCTTCCGGTTGAATCGAACCAATGTGAATCGAACCGGTATTGGTTCCGAGGATGAGCTGATTCTCGACGCGGTCGATGGTGCCTGCTGGCGCACTCGTTTCAGATCGGGACAAATCAGCAATCTTATAGCGCTTTTCTTGTGAGAAGAAAAATAGCCCGGGCCAAGGGGTGAAGGCTTTTTGCCAATTTAAAAGCTCGTCAGCGGTTTGTTCAGTCGTGACTTGACCATCATCACGAGTAATCATTTTGCAGTACGTTGCTACTTCATGACGTTGTTCTTGCGGCGAAATTGTTCCGTCCAAATACCCATGAATTGCTTCAATAAGAAGCGGCGCTGAAATATCTCCAGCTTTCGTAAGTAGGCTAAGCGTTGTGTCATGTTCTTCGATCAGCAAATCGACTTGTTTCAAAAGTGGCCCATGATCCATTTCTTCGTCAATGAGCATGATGCTAATACCGGTCATTCTGTCACCGGAGAGAAGTGCTGCTTGCACAGGAGATGGTCCACGATAGTTTGGTAATAGGGAAGGGTGAATATTGATCGCCCCACGTGCGGGAATCGAAATAATGCGTTCTGGCAGAATTTTTCCGTAGGCGACGATCACAAAAAGATCGGGTGAAATATCACGAATTTGTTTGGTTACGTTCTCATCAAACTTCTCTGGCGCAATAACGTCAATACGATGTTTCTCTGCAAGGAGTCGAAGCGGAGAGGCGATAATTGTTTTCTGGCGGCCCTGTGGTCGCTCAGGTTTAATAATGACGGCTTCTAGTGAAACGCTCTTCGTCTCTATCAATTTTTGTAGCGGCACGAGGCTGAGTTCAGGTGTCCCGCCAAAGTAGACGACCTTTATCATATTAAATTGCGCTCGTCGACTCACCTTCAATAATGCGAAACGCTTTATCGATGAACAATACGCCGTTTAGATGATCTATTTCATGCTGAAAAATAACCGAAAGTAACCCAGTCGCTTTCATTCGGATAGGTTCTCCATGTCGATTTTTCGCTTTCACCTTTACAGATTTATGACGCTTCACGAGTCCAAAAACACCCGGAACAGAAAGGCAGCCCTCCTCACTGTCAACGATCTGATCTGAAACAGAAATGATTTTTGGATTGATGAATGCTGCCGGTCCCGTAGGCGTTTCGGCAATGATAAGCCGAATATGTTTCCCAATTTGCGGAGCAGCTAGTCCAACGCCATTTTCCTCTTTCATTGAGATCATCATGTCATCGATAAGTTGTTGTAGCTCTGGTGACTGCAAATCGGTATCAGAAATGATGACCGATTCTTGCCTAAGGATGTTATTTGGATGTTTTACGACTGGAATATGTTTCATAAAGTAAATGCAGATAACAGACGGGTACGAATGGAGAGTTTAATCAGATGCGGTTGGAGAACTTGAAATGCCTCTTCGGTACCGCGTAATTCTATTTGCTCAGCATCGATTCGTAACGTGGTGATATTCGCGTTTTGTGCCTCTACCAGTAGCTTATCATAATCAATTGTATGGTCTTTGTCAACGATGCGGATGATCTGCGTATACGGCGGTAAACCGTATTTTTGACGCATTTCACGTTCATTTTTGATAAAACGCTTCTGATCGAGCATTTGCGTCAGAAGATCACTTTGCATTGTTTGAATGTAGAGTTTTGCTTGCCGATCATACGACACGTACATGTAATTCCAGAGTCTATTTGCGGTGAGTAGTTGATTACGATAATCGAGGCTTGTGAGGTGCTGATCAAAATTTGTCACAATGAGAATGCTCTGTTTTGGGACTGTTGAAAGCTCAGAAACGGTACCAACCTGTAACTCTGCTTGTGGAAATTTTTGATGCAACTTCTTTTTAAGCGTTTCAATCCCTATCCCACGTTCGGTAAGTTCTTTTGCATGGCAGTAAGGGCAAGATGTTGGAATCCACATTTCTGTTCCGCAGCTTTGGCAAATAAGATCCTCTTTTCGAAGGCTGGGCATCACTCCACAAACGCAGGTCGGTGTTTTTCCACATGAGCGACAAATAAGGCCTGCTGCATGACCTTTCTTATTATGTATGACGATAATAGGTCGGCCTTGGGCGCTTGCCTGTTCAATGATGTCGAGTAGCGCATTTGAGAACCCACGTATTTGATGTTTTTCCCCACGAGGAGAAATGAATATAGGGGCTGTTGCCGGTTGTTGTTCGCCGGTCCCCCTCGAAAGGCTTGATACTCGGCTCGTCTGAATGAACGTCAGAGAAGATGCGTTTGCTCGCGCATGCATGATATGTCTCGCATCAGTGTGCGGATGACGTTTTTGCACCTCATATAGTTCACTTGCCGCATCGGTCATAAGCAAATGGGTTGCCTTTGCAAACGGAGCAGAGACAAAGCGTGGTGTCACAATGAGCGCATCAATATCCCCACGCTGCCACAATGCGATTATAGAAGATTGTTCGCTATCTTTTTTTTTGGCATGGAGAAACCGTGAACGCATTCCAAGTCGCTCTTCGAATAGCTTCCCATGTGCTCGGGAAGGAACAAGTATAAGCGTTTTAAATGCTTTTGTGATGCATGCATAGGCGAGTGTAAGTTCCGCATCTACGCTACAAGTTATAGTGTCAGGTAAGGCATGGAAATTAAGATTCTTGATGAAGTTTACAGATGTTTTTTGTGCATGGGGTTGTGAATGAGTCGATGAATGCTGTGCCAGTGATTTTGGTTCAATCACTCCATGAGTGATGAGGCTCGAAACGCTACAGTATTGCGTACGCGCTATGAACTCAAAACGCGTTATTTCGTGCTGTGAGAAATAACCTTTCCATCTTAGATCATGAATGTGTCCAGGGGACGGCACTTCACATTGATCATCAGATTTCACTCGCTTTACCACTCCAAGAGAATGACGGCCAGAAAAAAGAATGGATACAAGATCGCCGCATTCTACCTGCAAATTATCAGGTATGCGATAGTCAAAATAGCTAAGATGCCTCGGGAGCGTCAGCGCCGGATACACTTCTGCAATCATAATTGAGTGAACTGCATCCTCCCGGTGTAAAATCCAACACCAAACGGAGATTCATAACAAAGTCGTTCATGAAGATAGCTCATTCCATCTATCATACCGAACAAGAGAACGGTTTGTTTATAAATCAACTCCTTTGATTGACTTGCAATCGTTTCAAGTTTTAAGAAATTCGTCACATGTCGACCTTCAACTAATTCGATATACTGTCGATCAAAACTTTTTGTGACTGTAGTTGTTTGTTCATGCGCAAGATCGCCCGCCGCAATAATAGCGATGCGCTTATCACTTTGTTTCAGGATGTCTCCTATGGCCTGGCCGATTGTAAACTGCTGAAGCGATGGCATGTTGCCATGCGTGATGGGGATTAATTTCGGTAATGTTTCACTAGATAGTAGTAAGGAAAGGGGAGTGAAGCTAGCAAAATGGAGCGCTTTGTCGCTTGTTAGGGTAATCGGTTGCAAGCTTTTTCTCAGCGAACGCTGGATTGCATCTATGGTTGTCATGTCTGGGTGAAATTGCTCTTTGGGAGTCAGGTCACCGAATGCTGAGAGATCGAAACGATACGGATCTTGAACATTCATGCTCACTGTGTATTCGTAGGATGTTGGTTGTTCACTAATAAGAACGAGTGTATCAATATTCAGAAGCGCTAAATCTTCGCGAATTTCACGCAGCGATTGTAGCGTTTCCTCAGCCTCATGAAGCTTCTCAGCGTTGACATTCTTAAGGAGAAGAGGGGAGTGCGGTGTGATCGCGCTATAAACGATCATAGCTATTCAAGAAAGCTCGGTGCTTCTAGCTCTTCTCCAATGGGATGAAATTTAAGTGTCTTTTGGGTTGTAGGAATGATTTCCGAGTTATTCCAACCATAGGCAGAAAATAGTTCATCTGATGGAATATATCTGATATCACCATCACTCACGAAGTATCGCTTACCAGTCTCATGATCTTCGAGGAGACTTCCGTCAGGGAATGTCAGTACAGGTCCTTCCTGGAATTGTCCAAGGATATTCGGATCGACAAGCACCGGTTGCAACGTTCGAAAACGTGTGGTCGCTACTTCAGGCGCTGGGATGAAATGATGCTTCCCAGCATACACGTAGAATTGTGTTCCATTTGGAAGGACATAAATCGCTCCAAGTGCAGCCTGTTCTGATGTTGTGATTTCTTCACCGATCGTGAAATTCTGTAATTCGTCTGAGTCAACTTCAATCAATTCATCGTCATTGAATCCAAGCCCGCGGAAAGCAGCTTCAGAGGCAAATGGGCGAATACTTTGATCGACGAGCAAGTACCGGTTGTTCTGTTCGTCAATGAACAGTGAATAGTTTGGAAATGAAATAGGGAGGCCATCCTCATAATTATCGATCACACTTTGCGAAACAGTGACAATGAGATTTGGATTAAAACGAGAGATGAAGGCACTCCAATTCGTAATATGACGGCGGACGCCACGTTCAATCAGATACACATTTGGATTTCCTTCAGATTTGAGAAGTGCACCTGATGGATAGGTTGTTGAGAACCACTGGTTCCATAGGGTGTAGAAGAGTTGATTCCCGCTGATATGAGGCGTATACGCATAGAGTGCTGCGGTCGCTGCATTCTCGGGTATGAGCGTTTCTCCGCTCACTGTAACTTCTACTCCTGGTCCATATTTTCCTAGTGTTGTTCCAACTGCTGCAATATCGGCAAGATAGCCTTCTGCGAATTGAAGAGCAGTTGAGTTTACTTGCTTTCCAAAACCTTTCCAGCGCTGTATCGCGGGGTCAGATTTACTGCAATCATCGCAAACACCATATCCCATAGCCCAATCTAGTTGATTCAGTGAAGGATGTTCACTTGTGATAAGGCTTTGTTCTTTTTGAAGTGTCACCAGGAGCACCTTTGGACTAACGCCGGCACCGATAGCAGCATTGTAAATGATTTCACCGGCACTCCGCCGTACGCCAGTCCAATCGAGAGTTGAGTGACTTCCAAGAAACCCACGCATCAAAAATGTATTGATTTGTTGCAATGTCATGGAGCTTGTATTTGTGAACTCACGATCCGAAATGATCGCATTCGGATTGAAGGCGGCAAATGCTGCCGATGGCATGAGTAGCGTACAACTAATCATGATTGCGATGAATATTCTCATAAAGTGGTTAATGCCTACCTGCAGTATACGTGATAATATGCCAGTATGAAAGTGTATAGACGATTTTCTCCGTGGCGGTTAATAGGTACTGCGGTCATTATAACTATTGTTGGATTGATCGCCAGCCACAGTGTACGTAGTGCGAGCAACAAGAGGATTTTTATTGAAGACTTACGCTATTTAGATGCAGATTGAATGACAATTTCTCCACGCTGCGTACCAATGCTTACGGACTGTCCTTCCTTAATGTCGCCTTCTATAATGCGCATAGCAAGTGGGTTCAATATTTCGTTTTGAATGAGCCGCTTAAGAGGACGTGCGCCAAATTCCGGGTCGTATCCTTTTTTTCCGAGATATTTTTGTGCAGCAGATGTAACAGTCAAATCAATATCACGTTGTTCTTTAAGCCGATTCGCAACAAAGGAGATTTGCAATTTTACAATGTCGCCGATTTCTTCTTCACTGAGAGCGTCAAAGAAGATGATATCGTCAATTCGATTGAGAAATTCTGGCCTAAAGTGTTCCTTCAATTTATCCATGACTCGGCTACGGATAGAGACATGCGCTGCCGATTCACTCCCACCGAATCCAATATCTTTTGTCTTATGACTATTCAAAATAGCGTCAGAACCAATATTTGACGTCATAATGATAATGGTATTCTTAAAATTGATTTTTCGGCCTTTGCTGTCTGTCACATGACCATCATCGAGAATTTGTAATAGAATATTGAACACATCAGGGTGAGCCTTCTCAATCTCGTCGAATAGCACAACGGAATAGGGCCGACGGCGAATTGTTTCGGTGAGCTGACCAGCCTCGTCGTATCCAATATACCCAGGAGGGGCACCAATGAGTTTGCTGGTCGTATGCTTTTCCATGAATTCAGACATATCAACGCGCACCAATGCCTCTTCCTCGTTGAACATGAATTCGGCAAGCGCTTTTGCAAGCTCTGTTTTTCCGACACCTGTAGGGCCAAGAAAAATGAACGATCCAATAGGTCGCTTTTCTTCAGAAATACCCGTTCGGGAACGTCGCAGCGCATTACTTACCGCCTTCATTGCCTCTTTTTGCCCAATCACACGTCCTGAAAGGACTTCCTCCATAACAGCAAGTTTTTTTAGCTCGCTTTCAAGCATTTTTGCAACAGGAATACTTGTCCAACGGGAAACAACGGCGGCAATTTCTTCCTCATTGACGACCTCTTTTAATAGACCACGCTCCATTTGAAATTCGCGCAATTGCTCTTCCGCTTGATGCAGTTCCTCGCGTTTTTTTGGAATGATACCGTAGCGTATTTCAGCGACTTTTTGTAAATCGCCTCGTCGTTCTTCAAATTCTGATTCGGTACTTAGTTTATCGATTTCATCCTTCAAATTTCGAATTTGTTGAATTAAATCTTTTTCATTTTTCCAACGTAGTTCAAGATCACCAGATTCTTCCTTAATGTCTGCAATGGCTTGCTCGATTTCTCGTAAACGTACTTTTGCTTTTGGATCATCATCTTTGAGAAGAGATTGTTTTTCTATCTCAAGCTTCATTTCTTCGCGCTTCATGCGATCAAGTTCTTCCGGCATTGAGTCAATTTGCATACGAAGTGCTGCGGCTGCTTCATCAACAAGATCAATGGCTTTATCGGGAAGATTTCGGTCAGTAATGTACCGATGAGAAAGTTCGGCAGCGGCAAGAATGGCTGAATCGCTAATACGAACACCATGGTGAATTTCGTATTTCTCTTTGATTCCACGTAAAATTGCAATCGCATCTTGGACACTCGGCTCCTGAATTATGACAGGTTGAAAGCGGCGCTCAAGAGCAGAATCCTTTTCAATGTATTTTTGATACTCCTTAAGTGTTGTTGCCCCAATAACACGCATTTCTCCGCGCGCAAGAGCGGGTTTGAGCATATTTGAAGCATCCATCGGAGATTCATCACCTTTTCCTGCGCCAACGAGTGTATGCAGCTCATCAATAAATAAGATCATTGAACCATTTGATTGTTCAATTTCACGAATAACGGCTTTCAGGCGTTCTTCAAATTCTCCCCGAAACTTTGTTCCAGCAACGAGCGCACCAAGGTCAAGACTGAACACATGTTTCTCTTTGAGCATTTCCGGCACATCTCCCGCGACAATTCGTTGTGCAAGTCCTTCAGCTACTGCTGTTTTTCCAACACCAGCTTCTCCGATTAAAACGGGATTATTTTTTGTTCGGCGCACGAGCACTTGCATAATGCGGCGAATTTCTTCATCACGTCCAATGATGGGATCGAGTTTTCCACGTCTTGCTCGCTCAGTAAGATCGATACTGTACTTTTCAAGTGCTTGAAACTTTGCCTCGGGATGTTGTGAATCGACAGTTTGATTTCCGCGAACATCTTTGAGCGCAGCCATCACTTCCTCTTCATGAATATGATAGCTTCCGAGTAAACGTCCAACATGCTTATCTTCAATAAGAGCAAGAAGAAGGTGTTCAGTTGAAATGAATTGATCACCGAATTGCTTTGCTTTGCGTCCGGCAGATTGTAATACGCTTGCAAGAGCAGGGGTCAGCAGCACCTGATTCATCATTCCTGTGTGCATTGCTGGAATTTTTGGAAGGCTATCAAGAACACGATCAATGTCCATGCGAAGCGTATCCACGGTAACATTCATTTTTCGTAAAATACTCACAACAATGCCGTCTTCTTGACGAATCAGCGCAGAAAGCAGATGAATTGGCTCAACACCTTGTTGACCGTTTTCATTTGCAAACATTTGAGCATGTTGAATTGCTTCTTGTGATTTGGAGGTAAAATTATTTGGAATCATAGCCACTCATTTAAATATGATGTACAGCAACTAAACAGGAATTAGCACTCTTAAGTATAGATTGCTAATTGATCCTGTCAAGGAGATGATTGAACTCTCTACACTGAAGTTGTATACTGATATGCATGAAATACGTAAAATCAACAATCATCTATTTTATTGTAACAGGTGCGCTTCATGTATTTGCACTACAATTCGGATGGTATGTGTATGTTCCATGGTTCGACATCCTCATGCATTTTCTTGGTGGGGGATTCGCAATGCTCCTAGGGTTTGTATTTTGGGATATTTTTGTGTCCGCCCATTTGCGGCGTCCACGACAAAATGGGTTCCGGTTCATGCAATTCATTGTATTGCTTGGAATTGTTGGACTCGTTGGTATTGCATGGGAGTGGTATGAGTATTTACTCGATCAGGCAATTGGCGGGATTCGTCAGCCGAGCATTGGTGATACCATGTCCGATTTTTTCTTTGATCTCACCGGAGGGGCGGTGCTCTACTCGATAGCGCTCCTTTATGAACGAAAATAGCATTTTAGGCATTGCATTTGACGATTATTCGCAAAAGGAATTACAGCATCGTTTGACCATGTGCCTTGATGGTACGCGTCAATGTATCATCGTGACGCCGAATCCTGAAATGCTTATGGCATCGCAGAAGGATGCCGTTTTTGCGAGCATTTTGCGACAGGCAGATATTCGATCACCTGATGCGATTGGCGTCATGTATGCATCGGCAGCATTGCATGATGCTCCGATTACGCATCGCCACTCTGGTATTGAGTTACTTTGGATGCTTGCCGAATTATGTGCGAAGAATGGAAAACGTGTATTGCTGGTTGGCGGGCGAACCGGGGTTGCTGAGCATGCAGCAATAAAATTGCGCGCAAAGTATCCCATGCTTGATGTACGTGGAGTTAATCCGGGGATTGTTCGTATAAAAGTTGATCAGGTTGTGATTGAGCAGGCAGTTATTGATGAAATACACCAGGCACAACCAGATGTGATAGCTGTTGCATTAGGACATAAAAAACAGGAATTATTTATAGAGTCGTATAAATCTACCTTTGCTGCTGTACAAATATTCATAGGCGTTGGAGGAGCAATTGACATGATTTCCGAACAATTCCGCAGAGCTCCATTTTGGATGCGCCGTGCGGGACTTGAATGGCTTTGGCGTGTTTGGCTTGAACCGCGCCGCTTACCGCGCATCATGACGGCATCGATTCTCTTTCCCCTCAGAATTGCCCATGAGGCTTATAAACAGAAGCGATTCTTCCGCGCTTGCCGTGCTGTTTTTGGACGAGTGAAGGAAACTCTGCTAAAAAGAAGCTAATATGAAACGAATTCGAACACGTATTGCGCCGTCTCCAACCGGTTATGTCCATATTGGAACCTTACGCACAGCTTTATTTAACTACTTCTTCTCACGTCAGCATGATGGAGATTTTCTTATTCGCATTGAGGATACCGACCGTGAGCGTACGGTAGATGGAAGTATCGAAAATTTACTCGATGTCCTTCATCAGCTTGGCCTTGAAAACGATGAAGGGCCTGTGCTTGAAAAAGATGGGTCAATTACCGAGAAGGGGGACTATGGTCCGTATGTTCAATCTGAGCGTATTGAAATCTATAAGGAATATGCGTTGAAACTTGTGGCACAGGGGGATGCGTATTATTGCTTTGATGCGAAGGAAGAACTCGATGCCATGCGTGAGGCGCAGCGGGCAACCAAGCAGCGCGTGAAATACGATCGTCGTGCGCTCAAATTGAGTGACGAAGAGGTAAGGGCAAAGCTCGAAGCGGGCGAGCCTTATGTTATTCGCATGAAGGTGCCAGAAGGAGAAACGGTTGTTGAAGACCTTATTCGCGGAAATATCACGTTCAATAACGAAGAAGTAGATGATCAAATTTTGTTAAAATCGGATGGATATCCTACGTATCATCTTGCTGTTGTCGTGGATGACAGCCTCATGAATATTACGCATGTGATTCGTGGGGAAGAATGGGTACCATCCACACCGAAACATGTCATGTTGTATAAGATGCTTGGATTTGAAGCGCCTGTGTATGCACATGTTCCGCTACTTCTTAATCCAGACAAGACCAAACTTTCAAAGCGGCAGGGAGATGTATCGGTAGAGGACTATCTAAAGAAGGGATATGTGAAAGAAGCGTTAGTGAATTTTGTTGCAACACTTGGATTTAATCCCTCAGGTGACCGCGAGATATTCACCATCGACGAGCTCATTGATTCATTCAAGCTTGAAAAGGTGAATAAGGCCGGGGCAGTCTTGAACAAAGAGAAGCTTGATTGGATGAATAATCAGTATATTCGCGCCCTTGATGCTGAGGATTTTATTGAACGTGTTGAGGTATTTATAGGGACGCGCCTCGATTCAGAAATTATGCGAAGGAGCCTGATCATTGAGCGCTCACGCATTGACCGCCTCGATCAGGTTCCTGAGCTCATTGAAATATATAGCGCTGATATTGATTATGATGCGGCGATATTGGTGTGGAAAAAAGGAGATTCAGCAGATGCCATGATGCAGCTTGAAGGCGTGAAAACCTTCCTTGAAGGGCAGGGGGAGAACATTTTTGACTCTGTTGAGTCAATCGAGGCGGCAGTAAAAGGCTACATTGCTGAGAATAATCTTCAGAATGGGAACGTCCTATGGCCACTCCGTATTTCACTGTCGGGCCGAGAACACTCACCAAGCCCATTTGAACTCCTGTGGGCGCTTGGAAAAGACGAGGCTTTAAAGCGTATTGAACGTGCGATGGGCAAGTTGTAGAGTGAACGAAATTTCCTTCGTTGCCACAGGTACAATGTACGTTGAGCCGTATCATTGATCAGGGCTGTGCTGTTCTTCGTATGCTGGTATAATACCCTTATGCAATTTGCACGATTAATGAGGTTAGGGGGACAGAAGGTGGGAGTTTTAATGCTTGGTTTTTCTGTTCTTTTTGGGACGACCATGATTGTACGAGCCGAAGATGTGCAAAACTTGGAGCGTGAGGTAGAAGAGAAGCAGGCTGAAATTGAATCTATCAACAAACGTATTGATGAGTATTCTGCGCGAGTTGAACAGCTGGCGCAAGAGTCTGGTTCTCTCGCGAATGATGCTGCTCTCATTGAAAACCAGATGATTGTTGCTGAGCTTGATATGAGTCTTACGCGCGCACAAATTGAAAATCAGGAGCTAGAAATCACCCTCCTCGAAACGCGCATTGAAGAAGAAACAGGAGAGCTTGTCCGTCAGCGATATTTACTGAGCGAGGCACTGTTTACCTTGTATCGAAAGGAAGAGATTGGTATTGTAGATGCCATTTTTTCCGCCTCAGATTTCAATGAACTTTTCAGTCAAGTCGAACAGCTCCAAGACTTAGGTCGTGATTTACAAAAGACGCTTTCTTCTACACAGTCGCTCCGTGAAGAGTTGAACGAGAAAAAAGACAATCGGCAGCTTCGACTCTCTTCACTTTTCGATTTACAGTATGATCTTGAAGTACTATTTGCACAATTAGAACGTCAACAGGCCGCAAAACTTGTACTAGCTGAATCTGCTGAAGCATCTGAAGCAGAGTACAGGGTGCTCACGAACGAGCTTCGACAGGAACGGCAATTCGTCAATAATGAAGTTGCACAGCTACAGGCAGAGATTCAAGCGCGTATTCGCGACATAAATCCAGGAGACGACTCTGGATTGGCTAATACAACCGTGACATGGCCAATGGACCATGGAATCATTACGGCTGTATTTCACGACCCATCGTATCCATTCCGATATTTATTTGAGCATAGCGGGCTTGATATCGCGGTTCCTAGTGGAACCGAAGTTACGGCTGCTGCACCGGGTGTCGTTGCATGGGCACGGACGGGTCGTTCCTACGGGAATTATGTCATGATCATTCACGAAGGAGGCTATGCAACGCTGTACGCCCATTTGTCGCGTATGGATGTTGTCCCTGACCAATTTGTCGCAAGAGGGCAGCGGATTGCACTTTCTGGAAACTCAGGGTTTTCTACGGGGCCTCACTTGCATTTCGAGGTTCGCCTAAATGGAATTCCCGTCAATCCACAAGATTACCTCACAGGATCTTTCAGGCATAGCTATCAATAGGTCACTATATTTCACGACACAACAGTATACATCGTTGGTTATAGGGTATGGCTTGTATGAAGGTATGTACTTATGAGTATGTCAAAGCATATATTGTATGTACTATGTAGACTTGTACAAGAAAAAAATTCTTCGCTTGAGATGATCGCTATAGTGACTGCACATAAAGCTTTTGTGTACAGAGCGAGCGCTTATGTTTGAATAAAACAATCTAGCCATGCTAGCCAAATGGGCCGTAATTTTCACTAGTAGTGTCGTCTAAGATATATTGTGCGACACATCGTTTCGGCGTCGAACGCTCTGTACCACATCATGCAACCTTACTTGATGAATACCTTGTTCCCAAAGCGAAGATCAATATAGTCCAATTGGTCAATTTCGTTCTGATATTGGTCGATGACAGTTGTATAACGTTCATAGACACGCTCAATATCAGTATCTAATTCGAACAAGATGGCGTATCCATCTTTTGATTTCAGCTGCGCCCAACGACTCGCTGATTGTTCAAGAAGTATTTCCTGTGTGTCTATGACGTTCGCAAAAATATTGACTGCTTTGTGAAGGCTTGCCATACGGTCTGACGACAAGAGTTGTGCGCCATTCGCGATCTCCCCCGCCCCTTCTGAAATACGAATCGTTATACTATTTTGCGACACAATAGATATATCGTCAGTGATAACCCCATCGAATGAAATAGCATATTGTAGCCCGTCTAATAGCAATAGTGATGCTGCAGGCTTTGGAGTGATGCTTACGGTAAGTACGCGTTCGTCACTTCCTACCTCTACGCTGAGTACATCGAATGAAGATTTAAATGACTGCTCAATCAGTTCTTTTCGCACAAGAAAAACACTTCCACGTGGGAGAAAAAATGATGATTGATCAAGTTCATTATTCGCAAGCGCTCTGTATGACTCGATTTCCTCTGTATTCGTCAAAATCTCAATAGACTTATAGCGTAAAAATGGCATGCGGATGATCAGAAAGATCGCACCTAAAAAAAGAATCAGCAGAGCGAGAATGCGGGCAACCGCTTTTGCAATGATCTGCTCTTGTATGCCTTTTGGCGTACCTTTTTTTGTATATGCTTGAACGGCGTCTAATTGTGTAAAGTTCCGTTTTTTCACGTGATGATACGTTGTATATGTGAACCAATTCCAGTTGTCACCTCATACGGTATTGTACCGCGTCTTTCGGCGATCTCGTCTGCAGTGATTTCATGCATGCCGCTCCGGCCAATAATTGTTGCCTTTGCGTCAGTTACGGGTGATTCAGGAAGATGCGAGATATCAACCATGGTCATATTCATACAAATGTTGCCGATGATTTTACATCTCCGACCAAGTATGAGCACATCTCCGCCTTTGTCCTTAGTGCGGTCAAGACCATCATAATACCCTATAGGTAGGACAGCAATACGCATGGGACGAGTAGCAATATATCCATGCCCATATCCAATACGATCGCCACTCTTTACTTGTTTTGTCTGTGCAATAGCTGTGTGCCATGACAGAACCGGGGTTAAATTTACTCCTAGTTCGTGACTACTGCGTGAAAATCTCACTTCTTTCGATGCCCAAAGACCATAGAGTGAAATCCCAAAACGCGACATATTGCCTTGGGACTCTGAATTCAGTATTGCGGCAGCGGAACAATGGCTATGCACGTAATGTGGACGCAATTCTGCTTGAATAGCAAGCGCTTCTGCTTGACGGAATAGTTGTATTTGTTGATTGGTAGTGTGGGTATATTTTGGATCTTCCGCATCTGAAAAATGTGTTGAAAGTCCCATCAATTCTACGGCATCATTGTTCTGTCGAATAAGAGCATACAGGCGCGGTAAGTCCTTTATATCTACTCCTTGACGATTCGTTCCCGTTTCAACCTTTACGTTAATTAGTCCTCGTTTCCCCTTCTCTCTTGCGGTTTGAATAAACGCACTTAGTTGCGTTTCGGTATAGAGCGTTTGGATGAGATCGTGCTGAATAATGCTTTCATAGATGCTGAATGGTGAAAATCCTAGAATAAAAATAACGGCATTCGGATAACGTTTTCGGACGGCTATCCCCTCTTCAAGCGAGTCAACGGCAAAGTGAGAAATGTGTTCGGAATTCAAAAGATCAAGATACTCTTTGAGTCCGTGACCATAGGCATTTGCCTTCAATACTGCAGCAAACGCACATCCTTCATGAAGAGTACGCCGTAAGTTTTTGATGTTGTCAGAGGCATTTCTTGCTGAAAGCTCAACCCACGTTTTGTACCGCTCGGCGGTGTTCTGCATATTACGTACGGAGATGTGTTTCTCCTCCCATAAACGATTGAAGCGCTTCTGGGATGCGTACAGAACCGTCTTCCTCTTGGAAATTCTCTAAGATAGCAATCATTGTTCGTCCGATGGCAAATGCCGTTCCATTCAACATGTGCACGTAAGTGCGGTTCCCATCTTCAGAGGTATATTTGGTATTCAGACGACGTGATTGAAAATCTGTCGTTGTGCTACAAGAATGCGTTTCTCGATAGGTCGCCTGTGATGGAATCCAGGCTTCAATGTCGTACTTACGAGCCGCCGGTAGACCTAAATCTCCTGTCACCATTTTAATGACTTGGTATGGGATACCGAGCGTCTGCATGAGTTCCTCTTCTATCGATAGAATAAGTTCATGTTCCTCATTTGAAGTTTCAGGTGTCGTGACAGAGTAAAGCTCAAGCTTATCGAATTGATGCATGCGCAAAATACCCTTTGTGTCTTTACCGTACGAACCAGCCTCACGTCTATAGCATGGAGAAAGACCAATATACCGCTTCGGAAGTGTTTCTTCCTTGTAGTGAGCGTTAAAGTGCAGTGGCCCGATCGCCTGTTCAGACGTTCCAATCAGGTATAGATTGTCCTTCGGAAGATAATAAATTTCATCATGACCACCATGCTCTAAATACCCCATTGCGCGCATGCTCTCCGCTGAAATCAGATGCGGTACAGTAATAGGACTGAATCCATGCTTTGCAGCAACCTGAAGGGCAAAATTCGTGAGCGCAAGCTGCAAACGAACACCCTCACCCTTCAAATACGCGAAACGTGACCCGCTTGTTTTTCGTGCACGTTCAATATCAAGAATGCCAAGGGATTCACCAAGCTGAATATGATCTTTCGGATTGAAAGTGAATGTTATTGGCTCGAGATATGTTCTTATAATTTCATTGTCTGCTTCATTTGGAGAAACAGTTACGTCTTCGAGCGCGGGATTCGGAATACGATACCAAAGTTCATCAAGTTCTTCTTTTTTTGGTGTGAGTTCTGTTTTAATTGACGCTTCCTTTTCTGAAAGTGAACGCATTTCATCAATACGGTCTACGCGTGCATTCCCTTCAAGCGACTTAATATCATCTGATGCGGCATTCTTTTGGGCAGAAATATCTTCGAGTTCACTGGTTAGACGACGAACTTCCCGATCAAGGTCTAAAATACGTCCTGCATCGAGTTCCAGGCCTTTTGCGCGAGCAGCCTCGAGAAAGAATTTAGGATTGTCTCGAAAGAGTTTTTTATCGATCATATGAATTGCGTATTGATGATTTGTAGACTTCTGGTTTGAAGGAATCTAAATGGACAAACTTTGGATGGTAACCAGGTACATTGCGGATAAAGTCGTATAAATGCTCCTCCAGGTGTTGTTGATCATATCCAATCGTGATGATATCTGGGCGCAAGTTCTGAAGTACCGTCCAGGCACCAGGATGTTTGTCGCCGATATACGCTTGTGCAACGTATGGGAGCGTTTCTACAGCGCGTTTCCGCTCTTCGTGGGAAAGGATGGGTGTGCGACCTTTTAATGCTTCTGACGCGATGCTATTTGCAATCACGACATGCAATTCTCCAAGGCTTGCAGCTGACTGAAGAAAATACTCGTGCCCTTTGTGGAGTACATCGAATACACCAAAGGCGAGCACGCGCATACCTAGACATCCTCTCCCTCCGTCGATTTAGGCTTCAGCGTTGGGAAGAGAATTATTTCCTTCAGTGAGGAGCTATTTGTTAAGATAGCGGCAAGTCGGTCAATACCAATCCCGTATCCTGCTGCAGGTGGCATTCCGTGCTGCAATGCATTTAAGTAATCCTTGTCAATAAATTGCGCTTCATCGCTTCCTGCAGCACGTAGTGCTTCTTGTTCATCGAATTCTGCTTCTTGTTCCAGTGGATCGTTTTGTTCATTAAATGCATTCATGAGCTCGGTGCCAGCAACAAGTAACTGTGCGCCGGCGCTATAAAACTTGTCCTCGCGTTTTTTTGCAAGGGGCTTCATGGCCGCCGGGTAATCAGTGACAAACATGGGCTGAATCAGCGTTGGTCGGACTTTTGTTTTATAGAGTACATCAACCAATTCCCCATATCCAATTATACCCTCATGTGCGACACCGAGAGCTTCCATTTCTCCCCGAATGCCTTCTTCTGTTTGTACCTTATTGAGGTCGATGCCCGTTTCACGCAGAATGAGATCGTGAAAGCTTGCGCGCGGAAAAGGAGTCGTAAAATTGAGTTCATGATCTCCGTATACAATACGTTTTCCATCGAAAACCGTTGCAATAATGCGTTCAATCATGCGCTCAATATGCTCCATGAGATCTTCAATGGTTGCATACGCCCAGTACGCTTCTATTTGCGTAAATTCAGGATTGTGCTGGGGGCTGACCCCTTCATTGCGGAAGCAGCGTGCAACTTCGAAGACTTTTTCGAAGCCTCCAACTAAAAGTCGCTTCAGGTAAAGCTCTGGAGCGATACGAAGGTAAAAATCTGCATGCAACGTATTATGGCGCGTAATGAACGGCCGGGCAGTTGCTCCACCAGGAATCGGTTGCAAAATAGGTGTTTCGACTTCTATAAACCCTTCCTCTTCTAGAACGTCTCTCATGACCTTCAGTATCATTGCGCGTTTTTTTGCATTTGCAAATACTGACGGGTTTGCAATAAGGTCCAAATAGCGTTCGCGATACCGAGTTTCTGTATCTGTAAGTCCATGCCATTTCTCGGGAAGCGGTAAAAGCGACTTTGTAAGCAATTGATAGCGAGAACCATTGAGTGAGGGCTCTTCTTTTTTTGTGAGGAAGGCCGTTCCTGTGAAAGAATAAAAATCTCCAATATCGCCCATTTCATGAAATGCGTTGTATGCTTCTTCGCCGAGGTCATCCCGTTTAAGGACTATTTGGCTTTCCCCACTTTCGTCTTGCAATCGCACAAAACTCAGC
>JAQCKO010000013.1 GCA_027592325.1 bacterium | reverse complement strand
AGAGGAAATTTGAAGAGACCAGGGCAAAAATGAGAAGCGCGACAACAATCACACCGGCAATCACATACCAGCGTTTTGAGCGCTCATGCGGTTCGAATTCATACGTCTCCCAACCTAGGAGCATATTCCCCGCATCGATTTCTTCAATAATATCGTTTTTTTCTGCCATGCACAGGTAGTATACCACCAGGGCTTGAATTTTTCTGCACTCTCAGGTACTCTTTCCGCACATTTCGCGACGGGTATGGGTCCTGATGAATACGGAGAGGTGCCGGAGTGGCTGAACGGGGCACCCTGCTAAGGTGTTGGCTCTTTACGGGGCTCGAGGGTTCGAATCCCTCCCTCTCCGCCACTCGACTCGGTTTACCTGGCAAACCTCGCTCGTGACTTGCAGCCACAGCGATGAGTGGAAGCAAAACAAGGTGAGTGTCCTGAGGACTGAGCGCAGCGAAGGATCGAAGGGCTATATGTACATCGTTTACATTTTACAATGTCGTGATGAAAGCTATTGCATTGGATCGACCGATGATCTAATCGGTCGTCTAAAGCGGCATAATAATGGGACGGCATCAATCTGGACCAAAAACAGACTTCCTGTTAAACTCGTATGCGAGGAGAAATTTTCTACTCGTGCAGAAGCAATGAAGCGGGAGAGGCAGATCAAAAATGGTCTCGAAAGAAAAAAGAGAAACTCATCACTGGTGAGTGGACATAAATACGGAGAGGTGGCAGAGCGGTTGAATGCAACGGTCTTGAAAACCGTCAGGGTTAATAGCCCTCGTGGGTTCGAATCCCTCCCTCTCCGCCAGAGAAAATATCCCAGTTTTGCTGGGATATTTTCTTTGGTGGACGGTATGCCGATTCCAACAACGTTGGAATGAGGGAGGGATCCCGGCGAGCGGTGAATGACATGCCCACCGAAGCTGTAGCGAAGGTGGGTTGCATTCAAAGAGCGAGCCGGTATACCTGAAAGACACTAGCAGCCATGAAAAACGACCAGGTTCTCCCTGATGGTTTTTGTCAATTTATTTCTTTCTTGTTAACTATATCGGCAGAAAGCGCAACCAATCAACTTTCTAACTCATTATTACTGCTCAATGAACCTGAAACTCACTTGCATCCGCAAGCACAAGAATATTTGAAAGATGAATTGATTAAAATAACAAGAAACGACGAGAACGTGTATCGCTTTCAAGGCAACTCGGGTTTTATCTTTGCTAGAATATACGTATGCGAAAGAAGCAAAAACTCGCCCACCAGCGCGAAATGATAATTGCCATTGTTCTTACGGCTGCCATAACCTTTCTGGGAACATGGTTTTTGTTTTATCAAAAATTGAAGCCGGCGCGTGGTGAATGTCAGAAGCAGGATGAATTCATGTTCACCATTGACGGCGATGACTTTGGCGCGCAATTTATTACGCCTTGCTGGCTTGATATTTCTGAGGAACAGCGAGACTCGATCAAAACAACGATAGACGAAACATTTAGTTATTAACGTCTCGCAATGGTAAAGGCTGAATAACTTAGACCGTATGGAAGCGCTTGAAGCGCGGCATGGAGCGTTGATCCTGTTGTCCACACATCGTCGATGAGGAGGATACGCTTGTATCCTAGAGAGTGAATAGATTGCTTCGTCGATCCGCTCCCAGCAATGACAAATGGCGATGATTTCATCTGCCTTTTCCGGTTATGATCTTGCATGTCAGCCTGTGCTTTGGTTGAGCGCTTGCGTTTGAGTGCGTAGACAAGTGGGAGCTGAAGCTCTTCGGCAAGAAATCGCGCAAGATCTTCGGCCTGATCGAATCCACGTTCATTTTTACGCACGCGGTGAAGTGGCACTGGAATAATTGCATTGAAGCCAGATTCGCGAAGCGTATCAATCATCCCTTCCCGTTTCATGAGGCCTTTGAGTTCAAGAAATGCTGAATCGTCGAAATGATATTTCCATGCGCGGATCAAATCACGCACGGAATGATTTCCATAATAAAACGCATGATGCACCGATATAAATCGCTCAGGACGCATGCATTCCTTACATGTTGTCGCGCTCATGCTCGATGCGCCACAATATCCGCAAGCGACCTTCACGCGCGTCAACACCTCTTCCGATTTACACTTCGCGCAGTACAATTCCCCATCCGCTCTACAACGAACACAAAACCGCGGGAAAACAGCATCGATGATTGTTTTTGTCATAATGCTGAACATATAGTCAGCTTACCACTGATTTGATTTCGAAGGGATCTAAGAGATTCCCACACCACTCACTCCGTTCGTCTTTCGTAATGACGTTTTATGCTGGATTCCCGCTTTCGCGGGAATGACGAAATAACAGGACGTTCAGATTGTACTGGGCATCGAATAGATTTCTCACATCCGTTCGAAAATTTGTGAATTCTCGCTTGCACGTCCGAAGCTCAAAGAGCGAAGGCGGGAGCGTAGCAAGAGATCTGTGCGATGGTCATCTGCCGGGGCTGGCTCAACAATCGTTCGCGGGAATGACGAGACAAAAGACCCCTCTCACTGCCTCAGATAGTGGTGACAATCAAAACGAATTACACTCAAAAGAAAGGTCTAGATTGCTGTAGATACAGGTGCATAATCGAGGAGCGAAACGAGCCGCACTAGCACGTACGGTGAGTGAGCACCGCAGATTTAAGCCTGTAGATACGGTGGTATAGACCTTTCTTTATGCGCCCCAAATGAAGTCATCGACCAACCACTCCCCATTCTCGCGAATTACGCGCACGGTAATATCTTGATACCTTGTTGAGGTATTTGCCGGGGTATCGAATGCTTCTTCGCGCTGCGTTGTCATGACGAATGTTATTCCATTATTATCTTCGACAATCACGTCTTGTGTAATGACATAGGTCGAAACACCGTAAAAACTCAAACTTACACTATTTGTCTCGGTGAGTTGATCGAGCCGAAGGTCCATTGATGCGGTTGCAAGCGCCTTTGCATCAATCACATTTTGAAAATTGTTATCGGTTGAATAGCTGCTAAAACGCTCCACAAAACTGGTTGCAATCACTTCTGGCCCGGCAAGATTGGCGCGTGCATCGACACTTGTTGGCTCCAAACTACGACGGTCGATCTGCTGAAGTGGGGACAATACGTCTGCATCTTCCTCGCCATCTTTATTCCTTGTGAACACGGCAATCAATACGATTACCAAGATCACAATGACGAGAGCGGCGAAAATACGTTCAATGCGTTGTTTTTTTGTCATAATTATTTCAGTTCACCTGCGCCTTTCGACGCAATATCTTCCCCACCAAATGATTCCTCAAACTCTTTCTTCGCACGCTCAATCTCGAGCAACTGCTCTGGATTCGTTGTCACAAGTTGATCTTCGGTATAGCTTGCCACAATACGAATCGCCGCATGTTTTTGCCCGGCAAAGAAAATTCCCTCTCCTACAGCCGCTTCGAGAAGCAAATATGTTTCGCTTTGTGTCAGATTAAACGTTTTCGCCACAAGATCTGCACCGGACGGTGATTGCTTCATGAGAAGCTGCATAGATGAGTTTGTCACGATTGCTTGTCCATATGCATTCGTGAGAAAATCATTCACGTCCTGCGTAATTGTTGTAACGCCAAGATAGTATTTACGCGCACGTTTCACAAGGGCGAAAATAAATTTTGCTGAATCTTCGTGCTGCATAAGCCACCACGCCTCATCAATCGCCAAAATACGTTTTTTTCTATTTGACCGGACAACATTCCAAATATAATTGATGATGGTATAAATCGCCATTGGTCGCAATTCGTCCTCAAGGTCGCGTACCGAAAAAGTCACAAGCTGATTATCCATTTTTACATTCGTGGCCGAGTTCAGAAGTCCTGAAAATGTTCCTTCCGTATATTTTTTCAATCGGTCAACTAAATCTTGCGCTCCTTCCATTCCTTCAAGAATTTCTTGCAAATCTTGCAATACCGGCTCTTCTGCCGTTTCTAAATCCTTAAAGGTTAAATCGGGAGTGATGTCTTTCTTTGCATACGCCTCAATAATCGCACGGTCGAGGGTTGAATCTTCGGAAGGGGTAAATCCTCGCTCACCATCCTTTCCGGTCGGAAGACCGATCATAATACGCAACAGTCCCTTCAGTGTAATGACAGCGCTACGCAAGATATCTTCTACCGACCCTTCTTCTCCTACCGGTCGAGGCAAATCAAAAGGATTAATTTTCCCTTCCGACGCAAGAGAAACATTAACGTACGTCCCACCAACAGCATCAGAAAGTGTTCGATACTCCATTTCTGGGTCAATGATAATCACTTCGGTTCCCATCATCAGTGAGCGAAGAACTTCGAGCTTCACAGCATAACTCTTTCCGGCACCTGATGTTGCAAATACAACCGAATTTGCATTCTGAAGTGAGAATCGATCGAAGAGAATTAATGAATTGTTGTGACGATTGATTCCGAAGAGAATCCCTTTGTCGCTTGTAAGATCAGAAGAAATAAATGGAAACGACGACGCAATCGGCGACGTATTCATGTTAAACGCGATCATGAGTTCATCGTTACCGAGCGGCATAGTAGAATTAAACCCTTGCTCTGATTGATATAATCCGCGCTTTGAGTAGATAAGCTTTGATCCAAAAATCGATTCTATGTTATCGGTAAGTTTATCAAGCTCTTCTTTTGAATCGGCATACATTGTCACGTAAAACCCAAATTGAAAAAAGTGTTCAATGCCTTGGGTCAAATCGTCGCGCAGTTGCTCCATATCGCGAAGAGCGGTTTCACGAATCGGATCGCGTGGAGCACCTTTTTCATTGTCAGAAAAAATTTGTGCTTGAACGACCCCTACTTTATTCCGCAACTGCTTCAAAATAACTTGTGAGTCAACAGGATAGACAAATAACGCAATATCTATGGTCGCGTTGAAATTAATAATCGGCGCTCCCCACCCTATGCCAACGTAACGAGGATAGGTAATCACAAAAACGGTCCGGAGGAGTTTCGTCCCTAGCTGCAAATAATCTGGCTTTACATCAAAAGATGATGGCGCGATTAAATCACGTACCGCAATTGTTCCTTGCCGATACACGCGCTCCTCCTCGAGTGTGGCACGTTCTTCGGCAACACGCTGCTCCTTTTCCGTCATCGGCTTTGGAGCATTTTCGCGTCGACGATCTTCGCGTTGTTCTAATTGTTCAATCTCAATTGCCATACTTAGAATCCTTCTTCAACACGAATATCAGAAATATTCGCCATTTTTTGATGATCAAACACATCAGGGTTGTACACGGTGTAGTACAGTTCTATAAGCCCTTGTGTATCAAGACGGGCACTGCGAAGCCCCATACCAGTCAGACCACTTGCTGCAATTGAAGCACGTTGATCCAGTCGATCTTTTCTATTGCGAAACTCTTTTTGTGTCAATTTTACAATACTTGCAGGACTGAGGGCACTGCTGAATTTCGTCCAAAAACCACGTTTTTTATCTTCCCGAGCACTATACGGAATCACAACGTAAAACCGTTTCTGCATAATGTCGCCAAGGTCCACCAAATCAGAAATGAATGTACGATAATCTTGTAGCTGTGCTTTTAAAAGATCATTGTTCATTATTGCCTCTTGCTCAGAAAGAGACATGAGGTACCTATCGATATTCATGCGACGTGACTGCACCACAATTTGAAGAGGATGTTCAAGTCCATTCAAAAATTGCATATAGGCTTGAATGGTTGCCTGTTGCTCATCTTGCGATTTAAGCGCAAAGTTCACACTCGACACCATCAAGACAGCACGTAACTCCCCATTTTTCAGCACAACGGTATCTTCACGAATTTCCGCAATATCAAGATAGTTCTGGGTTGGTGGCCCTGGTTTTGATTTCGCAAGAGAGGATTTTTGCATTTCCGTATTAGCCTTTGCCATAGAGCGGTTTGTCTGGCTGATACACTCCACCAGTGTTCACAATGAGCGACATATCGGAAAGCCGTGAGCCTTCGATCGGGGGTTTCACAGGTGGCTTAGGAGGTTCTGGTTGCTCGTCCTTTTTCAATGAAGCACGAAGCACAGCATCTGATATTCGCTTATCCCAAACCCGCAAGCGTGGTCGACGAAATGTTTGCACCATATTAAGCGCAATGTAATGAAACGGTTGCCCGTTCACCTTTGCGAACGCAAAAATAACACCAATTGCAAGCGTTGGAAGTCCAAAAAGGAGAATCGGAATAATACTCAAAAAAATGCGGTAAATGACAAATTCCGCAAGAATCGTTGCGAGCAAAATGATGAATTGACGAGCGGTGATTGGGCCAATGATTTTCGTCTCGACATCAAGGAATTGTGGAACAACAAATTGATTTGACATTTACAAGTTTCTGTCAAAATTATAGCACGCTAATAGGTAAGCCGCTGATTGATCATCACAATTGCAGCGACTTCTGAGGGCGAAAGTGATGCCGTACCGTTATTTCGACGTTTTGACGCAATCTCGGTTATTGATACCCCACTGACAAGCGATTCACGCGTCATGTCGACATACAGACGAGAAAGTGGGCTCTTACGCCAAGCTTTCACTCCTTGTACCATATCGGCATACCGCTCCTCTTTTAAACTTTCTACTTTGTCGAGGACACGTTCAGCTGCTTCTTTTGGATTCGACGAAAGCCGACGAAATACGCGTGCGTCAATGCTCCCAAGCTCATCAATTGGCCCAATCAACCGTGAATTTGGTACCACATCTTGCACCCGATCAATGTGAAGCCCTTCCGCAGGCGTACTAGGTCTACTAATGCGCACGCTCGCTTTCTTGGGAGGCATTGCACGTTCTTCTCTTGACGCACCTTGAGTGATCCGAGGTTTGTTTTGCACGACAACATTCATGCTGAAACCGCTTTCCGTTGCTTTGGCCAATTCCGCATTCACATCGGAAAGAAGAGCGCGACGCTTGTCTTTTGTTAGAACATCGTATGAAGCCAATATGTCATCTGCCTTTGCGAATGATCGTATACCTCTCAATACCGAAACAATCAAACTACTTACTTGCGCGCGCTTTACAGTTTGTACACTGTATTTATCACAAAGAGTGTGCGCAAACTGTTCGAGTTCTTTGCTTCTTGCATTCCGTGCCGCCCCCCCGCCATAGCGTTCGGCCTTTTTCGCATGCACCTCCATTTCGTCTGCATCTTCTTTCAAATAATCCCCCACAGTAACCGGCACTTCTGTCGCGAGTTCCTGCGTTGGTATTTGAATAATCGCTCGCATTGAACCTTGCATGCGCTTTGCATATTGCTGATTGGTAAGCGGTTCACGTCGCACAATCGCCCCAGGAGGAAGTGGTGGTGCATCAACATACCGTACCTTTGGCGGAGGCGGCGGTGCGTCGACATATCGTGGTTGCGATTTTGGTGCTTTGAAATCGTTCTGCTTCTTTACATTTATCTGCTTAGCCTTAGATGCTGGCAACGGATTAACGTTTTGAGGCCTCGGAGGCCCAGGCGGCGCATCGACAAATTTCACCCTCTCCTTCTGAACAGTCTTCGTTTTCATCTTTTGAAGCCCTTCAATTTGGCTCCCAATGGCATCTAGTTTCTGGAATAAATCATTCACCATTTCATTGGTAAACTCAAGACCCCCTATCGTAATTGGTCGCTTCAATAGAACCGTTGTTGCTTCTTTTGCACGTTCTTTCGTGAGATATTTAAGCGCAAGAAGTTCAAAGCGTTTTTCTAACTGCGGCGGAAGCTGTAGACCTTCTTCCTCGCGAAACTGTTGAAGCGCAATACGGGCATACGCTTCGGCTCCCGAAACACGACCATCTGGATATTTGTGCAGTTCACAACCCCAATTCTGAATGGCGAGCTCGACACCTGGAAGAAAATCGGCAAGCGGCAATAATCGAAATCCGGCTAAATCGCATGCAAGACCATCGGCATCTTCTTTTTTCAGCGCAAATGCTTTCTTCAAAAATTCCGGCATGATGTTCACGTCAATGCGTCCATCAATAACAGCATCGGTCAAATCTAAAAGCTCCTCGAGGCGTTCCTCCGGCAGATTGTACTCCTTTACGAGATCCTCAAGGTGATCGTAAACCTTCGTATTAAGGAGAAATTGTTGAATTTCTGGAAGATTTTTTATCCGCATCTTAAGTCATTTGACGCCGTATAAGCGAAGCATCGCGAGCAAGATCTTTGAGAGTATTATACTGTTTCTGCGTAAGTTGTCCTGCAGCATTTCCAACCGGTTTTGTAGATTCAGCAGCAATTGCCTTTTGAATCGTCTCAACCGTCGTTGCAATGTCTGCTTTTCCAGATGCATCTGTGAGACCACTTTGATATTCATTCAGCAACTTTTGAAGAGACTGTCTATCGACAACCTTCATCACCTCCCGTGAAAGCTCATTTGAAGCACTGGCTGTAATTTGCTCACCAATTGAACGCTTCTTAAGCAAGGTTACGTCTCGCTGTAACTCGGCACCGAAAGCATCACGCTTCTGATCAGCTGTAAGCCCACCACGGGTTCCAGCGAATGCACCAGCACTGAGTCCAAATGCTTTCATGGCGGGGTTACCAACAACCGATGCTGAAGCATCAGGCGCAAGCTGAATGTAGGCCTGATTCGCCTTTTGACGCATTTCAACACTAAGCGATGTATCATTCCGCTTGCTCTCGACCTGTCTCAATAATTCCGCACGAGCGGCCACTTGCATATCTGAGAAGTTTCTGACTTCGGAATCAATGATGGCATCAACAACATTTGAGCCCGCTGCTGTCATATGTGCGTCCGTCATCCCGTCAATAGAGTTTTTCTTGAATCGTAATGCCTTAGCCAAGTCAGCTTGAGACGCCGTCGGGATAGCAGTTGCGTCTATCGCTTTTGCATCTCGCTCGCCAGAAATCATTTTCTGCACACCCGAAGAAACACCTTTACCGGCTTTCAAATCATCAAGCATCGTATTTGCAACTCGCTGACCATCGCGCATTGAGTATCCCGTCACAATGGAACCAAGTTTCTTTTCAACAATCGCTCGGACACGTGAATCTTCAAGTGCCTCTGGCTCGATCATATTAAGCTTGAAGTTCTCATCATTCATGATTTCTTCGATTTCATTACTTGCTGAATGATGCATGTACTTTGCACGTGTCTTAAGAAGACCCTTCTTGGCCCCTTCTCCTTCAATGAGATCATCTTCATTTGCCTTCACATACTTCAGTGAATCTGCCATCATCGTCTCAAACTGGGTATTTGCATGCGATTCCCAATCTGTACGACCTGCCAAGCGATACTTATTCTCAAGTTGAGCCTTAAGCTCATCTTGTAGCTTATCGTCTGTCGCCAAATTCCCAAGCAACTCATACTGCACCTGTCGTGCTCCAGGCGACATGTAATTTGGTTTTCCCTCTGCGTCGACCATTCCGGTAAGTTCTTGTGCCTTTTGTGCTTGAGATAATTTTCCGGCGCGTTCTTTCCTCTTTTTGCGAGCCGCCATTTTTGCCGCAACACCTGCACCTGTCATACCAGCTCCAACACTCGCAAGACCGCCCGCGACAGTGCCCGCAATGGCATTACCACCAGGGAGCCATTGAAGTGCGTTACGAGCTGTATTTGCTGCGTCAACACCAAGTACTTTTCCTATATCTTCTCCAACATTCGAATACTTCAAGGCAAAATTTCCCCCAGCTTTGAACGCGCCCGCTCCAAGCCTTGCTGTCTTACGCGCACCCTTCGCCGGAGCCATAACCGCCCCTTTCAGCAGCTTTTGCCCAAACCCTTCGTTCAAGTAGCGCTCTCCAATTTCACCAAATCCCTCTGAAAATTGACCAGAAGCGCGAAGACCAACTACAAGAAGAATCATCGCAAGTAAAGTGCTTAAAAAGCGATCTTGTTCGGCAAGCGGTGACGTCACAAGCCCCGTCGTAAAATCCGTTGCGCGCAGAGAATCGAACCCCGCTGCAGAAGCAAGACTTCCTTCGCTTGCCACCGCAAGCGAAAGCCAAAGGAAAAACGTGAGCACGGGACCCAGAATAACCACACTTGATAGCTGCTTCCACCACTGCTGATACACACCTCCACCGGCGCTAAATAAATCTCCCGCTCCCTTCATAAACCAGGCAAGCGGCGACATGACGACAAGTACCCAAATCATAATAATGCGGTACAAATACGCCGCGGCGAGGATGAGCAGAATCACCAAAACCATAATCATCAGCGCAACGGTTGCATAAGCGGTTGCGGTAAATACACCGGCATCGTATCCACCATTAAGCGCGGCATTTACCCCTGCATCAGCGCTCAGCGAGAAAAACTCATTAACGCCGAATAATTGAACAAAGTTCCCAATCGCAATGTCTTGAATCGCATTTACAAAGGTCATCATGACCACCTGACCAATATCGACAATAAGTAGCGTAATCGTCTTCGAAAAATTGAGCAGCACGACCGCCATGAGTAATTTGGGAAGTTGCTGTTGAATATTCGCTTTTGGATTTCCAATAATGGTCAAAAACGCCATGTAAAGAATGACGATAATGACGAACATATTTACCACATCGCGCACAAGTGACCAACCAAGGCCAATCACGGGACTTGCGCCAAAATCGTTATAGCCAAGAATTGGGACAACAATGGTTCCAATGACCAAAATAATCAATTGACCAATGGCATAGGCAACAACGGTCAGCATTTGCCCAAAGAACGAGATAAAAATCTCAAGCCCCTGCGAAATCATGCTGCGATCTGGATCTGCTGCAAACGCAAAATCGGGCAGAACCAGAATAACCGCGACGACCATAAACAGTTCCGCGATTTTGTGTCGCTTGAGGTTTGTTACGCTACGTTTTAGCGCGCGTAAAAGCATGAGCATGTGACTCCATTATAGCATGGTGAGTTTCTTGATGTATGCAAGAGAAAATAGGTTAATTTCCTGAGTCGAAAGATCAATGAATTGTAAGAGCCCCGTCGATATCCTCAACGGGGCTTAGAGCTAGTAATCGAAGGTGACCATCAGGCCGCAACCGGCACTTTCCGGATCGGCGACCGGCACTACTTCGAGCGGAATGTCCCCAGCGAACGCAAAGACCTCTCCTTGCTGTAATCCGGGGGGAAATGGCGCGAGGCACGACCAAGACATGCGTCCGTCAACCTCGAATTCCACCGAGAATCGAAGCGTATCGAAGCGCTCCATGGAGCGCAGGTACTCGATTTGCGATGCCGATGCGACCACGGCAAGATGAGGCACCCACCCTTCCGAAAACCCACCGACAGCGCCGGTGAACTCACCTGAAAGTGAAATGCGATCATATACGTCATCGCCACGCCAGAGAATCCTCAGCTGGTCTGGATCATCCGGCGACGAGGATGCGACACCCGAATCTGCGCCCGGCGCATCATCATCGTGTGAATCGTGCGCTTCTGCATCCACCGCGGAATCAGCGCGTGCAGTTTCTTCATCGGTTCCTCCACCGGCAGCACCAAGTGTGCCGCCTCCACAGGTTTCGATTTGCGCGCGCGTGATGCAATGTACATCCGCTGCACAGTCTCCTACACGTCCCATGACAGAAGCGATTGCTCCATCGGGAACCGTGTAAATCGTCCTCGTTCCGAATCCGAGCAGCAGGAACGTATCCCAGCTTGCAATCGGCATAGCCACTCCATCTGTAATGGCATACACGTCACTTCGTGAAGTCTCCTTAACGAGCGTCCCCTCACGAAACTGTGCCGGCGCATCCATCATGCAGTCATGAAGATAGGCATCGGTACGCTCAAGGCCTTCCGCAGGGACGGCAATTCCCCAGGTTTCGAGCACTGCTTCCCAGTGCACACGCGGAAGGATGTAGCAAGCATCATCCCACGTCGTTTGCAGGAATTGCCGACCATCATGCACCCTGAATGCGCGTAACACACCCCCTTCTCGAATGATCTCCCCTTCTTCATAGCAGGCCATCTCGGCTGCCGTAATAAGAGCGAGATCTGCGAACCGATACCCACGCTCCCAGAAGACTTCTTCGTCTGCGAGGTGATGGAGCCGTCCGTCTTCGAGCAAGAAGACGTCGGGGCTTGCCGGATGCTTGAGCAGGCTGCCATTTGGATGCCAGCGTGGCGTCGCCATCTGCGATTCATACACATGCCCGCCAGGAAGCGCGCATTCGAATGCCGAAACGCGCTGCTCGCCCGCTGTCCCCAACGTCACGTCTTCAAAGTACAACGACAGATCCGGAATGGACTCGCCATACTCTGCCGGTCGAGACGCCAGGCCGCTGTGACGACCCATGTGAACGTGATCACCCGTAGAACGGCCCGTCGTTCCCTCAAAGCCGATCAACTGACCAGCTGCCACCTGGGCTCCATCTTCAAGGAAGACGTCACGCAGATGTGCGAGAACAATGTAAGTCTCGTCACCAAGGTCAATATTCACGTGAAGGCCAAAGCCTCCCGTATCGACCTCGCGTCCATGCACCCGCAGCGTTCCGGCTGCCGGGGCGAAGACGGGATCGTCGCGATCATTCGGTGTATCGAAATCGAGGTCATGTGCCGTCGAGAACGCACGATGCGAGTAGCTCCCGCCAGGACCTTGCACACAAAGCGTGCGATACCCGCGATCAAAGGGCATATGAACCGTCTTCGTCTCGTACTCGAGCGCGCGTTCTTCAGATGCAACGCCAGGAGGCGACATCATGGTGTCGGTCCACCACTTAGGCGCGCAGCCCATGAGCAGCATAATGCCGGAGCACGTCAGAATGAGCTTGAAAGCAGCCGCAATGTGCGTAATCTGCATGGGTTCTCCTTTGAAGGTACTGGGCTGCTCTATGCAAGCCCTAACTCGAGGGGAATGGCGGTTGCCGTCTCGAGGTAGCGTTTGCATAGATGTTCCCTAAGGGGCCCATAGGCCCCCGGAACATATGAAGGTGTGACTTCCACTCCCTTAGAAGTCGTTCGAATCCCCCAATGCGTTGGATAATCTCTACCCCTTGCCAAAATAGAGCCGCCCCAGACCATCAGTAGGTTTCTGAAAGTGCATGACTTTCTACTTCCATTGCATCGGTTTTGCCGAAGAACGACAAGAGATACCTGGGCCAATATTCGCAAAACCTGTCGAAGGCCTTCAGCACACCCCTTTTTCGATCAACGACACCAACAAAAAGCTGTCGAAAGGCTTCAACAACGGCTGTGGATGAATTATTTTAAGCTGTCAAAAGTTGTAAAAAGCTGAAAATGTTAAGAAAATACATGTTTTGTGAATATATTCCTAAACCCTATCCCATCACCCCTCCGCAAACCGAGACTTTTTTCACAATCATTGACAATTTTGGCTATATTTGGTATAAACATTATGAGTCAAACTCGTGAAATACCGGGTTTGCAAACGTTCATTAAACGGGCCCTTGGCCCACGAGGAGTCCCCCATGCGTTTCAACCCCACGCTTTCGTTCATGGCCCTCGTGGTCATGGGCTGCTACGTGAACCGCCTTCCGCAGGTGTCCACGACCGGGCCGCATGGCTCGGACGTGACGACGCCCGCCGGGAACGGTGAGACCGGCACCCTGCTGGTCCACGCCGCGATCGATGGTTCGCCCGAAGACTGCATGGTCAACGTCAACGGCAAGTTCGCTGGCTACACTGGTGAGCACATCACGGTCTCGACGGGCACCCACACGGTGACCGTCGGTGACATCACCGACCTGAGCCACGACGGATTGCCGCTGCACGACCGTGACGGCAAGAAGTTCGGCATCCCCGAGATCGAGGTGACCGTAGTCGCCGATCAGGTGACCGAAGAAGCATTCGACCTGAACTACAGCCGACGCTGGGGCGATATGTCCTGCCGTCGTACCATGTACGATGGTCGCGTGATCGAGTTCAACAACCCGGACGTCGCGATCATCGATAGCACCTACTTCCAGATCGACAAGCTCTGGTCGCAGGCGCAGCTGGTGGTCAACGGTACCAACTTCGACATCGTCGGTGACACCGGCGATGACATCGGGACACCGATCATCCTCAACGAGGAGTTCACCGCGAACGGGTTCGTGTTCGACTACACGACTGATGCGTTCCCGGACGACCTCGACTTCATCGAGTGCTGGAGCACCTGACAGCTCCGCACCCGTCTCGATCCCATCTCTTCGGAGGTGGGGTCTTTTGCTTTTGGGGAATCGGTAGAAAGTAGAATGTAGATAGTAGAAAGGTTGTAAAAGGCTGCAAAGGTTTACAGGTTGTATTTGAGGCTATCAATCGAATAGATCTCTCGCTTCGCTCGAGAATTTACAAATTCTTGCCTGCCCGGCCCGTCCGGCTCCGCCGTGACTCCGCCGGGAACATAGTGAAGGATCTATTCGATGGATCCCGCTCTTCGCAAGAATGACGAGAACCCAACGTCTTCAACGATTCCAACGAGTTAGTAAACTAATCGATTCAACACTCTTCAAAATCCTCGCAACAAAAGAACGGGCCTGCACCCGTTCTTTTGTTCTTGAGCTACTACCTACTCGCTACAAACTACTTGTCCGGCTGTCGCTTTACTCAGCCGGATCCGGCACTCATCGAAGATGAGCTGCCGGACTAACAGCACTACCCTATGGTTTCACAATAATCTCCCCGTCATAGTAAGTCCACGGATCGTCAGTAGTTCTGCCACCAGGCTTTAAAAGGTAATTACACTGATTGATTGAATCGTCTACACTGCCAATCTCCAAGCTCGCATTAAAGCAGCCTTCTCCTTCTTCGGCGACACCATCGCCATTGAGGTCACACGTTCCGGCGCAATACCCCCAGTTATCACGGACGTGCACACCTGGCTTGAAGACACAGGCATCTACGCCATCAACTTCACGCACACAAGGCTGGAAAATGGTCGGCTCACCACCGACGAACGTACTACAAAGCGGCAATCCCACGTCAGGATCGACATCCCTGGCATCACAGGTGTAATCATTTCTGAAGGTGAAGAATCCTGGCGTACAGCTTTCATCGGTCGTTCCCCATGTTCCTGTATCGTCATCACATTTTGTCTGAGCACTCCCACCACCCGTCAGTCCGCGATGGTTAAGGTAAAAATCATCAAGACCTGGTGCTAATATCGCTCCATCTTCTTCCCCCCAAGCCATTTTTACTACACGCAGCGGCAGTTGGTTCGGGTCAGCAAAGGCGAAGAATTGCGCCGTTGCGCGAAGGAAGCCACCTTCTGCAATAACCGACCCTTCATTTTGGCCATTAATCGTCATCGGATGTGATGCATCTTCTGGACAAAGGCCACTGTCATTACAATTCTCTACATCAAGCGCGCGTAATTGTGGAACCGTATTTCCATTTTCTTCACGGGTATCCCAATAGAAATCGTCATCAAAATCATCAGCATCTACTTCAATATCCTCAGCCGGTCCATACGAACCGAGTGCTCCCAAAACCCATGTACGAATTTTTTGCGGAACCGCGAAGATTTGTGAAAGCCGGCCCGCTATGTCACCTCTGCGCTCGCCTGGCGGAAGATCAACAAATGGTGAGTAACCAAACGTTGCATACCAATCTAGATATGACTGCGCTTCTATTTCACCTGTGTTTAGCAGTCCCGATGAATAGTCGCCTTTGCGCATACAGAACTCATCTCCCGGACAGTCTCTATCAGTCGAACAGCGCTGTTCCGCAACAGAACAAATTCCCATCGAACATGCTAGCGGTGAGTCGTAGCTGTCTGGCGGCAAAATGTCATCATCATAAGAGCAATATGGAATGACCAATGGCGTTGGATCAGGAATACCAACTGCATTTAAAACACTCACCTCATCTGGATTACGCGTCGAACCAAATGGTTCATTCACTGTTGTACGCACGTAATCAAGCGGGAAGATATCATAATCTTCGTTGCCAAGTACACGATTTGTATATGCGATGGCATATTGGTCGGCCTCATCAGCTGCGACCTGAATTACACTCTGACATGCGGGGAATGTTTCAGCCCAGTCTACATATCCTGTTCCATCACTTGTTGGAAGCTCTATTGCGTACTCATTACAGCTACCAAATCCATCACCACAACTATCATTCAAATCCCACCAAGGCCAAGGTAAGTTTGCATCAGTCAATCCAATACTATCTAGTTCTAAATCACGACCGTATGACTTACACGATTCAAGTGTGTCGACTAAACCATCAAATTCAAGTGGATCGTCGTAATAATGATAGGGTGTTTTTGCAACTGTGTCTCCCGATTTAGTTACAGGCCTATATGCACCCAATCCCTCTGCATCTGACGGTGGTAATAACTCTGCACACGCCTCACCTGAATCGGTGAATGCATTGTCTGGAATACACATATACGGACACGCATCTCGTCCCCCGTCCCAGTAATCCCCCGAATTTGCACAGCGATTTGCCCAGTAAGCCGTACCATCCATAGCTGGATATTTTGCTCCACCAACAATGGCATAATATCCCTTCGGACAAACAACTGTATGTTGACACCAGCTATTATCTCTATCGGTTATTGAGTCAGCCGGATCGACTGGTGAGAGGCCATCTTCTCCACGAACCGCAGAACATCCCATTGCAGTTTGAGCAATTGCATACGTCCGTACCTCTCCACAGTAATACACATCATCAAATACCCCAGCATTAACGGCTTTTGCGTAAATATTGGTTGATCCTTGTAATTCATCTACCGGGAGCCAGGTAATACATGCCCCAAGATTTTGATCACCTTCAATATTAATGCTGGTGTCGCGCTCTAAGCAGTACCCCGTAAGTCCGTAATACGTATCTTCACGATCAAATCCTTGGCAGTATTCGGTAAGACCATCTTCCCCGCCACAATCTTCTTCATCTGAACAGAAGTCACCGGTAAAGTCACCACCTTCGCATATTCCAAGAACGTCTGGCGCTCCTGATGCGCCAATATATTGCGATCCCCCGGTATTGCCAATTTTACGATATGAGCATGAACAGGTTTCCCCTGGTGCACAGAAATTCGCGGCTTCATACCCAGAAACGCTTTGATACACATGCGCACTTTCTAAACGATTCGGCACTGTTGATTGTGCGGAACGATCTTCAATTTGCCACTGCTCAACCAATTTATTTTCAAATGGACTATTTGCTTCAGGGTATGCACGACAAACCTCGCTGACGCTAAACGCGTCAACGAATGTCTCTCCTTCAGGCGATAGTAAACAACGGTCGTTATAACATGTCCCCTCATTCACTGCCGTCGAAACATTACAAACCGATGCTCCTGGGCAGGCAAAATCAAGTCCGCATGCCCCACTCTCAATCGCACATGTTCCCCCATCACAAATCTGGCCACCGCCACAATCTTCATCCAATCGACAAGCAGCCCCGGTACGCTCAAGACAGGTTCCTGTTGCGCAGAATGCTTCATCGTTACATTGCCCATCGTTCGTACATGCGCGTCCGGTGTCGCTACAGAATCCAACCGTACAGCTTGATCCATGCGTGTCTTCACACGTTCCTGCATTAAAGGCAAGCCTATACGTCTTCACACTATTGCGTTCACAAGCACCTGCACATGAAGCGGCTGCTGGATTCAGCGGATCACAAGCAACCTCGGTACGAGACGTATTTACACATGTAAATGGCGAGGCAATATTTTCTTGGCTCAAATGCTCAACAGAGAAACGATTAGGAAGCGCATACCCTGAATAGTCCACGCCATACCAACCTGTCTCACGCGCTGTGTAAAGATCGATATCCAACACGCGCGTCACGCTATCTGTCACCTGGACCTCATTGAATCCTGGCTCAGCGCCATCTTCATACCGTCCTACCAGCTGACAAACGCTTCGGTACGCCCCAATCGATTCATCCCATTCAGGACGCTCTTCATCACATGCAAGCCACTCTGAACAGACACGATCACGCGTAACCTTCAAAATACGGTTTGCATCGTTCTGAAGTCGGTTTGCATCTATCAGGGCATTATTACACTGTCCTTCCGCCATTTCACCAGGGATTGCTCCTGCGACGTCAGGACAATCTAAATTGGTAAGACATGAACCACCGAACTGGAATAATCCATCATCTGCATCTGGGAATGTAATCACATCAGCCGTTCGATAGCGGCAACGCGATTGACAGAGGTCAATTTGCTGACCGCGATAATTCACAATGCCTCCGCCGGACTGCGAACAGTCGATTGGATCTACCAAATCGAATGGACGTTCCCCGTAAAATTCATCCGCGTATTGGCTCGCAACATACGTCGCGCTTGTTTGATAATTTTGAGCTACATCTGCTTCATCATTGAACAGCACACAACCTTCCTGCTGACTCACCTGTCCATTACATCGTTCCGTCGGCGTATTTCTATCATCGTTTAAGATATCGTTGTCAATGAAAGGATACATCTCCCCAGCCGAGGATTGGTATGCAAGCTCATTATCAACATCCATCGGATCTTCAAACACTTTACAACTGTTCCACTCAGGCGCGCACATTCCTATCCAACCGTCATACCCAGCATCTCCATTACGCCAAATACCTGACTCTGTTCCACCAATCACGAAGCTTCCTGTCGTCACAACACATTCCCCACCTGATGGTGCACAATCACTGTCGAGGACACAAGCAGCACCGCTATCTGAACAGGTCCCGGTTCCATAACAAAATTCTGATGTTCCCGTACGGAACCATCCATCATACGATGTCGCGCCAATCGTCACGCCCGTGCGATATTCACACGCATGCTCACCCGGATCTTTGAAATACCATGTTCCTTCTGTGGTCGAATTCCACTCTTCACAGAATAATTCATCCGAAGAACAAAGAATTTCGTCATACCGTTCCGGATCGTCTTTCAAATACACCGTTTCAAATGCTGTCACCTGACTTTGATCCGCGCTGAATGCTGGTTTTCCGAGTTCCTTACACCCAGCACCTGAAGAAGAACAACGACTCTCTTCATTGAGGACAATGTAAATCGGTTGATCCGCTTGAACGAATGCGGCTTCAGGACCGTAGTCAATGTGTGCAGCAAGAATACCAAGATTTACGATAGTAGCTTCTGGCAGCCAATCTGATGATGTATATTCGCATGATGACTGACCTGGCTGCATATCACAAAGCGCTGGCGATCCTGCGTCAAAACTGAGTCCATCTGTTTCTGCGAGCAATCGACAAGTTGTGCGGACCAAAGCCGTATCAGGCGCTCCATCTGCATTCAGATCAAGGTTTTGACAGGTCGCGCGATGCAGAGATAGATACGGTGATTCTGATTGATGTGTTGCATAAAATGCATCACAACCTACTTTACTTTCATCGCAAAGTCGCGTGAATTTTTTGAGATACGCAAACTGTCCTGATTGCGTTGTATATTCTTGACATCCAAGCTGGAATTGCGGAGCAAGCGCTCCTTCAGGTGTGGCATCACACTGCGCTGGAGTAATCCATGAATCAGAAATCAAATACAGATTTCCTTCCCCTTCACGCAAGACAATATTATCTACATGAACGGTATTTTCTGTACCATCCGTATGACGGAAAAGGAGCGACACCGCTTCATTCTCTCCCCATTCACCGCTGTCCGGTATCGCAATCGGTCCAAGTGTAAATTGATTCCATTCTGGCGTAAGCTGTAGCTCATCAAATACAAGCTCGGTATCAGGACGGCTGAAATTCTTCAATAGTACTTCGAGTGTTGTATTTCCTTTTGCGAGAAATGTTACGGTATACGTTTTCCCTGAAAAAATCCCCCCTACAAGCTCGCCACATACTTGCTCCCCGAATGGAATCCGGCAACTGCCACCTGAGCGTGAAACATCGCCATAATCTGTCGAAAGACAGCCCCCTTCTTCCTCACAAGGCGAACCAAGGTCGAAGTAATGCGTCCGGAGTACCGGCGAGCTAAATTCTACAGAGTGCCCATCAGCAGCAAGCGACTCATTACTATAAAGAATATCGTCATCCGCTGGTGATCCAATACTCGCTTGCCATTTTTCAACCGTTCCATCCTCAACATAATCTTCAAATACAATACGACTGTTTCCGCTTTGTCCGCCGGTATACGCGCGACAACCATTTTCAGATGCCCCACAACGGTCACTTTGTACGTCTAGTCCGTAGTAAAGACACGTAAGCGCGCTGTCATTAAAACGTCCTCCCGATGCTTCACAAACTTCTTTCCCGTCATCTATTCCATCAGCATCCGTATCAGATCCCAATCCGAATACATCAGTTTTTCGATAGCTTACACAACTATTATCAACGCTCACCGTCTTACTCCATAATCGGTAGTGAATTCCTCCCGCGCTGTCATAAAACTCACGACAATCGGGATTCGTGAAAATATCTGCATATTCATCACAAGCAGCTGCATCAGTATTCATATCTGGCACGGTATCTATGCAGCGAATGCCGCTCTCGTCACTTACCCAATTCGTACACGGCGCAGCACCTGGATTTGCTTCCACGTATCCACTTTCAAATACAATTGACGGAGCTTCAATATTCGATTCGAGTAAATTCCACGTTCGCAACTGATACCCGTCCGTGTCGCTTCCTTCCCATGTGTAGAAAACGGCTTCATTATCGCTGTCGATATTTGTTGTAGCCTGTGTTTCGGTCACACATGCACGCAAATACGTATAATAGGAAACTTCTTCTGTTTCAAGATTCGTAAATTCAGAGCAGCCGACGTCAGCAGCCGAGCAAGCATCTGCCGTTTCTGCAATGAAATAGACAGGAAATTGTCCCTCTGGTTCGTAATACGTTGGCTCTTGTTTGTAGGTATCATAGCCACTACACGCTGCATCACAAACATCTGCCGGCGATACCGTTGCAGAAACCGATGGATTCCCATTTGTTGGAGTATACAGGGTGCATCCTGCGTCGAGCTCACTACAAATAGCCGAATAGTTTGCACAGTTTGGGTGATCCTCTGGTCCTCCGGTACAACCAAGTTCGACCGGAGGAAGCTTTGCATATTCCACCGTAACCGCTGCATCGCTATACCCCTCCGTATACGACGTCGGAGCTGCTGCCTGCTCAATTTGAACATCGTCAATAATAACCGTTCCCGACGTATTCCGCATACGTAGCACGCCTGTAAACGGACCAGATACAAGTGATCCTGGCACTGTAAAGGTACAATCGAATCGCTGTAAATCGGCCCCAGATGGATTCATGGTTATCCCATAGCGTCCAGCAACTTCGTCAAGAATAGTACAACCCTCTGAAATACTAAGCGCTTCAAGAGAAGGCGCTGCCCCATCAGGACCAATAAGCGAAAGAATCACATCTGCCGTTCCGGGAACAGCGTCATTTGAACGCCCACTAAACGCTGACAATGTGTAAAAACTATTTTGCTCCAAGCGTAAACCGTATTGAACCAAATCCCCATTTGCAATCACTCCAAATCCTCCGCGTCGACCAGCTCCTTCACGCCTCTCGAACACGGAAGTATCTTCTGCTGTCCATCTGTCCGGAATCCCATCTAAGTCTTCGTCCGCCTCAAAACTCGGATTCTGCACCAGATTGAGTGTCAGAGTGTCGCTGCGGCGATACAGTTCCGCACATCCTACATCACCTTCTGAACACGGCTCTACTGCCGATGTAAAATACACACGATCAAGATAGGCATCCTCTCGTGCATCATCAGCAGCGACGTCGTCAATTGTCCCGAACGTCGCTGATTCATCTGTCACAGTCAGTGTGTCCTGATACCAAAGACAACCGCTATTTGAAGCATTACATCCGGACTGATCAACCGTTGCAGAAAGATAACTCACGTTTTTCCCATCTGATCGGCGGAAATTTAAGCAGCTTGCATATTCTGCAGGACAGCTATCCCCGCGGAATGTCCATGTATTCTCTTCCTCAATACAATGTCCATAAGCGTTACAGGTTCCGTCTTCATTCTCACTAACACAGCTTTCAAAATCAACACACTCCTGCGCACGTGAATCTACCCCCGAAGCCTCAAGTTGTTGACCGTGAACAAGCAGGCGGCATTGCGTTTCCGGATACTTCAATACCCAATTTGGGTCAATCAGCTTACACCACGGATTATTGTCGTCGCGACCACCTTCATCGTTACACTCATAAAATCCTTCCATCGCTTCACGTAGCGTTACATACGAACCCCCTCCATTTTGAGGAGATTCTGCAGCAAGCTCCCAACCAACAGGAATAATGCGCGCCTTTCGCATTTTTACAAGGTTTCCATGACAAAATCCGTATGTATAGCAGAGAGGATCTTGATTTGCCGTAATATCCCCCGATGGAATAAGCGGCCAATTTCCATTAATGAGGCCTTGACTGATTGCTTCTTCAAGCGTGAGTGCAATACCTGCTTCTGACCGTGAAATAGCCGAAGCAAAACTTGCATCAAGAACACAATTGTAAATACGACGAGCGGTTCCACGCGTGGTCGATGGACAGGTAACGAATTCAGAAAGAAGACTATAATTCGACGACCCAATTGGAGAGAATGTCAAAATTGAACGTAAGCGTTCTTGTGCTGCGTCTCGCGACCCCGTTCCGCTTGCAAATTCATCAAATGGATCGTCGAATTCAATTGGATCAAAAAGACCGTTTTGAATTTTTCGTGTCAACTCAGAAAGCAATGTATTCGTAAAAATAGAAGCCGCACGATGCCCAGCTTGTAGGAGTATCCCATTTGGAATAAAGGCCGTCGCAGAGTCTTGTGCAACTTCGTCCGGTTTTTTGAACTGTGTTTTTACATGGTCAGAGACCAAGCTTGCAGGAGTCGCGACATTCCCCGTAATAAAGTCCACCACTGGTTTAAAACCTGAATCACCCACCATGAGCTTTAAAAAGTTTAGCTCTGCTTCTTTTTGTGCGCCAAGTAGAGTGTCGGTGTAGAGGCCAAATGACACAGAAAATGCGTTGACGTTCGGATTGAATGAATCCTTGAGCGTATTGAGCATTACACGATTACGTTCTTCTTTATTTGTAATTGTTTTACTAATCCCTCCAATAAATCCTGACCAGTTTTCACGGAGCTCTTCTACCCCACAAATGTCTAAGTCTCCCGGCTGAAAAGCACTTTTAATTCCTACTTGTAGCGCCGGCAAATTTGGTGGTGTACACACACCAAACCCTTGCAGCGGCACAAAACGCTCATCTGCCTTTGCAAGCTCAACAATTACCTCGTTAGCAAACAAGGATCCTGCGTATAAAAAGTAATCCCCTACTGGCCTCTGCTCAACTAATGGCTCGCCTCCCGGCGCCCCTGAGGCAATCCAAACCGCAGCATTATACGCGACTTGATCGGCAAAATATTGCATGGTTTCAAGAAGCGCGATGGTGAGCCCCCATAGCGTTCCCATTTTGATAGCCTCACCTACCGTGCGTTTCGTTTCTGTTGCTGATTCCGCGGCAATATCTGCATGTGTGTCGAATGGTGTTGTTACAACACCAGCTACTTGTGCGTGTGAATGTATTGGTGAAAACGAAACACCCATTAACATGAGTATCGCTATAATACTGACAAGCAAACGATGTTTCATATTATTCGACTATGCTATTTGCTTCTAATGCATCCTCCGCCAATTGCCCAGACTCTTCCAGTTCAAGAACAGTCTGTTCATATAGTGCCAAAATTTGCGCATCGGTCATCGAATCGAGAAGTTCTGGATCGAGCCCACTTTCAAGCAAAATTTGGCGAATTTGCGTGGCGCTTGTGTTTTCAATCACTTCTTGAAGGGCATCTGTTTGATCTGAACCACCTCCGTTTAATGCAGCAGAACCTTCCACAAGACCTGCCGCCGGATTTAATCCTGGATCATACACATTCCTAAGTCCATTGGCACAATCTTGACCTCGCGGACAATTTGGATCTTGTCCTGCTTGAATCTCTTCAAGGTCTCCTTGGCCGTCTCCGTCCGAATCAGCAAGGTACCGGCTTGTTCCGTATGCATAAAGCTCATCGTAATCCGTAAGGCCATCTTGATCGGTATCAGAGGCTTGCAGCGTAATGAGTTCCTGCTGCTGTTTTTGCTCAGGCGTAAGGTAAAGCGGTCCATCGTAGTCTTGCGAAAGCGCTGAAACCACATGTGCACCCATATAGAAAAATCCAAAAATCACCGAAAGGCTTCCTATCCCGGCGACAAGATAATATCCAAGCGTATGCTCTTTTGAATATGCCCGCCGTTTGCGCTGAATAATCAAACGCTGCGGCTCATTTTGCTCTACCATGGTACGGAAATTATACCACGATCGCATTCCGCTCGCTGTGAGCATCTGCGGTTCGTTCGTCGATTCAATTCGACACCCGGGGCTTTCCTGCCGGACCGTCGCAAATCCCCTGGTCTATCCCGACCCTCGCTGATGTTCTGGAATTTTGTTTTTCATATTCCCCAACGGACCACGAAAGCGCACTCACGTTACACGTAAATTTCGCGACAGCTGAATCCAATCATCGATTGATACCTCTTGCGCTCGTGCAGTTGCTTCAAGCCCAGATGCCTGCATTGCTGCATGCACCCAATCTCGATCAAGGCCAAGCTCACGCATCAAATTTTTGATGAGCATTTTCCGGCGGGCAGAAAAACCGGCTTTTGCAAGTTGTAATACTGCTTTTTTCTCATCAGGCGATACATCTGCATGCGCCCCAGGTGTCAGCTTCAAAACGATTGAATTCACTTTTGGCGGCGGAAAAAAAGCTCCTGGAGGCACATCTTTTACTTTTTTGATTGTAGCAACGAATTGCGCTGCCACTGAAAGCATGCTCATTTCACCTGGTTTTGCACGCATTCTATCGCCTTGCTCTTTCTGTACCATAATCACAAGCGCACGCGGCGGGTGCTCCGCATAAAGAGCATTCATCAGAATTGGCGCGGCAGCATTATAAGGAAGATTGCCAAACAGTACCCAGTCTGATGTGGAAAACTCGGTATCAAAATCTACTTTGGCAGCGTCACCCATAACAATTCGAGCTTGCGAAAACTGCTCTTTTAGGTGAGGCTCAAGATCGCGATCTGCCTCAAAAAGCACCACATCGTGCTCTGGATGGCGCTTCACAAGCGCATCTGTGAGCACCCCTTCCCCAGGACCAATTTCGACGATTATTTCACCTGATTGTATTGGGACGGCATCAACAATAGCCTCAATAACCGCATCGCTGCGAAGAAAATGCTGACCAAAGGATTTTTTTGGCTGAATATTCATAACTTCAAAGAACCTTCACGGAGGACAAAGACAGAGTTTTCCTCAACCTTCACGGTTGTCGATGCGGGAACGCGCGGGAGTCCTCCTACGTCAACAATGAGATCGGGTTGTATCTGCTCGTCTGCAAATTCGATTTCAATCTGCTCTGCTGAATAGATACTCGCATTTCCAGAAATATTTGCGCTTGTAGCAACAAGTGGCCGGTGCAATTTGCGCGCAATCTTCGCGGCAACAGGATGCGACGAAAGACGAACCGACTGCCATCCCTCACTTCCGACCGCTTCCGCCACGGGCGAATCATCAGCAATCGGCAAGATAAGATTCAGCGGTCCTGGCCAATGTGAGCTTATGAGGGCATATACCTTTGGATTTACCTCAACATATGTCGCAACCGACTTCATGGTAGGAAGTAAAATCGGAAGCGCCTTCAACTTTGATCGTTTTTTAATCGCAAAAATCTTCTCCACCGCCTCTGCATTTGTTGCATCACAACCAAGCCCATACGACGTTTCCGTTGGAAAGGCAATCACCCCACCGTTTCGGAGGGTTCTGAGAATACGTCGCATGTACTTTGGAGAGATGGATTCCATGTTGGTTAGAGTTCGGACAATATACACACTTCACTTTTTGTCATGACATTTCTCGCTACGACAGTTTACACTGGATTTCTGCCTTCGCAGGAATGACGAAACTCGGCTACTAGCTAATAGCGAGTATTCCCCCGAAACCAATCGTACATTCGCTTCAGTCCTTCTTCGATGGTAACCATCGGCGTAAACCCGAGAAGCTCCTTCGCGCGATCGTTTTTTAAGCAGCTACGTTGAATATCTCCTAGCCGATTAGGGCCATGGACGATATCAATCTCCTCCCCGTGAATTTCTTGGAGCGCTTCAGCAAGCCTCGTAAGCGACACTTCTTCACAGGTTGCGATGTTTGCAAGGCCATTCATATCCGAATGAATTGCAAGCAAAGTTGCGCATACCGCATCGTCAACGTAAAGATAATCACGTGTCGCTGATCCATCACCAAAAATGGTAATTTGCTCGCTATTTAATACCTTCGAGATGAAGATTGGCATCACTGCTCCTTCTCCGCCAGGCACATATTCTTGACCTGGACCATAGAGATTCGAGAATCGAAGCCCAAAATACGAAAGACCACTTTGCTTTAAATACGTTTCGAAAATATACTTCGAGATTCCGTATGGCGAAATCGGTGTCACTTGATCAAGCTCCGGAGTCGGTAGTATAGGGGCATCGCCGACAATGGCTCCTCCACTCGAGGCAAAAACAAAGCGAACGTTTAGCTCCTTCGCGAGCTCAAGAATCTTCAAACTAGATATAATATTTACAGCGGCATCTTTAAGCGGGTCCTCTACGGAAACATGCACACTCGTTTGCGCTGCTAAATGCACAATTACTTTGGGAGCAAATACGCGAATAGCTTCAAGCGCTGCTTCGTTTCCAAAATCCTCCTCAAGATAGTTGACGCCTTTTACCTGTTCGCGACGAATACCCGTTCGGTAATCATCCACAACCAAAACACTATGCTTCTCCTTCTTGAGGGCCTTTGCGACATGCGTCCCTAAAAATCCAGCCCCTCCCGTAACAATGATCTTCATAGGTTTTCAGAATACCATTCCGCGGTTTTTTGAAGGCCGTTTTCAAAGGAAATCTGTGGATGCCAGCCAAAAATCTGTTCTGCACGATGCGAAAGCAGACTGCTATGCTTCACCAAATCTTCCATCTCTTCTCGCATCTCTGCTTTTGCTCGCACATGGGTGATTTCACGAATCGCATCAAGGACATCTTGTGTACTGCGGGCAATACCTGTCCCAATGTTGAATACCCCCGCTTCATCAGATACTGCTGCTTTCACAAGCGCATCAACTGCATCATCAATATATAAATAATCACGCGTTGTTGTCCCATCATTATTCAAATACACGGACTCGCCGCGGAGCAATCGCCCCGTAAAAATTCCGATCGCTCCATACGTTGCTTTTTCGTCTTGACCAGGGCCGAACACATTTGAAAAACGCAGTGCAACCGTAGAAATACCATAAACATTCTTATAAAAATGAAGGTACTGTTCAGCCGCAAGTTTTGAAATCGCGTATGGCGTGAGCGGATTCACATTTGCTGTTTCCGGCGTTGGCAATTGATCTGCATTTCCGTAGATAAATTCCCCCGTTGACGCAAAGATAAATCGCGGTTTCTTTGTAAGAGATCGGCATGCTTCGAGCAAATTCACCGTCCCTATAATATTATTCTCAGCATTCATCACCGGACGATGCGCTGCTTCACGGTCATCAATATGCGCCGCTAAGTGAAAGAGAATACTCGGCGCAAATTTTTTTATCGCGTCCGCAGCCTCAATGCTTTCAACAACCATTTTTTTGTATCGAGCCTCGGCGTGTTTTATGCGGAGCTTTGGTTTTTTCTTGTCTATCACAAGTACCTTGTATCCGTCTTCAATAAGACGATTCACCAAGTGTGAACCAATAAATCCGCAACCGCCTGTAACGACGACTTTTTTGCCCTTCATATGGCAGAACTATAGCAAAATGAGCCATTAAAATCAAGCTATTCAGCCGATTTCAAACTTGCCTCAATAAACACATCAATGTCTCCACCTAGAACCTTGTCTACCTGTTTTACTTCTGTATTTGTTCGATGATCTTTCACAAGTTGATACGGCTGCAAAACATAACTGCGAATTTGATTCCCCCATTCAGGACTTTTATGCCCACCTCGGATTTCATCGAGCTTTTCTGCGCGCTCTTCCATCATACGCTGCATAAGTCGCGACTTAAGAATGCGCAGCGCGGTTTCTTTATTTTGAAGCTGCGAGCGTTCGTTCTGACAGCTCACGACGGTAGACGTTGGAAGATGTGTGACGCGGACCGCAGAATATGTAGTGTTTACAGACTGGCCGCCCTTCCCACTTGCCATGAATGTGTCAATGCGCACCTCATCCATGTTGAGATCGAGTTTTGCTTCGGTGAGTTTGTCGAGCTCTGGAATGACCTCTACAAGAGCAAACGATGTATGCCGCAATCCTTCTGCATCAAACGGCGATATACGCACAAGACGATGGACACCTGCTTCTTCTTTCAAGTAGCCATATCCATAAGTACCCTTCACGGTAAAGGTCACACTTTTTATTCCGGCTTCTTCCCCACGTGATTCATGCGTCACGTCTACTTTCCAATCGCGCCCTTCGGCATAGCGCACATACATGCGAAGGAGCATTTCTGCAAAATCCATTGCATCGGTTCCGCCAGCTCCGGCATGAATAGAGATAATCGCGTTTGAGCGATCGTATGGTCCTGTAAGGAGCGTCGCAAGTTCAGCTTTTTCGAAGCGTTTTTGTAAGGCATCAATCATTTGCTCTGCCTCTTCCATCGCATCATCATCTTCCTCACTTCCTGCGAGTTCGATCATGGCAGCAGCGTCATCAATACCAGCAATGAATCCATCCCATGATTCGATTTCATTGTTCAGATCAGCTGCATCCTGCGAAACCTTCTGCGCAGCATCTGAGTCATTCCAAAAATCTGGGGAAGCCATTTGCGCTTCAAGTGCTTGAAGTTCAATCATTTTTTTCTCAATCTGAAGACGTGTCCGCGCTTCTTCAACGCTCGTTTTCAATATTTGAAGATCCTTTTCTTGCTTCGACATGTTTTCGGGTTTGAGCGTTCAGGTGTCAGATTACATACGTAACGAGCTTTTTACAAGAAGAAACAGGCCCCCACCCCTCGCGGTGAGCCTGTTATGACGGAGCCGAAGCAATCTTATCGAGCTGCCAAAGAATTGCTCGCGCTGGACGCTGCATTGCCTGAAGCGACACCCAGCTCCCACGCTTTGCCTGTATGTATCCGCCGACGAATTCAATGCGAATCGTCCTAGGCGATCCCATCGCGCGAAGCTCGATAATGTCACCGTGGCCAATCCGACCGGCATTCCGCCTCCAGTAGCGTGCCCGGTGTCCTTTTACCGTAACCTCAATGAAGACGCGATTATCATCGATCTTCCGCGCACAGCGAACGTAGTGTGCATCGTCATCTGCAAGATCGCACAGCATCTTGCAATCGTTGCGGTAACCAAGACTAGGTATTCACGACGTAGCTGAACACCAACAGGGCAAATAAAAACGCGCAGCCTTCCATCCTTCACCCCCTCTGGCAAAAACCGTAGCAAATATGTTAGCCAATTGTAAATGTAAGCGAGATCGTATCGCCAAGATTGATAGACTCAAGCTTACGGATTTTAGCCTTAAGCGCAATGAAATGCGTACCATTTCCCATGGGGAGAAGCGATGTGCGCCACGATGAATTACCGAGCGTAACAGTAATCGGCACAAGCCCGCGCCTCGCAATCTTCCGCGTCATTTCGGTATATTTTTTCGGCACCGATACGTAATACCACCCTCCTTTTTGCGGGAAACGTTCGACTTGTGCTGTGACAGGGTGAGATTTCATGCGATAAGTATAGCGCAAACAAAAAAAGCCCGTGAAGGCTCTTTTTGTTTTACGATGACTAATCGAGGAAAGTAATGGTTGGAATCATTTGACCGCGAATTATCCGGCCATCTTCTTCATCTTCAGCCGTTACAACCACTCCACCTTGACCCGTTGGGAGCGTTGTTGCATACGAATAGTAATAGTCACCAATACGCGCCACCAGTGTTGATGGATGATCAACGGCAAGGGCATCGCTAATAACATTTAGATCAAATTGATAAATAATCACCCCGACACTAGGGTCATTTTTAGAAGATATTCCCATGCTCTTTAGCCCATCCGTTACCATTTCTGAATCGCTGCTTTCTGTGTATCCGCCCCAATCATCCGCGACATTCATGGTGAATCCCCATTCTTCGTTTACATAGAACATACCATCCGATTCAACTTGATCGGCTGTATTATTTGCTTTTTTTGAGCCATTCCTCCAAGCAAATCCGGCAACGATGACAAGAAGCAAGATAATGATGACCACATTTAGGATCATCATTGGTGATGTTTTTGTTTTAGACATAATATTATTGTTTATGATGCGATTATACCATGCGGCAAAAAGAGCCGATATAATCGACTCTTTTTACGCTATTTCGATGAAAACGTTACAAATTTTCATCTTTGATGGGAATGACGATGATCCGTTTCAGAACAGCTCAGATTGCCTGAAATGGCAGTAATACACCCCCTCCAGCTCCCTCTCAAATAGGGGGAGAGTCAAGTCGCCTCTACTCGCTACTTGTCCGGCTGTCGTTCTACTCAACCGGATCCGGCACTCATCGAATATGGGCTGCCGAACTAATATCTAAACAACCTACATCATTCCGCCCATGCCTCCCATCCCTGGCATCCCTCCGCCTGATGCGGCTGGCGCGTCGTTCTTTGGAATCTCAGTAATCGCTGCTTCGGTGGTAATCACCATGATGGCAATTGATGCCGCATTCTCCACCGCTGAACGTGTTACCTTGGCTGGATCGATAATTCCTGCCGCAATCATATCTTCTTCATAACGGTTCTCACGCGCATTATACCCAAAAGCGCCACTTTGCATTTTCACCCGCTCAACAATCACATCGCCTTTCTCTCCTGCATTTTCTGCGATTTGCTTAAGCGGACGTTCAATCGCGCGGGCAATAATTTCTACCCCAAGTGCTTCTTCTTGCTTTTCAACCTTCATAGTTTCAAGCATCTCATTAAGGGCACGCTGCGCGCGAATAAGGGTAACACCTCCTCCAGGAACAATCCCTTCTTCAACAGCAGCTTTTGTCGCTGCAACCGCATCTTCAATACGGTGCTTCTTCTCTTTCATTTCAACTTCACTCGCCGCACCGACGCGAATAACTCCCACGCCACCAGCAAGCTTCGCAAGTCGTTCTTGAAGCTTCTCTTTATCGAAGTCAGACGTCGACTGCTCAATAAGCGCCTTAATTTGTCCTGTGCGCGCTTCAATCGCTGCAGCCTCACCCCCGCCTTCAACAATCGTTGTCGTGTCTTTGGTTGCAATCACTTTCCGTGCTTTTCCAAGGACCGTTACATCGGCAGATTCAAGCTTCATGCCTTTTTCTTCACTCACGACAGTCGCTCCTGTCACAATGGCAATGTCTTCCAGTATCGCCTTCTTACGATCGCCGAATGCAGGTGCTTTGATTGCAAGCGTATTGAACGCGCCGCGGAGCTTATTCACTACAAGGGTCGCAAGCGCTTCACCGTCAACATCTTCCGCAATAACGACAAGATCTTTCTTTCCGCTATTTGCAAGAGCTTCAAGCACAGGAAGAAGAGACTGCACTGAGGAGATTTTTTGATCCGTAACAAGCACGGGAACATCTGAATACTCCGCCTCCATGCGCTCAGAATTTGTCACCATATATGGTGAAAGATATCCTTTGTCGAATTGCATTCCTTCCACAACTTCTACTTCAACGCCGAAGCTTTGCCCTTCTTCAATGGTAATCACCCCGTTTTCACCAACCTTATCCATGGCTTCTGCAATCTTCTCTCCAATTTCTGCATCATTCGCTGAAATAGTTGCAACTTGCTTAATGCTGTCACCTTGAACAGGACGCGCAAGCGATTTGATTTCCGCGACAAGCTTCTCAACCCCCGTTTCCATTCCGCGGCGAAGGGTTTGCGGATCAATTCCGGCCGCGACCAGCTTCAAACCTTCTTCTACCATTGCCTGTGCAAGCACGGTTGCGGTTGTTGTTCCGTCCCCAGCAACATCGGCCGTTTTAGACGCAACTTCCTTCACGAGCTCCGCGCCCATATTTTCGGTCTTATCTTCAAGCTCAATTTCTTTTGCAACGGAAACACCATCTTTTGTTACCATCGGTGCGCCATAACCGCGGTCAATAATCACATTCCGTCCTTTTGGTCCTAGTGTGACTTTTACCGCATTCGCGAGCTTATCAATCCCTGCCTTTAGCTTTCCGCGTGCGTCTTCATTAAATTCAATTTGCTTTGCCATATTAGTTTTCGATTATCGCGACGATATCGCTCTCTGTAAGAACAAGATATTCTTCCCCATCGATTTTTACTTCGTCAGCTCCGTACTTTTTAAAAACAATCGTATCGCCAACGGTTACATCAAGCGCCTGACGTTCCCCTTTTTCATTTCTACGTCCTGGACCAACAGCCAAAACCGTTCCTTTTTCTGGACGTTCTTTCTGTGCTGTGTCTGGAATAATAATCCCTGAAGCAGTCGTCGTTTCTGCATCTAAGGGCTTAACGATCAAATGATCACTGAGTGGTTTCAATTTCATAGAACATCGATATGAATTACATCGTTAGATTAGAAATTTAGCACTCTCTTGTCAAGAGTGATAGGAAGTGAGGGGTTTTGCATTGTACGGGTTGGATCGCTTCGCTCGTTGAAACGTTTACTTCGTA
>JAQCKO010000019.1 GCA_027592325.1 bacterium | reverse complement strand
CCTAAAAAAAGACCGCACCCGTAGGCAGAAGCGGCGCCGAGGGCGCGGTCTTCTGCCGGGTGCGGTAGGGGTCAGTCGGCCTGGTCACTGCCCGCCATGAAGCGGGACAGGGCCGGGAACCACGGGCAGTGCACGATTTCACCGTGCGTCAGGGAGAACGCACGCCGCAGCGCGCGCGGGGTCGCGCTCGTGTCGTGAAGTAGCCGCGTCATATATTCGGCACCATCGACGAGCCAGATGGCGTTTCGGAATGCGCTTTCGCCCGCCATATCGCGCACCTTGCGCGCCGCTTGGCGCGTGTGGGTGAGGTCGGCGCCGCGTGATGCGTCAAGCATCGCAGCGACCTTCAACAGGTCGCCGACGGCTGACGCACCGGCCAGCTGCAGGTTGAACAGCGCGTTGTTGACCGGGTAGAACAGCCAGGTGACCAGATCGCCGATTTCCTCGGCGCGCGCGATGATGTTGTTGGGGTGATGCAGCTCTAACACCATCTTGTTGATGCAGTGGGCGTTCACCGCATCCCGGATGTCCTTCATGCTGCTGTAGCACCGCGTCATGAGGCCCTCGAGGGCCCCACGCAGCTCGGTTGCCTCGCTCTGCGCGCGCTTGGCGCGCAGGCTGGCCCGGCGCCAGCCGAAGGTGGCGAGGATGGCCCAGAGGGCCAAGATCAGGAAAAACATGCTGCTCATGCGGAACTCCTTCGATGCAGCTCTTCGAGCTCCCATCGATGGTATATGCCACAGCGAAATGGAATGGGTTTCCCCGTGTGGTTCAGGTTCATTCCCGACCACTCCATAACCCGTCGACATATGGTAAGTCTGGCTTATGCCAAACTGCCCTTGCGGACATTTTATCGTACCACAAAAATCGCCTTTTGTCAAGCAGTTTTAGCGTTTTTATGAATAAAACAGCGAGTTTTTACGTCGGAACCGTATATACGTGATTCCGGCGTAGGCGAGAATTGCAATTTCCTGTTGTAATTTGTACACCCAAACAAAAAAACAGGCACACTCACCTGTCTCTTTTCTTTCGTCACTATTCCGTAACCCCTGAATACCCTACGTCGTATGCGACTTCTTTTTCGCACGCACACGGATACGAATTGGAACGCCTTCAAAAGCGAATCGTTCACGCAACTGATTTGCGAGGAAGCGCAGGTAGGACTGTGCGAGAACATCTTTTCTATTTTGACGAATCGCTAAATCAAAACGCGGAGGCTTTACGCCCGATTGTGTGAAGCTTTTAATACGCGGATGCGCGACACCTTTTCCACGACTCGGCTTGTGTTTTTTGACAGCGTGTGAAAGAAATTCTTTCAGCGTTTTATCGTGAAGGCTGGTGAATTGATTATCCCAAACGCGATTAATAACATCGAGAAGCGCTTGGACACGCTTTCCTGTTGCAGCTGAGGTAAAGACAATCGGTGCATACGAAAGCATTGGGAGCATGTAGCGCAAATACTCCTCATATTTATTGATTGTCACCGGATCTTTTTCTGGGACCAAGTCCCATTTATTTGCCACAATAATAGCGCTTGCTTCACTTGCCTCAACAAGGCCTGCTAAATGCTTGTCTTGTAATTGAATGCTCTGATTAATGTCAACTAAGAATAAAACAACATCGGCACGTTTCATCACGCGAAGCGTTTGATTTACTCCACTATTTTCAAGCTTCGATTTTCCCGCATGCACGCGCGCCAATTTTCTAATCCCCGCTGTATCGATAAACAGATACTCCTGACCGTCGATGCTGAGAAGGGTGTCATTTGGACCGCGGGTTGTATGGTCAGCATCGTGTGTAATAAATCGATGTTCCCCGATAATGCTATTGAGGAGTGAAGACTTTCCAACATTTGGCCGACCAATGACAGCAACACGAATAGGACTCATTTCTCGCACAGGAACGGGTTCTTTCCCAAGGCCACGCAAGGTTTCAAAAAGGTGGTCGAGTAAATCGCCGGTTCCCGTTCCTCGAGCCGCGGAAATCGGGCGAGGTCGTTCAAGTTCCCAATTTGTCCAGTCACTCAGTGTTCGTGATCCAATTTCATTCGTATCGGCCTTATTTCCCGCAACAATAATCGGCTTATCAATCTGATGAATCATTTTTGCAAGTGCGCGGTCTTCTGGAAGGAGTCCTGCCTTCAAATCGACAATAAACAAAATTGCATCTGCGTCTTTTATGGCAGCATGTGCTTGTTCTTGAATTTTTTCATCAATCACGCCTTCCGGGTTGTGATCAATTCCGCCTGTATCGATGAGCGTAATCACATGTCCTTGCCAGAGCGCAAAACCTTCATGCCGGTCACGCGTTGTGCCGCTTTTTTCGGAAACAAGGGATTTATGTTCTTCAATGAGCCGATTGAAGAGTGTTGATTTACCCACATTCGTTCGGCCAATGATTGCAATACGTGGGGTCTCAATACTCATAGTCATCGAATAATATCCTCGGCATCTTCCCCTAAAATGATTAAAAAGTCAATATCTTCGGTCGCTTCTGTACGCATGTCGTCAAGATTCTCTACTCGCCCAGGAATAAGGTCTTGTAAAAACGTCCAACCTTCTTTATCGGTAACAGTTTCTGCGTTCAAAAATTCAGCGAGCCGTGCAAGCTCAGTTGATTTTATCCCACCTGAAAAATCATAAATAGTCGTTGTTTGTAATCGGCGCTCCGTATTTCCAATCGATTCAATGGAGTATCCACTTTCGTCTAATAGGAGAGATGTTTCGAAGGCAAGTCCCGTAATAGCCGTGCCATTTTGAATTTCTACCTTTGCAGGAGGTTGAGCGGGGATGGCAGTTTTTTCTTCCTCTGAGAGTAAGAGATTATCGGCAATTTCTTGAAGCTCGCTCCAGCTTTCGTCTCGTGGCAAGATAACGTAAGCACCACCAATATTCGATCCATAAAGTGGGCCGCCGGGCGCAGTGTCAAGAACCGTAAGACGGACATCTTCGGTATGAAAATTTGGGATCAGCCCCGCAAGTTTCACCATTTCCCAGAATGTCAGGTCGGTTGTAACGTTATTTTGAATGGTACCGATGACCTTATTTATTTTTCCCGGGCTAAGGAGTGTGCCGGCAGAAAGTAATTCATCCTTCGCTGCGAGGATGACTTTTTGCTGACGTGCTGCACGTGCAAAATCTGATCCTTCACCGTTATTTCCATGACGAGATCGTGCATAAATAAGAGCTGTTTCTCCGTTCATGTGTTGCCACCCTTGTTCAAATGTCACAGACTGCGTGAGATCGTCATCAGTTGGATAGAGCGGATCGGTAAAGGTACGCTCAACATATACGTCAACACCGCCGATGGCATTAATTAAATCCTCAAATCCATTGAAGTCGATTTTGACGGTGTAATGAATGGGTTCATCAAGAATCTCGCCAACAACTGCTGCCGTTGCTGCAGGCCCTGAACCTGGGCTTGCGAGTTCGGCATAGGCATTCACACTATTAATTTTGCTATACCCGGTTCCTGGAATGTCTACGTAGGTGTCGCGTGGAATAGAGAGCATGCCAACGTCACCGGTATTCGTGTCCGCGCTCGCAAAGATAATAGTGTCGGTGAGTTCGGGACCAGCATGTCCAAATCCTCCAATACCAAGGAGAAGCACATTGATTCGACCGTCTTCTTGCCCGATCAGCAGCGATTCACCCGCAATACTAAGAGACTTAAATGGTTGCAAAAACGGCAGAGGGTGTTGTTTTGCGAATGTTGCAGGCGCTTGCGTGCTTAAAATGCCGTAGGTAAAGGCAAGGGTAAGCGCAAAAACAATAAATCCGGCGGTCAAAACGCCTGTTCTGAGAATGCGTTCAAAAAGATGCGGTCGTTGTTTATAGGCAACGGGAGCTTCTTCTTGAACCTCAAGAAAATCAACGGAATGATCATCGGACATAGATGGCATCATTATAGGGGGTTTTTACCCGATGGGCAAGAGAGTTGCACAGAGGGAAAAAATATGCTATTCTCAGGTCATTCTTTAGGCATTTTTAGCCAAAATATGCGAAAAAAAATCAATGAAATCATCAATTCCAGTCATCTTGGTACTGCCGGTGGATCGTTTCTTCTGATCATTCTTGACCTGCTCCAGGTTGTCGTGATTGCAGCGATTATTATTGTTCCCGTGCGGCTTTGGGTGGTGAAGCCGTTTATCGTCAAAGGGGCGTCGATGGAAGAAGCATTTCATCAAAATGACTATTTGGTGATTGATCAGATAAGCTACAAGTTCCGTGATATACAGCGTGGGGAGGTGGTGGTCTTTCATCCGCCGAATCGTCCTTCTGAGCATTACATCAAGCGTGTCATCGGACTGCCGGGAGAGACAGTCGCTATTGCGGAAGGAGAGATTACCATCTATAACGATGAATATCCGAATGGAAAGATATTAAGGGAGAGCTATATTTCGGATGAAACGCTCGTGGATGAACCTGTATCGGAAGTATTGAAAGAGAATGAGTACTACCTTATTGGAGATAATCGTGATGCAAGTCTGGACTCTCGTAGAATTGGGCCAATTTCAAATGATTCCATCGTTGGCAGGGCCTGGATTCGCGGGCTTCCACTTGAAGATTTTGGGACCATTCCGATTCCGAATTATAATTTGTAATTGCGAGGTGTAAAAGTGGTAGAAGTGATAGTACTCCTCGATCTCTGAACCTGTAATACGTTTACGATATATTCCTCTTAGAACTCCTAGAATCTCTATAACATCAACATATGCCAACAAAAAAGAAAAAGGGAGGGGCTGATATTGCATCATTCAAGCTCCCTGAGTTACTGAAGGGGTTTAAAGATGTGCTTCCAGAAGATGAACTCTACTGGAATATGGTATTCGATACGGCACGTAATGTGTCAGAAGATTATAGTTTTGACCGCATTCGACTTCCCATGCTTGAAAAAGCTGCACTATTTGAGCGGACCGTTGGAAAGGGTACTGATATTGTTGAAAAAGAAATGTTTACCTTTGTTGATAAAGGGAATGACCGCGTAACGCTGCGTCCAGAAATGACCGCGCAAATGGCCCGTGCGTATATTGAGCATGGCATGGTGAATATGTCGCAGCCCGTAAAACTTTGGGATATTGGTCCAATGTTTCGCTATGACAAGCCACAGGCTGGTCGGTATCGTCAATTCCATCAATGGGATTTAGAAGTGATTGGTTCAGATGATCCGGTCATTGACGCACAGGTGATCATTATGCTGAATAGCTTTTTGAAGCGCCTTGGGCTGAAGGTGAAATTCAAAATGAATTCGCTTGGAACGCGGGATATTCGCGAGGCATACGTGCTTGAGCTGGTTGCGTATTTCAAGCAATTCCGCAAGCATATGTCCGATACAGACAAAAAACGTCTCACCAAAAATCCACTTCGGCTGCTTGATTCTAAAGAACCAGAAATGCAAGAATGTAAGGCAGGTGCGCCACAGCTCATTGACTTCCTTGACGAAAAAGCGCGCGCACACTTTATGAAAACGCTCGAGTATTTGGATGAAATGGAAATCAATTATGAGCTCGACCCATTCTTAGTGCGTGGCCTCGATTATTACGATCACACCGTTTTCGAAATCGTGACGGCCGACGACGATGAGGAAAAAGCGCAAAATGCCATTGGTGGGGGAGGCCGCTATGACAGTCTGATGCCACTTATGGGAGCACGTGAAGAAGTGAAGGGTGCTATTGGTGCGGCAATAGGTATTGAGCGTGTGATTATTGCAATGAAGGAAGCAGGGATTGAAGCGAAGAAGAAGCAGAATCCGGATGTGTTTTTCTGTCAGTTGGGAGATGCTGCGCGGCGAAAAGGACTGCATGTATTCGAAAGTTTCCGTGGGACAGGCATATTGATCGCAGAAGCATTTGGAAAGTCGTCTCTCAAGGCGCAGCTTGAAATGGCAAATAAGAAGAAAGTGAAAATTGCTCTCATTCTTGGTCAGAAAGAGGTTTTAGATGGAACGATTATCATTCGCGACATGGAGACCGGTTCGCAGGAAATTGTGCCGCTTGAGAAGGTGACGTCGTTTGTGAAGAAGGCCTTGAAGTAGATTAGGAGTTAGGGATAAGGTTTTAGGGAGTAGGTGGTGGGTTGTAGGTTCAGGTTTGAGGTTACATTCAATAGCTCGATCAGCGAAGGCGGGAGCCTGTCGAAGGATCGCTCTGAATAAAGAAATCGCCTCCTGTTTGGGAGGCGTTTTCTTTTTAAAAGAAGCGCCCCGCCGCGATTGCGACGGGGACGTATGCCCGGCTCCGAAGTGGTGGAGCAGGGGAGATACTTACAGGTAGACTTGGGATAACTGGGTGAACTCGTCCCGACTCTGCCGGGCAACCCCGACGAGTTCGAAGGTGTTGCCAGTGGATGTAACGATAGTGAAAGGGTACGAAACTGCACCCTCCACGCAGACCGTCGGACCGAAGCCGCTCAGGCTTTCGACCGACAGGACCAAGCGATCCGGCTCATCATCACCGATGCAGGCAGCCCTGATGGCGAGATAGTCTGTAGGTGGCAGCCCACGCCTATGCTTGGTTGCATACCAACCAAACTTTACCCCCTCTACATTCATTCGTACTCCTGTCAGCAGGTTGAGTTTCGCCGACCTTGTAACTTATACCGCAAAAAAGAATTTGTCAATGA
>JAQCKO010000012.1 GCA_027592325.1 bacterium | reverse complement strand
CGCTGTAGACGGTCTACTTCTCCTTGATGCTTTTTCACAAGCTCATCGTAGCTTTCCTTTCGCTTCTTCGCCCGATCATCACATTGATGCTCAAGCACTTCATCGGCAAGTAAAATCGCCTGCTCAACTTGGTAACGCTCGTCGGGGTCAAGCTGCTCTTCAAATAGCGAACTCTTTACATACTCCTCCAAAATCACCCCATGCTTGGTCATATTTTGGATTTTCTTCTTCACCTCATCGTCAAGCCGCTCAAACACTGCCTCTTGCAATCGGTTCTCTTCGTCTCCGGCGCAAAGCTCTACATAAGCTTTTCTATAGGGATATTCTTTGCGGCCAATAAGAGAAAGGGCCTGATGGATTTGCTTTTCATTCGTTTCTTCCGAAGACGATAGTTCAGCATGAAGTTTTTTTGCTTCTTCGAGGAGTTCCGGCGGCGTCAGCGGGACCATGTTATCGATAGATATCTTGAATTCGTCTAAAAACGCTTGATGTTTATGCGGCATATGTGGGTAGTGTAGCAGGAAATGTGTAAGACAGAAAAACGCCGAGCCCACGGGGACTCGGCGGAAGGAGGACGCGAGACGAGGCGCGGTCAGGCGTCGAGCTTGGTCGGCGGACCATCGCCATCCTCCGACGGCTTGTGACGCGCCATTTCGTGGTACATGAGTACGCGCCAAATTATAACCTCAAGATAACGCATCCAATTCAATGGGCTTGGTACACTTTTAACCAACGACTCAGAACCGGCTAGGGATGATCCATGCCATACCACGCCACCATGCATATTTTGGATATATGCCTGCGGACCATTCATACCCTGAACAAATTCGATACGCTCGAAGCCGAGAGAACCGACGCGCCGGAAAAAAAGGATGAGCTCCGACTTGTCCGGCCTTTTCTGCATCAATTCCATCACTTGCATCCAGCCACCGCTCGTTTGGATGCCCCACCGGAAACCAGTGGAGGTTTCGTTGTGCTCAGCGAGGGAGCCTTCGCAGGCAATGTGTTCAGTGCGCGGTGTGAACGACCAGCCATTCTGACGTGCGATCGTATCGATGTAATTGCGAAGCGCATTGAGGAGTGTACGAGCCTTTGAAAGATCATCCCGCTCGATGGCGATCACTGCCTCACTCATCTCACACCTCGGGGGAAAAGGACGTTTAGAACTCGCGTAAGGTTAGCAGAAAATTCAGGAGGTGTAAAGATTGGAGGTAAGACGCTCGTATCGCTTCATCCTAAGCTCATACTATTCGCTTCTCCCCCCAACTCTTGACGAATTGACGCCAGCAAATCGCGAACGTACCGAAGGTATGTGAACGATTCAACCCTTGACTTTCCCCCAAAAAATCGCTATTCTCCCCCCGCTATCTAATTCTTAGCGCCCGGAGCCCTCGAAAGACCATTTTCGACTGGAGCCAGGAAACATTGTATGATTGACCAAAACCCTCACTCAGAACTCGCAAAACTGCTCGAAACAGGCGAGTTTTTGTCTGTTCCAAATATCGGTGAGCTCGTTACCGGTACCGTGACCTCAACGAAAGGACGTGAAATTCGTCTCGATATCAGCGGACTCACCACAGGTGTTGTTCGCGGAGGAGAATTGTTCTCTGAAAGCGATATTTACGGAAGCCTTAAAATCGGACAAAAAGTTGAGGCGACTGTTATAGAGCTTGAAAATGAAATGGGAGAAATGGAGCTCTCATTCCGTTACGCTGGACGCAAAAAGGCATGGGAAGACATCAAAACTGCTTTTGATGCTGGAGAGAAAATCAAAGTCAAGGTGCTTGACGCAAATAAAGGAGGGCTTCTTATTCGCGCAAAGCATATGACGGGATTCCTTCCTGTTTCGCAGCTTTCTCCAGATCATTACCCGCGCGTGACAGGCGGAGACAAAGGAAAGATTCTTGAAAAACTTCAAGAATATGTTGGAAAGAGTTTCGAGGTCATGATTCTCGACATTAATGAAGAGGATGAAAAGCTTATTGTTTCTGAAAAAGCTGTTTGGGAAGCAGAACAGAAGAATGTCATTTCACAAATCACCATCAGTGAACGCGTAAAGGGTGAGATTACTGCCCTTGCTGATTTCGGTGCCTTTGTGAAATTCGCGCCAGAAAACGGAGATGAAAATGCTGGTCTTGAAGGGCTTGTTCACATTTCTGAAATCGCTTGGCAGCGTATTGACCACCCAAAGCAACTCCTTAAAATCGGTCAGCAAGTAGAAGCGGAAATTATCGGCATTGAGGGAAGTAAGATTTTCCTTTCAATGAAAAAACTCGTTGAAGATCCGTGGACAAAAGTGAGCAAAAAGTACAATGTCGGAGATGTCATTGAAGGGACGGTTCTGAAGATCAATCCATTTGGATTCTTCGTAGAGCTTGACCAAGATATTCATGGACTCGCGCACATTTCAGAAATCACGAATAATCCAAAAGAAGATCTCTCTAAGTACGGAGAGGTCGGAAAGAAACGTGAATTCAAAATTGTCTCAATTGAGGCAAATGAACACCGCCTAGGACTTTCTATCAAGGCCCTTAAGGGTGAGGATAAAAATGAAGATACGAAAGAAGAGCCCGCAGCAGAAGAAGCCGCAACGGAAACAGCTGCTGAGTAAAAGGTGAAATAGACGAGCAGCATAAACGAGTACAGAACTCATGCGTGCCAATAAAAATGAACGAGCTAACGAGCTCGTTCATTTTTTGAATAGCGTGTCACTCGAGTACTCTTTTTGCAAGGTAACAGTACGGACTCCCCATCTTCGTGTGTTCGGGCAGCTTTGGAAACACGATAACACCCTCATTGTCCATGATGATTTTTTTTGTGCCCATAACGGCAATACAATCACCTGGTGAAAATGCCTGAAAAGAGGATGCTCCAAATCCATTGACGAAAGTAAATGTTGAAGACTCTAGGAGTAACCTTTCTGTCAGCAAATAAACATGATCTGCTGATTTTCTTCGCGTACTGTCTGGCACCCCTTCAATCATCTTTATATGACGCATGTAATGAAGAATAGACGCTATACCACCTCATGCGAGACAAGCGCTGCCTTGTGCGCCTCTCGCCAACCACGCGAGAACGTCTCGACCTGACAGACGAACGCAAACTGCCCCAATGGGCAAAGCCGTCCCGCTCTTCGTGAGCGGGCTTTCTTTTGTTTGCCAAAAATGGCATTCTCTGTCATATTACGCGCATTGAATTCATCATGTTATGCAGAATATTTGGAATCGTATTTTGATCTTCATCATTGTTCTCGTCGGAATTAGCGCTGTCTTATCAGGCATTGCGATTGATAACGGTAAACCAGAAATTATCGATATTTCTTCACTTGTACAAAAAATTGATTCAGGTGAAGTGGAGCGCCTTGAGGTACTCGGAGACACTATTGCTGTCTTTGGAGCAGAAGAAACAGCATTCGAGGTAAAAAAAGAACCAGGACAATCACTCTCTGAACTTCTCACAAGCTACGGAATGACCGCGGAAGAACTTGCCGCGCTTAATATTGAAGTGAAAGAGACTCCCGCTGCTCTCGCCCTCCTTCAATCCATTCTTCCAACCTTCCTCTTCCTTATTGGCTTTTTTGTCATTTTTTGGTTCATCATGCGCCAAGTACAAGGAGCCAATAGCCGTGCAATGAATTTTGGACAAACAAAGGCACGCGAAGTGGACGGGAAAAAGCATAAAGTAAAGTTTGGCGATGTTGCAGGTGCAAAAGAAGCGAAAGAAGAGCTATCTGAAATTGTCGACTTTTTAAAGCATCCAAAAAAATTCATCGAAGTTGGGGCCAAAATTCCAAAAGGAGTGCTTCTGATGGGGCCACCTGGAACGGGAAAAACACTCCTTGCACGAGCTGTTGCCGGTGAAGCTGGTGCGCCATTTTTCCATATTTCTGGTTCTGAATTCGTTGAAATGTTCGTGGGTGTTGGTGCGTCACGCGTTCGTGACCTATTTCAAAAAGCGAAAAAAGCCTCACCTTGCATTGTCTTTATTGACGAAATTGACGCCGTTGGACGTCAGCGTGGCGCGGGTCTTGGAGGCGGAAATGATGAACGTGAACAAACTCTCAACCAAATTCTTGTTGAAATGGACGGATTCGAACCAAATAGCGGAATTATTGTTATTGCAGCAACAAACCGTCCAGATGTTCTTGACCCTGCCCTCCTTCGTCCGGGACGCTTTGACCGCCGCATCACCCTCGACCTCCCTTCGCTCAAAGATCGAAAAGAAATTCTCGACATTCATGCAAAGGGGAAGCCTCTGCAAGATAGCGTTGATCTACAACGTATTGCACAGCGAACGGTAGGATTTTCTGGGGCCGACCTGATGAATATCATGAATGAAGCGGCTATCTTGACGGCTCGTGAAAATAAGAAAATCATTACGCAAGCACATCTTCTTGAAGCGATTGAAAAGGTGATGCTTGGCCCTGAACGTAAGAGCCATATTCACTCCGATGACGAACGTCTCATCACGGCATATCACGAAGCTGGTCATGCGCTTGTTGGCCATTTGCTCCCTCATTGCGATGAGGTCCACAAGGTATCAATCGTTCCCCGTGGACAGGCTGGTGGATATACAATGAGCCTTCCTGAGCATGATAAAAAATACAAGTTCCGAAATGAGTATCTTGATGATATGGCGATGGCGCTCGGGGGATACGCGGCAGAGGAAATCATTTTTGGTGATATCACTACCGGACCTTCAAGCGACCTCAAGAATGTCACAGAAAACGCAAAGCGCATGGTGACTCGCTATGGAATGAGTGAAGAAATGGGTCCACGAACCTACGGTGAGCGTGAAGAGATGATTTTCCTTGGAAAGGAAATGCACCAAAACAAAGATTATTCTGAAAAAACATCAGAAGCGATTGATGGTGAAGTTAAACGTCTTGTTACAACAGCTCTTGATCGCGCACGAGAAATCATTAAAACTGAGCGTAAAGAACTCGACAAAATCGTGAATGCCCTCCTGAAAAATGAAATGATTGAAAAGGAAGAATTCGAGGCCATCGTTGGGCCAGCGAAGAAAGCACCGAAGATCAAAGTACGATCATCGAACTAGATTTACGCCGCAAAAATCTGACTTTCCTTGAGGAGCTCAAAACGCCACAGCTTCTCCTGAATAGCACCGCCGTTCAGTCGTTCCTGCTGATAGGTAGGACCAAAGTGAAACGTGCTTCCTGGCATGTTTCACAAGAACAATAGATTGAAGTTGCCGTTCAAGAGAAGCTGTGGCGTTTTTTGTCTACCAACATGATATACTCAGACTATATTTGGAGGACTATGAAAATGCCAATACTAAAAAAGACCGTTAATCACTACGAAACATTCCTGCGGCGAGCATTTAAAACAGCGCATGACCATAAAGAACTTTGGTTCCTTGCCTTTCTTGCGTCATTCGCGGCCGGAGGATCGATACTCCTTCCGGTTCTTCGTCAAATGATGCAAATTCGTCCAGCAACCGAATTTAATGCCGAAACAGTGAACAACCTGCTTGGCAGCGATTCTCTCGCAACGGTACTTTCAAAAAATCTTTTGACCTTAGGACCAAGCGATCTCGCGATACGCATTTCTGCAGGAATCATTTTGATCTTAGCATTTGTGGTCATGGTCATTGGCGCGCAACACATTTTGGTCAACGCGGTTTGGCGTGCGGCCAAACGTCAAAAGAAACTCACGCTTGCAGAACTTTTTCATGAGGTGCATCACCTACATTTTTGGCGCCTTATAGCTGCAAATGCTCTCGTTATTCTTTCGAGTTTAATCGTTATTGGTATTGGCACACTCTTTGTTTCCTATGTGTTGACAGATAATGTCCTGCTGAATTATCTCGTGTACCTGCTTGTTTACGCTGCTTTACTGCCAGTATTGCTTGGAATCAATATCGTTGGTATGACGGCCATCATCCACCTTGTTCGTGAAGATGCAACACTTCCTGAATCGTACCGATTCGGTGTGCATATGCTTCGTAATCATTGGCTCACAACCACCGAGCTCTCTATATTAATCCTTTTTGTTAATATTTTTGCCTTTCTCGCCGTATTACTTATTGCACTCGTGGAAATTGTTCTTATGATGACCGTTTTCTACGCCGTTATCTTGTCAGGATCAACGATTTTGGTCAGCTTTGTTGGAGCGCTTACAGCCATCATCGTGCTCGCCACGATTATTGCGATGAGCGGCTTTGTCGTGACATTTAACTACAGCGCATGGATTTGGATGATGCGACATCTTGATCGGTACCATATTCAGCCCGTCCTTCACCGCGCGGTTCAATTCGCGACAAAACCGTTCATGCGGTAAACTAACACAGAATTCTCCTCATGCCTGGTGACCTTCCGTCCATTGAAGACTTGCTAAAAGAGGCCGGTGCCGCTCCGCAGCCCGCGGCAGCCGCACCGGTTATTTCTGATACGAACAAGGTAGGTGACCCAAATCCATCCCCAGGTGCGTCGAACGATACGTCCGTTATCGGAACAAGCCCCAAAACGCAAGATACCGATGAATCAAAGAGTCCGTCGCCCGCGATCCAAAACCCACCACCTACACCTCACCCCCCTCCCCGCCCACTTTCTGAAACCGAAAATATTCTTGATAAACGCATCGATAATCTTAAACTAAAAGGTAAAGAGCAAGAGATTGAAGCAAAAGCAAAAACACTTGGTATTCCGTATATTGATCTTGAAGGTTTTGCTATTTCTGCTGATAGCTTAGGATTGATACCAGAAGAACAGGCAAGAACAATGGGGATTATTGCCTTTCTTTACACTGGACCCGAATTGCGAATTGGCGCTGTGAAACCGAGCGATGCGTCCATACAAGAGCTCGTGTATCAACTTGGAGAGCGGAAAAAATCGCATGCCATTCTCTACCAAATTTCAGAACAAAGCCATCAACACGCCCTCGAGCTTTATAAGACGCTGCCAAAAATCGTGCAGAATGTAAAAGGCGTGCAATTAACGGAAGCAGAACTCAGCAAATATCGCACACAAATGAAAGATGTTGCGCTCATTGGCGGTATGCTGCAAAAAGCAACCGTCACTGACATCCTTGCTGTCGTGATTGCCGCATCTCTTGAATTACGTAGCTCAGATATTCATATTGAGGCGGAAGAAAAAGGCATTGTCGTTCGTCTTCGTGTAGACGGAATCCTGCAAGACGTTGCAGAAATCGATAAAGCAAAATGGAAAAAAATCATTAACCGTATCAAACTGATTGCCGGCCTAAAGCTCAATGTCAACGATCGCCCACAAGATGGTAGATTTACCATTTTCCAAAAGAGCGGAAAAATTGATGTGCGTACCTCTACAATGCCAACCGCATGGGGGGAAAGCGTCGTCATGCGTATACTGAACCCGGAATCGATTCAGCTTAAATTCGAAGAGCTTGGATTCAGAAAAGCCGCGCTTGAAAAATTACTTCGTGAGGTAGAAAAGCCAAATGGCATGATTGTCACAACGGGACCAACAGGAAGTGGAAAAACGACGACACTATACGCAATCTTGAATCGACTCAATCAACCTGGAGTCAAAATCATCACACTAGAAGATCCTGTTGAGTATAAACTTGAGGGCATCAACCAAAGTCAAATCGATACAAGCCACGATTATACCTTCGCAAAAGGTCTTCGCTCTGTTCTGCGTCAAGATCCTGATATTGTAATGGTAGGAGAAATTCGTGATTTAGAAACAGCAGAGACAGCCATTCAGGCAGCACTCACAGGGCATATGCTCATTTCGACAATTCACACGAATGACGCTGCCGGCGCCATCCCTCGTTTTCTTTCCATGGGAGTAAAACCGTTTCTCCTTGCTCCTGCCGTTAATGCCATCATGGGTCAACGCCTTGTAAGACGTCTTTGCAGTGAATGTAAAAAACCGGCGGAGCTAGATAACGAAACGTTAACAATAGTCACCGGGCTCTTGTCGAGTATCTCTGAGAATTCAGGAGAAGCGGCAATTGATACATCAACGCTTTCATTTTACACCGGAGCGGGTTGCGATGCATGCCATGGAACCGGATACAAAGGACGTGTTGGGCTTTATGAAATTCTGATGAAAGACGAGGCTATTGAGCAAATGATTTTGGCAGAAGGTATTTCTGAGTATGAAGTGCGAAAAATCGCCACACAGCAAGGCATGGTCAGCATGACGCAGGATGGGCTTTTGAAAGCGCTAGAGGGTTTGACGAGCGTCGAAGAAGTGAAGAGAGTCGCAGGGTTTTAGAATAAGCTGTAGCTCAGAATCCGCCATTCCTACGAAACCAGGAATCTATTGAATAGCCGTTGATATGCGCTCGACCCCTGGTCAAGCCAAGGGGTGACGAACATCGCTTAAACAGTGATAAATGGCTCTAAAACTTGACAAAAGGTGGTTTTTGTGCTAGTATTCGCACAGATACTTTATCAGGTAATGAGAGAGAATCCACCTGTAACAGGGTGGTAAATAGGCATCTCTCTTTGATTTATGCCTATTTTTGTTTACAACCAGCTTCTCGCATTGATGGACCACGTCTGTCTGCCCTAGCCGCGTACCTACTCGACGTCTAGGAATCAATGTCAGGGGCTGGTTTTAGGCAATCTTGCCGTATTCTTACGCATCACCCCGGGGGGGGAGTAGCGTAAGGAGAAAAAAACCATGCCCCTTCTTTTTTCCCTCTTGCCTGAACGATTGGCTTGTGGAATAGTATAAGAAATCTATGGAGGGGGCTTACAGCGCTATCAAACGCGCTGCATCCACTTGTGCGTGGAAATCACCATTCATTTGTACTCACAAGAGCAGACGTGTAGCTATTCTCTCTCAAGCCACGCGTCTGCTTTTATTTTAGAAACACTCAGCTCACTGCATCTACGGGCTTGTGGCTCCAGTCCTCGTTCAACGTACGTATAAGTACGTCTCACTTTGGTCCTCGCCACGCACCCGTATCTACGGCAATCTGCGTGCTTCTTACATATCAAAAATTCACAAATTCTCGAGCGCAGCGAGAGAGCTATTCACAGCAAGAGATTGCCACGTCGCTCCCTCCAACCTCAAACCTCTCACCTCAAACCTTTCATCTGAAAGCTGAAACCGCTTAAACGCCTTTAATTGTGTTTTCATTGACAAAATCGTCAAAATTTGCTATATTCAGTTGTTCAACTGCGGAGGAAGCATGAACAAAAATGATCCCTTTGAAGCGGCAGGAGCCTGGCTGCAGCAGGCAGCGAGGTTCAGCCCCGAAGATGCTACGCGCGACGACGTCAGGGTGCACCTCGCGAGAGGGCGAGCGCTGCTGAGGGCGCTCGAGACGATTGTCCGAAGCGGGTCTCTCCCACGCGTCCCAGAAACGATCGAGCAGCGTGCTCGGCGAGCTGGGAAGCTGGCACAAGATGTGCACGGCACCATAGACCAGCTCGAGTACATCTTCAAGCTCGGGCAACATGCGCCGGAAGTGACGAGTGCCGCTGAGCTGAACCAGAGCCCGGGATGCCTCGCGCTCTTGCTGCGCATCTTCGGCATCAACTGAACTGCCCATTCCGGGCTGGAACGACACACCGACGGCACTCGCCGTCGGCTTCTTCTTACACGTTTCGTCACCCCTGCGAAGGCAGGGGTCCATCCCGCCCTTCGCGAAGAGCGGGATCCAGCGTTTGTCGAGTTAGATTCGATGGATTCCTACCTGCGCAGGAATGACGAATATGCGTAAGACCCCCTCTGACTCCCCCTTGAAAATGGGGAGGACCGAGTCCCTCAAACCTCTAACCTGCAAGCTGAAACCTGTCACCTGCAATCTCAATCCTTCTCCCCTCTTCCTCTATTTCAATACGCACCTCAATATCGGGCCGAATGAGCTCCTCTTCCAGCACATTGGGCCACTCTACAAACATAATTGCATTGGGTGCATGTAAATCACCAAGATGCATGGCCTCAATCTCGTCTGCCAAGGTAAATCGATACAAATCAAGATGCTGCACGTGTTGTATGCGTCCAAAATCAACGTCATACTCGTTCATCACCGTGAATGTCGGGCTTTTGACGGCTCCCTCAAATCCCATCGCCGCTAAACATCCGCGCACGAAGGCAGTTTTCCCCGCACCAAGATCACCAATGAGCGCAATCGTCTCGCCGCCTTTCAGCATTTTCACAAATTCCATTGCAAGCAGATTTGTTTCTTCGATTGTCTTTACACGTTTTTGCATAGATTATGAGCCGAGCGGCCACGTTGAACGCGCTTCGAGTGTGAAGGGATTCGACAAATGCTCAAGATGAAATGCCCCGGCCGCCGCAATCATAATGGCATTATCGCCTGTAAGCTTAAGTTCGGGCAGGCGCAGATCAACATCAAATTCATCAGCAAGCTCTGCTGTCCTTGCGCGAAGCAAACCATTTGCCGTTACCCCTCCCCCAAGGAGAAGCGATTTCACTTCATGTTTCTCAAGCGCTTTCCGTGTTTTAATCATAAGCGCATCAATTGCCGCTGCCTCAAAACTTGCCGCAATATTTGCGCGGAACGTTAGATCACCTAGCTGATCTTCGTGCTTTCTCAGCGTATACAATACCGATGTTTTAAGCCCAGAATAACTAAAATTAAGATGATCCTCGTTCGCGAATCCACGCGGGAAGGCGAATGCAGCGCGGTCACCTTCCTTTGCCAGCTTTGAAATTGCCGGACCGCCCGGATAGCCAAGCGAGAGCATTTTTGCGACTTTATCGAAGGCCTCCCCCACAGCGTCATCGAGCGTTTCGCCGAGGAGGGTGAATGATCCATCTTCGCCCATGAGAGCAAGTTCCGTATGACCACCAGAAACAAGGAGCACAAGCGCAGGAAGCGCTGGCGGGCGTTGATCGAGCCAATTTGCATAGACATGCCCTTCCAGATGCGAAACAGCAATGAGCGGCTTCTGAAGCGTCCAGGCGAGAGTTTTCGCCGCCTCAATCCCTGAGCGAAGCGCTGGTTTCAACCCCGGACCCGCTGTCACGGCAATGGCATCTACGGTCACAATCTCGTCTTTGCGCGCCTGAAGCATGGTTGAGAGGAGTTCCAGGTGCAACCTAGCCGCGACTTCGGGCACAACACCGCCAAATTCGGCATGTTTTTTCATTTGCGAGGCGATATCGCTCCAAAGCGTTGTCAGCTTGCCATCTTGAAATTCAGCGCAAGCAAGCGCTGTTTCATCGCAACTGGTTTCAATGCCGAGTATTCGCATAGTTAGGCCGATGGTAGCAGGGTTTAAGGCTCATGAAAAGTGAAGACCGCGTCCCAGGGGAACGCGGTTCGTCGGCCGCAGAGTTGCGGCCGAGAAGTCAATCAGTTGTTGCCGTCATCTCCGCGCAGTAGTTGGCGTCGATCTCCGGCGTGAAGCCGGAGGGCGTGGCGAGGTACTCGTCGAACCGAGCCGACTCGATCCGCAGGATCAGAGCACTGATCTGCTTGTCGGCTTCTGCGGCAGCGTGAAGATACTTCGCATTGGAAGCGTTCGGATCCTCGATGTAGGCCGCGAGGGCCACGCGCATCTCCTCCGCATGCGCTCTGATGCGGTCGATCCTACTGGTGTCATCGATGTCGACCGAGGACAACCGGTAGCGCTCGGTGCCATCGATGATGCTGATCAGGTTGTCGTGCGCCGACACGATGATCTCGAGGAGCACGTTTTGCTGCTCCTTCTGCGTCAGACCCGGATCCGTCGCCGAGAGCAGGCCATCGGCCATGCTGACCGCCGCACGGTTGCGCTCGATCGCCTCGGCACGCGCGGTCACCATCACGCAGCGACCCAGCATCTTCATCACACGATCGACCAAGGCCTTGTCCTCACGGCCCAAGTCCTCGTACGTGCGGCCGTCGGTGGCCATCCTCTTGGCGAGCTCCATCTCCACGCGCACCTCTTCCGCCGTGGGCGGCGGGCCGATGACCGTCGTGTCCTGCGCGTAGGAAACGAGTGACAGGATCAAGAAGAGCATGTGAACTCCAGTGTGGTGCCCGCCGTAATTGGCGAACGACGCATAGTAGCGCAAAGTTAGTATAAAGTCAAGTCACATGTACGTCTATGTACTTAGTTTCTACACGAACCGGTAGTCAGGAATCACTTTTGCAAATTTCACAATTTGTCCTACAATCCCCGCATGCCCATCCAAATCGAACAAAGCTGGAAACACGCGCTGCAAGACGAGTTTGAAAAGCCTTATTTCAAGGAACTTTCACGCTTTGTGAAGCACGAATACCAAACAAAAACGGTCTTTCCCCCACTAACGCAAATCTTCTCAGCGTTTTCGCATACGCCGTTCAATCAAGTGAAGGTCGTCATCCTCGGCCAAGACCCCTATCATGGCTCAGAACAAGCCAATGGCCTGTGTTTTAGTGTCGCTCCCGGCGTTCGGTTTCCGCCATCACTTCAGAATATCTTCAAAGAGATTATTGCTGAGCTTGGCGGCGATATGCCAGAATCGGGCGATTTGACCCACTGGGCTGACCAGGGCGTACTTCTGCTGAATAGCACACTCACTGTTGAGGCGAAAAAAGCCGGTTCGCATCAAAGAAAAGGATGGGAGGAGTTTACCGATAGCGCCATTCGCACCCTCGCCGAAGAGCGCGAAGGCCTCGTGTTCATGCTTTGGGGCGCCTATGCACGCAAAAAAGGGGCCTTTATAAATCGCAAAAAGCACCTCGTTTTAGAATCTCCTCACCCCTCTCCCTTTTCCGCTCATACAGGCTTTTTCGGTAATGGCCATTTTAAAGTCACAAACGACTATTTGCTGTCGAAATTGCAAACGCCGATCGGGTGGCTTGTAGAAACAAAAATGCCACCTACAAGGTAGATGACGTTTTTGAGTCGCCCGTACGCAGTGCGCACGGGCTCGTTGTCGATCATGCCCCGAGAGGCGTGATCAGTTCACTGCAGGCTGTCGTCGGACCCGCGTGGCGGCTCGGCCTGAGTTCTTCGACGGAACCCTCGGGCGGCGTGTCGTCGTCGTTCTCACCGAACATTGCGTGTACTCCTCTGTCACGCATTCTCGCCGTACACTGCACCATTCGTCCGTACCGCACTCGCGGGGGATAAATCGTCAGCATCGACAGCTAAATCTAGCTTACTTTAAACACAATGTCAAACATCAATTTCCCCTTCAAACGTACCGCCGCCGATTGAGTGGCTCAACGGTTGACAATATCGTTATTATTTGATAACTTCAATGCTCGCTCTTTGTGGGAGATATGAACAAAAGAATGAAAATTATCATCGACAGCGCCCGTTCACGCGGCTTGCGCGTCGATATAGATGCGCGAACCCAAATCATCACCATCTACCTCAAAGATGGTACAACCATGGCTACGTACAGCATGACTGAACGTGACCCTCAGAACCCCTTCACTCAGGATGTGTGAGGGGTTTTACAATTTAGCGATTTTTGCAAAACCATTACGCTCCCAAGGCAGCAATGGCTGAGATCTATAGCCCTGTGCCTGCTCGCGTTTTGACGCAATAAATGTTGAAATATCATTACTATCAATTGCCCCCTTTTCTTTTGCCGCCAGAAGAAATGCAGCGAATTTTTCAAACTTGGCTGGGCCGGTAACCTGCCTGTATAATGCGGTCAATCGAAGCTGTGTATCACCATTTTCAATATATGCAACTGCTTGTTCAATAAACTCTTTCGCACTTCCCTGTGCAAGGCGCTCAAGACGTTTTGTGTACGCATCTTTATCAGCTTTTTCTATACGCTTCCTTTCATCATCAAGACTTTCAGTTAATGGAGACAAAACTCTGAGGATAGTTTCATCTTGCATGTAGCGCCTTCCACCTTGCTGATACACATCACCAAATACAACGCGTGCATTGACTGCCGTATCGAAGTCAATCATATGCACCGATGGAGTCGTATTTACATCTACATCTGCACGAATATTACCGTTCACCATGACATTTCGTTCATGCAAATCCCTATGATGCCAACCTGAAGCATGCATAGCATCGACCCCTTCTTGTAATCGTTTCAAAATATCAGGGTGCATGACAAACCCATTTTTACGTAAAAATGTGTAGAGCATGCTGGCATTTCTATTCGCTACTTTCCGCGCTTCGAATTGCCTCTCCGCTTCGTTTCTTGACTTTCCCGCTGGACGCTCAAAGGCAAATAATCCCTGAATTTCATTTAAGAGACTCTCATGACTTCGTCCTTTTAATTCATCTGCATTGCTATATGCATCAGGACGCTTGCAGGCAAGAACTTCTCGAAACAATGCCGTCGCTAGATCTTCTCCTTCTACAAAGTCCATCATAATGACCTCAACATTCTCTCTCGCAGAAAGGCCAAATGCTTCAATTCCCTTCTGTGCTGGACCGCTTAACCGTAAATCGCGGAAAAACACCGGACGTGGAACGCGTGCACCAGTATATTCATCTCCTTTTTTCTCCACTGCCTCCCAAATTGCTTGATGATTTTCAAATTCTCTTCTACCTCGACCAGGTTCATACACCTTTAACATTTTGACAGCTTTATGAGATAGATCATCGGGGCTGAGTCCTTTACCTTCTAAAAACTGCCGAAATTCGTCTCCTATATGTTTAAGTTTGAGTTCAAGAATAACAGCATTATTTCCGGCGTTCACACGGCTTGCATGCTCAATAAGCGCCATTTCAATCATGAAATCGAGAGCCATTTCATATTGAGAATCTTTCGTCTCGAGCGGGTCTACTGAATGATAGTCTTCTACTTCTGGTCGTGGTTTTTCAAATTCCATATATGACCATATTACACAACAAACCCGCAGAAATAAACTGCGGGTTTATTGGTGACCCCAGGGAGAATCGAACTCCCGCTTCCAGGATGAAAACCTAGCGTCCTAACCACTAGACGATGGGGCCTTGTTTGGCAAAATGTGGGGGGATTGTAACGTTCGAAAGCATTTTTGTCAATATATCGCTATGCCTGATATCATGCTTGTATATGAATAATGAACGTGGATTTCCTGAAGTCACGCCAATAGACTCACCTGATGGTAAAAGACGTCTCGGATACCAAGAAGTGTTAGAGCAATTACAAGTTACGCCTGATGAGCTTGAAGCCGTTGAAAAATATGGTGCCGAAGTTTTTCATCGATTTGAACAAGTGGATGATGTCGGCGATCGACATTTTGATCAAGACGTCATTCGGCAATTGCTTCCTGTCGTTGAAAACATTCGTCCACGAATCGAAAATAAACGCATTGTCCTTGAAGCACTTCATGACATTGAGCGATTTACGGATGAATTAGAAACTGATTTGCACGACAACGATCGAATCCGCGACAGGGATATGCAGGAATTACGCGCGTTGCGATTTAAGCAAATTACTCTGAAACAATGGATTCGACATAAAAAAACAGAAGCTGCTCGGCTCGATCTTGTATCAAAAAACTTGCGTCAAGAATTGCTCGCAGACATCGAGCAACGAAGGGAAGAAGTTGAAGAATTGACCATTCAATTTCACAAGCCTGAGCGAGGAAAAAAAGCGGCATAAATAGCTGGCCCTTCTGGGTCAGTTTTTGCATGAAAAAAGCCCGCCATCGCCGTCTGCGATTTTGGGCCTGTGGTCGAGCGAGCGACCATACGATCACGCGGCACACGTCCCCCTGAAGAGAGGAAGCTCGGCCACTCCCGAACGGTAGTAGATACACCTGGCGGGCCCCTTCACTCCAATCGCTGCGACAACCTTGCCGTTCTGGTACACCACCGCCTCGCGCGAAGCAAAGTGCACAACAATACGAACGGTACGCTTTCCGCAAAGCCTGCGGAGTTCTTCAGTCAGGGAGCTGCTGAGCATGTCGGCTTCTGCTAGAGTGCGCATTCCGCGCAACCCAACCGCCACCGTCACGCCGACAAATTGAAGGCGTCGCGATGCATCCCGAATTAGGCCACGAAGGTCCCGGTATAGCGGTGCACCATTTTCTTTGGGGTTTACTTCAACAATCTCAATCAATGAACACCTCCTGTCAACGAGTGACATATCACCCTATGTCAACTATACCGCATTGTCAAGTAAAAGACTCGCCCCCTCGCCGACGCGAATGAGCGAGCCATGAGCGGGCAGCGGTTCTACCCGGAAGGTTAGGCAGCGCACGCCCCCTCCCGAAGGTCACGCACTTCACCATTCGAGCAGAGCTCGAGTATGGTCCGCTCGTTGAGACAGACCGTGAACCAGACGAGCACAAGCCCTTCCTTGATGTCACGGTCCGTTCGGTACTGCACGTCGGCCCCGGCGCCGTAGAGCTCGGCGACCTGCCGGCGTGCCCAGTCGCGGAGCGTGCTTAGCATGGTCGGGTCGAGACCGGCATAGCTGAGCCCCTCCCGGAGCATCTGTGCGAACACAGCCGTGGTCATCTTCGGCGTCTCATCGGCAATATCGATGACGCCCAAACGCACTCCCCAAACTCCATTCCCCATACGATCCTCCCTCCGCCACTTTATGCAGCGAACAAGCAAGTTTACGCCTATTTCGCTCCTTTGTCAAGCGTACTACTTTGATGCTTGACATGCTTCCATCGGCGCTGGTGTTACACGACCATCGCTCAGAAAAAACAGCACAGCGGTTTCTTCCTCTTCCTCTTCCTCTTCCTCTTCCTCTTCCTCTTCCTCTTCCTCTTCCACAGGATTATGATGCAGCACAACTGGCAGAGCCTTGGGTGATGGTGTGTCCTTCGTGTTGTAATGAATCATCTCAAGCCAGAGATAGACAACAGCCGTGCCTATCATGCCGCTAGTTAGGACAACTATGTAGACAATCTGCACTCGTCTCCTCCGATCGTATAATATCAAAAAGCCCCCTTTCGGGGACCTTTTCATCCACTCATCGCTTCTTGAAGCGCCTGGCGCTGCTCCTCGAGGAATGTTCGTTGATAGCTATTCAGCGCTTCCGGATTCTCAAGCTGCTCAGCAATCAGCCGCAAATATTCTTCCATCGACTCAATACTAAGTTCAGCTTCTTTATCTGCGTCCATGACAAGTACCGCGACATTGCCTGCTTCATCGACTGATACACTTCCCTGACGCACCACAAATGCCTCTTCAGTTCCACCGTGCCGAATGTACACTTTCGAATACAGAATCGATCCGACCAGCGTCGCATGGCCCGGCAAAATCTCCATGCGTCCTAGGTCGGTTTTTAATCGAACTGAATCAGCCTCGCTATCAAAAAGCGTTTTCAGTGGTGTGCGTAAGGTGACATTGAGGCTATTCATAATTTTGTCTTAACGCTACTCTCTACTAGCTACTTGCTAGTATTTTCCCCATGCCGCTTCATCACATCATCCATGGTTCCAGCCATATAGAAGTGCTGCTCCGCAATATGGTCAACGTCACCATCAAGAATTTGGCGGAAGCCTTCTACGGTATCTTCCTTGCTCACGTATACACCAGGTGTTCCAGTGAATTGCTCTGCAACAAAGAACGGCTGTGAGAGGAATTTTTGGATTTTACGTGCACGCGCAACAATGAGCTTGTCTTCATCTGAAAGCTCGTCCATTCCCAAAATCGCAATCACATCCTGAAGTTCTTTATACTTTTGGAGCGTTTCGCGTACGCGGTTTGAAATCACGTAATGTTCTTCCCCAACAACCGAAGGCTTGAGCGCCTGCGAAGTTGAATCGAGTGGGTCTACCGCTGGGAAAAGCGCCATCGAAGCGAGCTTACGCGAAAGCGTGACCGTTGTTGAAAGGTGCTGGAAGGTAGTTGCTGGCGCTGGATCGGTAAGGTCGTCTGCTGGCACGTATACCGCCTGAATAGAGGTAATCGATCCCTTCTTTGTTGAGGTAATACGTTCCTGAAGCGCCGCCATTTCGGTTGCAAGCGTTGGCTGATATCCAACGGCTGATGGAAGACGTCCCATAAGCGCGGAAACTTCGGCACCAGCCTGGGTGAAACGGAAAATATTATCGATGAACATCAGAATATCTTTTCCTTGGTCGCGGAATTCTTCGGCAATTGTAAGACCGGTAAGCGCCACACGCATACGTGCTCCTGGCGGTTCATTCATTTGCCCAAAAACCATGGAAACTTTATCGATTACCTTCGATTCTTCCATTTCGCGAATAAGGTCATTTCCTTCACGTGTGCGTTCTCCGACACCGGCGAATACCGAATATCCCCCATGCTTCATGGCCACATTGTGAATCATTTCCTGCATAATGACCGTCTTTCCAACACCTGCTCCTCCGAATAACGCGGTTTTTCCTCCCTTAATAAAGGGAGAGAGAAGATCGACCACTTTCACCCCCGTTTCAAAAATTTCTTCTTTTCCTCTTTGCTCCTCAAGGCTCGGCGGCGCAGTGTGAATCGGTTTACGCGGTGCTTTTGAAAGGGATGCACCGCCATCAATTGGTTCCCCGACTACATTAAGCACACGTCCCAAAACTGCTTCCCCGACGGGAGTTGTGATAGGAGAACCGGTATCAATAACACCTTGACCAATAGAAAGTCCGTCGGTTGTGCTCATGGCGATCGTTCGCACAATGCCGTCACCAATATGCGCCTGTACCTCTAAAACAAGTATTGGCCTAGTGCCCTTTACATGAAGAGCAGCATATTTTTCTGGTATATGTCCTTCAAAAAAGACATCGACGACCACTCCGGCAATGCGGGCAATTGTTCCTTGTTGTTTCATACTTCGAAGATTTCGTATTGGTTTTCAGACGACATGGCCTCATTTGCCGATGCAAGCTCAGAGAGCTGCTGGGTAATAGAAGCTTGACGCGCTTTATTGAACAGATTTGTAAGCGTTTTAATGCGATCATCGGCCGCTTCAGTCGCTTTTTTCATCGCGACCATACGACTTGAGTATTCCGTTGCCTTCAGTTCCAGAAAGGCTTGTAGGAAGAGACTCTGCACCGTTTGTTCTGCGAGCGTTTCTGCCGCTTGTTCTGGGCCAGGTTCGAAAAAGGCCGCATCGAGGGTTTCTGGCGCTTCTTCGGGCGCATCGGTGCGCGCTTCCTCTCGCATGAAAAGCTCCTGAAGGCCATCTTTTCGAAGCGGTAAAAATGTACGGCTGCGCACATGGAAAACGAATGGGTTTACATATTCGCTTGCTACAAGCACCACGCGCTTCACCTCCCCAGTTTCCCATGGTGTCAGAATCGCCTCAATGACTTTCAAGCTTTCAAGGGCATCGATTTGCTCTTTGAGCCCGGTGAAATTCGCTGCGGTTTCTACGCCTTCAATGCGCGCTGCTTCTGCCGCTTTCTTTCCGACGGTGATCAGCATACGCGCATGTTCTGGCGTTTGCTTCCAATCATCTGATCGCCAAAGGCTACGAATAAGTTTTGTATTCATAGACCCACAAAGACCTTTGTCAGATGTCATGAGCACGAAAAGCGTTTTTCCGCTTTCGCGTACCTCGCCATAGCGGGTATCGTCAAGGCTTTTTCCGGTAAGCCGAAGCCCAGCAAGCAGCCTTTCGGTAAAATCGCGAGCCGTGAGAGAACGTTTTTGGAAGGTCTTCATTTTGCTTGCCGCAACAAGCTGCATGGCCTTCGTAATCTTCTTCGTCCCCTTGGTGGCTTTGATCTTCTTTTTAATTTCAAGAAGCGATGACATGTTATGCCGTTAAAACGGTCTTAAGAATTTCATCAAGGCTACCCTTGATTTCATCGGTATACTTCTTCTCTGTCATTATCGCCGTCACAATATCGCCATGTTCCGCTTCAATCATCTGAAGCATTGCAGTCAGTGTCTTTTTAACATCACCAACCGGTACCTGATCGAGGAATCCACCCGTTGCGGCGCGCAAAACACAAACTTCTTGCCACAAACGATACGGCGCATTTTCTGCCTGCTTCATGGCTTCTACCACGCGTTCACCGCGTGTAAGTTGTTTCTTGGTTGCTTCATCAAGCTCACTTGCGAATTGGCTGAACGCGGCAAGCTCGTAATACTGTGCAAGATCGAGTTTTGCCGATCCTGACACTTTCTTCATGATATGCGTTTGCGCTGCCCCTCCAACGCGCGATACTGAGACACCAATATTGATCGCCGGGCGCACACCGCTATAGAACAAATCTGATTCAAGGAAGATTTGCCCATCGGTAATCGAAATGACATTCGTTGGAATATACGCTGAAACGTCATTCGCCTGTGTTTCGATAATCGGAAGTGCGGTAAGACTTCCTCCACCATTTTCTTTATTCAGGCGCGCCGCACGTTCCAAAAGGCGTGAATGAAGGAAGAACACATCTCCCGGATACGCTTCACGCCCTGGTGGACGGCGAAGAAGGAGGGAGAGTTCGCGGTAAGCAACCGCATGCTTAGAAAGATCATCATAGATAACGAGCACATCACGTCCACGCTCCATGAAATATTCTCCAATCGCTGCTCCCGCATATGGCGCGAGGAATTGCATCACCGCAGGCGAAGACGCCCCCGCAGAAACAATAATCGAATACGACATTGCACCCTCTTCTTCGAGTTTTCGCATGACGCTCGCGGTATTTGCTTCACGCTGCCCGCAGGAAACGTAAATACAAATCATATTCTGATCTTTTTGATTCAGAATAGTATCGATTGCCACCGCAGTTTTTCCTGTTTGGCGGTCTCCGATAATCAGCTCACGTTGTCCGCGTCCAACAGGAATCATTGAATCAATAGAGAGAATTCCTGTCTGTACCGGCTCAGAAACAGGCTCACGTGTCATCACACCAGGTGCAATACGCTCAAGTGGCATAAACGTTCCTTCAGCGGCTACGACGCCTTTTCCATCCTCTGGCCGTCCAAGTGGATTCACCACACGTCCAAGAAGATCGTCACTCACACGAATGCCAAGAAACTCTCCGGTTGAAGAAACGCGTTGCCCTTCTTTAACTTCAAGCGATGCTTCAAGCTGTACAGCATAGGTATTCCGTCCCTCAAGTTGCATCACAAGTGCGCGTATATTCGCTTCTTCTATGACAATAACTTCTCCCATTTTCAGGTCAAGCAGTCCATAAACATGCACCACGCCATCTTTTACCGATCGCACAATACCGCCTTTTTTCTTCTCTGCACCCGCTTCTTGTTGAAGCGCCGCATCGAATGAGGCAAAAAATTGATTCAGTGAGTCACTCATATCGTTAATTGATGGCATTTAGTACCTTGGTTAGTCGGCCTCGCCAGCTGTCGTCATACACTTCTCCTTCTTTGAAAAGCCTTGCTCCGCCAAGTAAATCGCTCTGGACTGTCACATGATATCCAGCGAACTCTTCGTCCTCAAGCGTTCGCGCAAGTTGCAATATTGGAAGATCTTTCCCTTCACAAGCAAGCAGCAAGCCACTCACCTCGCGTTGAAACGCTTCTTTGTACGAACCGCCTGCTTCTTCAATTCGATTCAACTCACGCCCAAGATGATTTTCGCCGCGTTCTTTGATACCGCCGCGTAGCGCTTTTGAAGCAGCGACAAGAAACCCATTCTCTTCTTTTGCTAGGCGCGGAGCTGCAACGATCAATGATTGACGAGAAGCAGCAAGCTCAACAATGGGCGCTGCCGCACGCGCAAAATCTTCCCCTTTCACCTCGGCGATATAGTCGATCATTGCCTCAGGGTAGTCGGGACCAAGCGCTGCGCGAAGCGTTTTCTTTCGATCGCTCGCTCCTTTCTTAAAGAAATCTGCCGTTTCTGACGCCTGCATGACATCACGAATCATAGCTGCGAAGAGATTTGTCACCATAGCCTAGACTTCTTTCACAAGGCGCTTCCAGCTTTCAGAAACGCTTTTTTCTACATCTGCTTCAGAAACACCTCCGTCTAAAACCGCAAGCGCAACGGTTTTAATGCGTTTTTTTGTCTCTGCTTCTGCCTCAGAAAGCACACCATCAATCGTCCGATTTGCTTGTACAGATGCCTGCGTTAAAATCGCTTCTCGCTGCACTTCTGCATCTTGCAAAACCGTTTTCGCCTGCTCCTTTACGGTCTTTTTTACCTCACGAATACGCTGTTCAAGCTCTGCTTCACGTTTCTGACGGAGTTGTTCCTCTTCTGCCTTTTCTGATGCAAGCGTTTTTCGCATTTCTTCTGCCTCTTCTACATTCGTTTTAATGGTCTCGCGTCGCTGATCGAGCATCTTTACAAGAGGACGATAAACAAAGCGGTGCATCAAAAGAATAAGAAGACCGAAGTTTCCTAGGTAAAGGACAATGCCCCATCCGTCGATTCCAAGATTCTGTAGGGCATCCATAGGATTATCCGAAGAGGATGATAAGGGCAATAACGAGCGAGTAAATCGCCGTTGATTCCGTAATCGCCATAGCGACGATCATATTCGGAATGATTTTGTCTGAAATAGACGGGTTGCGCCCAATCGCTTCAAGCGCTTTTCCTCCAACAAATCCTTCTCCAATACCAGGTCCAATAGCCCCAAGACCCATACAAAGGCCAGCAGCGAGAAGTCGTACAGCTTCGATATCCATAGTGAATATACATGAAAATGAATAAATTCGACGTAAGTGTAAACGATTGAACAAAAAAGTTCAAGGGTTCGCACGCGATTGACCGCATTTTGAAAAAGAAGCGCCGACCCCCGTAGGAGTCGGTTCTTGTTGATTTTCAATTCAATGGATTCTCCGGCGAAGCCACGGCAGAGCCGGACCAGGCTCCGCCTTGGCTGCCAATCGTTCGCAGAAATGACGAGCCTCGTACTGTTATGAAGAGAAGAACGGCTCAGGTTGACTGAGAATAGTAGTGCAAACCGAGGACCAAAATGAAACGTATTTGGACCTACGGTGAATGAGGACCGGAGATTTAAGCTACTAGATTAGGTGAACTGACGTGTTTTTCCGGCGTCGCTCCATCAATGGCCATCGCGATATACTGAATCGACAAAAGCATGAATACGAAGGCCTGAACGAATCCTGAGAACACGCTGATAATGATGAACGGAATCGGCACGATGAATTGCGTGAATGAGGCGAGCCCAATTATCACCGCAACCATCACATTCCCGGCAAAGATATTTCCAAATAGACGCGCCGCAAGCGACACAACTTTCGCCACCTCTCCAATCACATTCAATACGCCAATGAAGGCCTCAATCGCGCCCGTAAAAAAATCCATCGGCTTTCTCGCCTTAAGCAGCGGTCCCGCATTCACGAAATTCGATAAATGTTTGATTGGAGAGATTCGGAAGGCCATGATATGCGAAATCACAAAGACAAGAAGTGAAAGCGCAATCGGCAGCGCGAAGTGACTGGTTGGCTGACGGAATAGATCACCGCCTTGATACGTGAGTTCAAAAATAAACGGCACCAACGTGAATTGATTCGCAACGGTGAGAAAAATGAGCATGGTGAGGAAAAACGGGAGGAATTTCTCGGCACGCTCTTTTGAACGAAAGGCATTTTCAAGCACCCCGAGCACATACTCGTACATCATTTCAAGGAAGGCTTGCATGCGTGTTGGCACGATAGAGAATCGACCTGCCGCTAGATAAAAGAAGGTAATCATCGAAATGGTGACGATGATCGATCCAAGAAATCCGTCTGTGATTGGGATGAGCCCGAGCGAGAAGAGCTCGCGAGCTGGGAGCATGATGTCATTCATATGGAGGGTTCAGGTTACAGGTTTCAGGTTGGATGTTGGAGGTGAGAGATCTGAGGTTGTAGGTGGTGAGTTGTTAGTTGTAGGGAAAAGTCACCGTGCCTATCTACTGTTTGAATTTGATCGTTTTATCATTCCTGCGAACTAGCGGCAGCCAAGGCGGAGCCTGGTCCGGCCTGCCCGGCTCTGCCGTGGCTCCGCCGGGAACGAATGTGAAGGATCTCTTCGCACCAACGCTCCCAACGCTTTCAACGAATGAGCAAAGCGAATGGTTCAACGTAATGCGCATTCGTACCCCTAGTGTTTATTCGTATCGTACAGGCGGCGCATGGTTTTAGCGAGCTGAAATTGCGTTGCCGGGTATGAAAGAAGAACAGCGATCACGAGCCCAATGGTGCCTGATCCTGCTGCTCGCCCAATAAGATACCCAATAAGCGCGAATAGCGCGATGGTCGCGATAGTCACCAAAAACACAATGGCACGCTGCTTCCACGTAAATATCTTCATAAACGCCATGATTATGGCGGAAAGAGACAGTTTCGTCAATTATTCTCACAAGCATCTCACCAAAAATACTGCGTATTTTACGCTAGTATTAGCCATAATATAGATGACGCGCTTGACAGAAGTGGTGAAATATGTTATAGTGGTGCCAGCGAACGATGAGGAAGAAAACAGACGAAACGCAGAACATTACAATACACCTGGTGAGAGAGCCCGCCTCAGGGAAACGAGGCAGATAATATCTAGTGATAGATATTGTAGAAGCGGATATATTGCTCTCCATTGATAGCGATGTATCCGCTTTTGTCATAAAAGCGATCGTTTTCAGCCAAGTGGTAGCAAGGGAGCAATCCAAACTTCATGAGAGAGGTTTCTACCATTTATCTGAAATTCTCACCTTATTCCCCTTCTAGGGAATACGTCGGATACGCCTAGCATACATCAATCGACTGCGGTCGAGGGAAACATGGCGATATCCCCCGGCACCTGAGAAATGCCGTGGTAATGAGTGCATCCTAAGCGATTCCGCTACGGCGTTGAGTCGCGAGGGATACAGTCCTTACCACAGAATAGAGGTTCAGCGAGAGATCTGTAACCACTGTGTGAAGCCTGTGAAAAGGCGGGAAAAGGATGAACATTCACAATTGAATAGTCATTGATTGACGGATGCTAGACCGCACCGGCATATGGACAACCTCCCTTCTCAGCTTCGGCTTAGAGAAGTAAGAGGCCCATATCAGTAGGTCGCTCTGGCCCGGGAGATGGTCCTTTGGACCTAAGAGAGATCTCACGACCATCCGTCAGTCTCCCTGTGCGCGTGAATTTCGCGCCCACAGCGAGGCTATAACCTTAAGCCCTCCGAGGTGCATATCAGCCCATTTCGTCATCCTGCCTGCCCGGCTCCGCCGGGAGCGTAGTCCCGCCTAGCAGGACAAAGTCGAAGGATCGATCCGAATTGACCTGATATGCGCCGAGAAGCGCAACAGATTGTCAGTTCCCAAGGCATGTGCCAAGGGACGAAAGCTCATTCGAGGCTGACAAAATACCATCACCCCTTTGCGGAGGGGGCCCTGCCCAGGGTGACATCTGGGAATAACAGGGTTGATGCCTGGAGGCATCATGTCCAACGAGACCACCACCGTCATCATCGCCGTCACGACAGTCCGCGCCGGCGCCGTCATGGTGCCGGTGGAGCGCGCTCGCGCGCTCGCCTTAGCCCTGGCGACGGGGGATCACCCCTGGCGCCAGGAGAAAAAGGGCTGCGGCCCGCTGTCGCTCCCAGACGACCCCGGGTCGCTGGAGGCCGCCATCGCGGCGGCCGGCACAGATGACGAGGGGGCGTTCTGGCGCCCCAACGTCACCCTCGACGACGACGGCAACGTCGTCTGGCGGCCCTGGAGCGGCCAGCAGGGGCGGTTCATCCGGATCTCGCCCGAGGGGAAGATCCGGTTCCAAACCGGCAGCGGGAGCGGGAAAGGCTCAACCTTTCTCGGTGGTGTACTGGTCGCCGCCGCTGGGGGGCTCAGCGCCCTCCACGGCGTCGTGAAGATGAAGCAGCGCAAGATCGCCGCCTAGTCTTACTCCCCAGCTCGGGGGAGTAAAACAATCGAGCATTCGATGCCCGCTTGCAGGCCGGTCTGAATAGTCTGCAAACTCCGCGGCTCACTCGCCGCACTCTTGCCCGACCTTCGTACTCACGATGGTCGGGCAAATTCTTGAGCACAGTATGAAAATAGTGAGCTCAAAAATTTGTAGCGCACCTAGAATACCTTAGGTAGCGGACAGAAATTTGTGGAGGCAATCTGCAAAAATCATCAAATGTCGAGCGGTTCACCGCCTCTCGGTGCGCGCGAGTGCGCGCGCACCGAGAGGTTTCGGCAACGCTTCACGCCCGGCATGTCCGGGCACGGGCGTGGCGCCGCCTAGCAGCCGTCCGACTACGGATGGCTGCTCATGGGGCCGAGTGGGATTTCGATCCCACTCGGCCGCGAGGCACTCGGCTCACAGGTCGCGACCTGTGAGCCCTGCCCGACCCCTTCGACACTACGAAGACGGTCGGGCGCTCATCTTTGCCTCATTTGCTATTCACCTCTCTCACGTGAGTAAATGAGGCAAAGATGATAGTATTTTGTCAGTATTAAATGACAGTATGGAAAGTCGTGATAATAGTAGAAATATTGAAAGAGAGATGGAGATTATTCAATCCGCTTTTTCTGATTTGGAGACGAATGCAAAGTTGACGGATCGGCTTGCACGTCATACTGGTGGAGACATTCAGGAACGTATTCGATTAAAAGACCCTTCTGCTGTGGAGGCGATTGGTATCATTCAAAAGGAATTGCACGCACGCAAAGCCCATTTACTTGAAAACGAAGCACCGAGTGATGTGAATGAACTGTCCCGAATCGCTACGGAAATGGAGTTGCTACAGCTATTCGCCGCATACGTACAAAGTGATGTTCAACTGCCTGAATTCAATAGAAAATACACCGTTATTCGTGATGTCACAAAGGATGATGAAAGGCTCGATGGACCGTTTTTGAAGAAACCGCCAACTATCGATCACGAAACGCCTGATGCTTCAGTTGAGGGTGAAACAGAAGTCGCCTTCCTAAATATTCCACCAGACGAAGGAAGGTTTCTCGATGCAGGAAGCGAAATGCCAAATGAATTTCAAGAAGCAGAAGTACACGCGCTTAACCATCTACTGCATGCACTCATTGAGAGCACACCTTACTTTCACGCAGTGGCCGCTCAACCCGGAACTGTTGATCCGCGATGGTTCAGAAATGAGCCCTACCATGGAACGACTATTAAGAACGATGCTGCAAAAGATTCAAACGGGAGACCAGGGCAACCTTATGTGCATGCATTTATTTGCGACGATGTACGCAATGCGACCTATATCGTTCACCCAGACGAAGTCATGGATGCGATACGATCATTAGCTTTGTTTGCCCGCATGACAAAGCGTCAATTGCGTGGATGTTCTGACGCCACTACATTACGCATTTGCTATCCAGGAAGTGAACTTGAATGGCAAACTCTTGTGAAGTCAGCGATCGAAATGCCTAGCAAAAATCGAGAAAAAATAGCAAAGCTTGACTTAACATCTATTCGAGGAGTACTGAATCACTTAAAATGGATATATGGAATTAATGTTCTTGAATCTGCGCTTTTTGATCGTGCAGTAGGTCTTAGCGAGTATGAAGGAGGGGAAAAAGGTGATACAATTACTTATTTTGGCAAGCATAAAGACGGCACAACGCAGGCGCCAAGATTTAATAAAGACTTCAGCGAACGGCTGATTGAGACCGTAGTCACATACTTTAAACCAAGAGATAGTGCTTGGATGACTATAGGTAAAATGCGCAAACGACTTGCGGCCGAGGGAATTAGCGTCGACTACATTACTGTGCGCGGCGCTGTGTACGACCTTGTGTCAGAGGGAGGTTTTGAGGTTCGGAAATTTTTTGCTACGGGCACAGTACAACCAGAAGAGCTGGAAAACAATCCACTGAAGCTCACAAAAAATTACGACGAACCGCTATATCAAGAGGTAAAAGTAATCTTAGAACAAGGGATCCCGCCAAAAGATGCACTCTCGCGACAAGGGATTACGGATAAAATTCATGAACTGTTAGAGACGAAGGGTAGGCAAAAGATTATAGAACCGCACCGCAGTCTGCCACACGTAATCAGTTTTTTGCAAGAGAAACACGGATGGAAGGAAGACGAAATGGGAGCAACGTATAGAAGCACCGGACCTACCGGAATGATTCAATTCTATAAGAAAGAAATTGTTGATATAGTGATTGAGAAAATCCTCAATGAGGCCGCCCCTAAGGGCTGGAAAACACTCACTGGATTATTCGACTCTATACCCGGCCGCCAACCAAACGAAGAACAAGTGAATACACTACCTCGTCTTGAAAAAGGCTTGTATGTTTCTTCGAATGGAAAGTATCAATCAGATGAAACCGGGTTGTACCTAAATTACTATTACTCACCTAGTGCGCAACAACAGCTACTTGAACAATTCAGATAAGCAAAACACCAGCCATCGTGGCTGGTGTTTTGCTTTGACTTTGTAACAACTATTTCTTATTTCTTCATATCCGTAATCGTCTCGAATGCGCGCAAAACTTCAAGCGGCACGGCCATAATCACCGTATTTGATTGATCGCTTGAAAGATCATTGAGTGTTGATAATGAACGCAAGTGGAGCGCTCCCGGTGTTTTTGCAAGCATTGCTGCCGCCTTTTCAAGATTCACTGCCGCTTGCACCTCTCCTTCCGCTTTAATTACGACAGCGCGACGTTCACGCTCTGCCTCGGCTTGCTTTGCAATCGTACGCTTCATTTCTTCTGGAAGCGTAATGTCTTTCAGTTCAACATTATCAATCGAAATTCCCCATGGGTCGGTAAGCGAATCAACAATATCTTTTATTTTCTTGCTCGCCTGATCACGATTTGTAAGAAGCTCGTCAAGCTCAAGCTCCCCTACCACATTACGCATGGTTGTTTGCGCAAGTTGGCTCACCGCATGTTGAAAATTTTGTACTTCAATCACAGCTTTTTTCGCATCGGTCACCTTGTAATAAATGACGGCATTAGTCCGCGCTGAAATATTGTCTTTTGTAATCGCCTCTTGATCAGGAACATCGACGGCTTTAACACGAATGTCGACTTTCTGATAGCTCTGAAAGACTGGGATAACAAGTCGCCACCCTGGACTCATGATGCTTGTGTACTTTCCAAGCGTAAACTTCACCCCGCGCTGATATTCATTAATTTGACGAATGCTAATGAGCACAATAAATACGGTAGCGCCAAAAAAAAGACCAAAAACTCCCATACAATAATTTACGAATAGTACTTTGAGTGTAGCAAAAACGCCCAAAAATGCAAACCTGGCTTGTACGGATCGTATCTATTCGTCGCCCTTGCCATCGGCGTGGCTATCGGTGTATTCCGCTTCTATCCCTCTACAGTGACATCTTCTACGTCCAGTTCCCCCGTCCCATCATCTACTTCCGCTGGTCCAACCGGATCGGCACCCACCAAACAAATACGCGGCAATGATCGATACGTTGATTGATAGGTATGCGAGAAAATATCTTCTCCCGGACGTTCAACAATGTAGTCAAATGAGGTTGTCGCACCCGGGTGCGGTGATTGACAACGTGTTACACCTGGAGCAAGGTCGGTGGTTTCAATATATTGCGTTGCCCCATACCCATTCCAACTAAGAATCTCGGGAGGTGAATAGTAGCCTTTTCGTCCATCCGATGTCCCCCAAAAGGTGAAAACAAGTTCGTATGTTGAGAGATCAACAAACGTATCTAGCAAAATATGATGCGTTGTATCATTTCGAAATCGAAAATCGGGCCGAGGCTCATACAGTGTCGCATCGGTCCCTGGATTGCCATTTGATGGATCGTTATAATAATTCACAACAAGTGAATGATTCCGACGTTCGGTAATTTCAAGTCCGGTATTCATGGCTGCACGGAAGGTTGTCGTCCCAATTTGGCATAGTCCTCCTCCAACTTCTGGTGTAATTTCATCACCTTTGATAACGAGCTCAGGAAGGTATCCATCTGCAATCGTAAATGGACGAAGCTTTTCTACAAGGGAGATTTCCTCTCCTGGTGGAATGAGGAGTCCATCAAGTTTTGCGGCTCCATGCAGAATATTTGCTACCCGATTTGATGGCGATCCAGAAAAATCAGAAATGCCTATACCAAGAACCTCACGAATCCCTAATTCATTGACAGATGCCGTTGATATATCAGGCTCAATGATACTTGTTGCAATTTGCACATCGCCTTCTTCAGTCCCCCAAAGATAGGAAAGCACGTCTGTATACGTCCCTTTTTCATCTAATTCTGAGCCATTTTGACTTCCTGAAAATTCAATAACACGATCGCCTTCCATGCGAAATATGGCATCAACTGGCTGAATATTAATTGCTGTGGCGATTTCCTCAAAAAAGCGATCTACTGCTCCGCTATCGAGCGCAAGCGCAAGTCCTGTCTTATTCTTCTCGGCAATGACCCATGCATACAGGTCATCGCGGGAAACCGTGAAGCGTTGTTCACGAGTATCATGAGCTGTATGGACAAGATCGATTGGTGCGCGATTCAGGATCGCATTTGCATCATCAAGGAGCGTCATTGCCTCTTCAACTTCAACCACATTAATCGCGGTAACAAGCTCTACCGTATGCACCAACTGCAAATCAAAATCATTCAGGTCATCATAAAGACTTTCTAAAAGCTTCCCGTCGTCCATGGTCATCCCTGGGGTTCCACGCTCAGCGCCGGTGAATGCATCGCCCTCAATCGTATAGCGCGTCGGCTCGCCATCTATAAGATGATCAGAAAAAAGCCCTTCAAGCGTGCTGAATATCTCTTCATGCTGTATGGACCATCGTGGAGAGAGAGTACTTGGTGCCACAATGAATGCAATCCGATCAATTACTTGACGAGGGAAACCTCCTTCGCGGCCACGTTCATATGCACCTGCAGCAAGCTCTTCAGGATTTATATAGACATAATCCCGTACAAAATCTGGATCTGTTGCGCCGTCCGCGCGAAGGGCGATTGAGGCAGAATCGATCTCTTCTCCCTCTTTAATGAGCACCACCGATAGTTCTCGATTGAGCAGCGCTTCATAGCGTGCCGCAAGCTCATCTGCCGCTTGTTGTTCAGTAATGCCTCCTACAGAAAGATCGCCCACAAATACTCCAGGCGCGATTTTACCTTGATACGCAACGGCATACGTCCCTCCGGCACCAACAATCACGAATATGGTTACCCCAAATACAGTAAGCAATACCAATAGACGTTTCTTCTGCGAAACGATTCCTTCTTTCAGGTGCGACAAAAATGTATGCGTTCTATGCTTCATGAAAAAATTGGTTGTACTTGCATCTCATCAGACGTCTTCGGAAGTGTCAATGTAAGAAGGCCAAGTTCAACTTCTGCTTTTGCTTTTGCAGGGTCGACATGATGTGGCAGAATCACTGAACGCGAGAAGGTTCCCCAAAAACACTCTTCAAAATGCAGTGTCTCGCGATCAGGTTGATGCGGTGCCCTTCGCATACCTCGTACCGTTACAAGATCGTGCGTGACATGAATATCAAGATCGTCCGGCTGCACTCCACCAACAAAGGCAAAAATACGAATCTCATGTGCGCTTTCCGACACGTCTATGGCGAGCTGTCCTTCTGGAGCGGTCATAAATTGTTCTTCACTCTTGCGAAAATCAATTTGCATATACGTGTATATTAGCACAATATAATCACAGTAGGTGTTGCGATCAGCACATAGGTTGCCGGTGATGAATCATCTGCGGCAACTCTCAGCACCTGTAACCTGTAAGCTAAACCCTGTATACTCTCTTCATATGCCGACAACCTCACCGCAGAATACCTACATCAAACTTGCTATTGCGGTATTCACCTTGCTCGCAAGTAGCGTGCTCATCAGTCTTGCTGTGCAAGGTGGACTTGGAAAGAGCATTGAGCGTCGGATTGGAAATTTTGCCTCAGGCGAAGAACCGACAACAAGCAATGGAAGTGCTACCATTCCCTTCGTCACAGCACGCGACCATATTCGTGGCGATAGCAACGCAGAGATGATCATTGTGGAATATGGCGATTTTGAATGTCCATTTTGTAAACGGTTTTCCACCGAACTTAAAACGTACTTTTCAGAATATACAAAAGATGTGCAGCATGTATATCGTCATTTCCCACTTGACAGTCACCCGCTTGCCTACGAAAAAGCACATGCTTCGGAATGTGTAGCAGAAATTGGAGGCGAGGGAGCCTTTTGGACGTATCATGACATGCTATTCGCGCGTGCGGACGAAAATGGCCAAGGCATTAGCATGCAAGATGCAGAGGATTATGCCGTCGAAATTGGCATAAGTCGTCAGACCTTTGCGGACTGTCAACGAAGCAATCGTCACGAAGGGAGAATTGAATCAGACACCTCGGCGGCAATTATCGCCGGAATCACCGGTACGCCTTCTTCTATCATTCTTGGGCCAGATGGCAGCGCGACGCTCATTCCCGGAGTTATTACATTTGAAGATCTTGCGGAAATAACCGATTACTTCGATACATTATGATGAACTTGATTCAACCATTTCAAAAGGTATTTCGGCGTCCTATTGCGATTTTGCGCTTCTTGCTTCTGGCGACCAGTATCTTTAGCACACTTATTCTCATTCCTGTCCTCACCATTCCAGGAAATGATTTTTTCTTTCAAATTCGTATTCTCGACCCGATTATTCTTGCACTTTTCATCTCGCTATCTACGCTAAATGCCCTGTTGATTGAATTTCAGCTTTACATACGACGCGAAGTAAAGGGAAGACAAGGTGCAGCGGAAAAAGCAGGGTTCCTCAGTATTATTCTTAGCTCACTTTCTGCAACCATAGTGTGCGCCGCGTGTTATTCATCTGTGCTGGCTCTTCTTGGTCTTGGCATTTCCGCCGTATTACTGAAGTATCGTATGGTTGTTGGCGGCATTGCCCTTTTCCTTTCACTTGTTGCGCTATACTATGCAGGAAAGCGCATCAATAATCATTGCGAAGTTTGCAAAGTACGATATTAGCTTATGTCAAAATCATCCCATCTGCACCACCATCATCTTACAACAAGGAGATGGTTTTTTATCGGTGTTTCTGCCGTTATCTTTTATCTCTTCTGGCAAATCATTTCTCCCTTCGTGGTGATTTTACTCACGGCAGGTGTTGCAGGTGTTGTCCTCTCGCCCCTTGCAACGCGGCTTGAGCAACGTATTTCATCATCACGTATTGTCGCGCTTCTGCTAATTGCGCTCACAATTATCGCTGTCTTCATTCCGCTTTTCTTCATTGGCCTTACATTGGTAGGAGAAGCAAATGACCTCATTTCTGCTTCCGCTGATGCCGAGTGGCTGACCGCATTCAACCCGGCCGATCTGCCGCTATTCGACCTACTCCCAGAAAATGCCCAGAATCGTATTCTCGCATTCGATCTCTCAGAGCTCGGACCGATTGTTGGGAATTGGATCATCGACAATATTGAACCGATTTTCTCAAGTATCCTGTCCATTTTCTTCGGCGCTGGTTTATTTCTCATTTCAACGTATTTTTTCCTCGTTGAACGAACGCGCATCAAAAAAGAAATCCTTGCACTCAGCCCGTTTAACGATAAGCTCGATCAACAAATTGTCCGGCGCATTGTTGACGCCATGCGTGGCGTGGTCTTTGGCGCGCTTATAGTGGCGCTGTTACAGGGAATCTTTGCCACAATTGGCTTTGCAATCTTCGGTGTTCCAAGTCCAGTCCTATGGGGCACAATTGTGATGATTGCGGCACAAGTTCCAATGATTGGAGCTTCCCTTGTAATGATCCCTGCAATTGCTTTTTTACTCATTTCTGGAAAAACTGCAGCAGCGATTGGGATGGCCATTTGGGCCATCGTTGTTGTTGGCATGATTGACAATATTATTTCGCCTTACCTGATTGAAGGCCGCACAAAAATGCACGCACTGCTTATTTTACTTTCAATTCTTGGTGGACTACGTTTCTTCGGACCAATTGGATTCATCATCGGACCGACCGTTCTTGCTTCTGTGATGGCGATTATTGAACTGTATAAAAGCGGTGTTTGGGAGCAGGAATAGGTTGAAGCGTGCAACTCACCTCATTTCCGGTTTGCCGCTCTTGGCTTCGTTCACAACTATCATTCTGTCATTGCGAGGCACCGACGTAGTTGGTAACAAAGCAATCCATACATATCAGAGAACTGCTTTGTCTTCGGCTTTCAGCCTTCGATAAACTCAAGGTCACCCTGATACATAAAAAGGTCAGGAAACTATTGTAATTTCCTGAACGCAGTGAAGGATCTGTTCATCAGCGATATACATTGATTTGAATAGATCTCTCGCTCTGCTCGAGAATTTGCACATTCGTGCATGGCTCGCCGCAGGCAAATGCTTGGTGGGAACGAATGTGAGGAATGTGAGGGATGTGTTTGAAATGCTAATTGAACCTTAAATTCCTTACCTGACATCTGAACCTATTACCTGATCCATTGAGCAAACCTGCAGATTTTAGCATGCAGATGCGGTGAGCTGGAAACAAAAAAAGCCCTCGCGAGCAATTAACCGCAGCCAAGAAGATATATATCCTATATCAGTTCAGCCGGAGCCGAAGTGTATAGGTGATATATCCCCATGCTTGTCGTGACTGCGGATAGCTGCACGCGAGGGATACTCGACTGTATCAGTCTCGGGCTTTTTTGTCAAGGGACGCGGGCAGCTATTCACGAAATATGGCTGAATTTCGCTATTTTTTCGTTGAATTAGCAATAACTTCGTCAATTAATCCGTACTTTTTTGCTTCTTTTGCGGTCATAAAGTTATCACGTTCGGTATCATTTGTGACCACATCGATAGATTGACCGGTGTGATCAGCCAAAATCTGGTTAAGGCCCTTTTTCATTGCCATAATGCGATCGGCGTGAATTTTTATGTCGGTTGCCTGCCCCTGTACGCCTCCGAGCACTTGGTGAATCATTATTTCTGAATTCGGGAGTGCATAACGCTTTCCAGCTGCGCCACCGGCAAGTAGGACTGCTCCCATTGACGCCGCCATTCCAACGCACATGGTGGAAACATCGGGTTTTATATGCTGCATGGTGTCATAAATCGCAAGCCCCGATGTTACCGACCCACCCGGCGAATTAATGTAAATTTTAATGTCTTTTTCGTTGTCCTGACTCTCTAAGAAGAGAAGCTGCGCAATCATGGCATTTGCGACACTGTCATCAATGGCCGTTCCGAGGAAAATAATACGGTCTTTTAAAAGTCGCGAGTAAATATCATAGGCGCGCTCGCCATGATGCGTTTTTTCGATAACCGTTGGAATAAGAAGATTATTCTGCATACATTATTCGTACAAAGAAGATTCAAAAGAGTTACATCTGCCTTCCTACGGTAACACATTAGCACTCCACTGTGAAGAGTGCCAGAACTCAATCCGAGAAAAAGAAAGACCCCCGGAGCCATTCGGCTCAGGGGGTCAGCGCGCCGCGGGGCGCAAGGGTCTAATCGGCTTGCGCTTGACGGAAGTCGTCCGCATCGGCTCGAGCGCGCAGCAGCCAGTACTGGTTCATGCAGTGGTCGCCCGCCTCGGCCTTCGCGATCAGGCTCTCGTACAGCGCATTGACCTCATCCTGCCGCCCATCGCCCTCTAAGTGCGTGAGGTGACTGACGAGCCAGCTAACCTGGTTCGGAGCATTGTAGGCGCCAGCCCACACAAGGAAGTCAACGACTTCCCGACTCTCATGGAGCCTTACGGCATCCGGGTACTCGTGCCAGAGCCCAAGCCGCAGGTAGCACGCGAGCAACGCTCGGTCGTGCAGATTGCCGATTTCACCAAGCATCGCCTGCGCAGTCTCGATGAGTCCGCGCCGCGCGCAGCGCCACGCCGGACCTTGCAAATCGCTCTTCGCGGTCTCGAGGGCATGCACGACGAGCGCCGGCTCGATACCGTCCGCGCGCGCGATATCGAAGGCGGCCGTGAAGAATCCCGGTTCTCCGCCCACTCCCGTGTTCCAGAGCTTCATGACCGTCATGAAGACATCGCGCCACCCCCCCTCGACGCCCCACTTCCCCGCGATCTCGAGGATCGCGTCCTCGGTATTTTCGTCGAGCTGCATGGCATCGCGCCGCGCGGCCTCGTAGGCCCGCATCTTGCTGTCTTCGCGCTCATGTGAATCGGCAAGCCAAGCAGCATCGATCATTTCACTCAGATTCATCGTCGTTCTCCTTCCCCGTCATCCAATCGACGAGTCAGCCGAAACGTACGATATTTTCTACGAAAAGTCAAGGTGCAACTACCGCGTCTCGACCACAAACCACTGCCCGTCTTTTTCCTCCAAATGAGCATTATTCACAGTAAACCCAGAAGCGAGTTTATGACCGCCTCCGCCATATCGGCGCGCAATACTTGAAACATCGCTTGTTTGCGCGCGCAAACCTCCTTTTACGCTGCCATCTTTCTGCTCATAGAGCACCAAGATCTTATCGGCCCCCTCAACCATGGCATTCAAAAAATTGCTGAGCCCCTCTAAATCGTCCTTCGTCGCGCCAAGTTTATGCATATCTTCTGCGCGAATGGCGGTAGCAAGGGCCTCGAATTCGATATTTTCATGCAGCCGCTCAAAGGCAAGCCCCCAAAGCTTCAGCGCCGCCACCGACTTATTCATCATGGTTTCGCGCACAATCACCTGCAAGCGCGCTCCAAGCTGCGTGAGCTCATGCGCCGCCTGCATGCACGCCGCGGTGGTGTTCGAGGTATAAAATGCATCAGTATCAGTACAAATACCGGTCAAAATACACTCAGCCGCCTCTTTATTTACCGGCAGCTTGAACGTTTTTGCGAACCGCCACACTAAATCGGCTGTGGAAGCGGCATCATCTTCAATCAAATTCAGGTCACCGTAACCTGGATTCGTTTTGTGATGATCAAAAACAAACAGCCGTGAAGGCGATTTCATTCTCTTGCGAAGCGGTTCTAAGTACACCCCATCGGCATTATCGAAGCTCATCAGAAGATCATACTCTGCTCCGTCAAAAATTGCTTCTTCTCGGTGAATTGCTGCGCTTCCAGGCAAAAAGGCGAAGGTTCCCGGCAAATCCTTCGGCGAAAAAACATCAACTTCCTTCCCCATGGCCTTCAAAATATGATAAAACCCTAGCGTTGAACCAATAGTATCGCCATCAATGCGTTCATCGGTCAAAAGTAAAATACGCTCTGCCGCGCGTATTCCCTCGTGCATCATTTTCGCTTGAGCGGTGTTCATAGAAGAGAAGAACCATAGCCTGCGAGCGCACTTTTGTCAATGATTCAGGCTTTTTGAATCTCTTTTTACAAGTAATGGATGACGGTCGACTTGCTGATGGTGGGCTGCCCTCGCGCGCAGCTAGCGCCATGCTCTCTCCTCGCAGGCACTTCGGTGCCTGCTTTCGTTTTTTCGCAATTCTCGCTATCATGGCGCTATCGTATGCACCTCATTTCACTTGAAATTCAAGGATTTAAAACCTTCCAGAAAAAAACCCGGCTTGATTTTGGCGGAAGCCGGAAAACGAATCTGACCGTTATTGTTGGTCCGAATGGATCGGGAAAGTCGAATATTGCCGATGCCATTCGCTGGTGTCTTGGCGAGCAGTCTATGAAACAGCTGCGCGGAAAAAAAACCGAAGACATCATTTTTTCGGGTTCAGAAGGAAAGGCACAGGCTGGATTTGCTGAGGTTTCGATGACGCTCGATAATACCGATCGCGCCATGAATGTCGATTATACCGAGGTTGTAATTACCCGACGCGTCTACCGCGATGGCGATGCGAGTTATTTGCTGAATGGAAAACAGGTTCGTCTTACCGATATTCAGCTACTCCTAGCCGAAGCAGGCATTGGGCAGCGCACGTATGCCGTTATTGGTCAAGGCATGATTGATCACGTTCTCACCTCTTCTCCGGAA
>JAQCKO010000011.1 GCA_027592325.1 bacterium | reverse complement strand
GATCTCGTACAAGCCGTCGAGGTCGCCGCAGTCACCGGTCGCGTACCCACCCCACACGGGGCTGTCGGGGCTCGCGCCGTTGATCTCGATGTTGTCGCCGTAGAAGCCGATGCACATCGAATCGCCGTCCTCGGACAGTACCGGGCTGTCGACGAAGGCTCGACCATCGTAGTCGACCCAGTGCTCGTCGCAGGCCCAGTCGACCAAGATTGCGAGGTCCCACTCCTCGATGCCATCGGCGATGCCCACGATGCAGAGCTCGTGGTAGTCACCGGGGCGGTCGGGGCAGAACCCGTCGTCGTCCTCCGGCGCGTCGTCGCAGTCCGCGTCGTCGAGGTCTTCCTCGCCGTCACAGTCGTCGTCGATGCCGTTGTCGCAGTCCTCGATCTCGTCGGGGCTGACGTCGTCGTCGGTGTCGTCGCAGTCCTCGTCGTTCAGCACCCAGCTGCCGGAGCAGCTGTCGCGCTCGGACGAGTCCTCGGGGTCGCCGTAGCCATCGCCGTCGGCGTCCCAGTAGCAGACCACCATGTCGGGGTCCTCCGGGCACTCCGAGTCGGCCTCGTCGACGTCGCCGTCACAGTCGTCGTCGATGCCGTTGTCGCAGTCCTCGATCTCGTCGGGGCTGACGTCGTCGTCGGTGTCATCGCAGTCGTCGTCATTGCGCACCCAGCTGCCGGAGCAGCTCTCGCGCTCGGACGAGTCGTCCGGGTCACCGAAGTCGTCGCCGTCAGCGTCCCAGAAGCACACGACCATGTCGTCGTCCTCGGGGCACTCGCTGTCGTCGCCGTCCACGTCGCCGTCGCAATCGTCGTCGATTTCGTTGTCGCAGAGGTCGTCGACCTCCTCGATGTCCGGGTGGACGTCGTCGTCGGTGTCATCGCAGTCGCCGCCGTTCTCGACGAAGCCGTCGGGGCACTCGCCCGCAACGATCTCGACGGCCTGGCCGAAGCCGTAGCCGTCGCCGTCCGCATCGGACCAGCACTCGACGGTCTCGCCATCGGTGCCAGTCTCGGTGTCCGTGTCGGTGTCCGTGTCGGAATCGGTGTCGCTGTCTGCATCCGAGTCCGCATCGGCATCGGCATCTGCGTCGGCGTCCGTGTCAGACTCCCCGGCGGCCGAAGCCACCGGGGAGGTCCCTGCCTCGACACCGTAATCGATTGCCCGGCCGCCGCGGCAGCCGAACGAGAACGCGGCCACGAAGACGAAGAAGAAAAACATCTGTCGCATGGGTCCTCCAGGACCGTTGAGGTTGTATTGAACGCATCGATTTTGCCTGATTTGTGGCCTTGCGGCTCATAAAATCGAGGTCAATTCGACAGGTAAATATACCACAAATTGGCAAAAACGTCAAGTATTTAAGGGAAATCAGGTTTTAGGTGACAAGTAGCAGGTTGGAGATGTGTAGGGTCGAGGCATGCCTCGACCTTGCGTTAAAAACGTTGAAACGTTTGTTACTCGTCATTCCTGCGAAAGCAGGAATCCATCGCTTGTCAGAATACGCTGGACCCCTGGTCGGTGCCAGGGGTGACGAATTGCTTAGTAGACAAACTCAACAAGGCATCAGATTGCCTTAGATAGTGGTGACAATCGAGGACCGAAGTGAGACGTACTGAAACGTACGTTAAACGAGGACCGGAGATTGGAGCCGCTAGATGAGGTAAGCTGAAGCCTTGTAAATAGAAGAACGGCCCAGGCGCGGCGCTTACACTGAGTCGTGTAAGTCGCCGGCCTGAGCCGTGCGTTGGTCCGTCGACCGAGATACCCGTCAGGGCATCTCGACAACGAACCAGAGGTCCCCACCACATGTCCCCTCGTCGAACCGCTTCTCGCAGTCGACGGGGATGACGCTGTCCGGCTGCCCCGCGTACTCGAGGTGCTTTCCGTCGTTGCGGAGCAGCGTGGTATCGACGGACAGGCCGTCGACCGTGATGTCGTCGACGCGCCAGTCGAGCTGACCCTCGACCCCGGTGTTGAACACCAGGTAGTCGTTCCCGCCGAGGTCCACCTGGAGCTGGACGAAGGTCTCGCCGCTCGCCATCACGGGGATGTCGAAGGTGATCCGGTCGGTCTCGCCGTACGAGCCGAAGATCCCTCCGTCGCCCCACCAGTTGCGCAGGACCGCGTGGTCCTCGTAGCTGGTGGGCTCGCCCCACACGATGATGGCCACGTCCGTCATGGGGTAGACGGCGTCGAGGCGGATGTCGACCGTGACGTTCACCGTCTCGTAGTCGCCCACACCGTAGGTCTCGTCGGTCGGACCACCACCCCCGCCGTGACCCGGGTCGGGCTCGGTCGGATCGGGGTCGTCGCCCGCCGCGCCCAACTCCCCGCAGTTGTGCGTGAGCGTGGGCTCGGAGAGGCTCCCCTCCGCGTCGCGAACGATGCAGAGGTCGCTCCCGAACGTGAACGGGCTGTCGACCATCGACATGTCGATGCGGTTGCCGTCCTGGTTCGTGAACCGGACCAGGCAGGCCGCCGTGCCGCTCGCCGGCAGGGGCATGTTGGTCACCCCCATCCACTCGGCGGTGTCGTGGGTCACCCCCACGACCTCGGCCCAGTCGCCATCGCACGTGGCCTCGATGGCCGCCGTGCCGGCGAAGAAGGTCGCCTTCACCAGGAGCGCCGGGAAAGTGCTCCCGTCCGCCCCCATGGTGTAGGGGTTGATCATGGCGTCGGACAGGTGGTCCGCCGCCCCGTCGCCGTCGCAGTCGAGGTACTCGCTCTCCTCGGCCTGCCCGTAGGCGTTCGCCTCGGTCAGGTAGAGGGTGTCGCACGCTCCCCCGTAGGGGATGTGCCCGCAGCCCGTGAGGGCGGCGGTGAGGAAGGTCGCGCTGATGAACCGCATGGGTCCTCCTAAGGTTTGGGCGGAAGCCCAGAATTGGATTTCCGCCCGGTTGATTCCGTGCGGTTTCAATGGCCAATAAAGCCGCTAAAATCGCACGGAATCAGGGTAAAAAGGACAACCTCTTCAGAGGTAATAATGACTGTTTATAAGCACATATCACCTCTCAAAATGTAGTAGTCGACGGGAGAGTGCACAGATGCACACTCTCCCGTCACGAACGGATCGCTCACTCGACGCCGAGGCCGACCGAGCCCGGCAGGGTGATCGGGTCGAGGGCCGTGCGACCCCCGAACCAGACCACCAGCTGCGCGAGCCCTCCCCCCGAGCCGACGGTGCGGCTGCGGGAGATCACCGACCCGTCGGCCATCTCGGCCTCGGGGATCAGGTGGGCATCGCCGTTCACGCCCGAGAACCCAGCCCCGCCGAAGACGGAAGCCCGGAACTCGAAGGTGCCGAACGACTTGCCCGAACCCGCGAACGGGATCGAGACAGCCGCTCCGCCCTGCAGCGACGTCATGCCGCCCACCGAACCCGCCACGCCATCAAGGGCGCCGTAGCTGGTGCGCGCGACGCGCAGCAGGGGACCGACGTAGCCAGCGCCAATGCGCCAGCCTACCGTCCCGGTGGCCGAGGCGTCGATGTCGCTCGTTCCGCCAACGAGGGCGGTGAGCGACACGTCAGCGCGCGAACCACCAGCGGCCCCGCCCATGAAGAGCGAGAACCCGCCATTCCCGGTCACGCCGGGGGGCAGGAACCCGTCCATCTTGGGCGCCGACAGCACGCCGCCACCGAGGCCGAAGCCTACGAGCAGCGAGGAGCCGTTCATCGCCTCCCGGACTCGGTTATGTTCGCCGACGATGAGATCGATGTCCTGCGCCGCGACGACGTCACGGGCCATCGAGTCGAGCTCGATGCGTGCCCGCTCGTTCGCCGCGTGCTGATCGGCACGCCAGGCCATGTACTGGACCAACGCAACATTGATGCCGCGGAAGTCCTCGTGGCCAAGCTCGCACTCGAGGTATGTCTGGATCAGGCTCATGGCCGTCTCCATGTTGATCCCCTCGTCCGTCTTCGCCGAAGTGAAGTCGAACGACGGGTCCTCGGACGTCAGCATCCCGTAGAACCAGATGCCCACGTCGACATCTTGCGCCATGCAAGTGCCGAGGCCCTCCTGCATGCGCTTTGCGTTCGCCTCGCTCTGCTTCCGCGCGGCCGCAATGGCGGCACGCGCGCGGCGGAGGCGCTCATCGAGCGTCTCGATGTCCTTCCGGCTTTCACCGGTGGACAGCTCGAGGGCGTCAACGCGGGGGTCGCCCGCAGGGGCCTGCCCGAAGGCAGGAGTCGCCGCCACGAGGACGGCGAAGAGGGCCACGAAGGCCGCGAACATGCTGCGCATGCGATCTCCCATGCCGGTCTCTGCCGGCAGCTGATTTGTTTTGCCCCACAACAGGGCGTTGTGGAGCGATCCATTGTGAACCGTATCTCCTTAGGTCCGACATCAACAGTGAACGAAGGAGGGGTTATTCACTGGACGCCAGACCGAAGGAAATACGGTTTTTGTAAGGTTCACCCCTCGCAGCAACTTTTCGCAGCTTTTGAAGGACTAGCAAATGTATCATTTTTTGCATTTTTTGTCAATAGAAAAGCCCCACTTGAACCCGGAGCATCACTTCGAGGAGGAGACGAAGCGACACGTCCGGGATCAAATGGGGTTTTCTGCGCTGACCTTAAATCAAGCGTGTTTTTTTGTCAACTGGGGAGAAAGTAGACGGTAGAATGTAGAAAGAGGCCTAAATAAAATCGTTTTGTCTATTTTACGCTGGATTCCTGCTTTCGCAGGAATGACGGAATGACACGAAAGACCCCCTCTAACTCCCCCTTGAAAAGGGGGAGGATCGAATCACATTATCTAGAAAAGCTCAGATTGCCTCAGATAGTGGTGTCATTCAGCCAAAAAGGCAGCATCGCTCCAGCACAAAAACGCGTTAGAATCGATGAAATCCGAGGCAGAAAACACAGAAATGCTCAGATTGCCTTAGATAGTGGTGATAATCGAGGACCGAAGTGAGGCGTACTTCCTAGTACGTTGAACGAGGACCGGAGATTAGAGCCGCTAGATGAGGTAAGCTGAGCATTTCTACCCCTCGTGCATGAGCTGATGCCGGCGGCGTAGCTGCTCCACTTGCAGTAAAATATAGCCAATTCCGGCTAAAATCCCGAGCATAAAGCCGGAAAATCCATTTACAAAGACATTCGGACGGACCGGATACCGCGAATTTACGGCTGTATCGACAAGCTGAATCGCAATATTTCCGCCCGAAGAGTACACCCAACCTGTTTCTGACAGCACATCTGCGACCGTTGCAGCAAGGATATTTGCCTGATTTGCATCTGGATGAAAGGCCCGAATGGTCAATAGTCCAGAAGAACGGGAGACCGACGTCGTAACCGCCTTTTGCCATTGTTTCCGGCGTTTTAGCTCATCAGAAGAGAAAAAATTGGTGTCAAATCCATCAGATGCCCCTAAAAATGCCTGGTAAAACGTGGACGTTTGCACCGCATTTCCTAAATCTTCGGCAATACGTTCAGCGGATCGCCCCGCCGTATACGCATCTACTGCCCCTAATTGCTGGGTAATAAGTAATCTTGTTGTCGAACTATATTCAAGTTGCTGCGTGAACGACAAAACTACCCCTAAAAGCAATCCAATCCCAGCAAAAAGCAGAATAGTTGGCCACCCAGAAATGAGTGGAATAAGACGATTATACGAGCTTGCCATGTACTTAGTATATCAAACTACTACGAGCGCGTAGCCCCACAATTTCTCGCAACTCTTCCCCATTTCGTTGAAAATCGATAATCACTGTTTCTCCCGGGCGACGTAGCAAGAGAAAATCTCCAAGGGTCATAGCACCAAATGGCATATCATCAAAACGCAATAAGACGTCTCCTTCTTGCAGCACCGAGGATGCATCTGTGGTTAAAAGCACCTCTACCTGCGTCGTTTCAATGTCGTCGCCGACGGTGTATCCGCCACGAACCATTGCTCCAAGCCCAGCGTATACCTCTTCTCGCCCGCGAAGTGTCGCGTCCACAAATGGCAGCATGGAATGAACTGGATGAGCGGTTCGCGCGCCTTTCCAGCCGATTAATGCCCCGGAAGCATCGAATAAAAATCCTTCTGGCAAGTACTCAGAAACGCCCCATGTATAAGGTAATTCTTCCGCTTCGGTTATTTCTCCCCCGTATTGCCGCGCCGATTCTAAACTTCCCGGGTAAATATCGCGTGCTGCTGAAACCGAGAAAAGAAGTGAGCCTGAAGGCGCAAGTTCACTACGACCAAAGGCAATTGCACGCAGATTTGAAGCGTTGACCTTTAGAAGTGCGGCCGTTGAGTAAACATCACGGCGTATATCTTCGATGACATATACCCCCTCCCCAATCCACAGACGATGTCGATTTATATCAATTCCCTCCGCATCCATAAGGAGCATCCACCCATCTGCGGTAACCGCAACGGCGGTTGCGAGCTGTTCACCCGGTAAAAATGTTTCCACACCAGGACCAGTGACATATGCAAGAGAAGGCATTGTATTTAACGAAAGTGCTTCTAACGCTTCTTCATATGTTCCAGGTAAGGTAATCGGTCCTGCACTAGCGCGCTGCAATGCAGAAAATCGATATTCAAAATCGTCGGCATATTGCTGGAGCGACTGATTTGTTGCCACAGATGTGGTGACGGCTGCCAGTACCGCGATGACGATAACAAGCAGCATAAATGCGAGCGGGGAAAAGAAGGATTGTTTCATATTATGTCCAATTTGCCGTAAGAAAGATAACGAGAAGCGAAATGCTTCCAAGCAAGATATAACGGCGTAACACGGGCTTTGTAAGCTTATCGAGTAATTCGGCGCGCGCGATTCCAATAAAACTATACAACATCACGGAAAGTGTGACCGCATTCACCTGATAGCTGACTGGTAAGAACGACAGCACCACATAGAGCTCGGTAAGAATAAGCGCGCCCATAATACCGTATCGAATACTCAGAGAATGGTCGATTTTGCTGACCCAAAAAATGCTAATGATCAGCGCACACCCAAAAAGAAATATTGCAATTGCGGGTATGTAAACCTCAACCTGTAAAAAGAGTTGTGAACCAAAAGCTGCAGCGGAGAAGAAAAATATGGCAAATACCCCAAGCGCTAATGAAAGATATTCAAGGGAATACGGCTGATATTTTTTTGGCGCATGATAAAACGCATACAAATTTTCTGCATAGAGCCATATACCAACCGTGGTCACAATTGTGACCATCCACATGAGCCAGATTTGTTCGAGATACAAAAAGTAGAAAATTGATCCAAAAAGAAATGACATTGGAATGATAAGAAACACCCAAAAAGCGAAGCGTCGAAATTCGTATTGCGTAAGGCGCGCAAAAAGAACAATGGAAAGGAAAAGCATCGCTACGGCGGTAGGTAGTGTTGGTCCTATACGCGCAATGAGTAATACAAACCCAAATACGAGGATAAAAAAGTGAAAAAATGATGTCAGTCTATACGGAGAAAACATGCTAGTTGAGCCATGAATGTGATGTCTGGAGCGCCTCTACTGCTGCTGCATCCTCATTTTGCAAGGCAACGATGATGGCAAGATGTATTGCTTTGTACTGAGGAGGAATACGCATGTCAAGCATTCGGACAGCAATATCTGCACCTTTTTCTTCCGACGAAAGAAATGCCTTCACGTATCGATTCACTTCGCGCTCATATGCATCAGCGGGTACAAAACGTGTATTTTGGATCTGCTCTATCACTCGACCTGCTTCATTTGCCGTTACCTGCACTGTTCTTGTTGCCATAACAAAAAGGACTGAGATCAAAACGAAGGAAATGAGAATAACGTGAATCCACTCTTTTTCTCGTTTATTCATAGAGCACGTGTTTCTTTCATGATCACCCAAACTGCAACTGTCACGGGGATTGCAAGCAATGCCCCCATGAGTCCAACAAGCTCAAATCCAACGACAACTACAAGGAGTGTGACAACAGGGTTCAGTCCCGTCACGCGATGCATGATTTTTGGAGAAAGAATTTGCCCTTCGATTTGCTGAATAAGCAAGGCAACAACTGCCGCAAGAAGTCCGTGAAGTGGCGAAACAGAAAGCCCAATGATAATCGCGGGAATCCCGGCAGCAAGAGGCCCAAGAAACGGAACGACTTCAAGTAGTCCTGCCATGATCGCGAGTATGAGCGAAAACGGCAGACCAATGAGACTGAACCCAATAAGCGAAATGAGAAAAATGAAAAACATGATCAGTAATTGACCCTGAAGCCACTCTCCTAACTTGCGACGTACTTGCGGAATGATCTGTTTTACCCGTTCACGATGCTGCTTAGGTGCAAGCCAAGCAATGCCATGCCGCATTGCTTTGTCTTCAACCACAATGTAATACGCAAGTACGACAGCATAGATAACGGCAAGAATACCAGCGAATGCAGACACAAAGAAATTCACAATGTCTGGAATGGCACGCGCAATACCGGCATTTTGAATCGAACGGAAGATATCAATTGGATCTTGCGCGAAAAATTCTCCGCTTGTGATGCGTTCAATAAACTTGCTCTCACCAATGACTGTTTGCAAAACCGGTCCGTATCGAGTGACAAGGTCTTCTGATTCCTGAATAAGCACTGGAACCACAAGCCAAGAAATAAGCGCAACAAAAAGGGCAATAATCGCATAAACGCCAAGCACGGTGAGTCCTCGTTTTACCCCCCTTTGCTCAAACCGATCCGCGATTGGATCAATAAGCGCTGCGAGCAACAACCCTGCTAGTGTCACGAGCACAATGTCCCTTAAAAACCATAGTGCTGCAACGAAAAGTAATACTCCAATCACCCGCCATACCGTGCCGGTCGTTATTTCTATGGACATTGGCTTTACTGACATACGGAAATAGTATACCACTCAATATCATGCAGTTCACGACCATTCTCTTATAAGACTAGCCACCCGGCACAAGAAATTGTACACTCACCCTATGCCTTCTCTTGCCCGTAATAAATACGCTCACCATAGTTTTGACTTCATTGAGGAATATGAAGGAGGGTTAGTGCTGACAGGCGCTGAAGTGAAAGCGGCAAAAAAAGGACATATTCAACTGAAAGGTTCCTATGTCACTCTTGATGCAGGAGAGCTTTGGGTACGGAATATGCATATAGGGAAGTATTTGCCAGCAGGAGAACAAACTCATTACAATCCAACACGTACACGAAAAGTGCTCATGCATCGTTCTGAACTCAGAAAAATCGCGCATAAAAAACAGGCGCAAGGATTGACATTAGTGCCTATTTCGGTTTATACTAAGCGCGATTTGGTGAAAATAAGCTTTGCTCTCGCACGTGGAAAAGCGCAACATGAAAAGCGCGACAGCATAAAAAAACGCGATATTGATCGCCGCATGCGTGAGGAGGTCAAAAAAATCATCAAAAGGAATTAACTCGCACGTCCCAAATGCAGGTGAGACATCATCTCTATTTGGGGCCTGCCAGGAATCGATGGTAGGAATCGGTGCTCATTGCAATCAAGCCGGAGATGTACGCTCTTCGTTATCACGTCGTACACCACGAAATGCAAACAAATTCGTATCTGCAGTGAAGAATGCTTTTAGCATGCCTTCTCTCGCTTACGCAGCTGCCTAGTCGCAGCGCTCGTCCCTTGGCTGATGCCTATAGGTTAAGAAGGACGTCATTATAGGCTCTTCTCTTCCATTCCGGAGTGGCTGAGAGAATGTTATCCGGACCCACGTTCTGTCTATTTTGCCTTATCTTGAGGGCAGGAAGTGTATTCAGATAAGGCAAAGCTTGTAGAACGTTGCTTTGGGGCCCCTAACCAGACGGGAGTTCAATTCTCCCCAGGTCCACCATTCGACTGACGCTATGCCAGCATGACGGCAGTCGAATGTCCCGAGCGACGGGACACCCTGTTTCTAGCCGCTCATGGTCTTCGACCATAACACTTAATGCACAACCCGTTCTACTTGTATATCAGGTTTACATTCTAAAATGCAGTGATTCTTCATATTACGTTGGTCAAACGACTGACAGTAATACTCGTTTAAAAGCTCATGCTACGGGTACTTCTGCAATCTGGACACGTAATAGGCTACCAGTCCGTCTGATGTACCTAGAGGAGCATTTAGATAGAACCTCCGCAATGCGCCGAGAAAAGCAGATCAAATCATGGTCGCGTATTAAGAAAGAACGATTATTTTCTCAATTGACAAATAAAATTATCTAACCAAATAGCAATGCGCATACATCGACACAGACACCGCAATCGAAAGCCCGAAATTCCAGAATTTAAAGTAAATCGGCAAATTAAAGCCGATGAAATTCGTGTTATCGACAACGATAAAAACATGCTGGGTGTCATGACTGTCGATCAAGCACTCGCTCTTGCTAGCGAAAAGGGGTTTGATCTTATTGAAGTTTCTCCGAAGGCAAATCCTCCTGTGTGTAAGCTGATGGAATTTGGGACATTTAAATACCAGAAGGAAAAAGAAGCGAAAAAGAAGCGTGCGGCATCAAAGGCCGTAGAAACAAAAGGTATTCGCCTTTCCCTCAAAATTGGAACAAATGACTTTAATGTTCGTCTTAATCAAGCAAAAAAGTTCCTTGAAAAAGGAAATAAAATTCGTATTGAGATGATTCTCCGCGGGCGTGAAAAAGCATATTCAGACCGCGCACAAGAGGTTTTTGACCGCTTTATTGAAGCCGTTTCAGAAGATTTTGAAGTGAAAGTCGAGACACCGCTCAAGCGTATGCATAGCAAGCTACACATGATTGTGGCGCGAACAAAGTAAGAGCGCTTGACGAAAAACGACTTTTTCGGTACAATTCCGCCCGTTAACCTGTATATGAAACAGAAGACTCATAAGGCAATGTCGAAGCGCTTTTCCGTCAAAGGAAGCGGGAAGATTACAAAGCGTAAGGCAGGCCAAGATCACTTTAATTCACGCGAAAGTGGAAAAGTGCGCCGCAATAAGCGCCGCGATATTACCCTTTCTGCAACGGTAAAAAAGGCTGTAAAGAGCCTTATGCCGTATCATAAGGTGAAATAGTATGCCACGCGTAAAACGAGGAGTACAAAAAAATAAGCGCCGAAAAAACCTGCTTTCACAGGTAAAAGGGTATCGTCATGGACGAAAGAGCAAAAAAAGCCTCGCTCGTACGGCGGTTCTACGTGCTGGAGTAAGTGCTTTCCGTGATCGCCGCGCAAAAAAGCGCACCTTCCGCGGACTCTGGAATATTAAGATTAATGCCGGAGCACGCGCGAATGGAACAACGTATTCAAAGCTCATTAATGGGCTTAAGAAGGCGAATATCGACCTTGATCGCAAAGTGCTTGCAGGACTCGCGGAAAAGTTCCCTAATATCTTCAAAAAAGTCGTTGATTCAGCAAAATAGCCTGAACAACCTAAGAAGCAGCCAATTCGGCTGTTTTTTGGTTGTTTGGGTTGACAGAATGGACGTATTATGGTATACATTTACGTCGCAACGGTGCAGAGCTTTCATGCAAAGCACCGCGAGACGCATTCTGAAACCCGGCCACCCGTGGGTGGCAAACAGCCCGCAAGGGCTAAAGGAGGCCATCATGGCCGAACCGACCCTGACGACGCCGCCCGCCGACGATACCGAGGAGGCCGAGGTCGAGACGACCCCGACGCAGACGCCGCCGCCCGCCGCATGGCGGGGCTGGATGCCCGCGATGGGTGCCCTCGCGGCGCTCATCGCGGGCATCATCACCGCTATCGCGGTGATGATGTGGCTGCTAGGCCCAATCGAGCCGGAAGATGCCCTCGGGCAGATTCCGGTGGAGACGAAGGAGCCGCCCGCCAGTGACGACGCGGACGAGAAGGCCGAGGAGGGCGGCGACGACGAGGTCGACATGACCTCAATTGTCTGCACCGGCCCCTGGTGCGAGGTGCGCGTAGTGCACAACCTCGCCGGGGGCGACGCGGTGCACGTGGTGGTGACCCAGCCGCTCCCGAGCGGCGCGGTGCACCGCTACGCCTTCCCGCTCACCACCAAGGTGGACGGGGAGAAGGCGTCGCTCGCCGTCCACCGTGACGGCCGCCTGACGGTCCACATCGCCGGGCGCGACAAGCCCCGCCCGGTGTGGACCTCGTGCCTCGACGGCGCGAAGGCCCACCCGGGCCTGGGGTGGGAAAAGAACGAAGGGCAGCCAAGCTGCCCAACGTTCTTCGGCAAGGTGGCGCTAAGCGCCACCGACTTCCAGGCGCAGCAGGCCATGCTGGGTCTCTGACCCGCAGGCCCTCGCCACGTACGCCCCGACTGACACATTGTGTCGGCCGGGGCGTCTTTACTTTTATAGACACTCCCGTCCAATCCACTTGCCAATCTTTTCATGATTTGCTACAATCTCGCCACAGAAATACTTTGGACCGGTAGTTCAATTGGTTAGAGCACCGCCCTGTCACGGCGGAAGTTGCGAGTTCGAGTCTCGTCCGGTCCGCCACAATGCCACGATTTCGATCGTGGTTTTGTGATTATATGCATTTGGAGATAAAAGAAAACACGCCACCTGTAGTAGGGGCGTGTTTTCTTTACTGTCTCTTGCAGATCGCATTTACATCTCTGCCGCTAACCGCTCGATATCTAATCGTGTCCGCATGTCGCTATGCCAGTTTCCACTTGCAGAATCGAGGCCATTTTGCATCATACGAAGCAACAGTACCTCATTCATGTCAATCACGTAATCTGCCCAGTCATCTCCGTATCGTTCCTGTGCGTCTTCTTCAGAAGCAAGCCGGCGCAGCGAATAATCATCGGAAATTTCATATGCTTCATCATTGAACTGTGTTTTAACAAGTACCCTGCCAGGATTTGGTAGCATAGCCAAACCTAAATGAAGCGTCGGAAGCGTTGCATCGGTCACCACCACAACGTCATCAAAATCATCAAAATAGGTGAAAAAGATTGTATGACGGGTAAATGGCCGACGTTCCATTTGATCTGTGATAAGATAGACTGCGCTATAGGAAGCCCCGCGGATCAGCATTCCTGGCTCTACGTCATCAATAACCTCTATCTCACCGGTATATGGAGACAGACCCGTGCGGATCTCTTCCCCGCCAATGTCATCAATGAATTCGTCTCCATCTGCTTCGACTTCCGATGTGTCACAGGAGAGTTCTGGAATCACGATGGAAATAGGTTGTGCACTCGTAATAGGCCCGATACTTCCCTTCAGTTGAAAATAGAATGTAACCGAATCTCCAGCTTGTCCCGGCATATCGACATGTATCCCCTCTTCCGTAAATGCTCGCCAGTCCCCATACGTTGCCGCATCATTTACCGTTGTGTACCGGTAATAATCCGCATTTATGACATTTGAGAATGAAAGCTGAATACGATTTGGCGCTTCGCAGGTAAACCGCTCTTCAATCACCGGAACAGCTTGTGGCTTCTGGACATATTGATAGTTGCTCCCCTGACTTGCGACCGTTGTGAAATTCAACACCGTGCTGTCGCTAATTCCGGCATAGCTATTACTTGAGGTATCATCAATCGCTGTCGCATCAATTTCAATATAGTAACCTGTTGCCGACACAAAGCTTGAAGATGGGTTGATTGTTATCTGCGTTGTCCCGTCCCCTGTGACTTGTTCGCTTGTAATATCGATTTGCTCAAATGTTCCATCATCTGAAGCACGTTTAATGGTGACATTTCCGCTTTCTACATTCACTTCTTCACTGAATGTGAGGACAATATTTGCATCAATCGCAACCCCGATTTCATCATCTGCAGGACTCGAGCTTGATAGAGTTGGATTTACCTCGTCAGCAAAACTATAACGGAAAATATCGTTACCAGATGCACCCGCCATAAAAAGCTTTGTTTCATCAGGTTTAAACGTCAAACCATAAACGTTTGTATCTTCCGTAAAATCGTAGAACTTACTTGCATATGACGCCGTCGTTATATCCCATGGCGTCGTAAGATTATATTGATATCCAATATCTGACCCTCCCACAGCTAAAATTCTATCCCCATTTGGACTAAACGCCATTGCATAAGGATTTGACGTTTGTTCAGACGTAGAAAAACTCACGCTATCATATGTCGCTGATGTCACATCCCAAGGGGTAGAAAGTGTGTGCTGAAAAATATCACCGGTAATAAATCCGAGCATGAACATTTTTGATCCATCATCATTAAACTGTACCTTCACTGTCGTCGCATCACGACTGCTGTTCGAAATTGAAACTCCTGTATAGGACGCGGAAGATAGATCCCAAGGGGTAGAAAGTGTGTATTGGTTGACATCGTCGCCGACAATACCCACGATGTACATTTCTGACCCATCTGGTTTGAACACCATTCCTTCTGGAACAGATTCTTGTGTTGCTACAGAGAAACTGACACTATCATAGCTCGCAGAGGATGGATTCCAGGCAGAAGAAAGCGTGTACTGATACACGATATCGTTATCGTATCCAAGAACATACATTTTTGTTCCATCATCGTTAAATTGTACTTCAAACGGAGTTCCATCTTGAGAACCTACATCAAAAAAAACAGAATCATATGAGAGCGTTTCAATATCGACGGCTGCGAAAACAGGTGTTGCTAGAATGAGCGAACAGCAAACGAGAGTGAATACGCGAAAGAGCTTACTTTTACGCTGAATGGTTACCATAAATCTGTTGAAGGGAGTATACCATTTTATCGTGTATCCATATGATACGATCCTACATAACTAATGACGCATCATGAAACTCATCTCTCTCAATGCCTACGGAGGTTTTCTCTGGCCTGCCATCAACGCATTTCTTCGCGAACAGGCAGATTCTACCGACGTCTTTTGCTTACAAGAAGTCACACAGTTGAATGATCCGAATCTTCCGGTGATTTCTGAACGCGGTATCGATCGACGATTCTACGACAACCTCAAAAATGCCCTCCCACAATTCGACAGCCATTTTGCCGAATCAACAAATCGCTTTGATCCCATTTCAGGCAAGGAACTGTTTGGATTCTCAGAAGGTGTTGCAACGTTTTGGAAGTCTGAACACAAATTGCATACAAAGGAAGAATTTCATGTGTTTCGCGATAGCGAATCTTACGATGGAAAGAGTAATAATACACTTGGCACCAATGCCTTTATTACTGAAATCGAAACAACAACAGGACGATTTGCCATTTGTAATACTCATGGAACGGCCTTTCCTGCGCATAAACGCGATACAAATGAACGTTTGCTTCAAAGTAAGAAAATCCTCTCAAAAATGAAGGGCAGAACAGGGCTTCATATCATTACAGGGGATTTCAATCTCTACCCAGACACAAAAAGTGTTCAACTATTTTCTGACAATGGATACCGTAATCTCATTACAGAATTCCAAATCACCACAACCCGGGGAACCATGAATCGAACACTCCATCCAGAGTTTGAGTCGGGTGACTATGGGTTCCAAGAATTCGCGGACTACACCTTTGTGGGTGCGGACGCAAACGTCACCGCATTTTCTGTCCCTGACCTCCCCCTTTCCGATCACCTTCCGATGCTTCTCGAAATACACTAATGCTGTTATGCTGCGCACACTATGAAAGCGCTGAAGATTAAGAACCTCACAAAACGATACAAAAACAAACTTGCTGTAAATAATCTGAGTCTGAGTGTCGACAAAGGTGAGTTTTTTGGTCTACTTGGAAATAATGGTGCAGGAAAATCGACAACCATTAACTGTATCACAGGGATTGCGAAGTACACGGAAGGATCAATTACCGTCATGGGCCACGATGTCATTAAGGATTATCAACAAGCGCGTGATGCGATCGGACTATCACCGCAAGAATTTAATGTTGATATTTTCGCAAAAATCGAAAAAAGCCTCGATTATGTTGGAGGCTATTTCGGCATTCCTGCCCCAGTGCGCAAGACAAAAATTGATGAACTGTTTTCACTCCTTGATCTTGAACAATTCCGTGGAAAATCTTTCGGTGAGCTTTCAGGTGGATACAAGCGCCGGTACGTCCTCGCTCGAGCCCTCATGCATAACCCTGATGTGCTGATTCTCGATGAACCGACGGCGGGAATTGACGTCGAACAACGCCAAGCGCTGTGGAAGTATCTGCAAGAACTGCATAAAAATGGAAAAACAATTATTCTTACATCCCACTATTTAGAAGAGGTAGAACAATTGTGTTCTCGAGTAGCAATCATGCAGAACGGTGAAATTCTTACTGAACTCACAAAAAATGCATTTACAAAACATGGGAAGAACCTTGAAGAGACCTACCTAAATCTTACAAAAGCCCTCTAGTATGACTCTTGTCCGACTCCGAGCCGTTACAACGCGTGAGGTGCAACGCTTCTTACGCATTCCGGTTCAAACCCTCATTTCTCCCTGGATTTCTGCAACGCTTTATATTCTTGTCTTCGGGGTCATTATTGGGAGCCGCATTGATTTTCTTGAACAAATCGATTATATCGATTTTGTTTTCCCCGGTATCCTCATGATGCAACTGATTGGCGGCGCCTATGGGCAAAGTACGTTTTCCCTCTTTTTCCATCGCTGGACAAAAACAATTACCGAAATGCTTGCTTCGCCGCTCTCTTATGCGGAGATTATTCTTGGATACATTTTTGGTGCTGTTGCACGCGCTCTTGCCGTCGGTGCGGGTGTTTACGTCATTGCGATTCTATTCACTGAAGCAACCCTTGCACATTGGCCCCTCTTTTTCTTCTATGTACTGGTGGTAAGCATGCTATTTGCCTTGATTGGATTGCTGGTTGGGCTTTGGGCAGAAAAAATGGAGCAGCTCAATATGCTGCAGACATTCATCATAACGCCGCTCATTTACGTTGGAGGTGTATTCAATAGTATCGACATGCTGCCAGAGAATATTCACTGGCTGGTGAAGCTCAATCCATTCTTTTATATGGTAGACGGACTTCGCTATTCAATGATTGGATATTCTGAAAGTAATTTGGTGTTCGGAACGATTTTCCTTGGAGCATCGGTTCTCATTCTTTTTATCCTCGTTGTCAACCTCTTCCGTATTGGGTGGAAACTTAGGCCTTAGTTAAATCTCATGGGAGCTTTGCTATACTTAGCATAGTATGAAAAAAGCACTTCAACTTATTACCGCCATTTTGATTTGTCAGATGGCCGGAATTGTCGGATCGATTTTTACTAGTCCAAGTATTGACGCCTGGTACGAAACCCTCACATTCCCCCCACTCCGTCCACCGAATTGGCTCTTTGGGCCCGTTTGGATACTCCTCTACACCCTCATGGGTATTTCGGTGTACCTGATTTATACCGGCAAAAAGAAGAAAAAAGCCCGGAAAGCTGCCGTGCAACTCTTTGCGGCGCATCTTGTCTTAAATGCGGTCTGGTCGATTGTTTTTTTTGGCACAAACGAACTTTGGCTGAGTCTTCTCATTATTTTGGCTCTTACCGCCTTTATTATAGCTCTCATCCGTAGCTTCTACCCACTTTCAAAATCAGCCGCCTATTTGCTTGTGCCATATTTACTCTGGGTTTCATTTGCAACCTATTTGAATGCCGGAATCTGGCTACTAAATGCCTGACATGTCCTTTCTGACGTTATTTGTACTTTTTGCCGGCTTCATCATTGGCCTTGGCGCCCTTACTGTCATTGATTGCCTTGGTTTTTTAGGAAGAACTTCTAGCTATTGGACGGAAGCAACTACCAGGGCGCATAAAGTGACCAAACCGCTCATATGGCTTGGAATGACTCTAGCCGTCCTCGGCGGCATCCTCTTCTATACAGATCTCGATGAGACTGGTTATCGCAACATCCACCTGATCGTCGGCATTATTCTTGTTATTAATGGCTCATTTCTTTCGTGTTACATCAGCCCGTATTTACTGAAACAGGAGAAAGCTGGAAAAAGTACCATGCTACTTCCACGCTCGATACAAGTTGCAACAACAATCAGTTTTTTTATCTCGTTCCTTGGTTGGTGGGGATCACTTATCCTTTTTTTGCTGCAAATCGCCGTGTAGCGTACTATGTGACTATGAAGAAAACAGGAGGAAAAAAACCGCGCTCGCACATACAAGCGCTTTACGACATTCGTGACAGTATCCAGAATCTTGAACCGAAAAAAGGATTCGCAAAATTTTTCGATCATTTTCTTGTTGGAATATTACGAGGACTTGGCTTTGCTCTCGGAAGTACAGTCGTTCTTACGATCGTGATCGTCATTATGCGGAGCATTCTTACCTCTGGCGCCGTGTCAAAAGTGGTGAAAGAAGCATTTGAATCACAGATCATTGAACTTATTCAAGAACAATCAGCTGAGAATCGTGATTGACTCCTGTTTTGATCCAACTTCTGCCAAAAGAAGCTTCTTCCCACGTGGAAGATGCTTTTTTATTGCACCGATAAGAGCAAATTGGCCTGCTTTTGTGGTGTTTGGGATGGATACAACAGAAAGTCCACGATGCAAAATCATCTTTCGCTCTAAATGCGATGCTTGCACACCTACATAAACCGGTACATCTGGTTGATACATGCAAAGGTGCATGAGCAGTCCGTTATCTGCATGAAGAAGTCCAATTGCACCTATATCATCGGTTTGTGCGAGCAAGTGAATACTTTGTGCAAATGCATCGGTTGTATCGTGCGGATGTGATGCCGGACGGAGGGGGTGCAGATTGTGAAGATGTGAACGTTCTGCTTCTTGAATGATTTTAGCCATCGTTTCTACGACAAACGCAGGACGGTCCCCAACCGCCGTTTCGTTCGAAAGCATAACAGCATCTACCCCATCAAATACAGCATTTGCAACGTCACTTGTCTCAGCACGAGTCGCACGAAGGTGATGCGTCATTGAATGCAGCATATGCGTCGCTACAATGACCGGCCGGCCCATAGCTCGGCAAAACTCTGTGATATCTTTCTGTATGATTGGAACTTCTTCCGGCGGCAATTCAAGACCAAGATCTCCTCTTGCAATCATGATGGCATCTGCAGCTTCAATGATAGCTTCAAGATGTTCAAGGGCCTCACGTGTTTCGATTTTTACAATAATATGAGGAGGGCGTGTTTTGCACTTCTTCGACAGTTGCATAATCTCCTCACGAATCTTGTGAATTGTATCTACCTCACGGATAAATGAAAGAGCAATATAATCAACCTCTGCTTTTACCCCTATACGCAAATCTTCTACATCTTTTTTTGTACAACTCGCTACCGACAACGTTGAATCTGGAAGATTAATACCTTTATGGGCGTAAAGTATACCGCCCGTGACGACATTGGCATGCACAAGACCACGAGAAACCTTGGTTACCTCACAGACGATTTCCCCATCATCAATCAAAATACGGTGCCCTTTTTTGACATCATCAGCAATACGTTTATACGTCACCGGTATGGCTTCTTTTGACGTTGAGCGGGCATGCTCGTAAGCAAACGTGACACGCTCTTTCTCAAAGACTTCTATCCCTTCATCTGGAAGCATCCCGAGTCGTACCCGTGGACCCTGTAAATCCTGAATGATGAGGACGTCTTCTCTTGATCGCTTCTCAGCCCGCCGTATCATGGAAATATGGCGAACATGCTCTTCGTGCGTCCCATGCGAAAAATTAAGACGCGCCACACGCATACCGGCGCGGATCATTTTGATGAGTTCAGAAATAGAGGCAGATGCAGGGCCGATAGTTGCAACAATTCGTGTTTTCATGCGCAGGTTCCTCCAAATTATACACTACCCTTTCTTGCTGCGCTCTTTTTGTTTACGAACAAGTTTTTGAAGTTCTTGATCAAATGTTTCCAAATCTTCAAATGAGTAGTAAACCGAAGCAAAGCGAAAATATGCAACTTTATCGATACGCTTAAGTTGTTTCATGATAATCTCACCAATATCTTCGCTTGTAATCTCGCCTGTTCGCACCTTGCGGATATCACGTTCTATGCGTTGAACCAGTTTTTTCATCTGATCTGCCGTATGAGGCCGTTTTTCAAGCGCGCGTTTGAGTCCTCCTATTAATTTTTCACGAGAATACGCTTGAGGCATCCCATCTCGTTTCACAACAGTGACATCGAGCATTTCTGGCTCCTCGATCGTAGAAAAACGGTACCCACACCTGGCCCGCTCACATTCTCTTCGTCTTCTCACGCCATCGCCTTCGCCTAGCGCACGCGAATCTACAACCCGAGTACTTTTGTTATTACAAACCGGACAATGCATGGATTCATATTACATCATTTTGCGGCGTATGAAGGCAGGGATGCCTAAATCGTCTTCGTCTTGCTTCTGCACAGTTTCCTCTGCTTGCGGGAACGGTCTCACGGGCTCAGGATCAGAGGCTGGCTCACGGATGTCATCGCTATGTCGTGTTTCAAAAACAGAAGTGGTTCGTTGGACTGGCTCTGGCTCCGGCACAGAAACGTGCACTTGTGTTCGTACCTGCTGAGCAGGAGCTGATTCGAACCTTGCGCTTGGAGACCAGCTCGCTTGTGGAGCAATATCAATATCACCAGCTCGACTTGGAGCGGAGCGTTTTTGAACACCATCAAATCCGGTAGCTACAACCGTTATACGAATTTCATCTTGCAGTGTATCGTCAATGTTCGCACCAAAAATGACACGAGCGTCATCGTCTGCAGACCCAGTAATAACCTTGGCCGCTTCTGCTACCTCATACATCGCAAGATCAGCACCACCTGTCACTGTGAAGAGAATTCCCTTTGCTCCATCAATAGATAATTCAAGAAGAGGACTTGCGATCGCCAATTTGGCCGCTTCTACAGCACGATTTTCTCCGCTCGCCGTCCCTATACCCATGAGTGCCGATCCTGCACTTTGCATAATGGCTTTGACATCGGCAAAGTCGACGTTGATGAGTCCTGGAAGCGTGATAATTTCTGAAATACCTTGAACTCCCTGTCGAAGGACATCGTCCACAATTTGAAAAGCTTCAAGAAGCGATGTCTTTTTGTCGATGATCTGAAGAACCCGATCATTCGGGATAGTAATGATGGTATCGACATGCTGCGCAAGTTCAGAATGGGCATCATCTGCGATACGTCGTCGCTGCGCTCCTTCAAAAAGAAATGGTTTTGTTACGACGGCAACTGTAAGACAGCCTGACTCTTTTGCAATTTTTGCGATTTCAGGCAGCGCTCCGCTTCCCGTTCCCCCTCCTAGTCCCCCCGTTAAAAACACCATATCTGCACCGGCGATAGCATTACGAACCTCATTCGCATTCTCTTCCGCTGCACGCTTCCCTATGTCTGGATTCATCCCCGCACCAAGACCGCGTGTGACGGTCTTTCCAATTGGGACCTTTTCTTTTGCCTCATTCGTATGAAGCGCCTGCACATCAGTGTTCACAGCGATAAATTCAACCCCTCGAACTTTCTCTTTAATCATGCGATTTAGCGCCGATCCTCCACCTCCGCCAACACCAAGAACTTTGATTTTTGCGAATGTTTCGATATCGGGTTTCACCTGTGCCATAGGGTCGAATACGGTTTGTGTTCACTTAGTTACCTCCTTGGGGACAATTTGTATACAAACTTATCATACCCTGCCCGACTCGCAAATGGAAGTGTGCACAGGGCTATTGACTTTGACAAATTTTCACATTTCATTATTCGAATGCTACTGAGATAGGGGGTATCATCCAGTTTGCTGATCTGTTAGAAGATCTGGAACAGAAAGCGAAGCTCTACGATGGGCCACCGAGTGGTGTCTTCATCATCGGGCTCGCCGGGCTGTCTGTCATGGTGACCGTCGGTCCATCCGGCGAGGTCAAAAACGGGAACAAAGGACAAAATGAGAGTTTGACCGAAAAAGCCATTTATGGTTTAATGCATCGTCACACAAGTGACGGGAGGGATCATGAAGGAGCATTTTTTTGAAACGTTAGAGTACGCTGCGGAAGCAGCATCCATGTACGGAGGATCGATTCAGGTTGACGTTCGAGTGAACGGAAAGCTGATTACGCTGTTCGTCGTATATCAGAACGACCAAGTGTTCCTGCGGGGGAAAAGCGGCCACGTGGTCGTTCAGTGGTTTGGGAACACTTTCAGTCTGAAGTCGTCGAGCGATGAGACCACACACATCCCCCTCACGCGCGTGCGCGAGGCGAGGGTGTCCGACTCGGACCAGGCTCCGCACCTAACGGTCGAATAGCCCTCTGGTTCTCAGGCCTCGCATGCCAGCTGGCAGTGCGGGGCCTATTTTATTTTAGGAGGGTGACCAATCCTCAATTTTCTCAATATGCAAATTACAAATCTACGTCTGCGAACGGTTCCTTCGACTCGCCAGGAGCCCGCACACCACAGAGCCTGGCAGGCAGGATGACGAATAGATCCCCCACATTCGTTCGGGAATTAATAAATTTTCGAGCAGAGCGAGAGATCTATCCGGAACAACGAGATTCGCTACTTTAGAAAAGACAGCTTCGGTATGCAGAACGAACGCTCAAACTGCTCATAGATTTACCAAACAAAAAAAACAGCCTTCCTGACGGTCTGCTCAGATTACCTTAGATAGTGGTGACAATCGAGGACCGAAGTGAAGCGTACTAAAAATGTACATTGAGCGAGGACCGGAAATTGGAACCGCTAGATGAGGTGAGCTGTGAAGACCCTCCCCTATGGAATGAGTGACTTAAACCACTTACGAAGTTGATCGGCCACCTGCTGTGCCCCGCCCCCAATATGAAAGCCAAATCCACGTTTTGCCGTGCTTCTTACACTATGCCCCCATTTTGCAAGCCCGATTGCGGTTGCAAAACCCGGATCAAAAATTTCGTCAACAACACTTGTCACTCCCTGCGGTTTCCCAGCGCTCACCGGGAGCCGCAAGACATCTTTTGCAACATCGAAAAGCCCTTCAAGGACAACCGACTTTCCGCTAATGACGGCGCCAGCTGGGAGCATCCCTGAACGGTCGACTTTCTGGAGTTCCGCATCGACAGTCTCGAAAATCTCCTCAAGACGCGCCCGCGTGATCTCGGCAACAAATCTTCTTTTCACAATATCACGTTCTTCTGAACCAAAATCTTGAAGTGTATATTGCTCTTTCGGATCTACCATATTTGGGCTTCCGCTCGCAATGCGTTTTTTCACTTCTTCGGCAACATCAAGTGAGGTCCGTAGCCCAATCGCAATATCATTTGTAATATGATCACCTCCAATCGGCAGTACCGAAACGTGGAGCATATCCCCTTCTTCAAATACTGCCATCGTCGTCGATGTTGCCCCAATATCAATAACAACAACGCCGAGCTCTTTTTGACGATAGGTAAGCACCGCTTCCGCTGTTGCAAGTGGCGAAAAAACCAAATCATCAATTTGTAGACCGGTACGGTAGATGCTTTTGGTAAGATTATTAATTTGAGACGAGAGTGTTTGTACAATCACGGCATCAACTTCAAGACGAATACCACTCATCCCAACAGGATCTTTAATGCCATGCTGTCCATCTACCGTAAAACTCTTTGGAATAACATGCAAAATATCGTAATTCGATGGTGTTGCAACCGTTCTCGCAGCCTCTATCGCACGTTCTACATCTTCTTCTTGAATGTCCCCATCTTGCTTGCCGACACCAATAACACCTCGACTTTCCTGTACTAAAATATTATGCCCCGCAATGGACACCCATGCACTGTTTACGGGCGCTCCCGTCATACGCTCTGCCTTTTCAAGCGCTTTAGAAATCGCAGAAACGGCATCATCAAGACTTGAAATACTGCCTTTATGTACACCGCTTGAACGTTCTTCGATTGCCCCAATAAAGTGAAGAGATGTTCTCCCTTTCTCTGCTTCCATTACTTGCCCAATAGCAAGACGGATGGTTGATGATCCAATGTCTAGTCCTGTGATGAACGCGTCAGCCATAGAAATAAAGAAAAGCGTATTGCTCGTTGATCATTATACCTTATCAGGCTTGTAATGTCAGAAGCACGAAAATATGTGGGTAAAAAATGAGAATTCCGATAGTTGCCGCCATGATAGCCACAAGTAAACTCGCTCCTGCCATCATATCTTTGACGTCCTTGACGAGAGGATGTAATCGTGGTTTGAGCGCGTCAGAAATTCGTTCAAAAATAGTGTTCACAATTTCTAATACCAAAACCGCCCCAGAAAGCAAAATTACTAAAATACGCTCCCAATGCTCAAGATTGAAAAAAAAGGCAAGCGTTATGACGATGATTGCCGCAATAATCTGCAATTGAAAATTTCTCTCACTGCGAAAGACCGATAGTAATCCTTGCAACGCATGCGAAACGCTTCGAAAAAATAAACGAAAAGGATTCATAGAAGTTGATTGACGAGTGTCTCTTGTAGAGGGAACATAATTTGTGCATCGTGCTCTTCTTCATGATCGTATCCAAGCGCATGTAGACACCCGTGCACAACCATTGTAACAAGCTCACGCTTCACGCCATGTTCAGCTTGCTCTTGAACCTTATCGAAAGAAATCACAATGTCGGCGATTTGTCCGTCGGCATCTTCGTGACTATACGGAAAGGTCAGAACATCGGTCACGTAATCCTTTCCTCGGTGCAGACGATTTAATGTTTGCATACGTTCTTTCTCGATGGCTTCAATCACAAGCAGCCCTTCTTTGCTACTCGAAAGCTTCGATAGATACCCTTCAATAGCATGCAACTGTTGCTCGCTCATTCGGTATTCTTTTGGAATACATTCTTGTTCAAACTGAATACCAATCATAATTGTTCTTCAAATCTTTTGACGCTATTCAGCATCATGTGAAATGTCTGAATGAAATCAATAGTGAGCTCATCTTGCAGGTCATAATCGAAGACCATCACACTTCCCATAAAATCAAGATACGCCGAGGTTCCATCTTCTGACATATATGCCTGATACCCCATCCGGGTTGGAAATACACTCAATTGTGTAAATATCTCTTCCGTATTTTGCGCCAGATACCATTCATCGAATCGCTCTTCCTCTGCTTTTTCAATCGTAACTACCTCCATGGTAGCCGACGTTGTTGTCTCGACAAACATCCCATTTTCGCGAACCTCTAATGTCCAACGATTCGGATAGAGAATGCTGTAACCTTGTTCATCGTTAACAAATTCAGCCACAGTTCCTGTATCCATGAGCGTACGGGGACGGAATCCTAATGGATCATACCCATGAAACACCTCATTTCCATCTAAAAAGGTATCTGCATCTGTGTCTGGATTGCGAAAATCCGTGCCATAAAGCACCTCTTCGCGGTCACTGAGTCCATCGGAATCTGTATCAATTCCGCGAGTGACTACTGGGTCGACGGGAACAATAGGCGGAGGAGGTATCGGAATATCAGCTTGTGGATCAGCGACGATGACCGAGTTCTCAGGCGCTTCTGCAGGTTCGAAAAAGAGGAGAAAAAGCGACGCCGTAATAGCGATAACAGCGAATAGAACGAACACAGCCAGTAAGCCATATTTGCGACGCGCCGGTTTTACAGGTGGAATAGGCGCCTTTTGAGGCGTTGGTTTAGGCAGAGGTGCCTGTTCAGCCAACTTGGGAGGTATGAACACCGGTTTTTGTTCCGGTTTTTTCTCTACGGGGGTCATTGCACCAGGAGAACCGTAAAACTCCTTTGGCATTACATGAATCGCCACGCCTTTAAGAGCTGTCGGCTTCATGGCCGTCTCTTTTCTGGATTGTTTTTTGGGCTTCTTCACCATTAGTCATTATCATTTACCGATGCAGGAACTTCACGCAAACGGCCATCTCCCTTCGGATCATAGCCTGCTTCAACCTCAGTCCCATCAGAGAATCCATCTTCGTCGGTATCGCTATCAAGTGGATCTGTACCAAAAATACGCACTTCTTCACGATCCCCAAGTCCATCACTGTCAGAATCAGGAAGCAATGGATCGGTACCATGTAATGCCTCTTCATCATCAGTAAGGCCATCCCCATCGGTGTCAACAAGTGTCTTCGCGGGAGGCTCTTCCTTCGTATTCGTTGGAAGAGAGTCCCCAAAATTATCGCTTAAATCATTTAATTCCTGTGCGGCTTGATTCGATTCAGATGGCGTCATACGATTCCGATCACCTCCTCGAAAAACGAAGAAAAACAATAAAATAAGAACGACGACCAGAAATAAGACCATGCCAAGGACGACAAACGTGAATCTATGCGAAGAGCGTCCGCTTGCACGGTAATCAGGTGGCGGCAACGTTGGCGGGGGCGGAGATTCAACAAACGTAGGCGGAACAGCAGGTGTCGTTTTTAACGGCTCCGGAGGCGAACTATCTGCCGACACTTGATCAGGCATGGGACTGTCGGTAGTTAGGGGTTCAGGAAGCGGAACCTCGGCGAAAGGAGCATCCACCTGTGTCGTTGGTGCAGGGGCATTCGGAAGCGCATCACGCGGCTCTGGTGCGGGTGCTCCTGAGAGTTCTTCAGAGTCTCCTGCTCCTGGAAGATTATTGGGGGTGTGTTGGTCATCAAACATATGTATGTATTTTATCACTCTAGCTTAAGGGATCAAATCCACTTTCAATTTCTATATGATCGCTGTACCCATCTCCGTCCGTATCTCTATTTCTAGGATCGGTTCCGTAGATCTCCAGTTCTGCAGAATCTACTAAACCATCTCCGTCAAAATCATTCGATGAAAGCAAGTCGTAACATGCAGACGGGCTTAGCTCGCTTAATTCGTCACATGCCGCTGCGTTTCTAAGTTGAAGCACACGTTCATAGGCCTCATTCGCCATACGGTCAGCATCGCAAAGCCTGGTATCGATTCCATATGTACCGCATGCACCAAGGGCAACAATGCGATTTTCCACTTGTCCCGTACACGAACGAAGCAGTTCAGGCGTCGTAATCGTATTGCACGCGCCTATATTTAGCGTAGAAATCGCAAACTCGAGTGACGCAGTATCTTCACAAATCGTTTTTGCCTCCTCTGATACACCTTTACAAATGTCTCGATCGCCAAGATCGATGGCTATGAGCGAAAGACAATTATCAAGGGCAACCTCACGAAGTCCATCACAAAGCTCTGGCAATCCTTCATCACGCGCTATCGCGGTTCGAATACGACTAAGACATGCTTCATCGCCCTCACATTCATTGCTAGAAAGTTGAATTTCTACTTCACCGGCTTGCATACGCGTCTCTAATTGCATGCGCGTCAGTTTTCCTTGCTGCACACGATTCACAATAAATAGCACAAGCAAAATCGCAATAATAATCCCTCCCCCAATGACAAGATACCGCCGCATAGTCGGAGAGAGTTTCACCTGATTCGACGTATTTGCCGTCTCTTCAGGATCGTAGAAATCGATTTGATTACGATCAACCATATTATGGGGAACAATAGTGAATAGTCACATCACTGATTTCAACGGTAGCAGATAATGGATCGATGGCATCGAATGTCAGCTGAAGTGGAAGAGGCTGCTCAGAGAACGGATCACAGACGAAATTATCTGGAAGCGGGAATTCTACGTCATTTCCTTCCACTATCGCCCCAACACTTGGGGAGCTTGGATCATCGACAATAATCGCTGTTGCTCCAATAATCGCATTCACAATTTCATCGTACATCGCTTCAATCTCTTCTTCACTTTCTCCTTGATGCGCATAGTCAATGCCGTTATCACGATTTATATTCCCGCTAGAAAGACACGCAAGTTCAATGGTTGATCCGTGAATAACCCTCGGAATAAACCCTCGAAATGGATCATCAACAAATACGGGCTCCTCTTCTGGATGACAAATTTCAGTTGCAAGAGCGGCATCAATACTGAGGAAGGCAGCTACACTGAAACGCGGCAATGAAAATGGTTTCGATTGCATTTTGATTGAAGCCGGAATGGTTGCACCTGCTCGCGCCATCGTCTGCGGCACATCAGGACGTCCCAAATCGCGATCAACTTCCAAACTATCCAAATACGCTTCATATGTCTCATAGTACTCATCCGTCACGCGATTCTTATAGCTATCGCATTCCTCTCCATCAGACCAAATGCCCTCTGCAGAAAGAACATCACCAACCTCATTTTTGAGAATAATATCTCCTGAACCAATTTTTACGGTATAAATTTGCATCCCTGCATCTTTCATTTGACAGGCCCAAAATGCTGGATTGTAACCTGGCAGCGTTCCCGTCCAATCTCCATCTGTCATCAATACAGCGATTTTGCTTGTTCCCTCTGGCGCTTCTACGTCCTTCAGCAATCTATACGCTTCTCCAAGTCCCTCATACGTATTTGTCCCACCGCCTTCTTCAGAAGAATACGAAGCGATTTCTGATGTTAACACATAGTGCTCGTCGTACCCGTGGAAATCCTCAACAAGCGCATCGTCGTCATAACTCACTAACGCGATTTCTGCGAAGTCACCAATTGCGTCAAAAATACGATCGATTGCCGTATTAAGCGCACCTTTTGTCACATCGATACGTGAAGGTCCGTCGTCAGACGCCGGAAGACGCATAGACCCAGAAACATCCGTGACAAAGACAATACGAGAGTCCACCGACTCGTAATTAAAACTCACGTCAGCCGTTAAATGACTCATAACCCGACAAGCTGGCATATACAACGTGGCAGCATCAGGCGCTCCAAGGCGTTCACGTTCGCTATCTGGATCGTAGGAAAGAAGCTCAACACTATTTGCACGAATAGAACCAACTTGATTGTCTTTTAATTGAACATCTGCCAGAACATAATTCGCAGGACACGTTGCATCGCAGCTCGCACCACAAACAGGAAGTTCGCAAATGAAGCCAGCGCCACAGTCTCCATTTACGGTACATGACTCGCTTGCATTCGGGCCACCATTACAGATCCCTGCTGCACCGCCCTCGGCAATGGCGAGACCATCACAGAATTCACCACCGCTAATGACATTATCGCCGCAAAAAGCACCAGAATTGAAGAGTAAACGACATTCGGCAGAACAATATGCACAACTTGCTCCGTATGGCGCTTCGCAAGTCAGTCCATTCGATGCTCCGCTGTCGCAAATTTCGACACCATCATAAACAAAGCCATCTCCGCAAACATTCGCCCGGCATGACGTCGTGCAACTATCATTCGGATTATCGTTTCCGTCATCACATTCTTCCCCCGCATCGACAACGCCGTTTCCACAACTTGATAGCGCAACACAATCAATAGAAGCCCAATTACGCTGTGTCCACTTGCAAAGCTGGCCGCCTGCTCCGTCGTCATGACACGTGCGTGTTCGAAGCGTCGGTGCAGGAGTAGCAGAACAAATGCCACCTGGACCACAATCTCGTTCATCAAATCCTGGTGTGCAGGCGTATCCAATGAGTTCAGGGTCGCCGCCAAGACAGACATTCGTCACCGGACAGCTCGCTGCCGAGGCTGGGCCACCGCCACCGGTTCCACACACTCCCCCATCACCGCATGCATCATCAGAAGTACATGGGAATCCTTCATGATCGCCACCAACGCAGAGTTCACCTGACCATGTATCCACATTGCCGTCACAAACCTCACCAAATTGCACAATACCGTCTCCACAATAAGGACCAGGTCCTGTGCAACTCGCCGAGCATGTAAGTGCAGGGTTGCTGTTATACGCCCCATTTGCCACGACACAATCGAGGCCACCGATGGTGCGTCCATCTGCATCAATGCCACAGTCACAAACTTCACCACCCGCAAGCATGCCGTCCCCACAGTGGAAGCTGAGACCAGAGCAGCTTGCATCGCAGAATCCATAGCGACCATTAAGCGCCCCGTCATCACAGGCTTCGCCGATATCAATGACGCCATTTCCACAAATGGTTGGGACACAAGCAGCTGCTTCACTGACATCAAATCCGGAACAATCTGCGCGGCAAATGGTCGCGCGAAGACCATCACCTTCTACTCCATCATCAGGGGTAATGTCGCAGGCAATCGATTCCCCACGTTGACCAGGTTCACATACTTCATCAGGACCAACCACCCCATCTCCACAACTACTTACCGCGCCGTAGCTGATGCCTGAGCAGAACGCCGAGGCTGTTTCAAAGCCAATTCCTGCCGCAATATCTCCTACACGACCAGCACGAATTTGAAGATTATCACCAGCATCGCGATCAATATCATTCATCCAATATGTTCCGGCTTCGCTATATTCAAGCTCCGCAGAAAGGTCATAGCTAAATGGCCCGGTGCTTCGGTAATGATAGGCAAGTGACCCTTCAGGACAGCTATACTCACCCGTTGATTCAGAAACACATGTCTCTGGATTCTTTTCTTCACAAACTCCGTAGCGATTGATTGGATCGACTGGTATATCTTCTCCTAATGCTGTTGAAAGAACCTCATCCCATGAATTCCACAGACTTGCATCGATGGCGCGAACAAAAGTTCCAGCAGGAAGCGATGGATAGCTACTAAGACAACTTTCCCCGCCAGGGCAATCACCATTATTTGAACAACTTTGCGTGGTTGTTGCGCTACAAAGCCCGTTCAGTTGACCAAATGATTGCAGCTGAGTTTCAATATCACGAAGATCGGTAAGGCGATCAATATCACGCGCTAATGCATCTCGATTCGCGCCGCAATTCTCTCCAAGCGCGCCACTACAGTCAAGGTCGCTCGCGCAAATGGTATCTGTCAGCCCAGCCGGTGACGAACAAAGCCGAAGATTCTCAACATTCACATTGAAGGCAAGATTATCTTTGAGTTGATTGTAAATATCGATGGTCTCCGGAAGCGCCCCTTCGTTATACGAGATGAGGTAAATATTCGAATAAATGGCCCCTGCGTCAGTACGATTTGGTGCAGCCAAATACAGCGTTCGTCCATCACGTACTGCTTCATACAGGCCAATATTCTCTACCGATGGCGAGCCGCTAAATCCTTGCGAGGCATACCATTCAGCTGGTGAAAGGAATTCAGGATTTTGGGCAATACGAATCCCAATGGCATCTCCACTTTCAGGGAATGTAAAGAAATACTCCTTTAATACGGTATCAGTTCCTGCATCTGGTGGCACAATGACGGTCGCCGCTGGAAGGGTATTCTCTTCTCCAGGAAGATCGCGACAATAGTGTGTGCTGAAATGCATCCACCCTCCAGGGAATTCTTCTGCACCAAGCGAAACACCCTCTTCACTATCAATAAAACTATACGGTGCTTCAAGTGGCCAAGGATTCTCACAAAGAAGTACAGTGACATCTTGCGACGCAACAACTGACCGTTCAACCGGATCAGCAGCACGAAGATCAATCACATTCGCTGAAATTGCAACAGATGCTCGGCCATTGTTATTTGATGATGACACTTCACTATCAGGGGAATTTTCTTCTGATGTAACGGTAACAACCGAGACATCATCACTTAGCCAAGGTCCCCATGTCCATTCATATACACCCGGAATTGGTTCGATTGCAGATTCAATGCCGCTGACGATAGAATACGGCTCTGCACTAAAACCATGAACTTCATCAATCGATGTGAAGAAAAATTCCTGCGCTGCGCTACGATCAATAATTGCAATTCCGTCAAGCGAACAAATTTCTGATGAAGCAGTAAACGATGAACGAATTTCGCTATCAAGTCGTACCCCGCTTGCTGTTCGAATACCTTCACCATCATTTCGTAAAACAAGTTCATAGGTACCAAGTGAATCAAGCAGGACGGTATGTCCAAAATACACACGGTAGTCACCATTTACTTCTGTTTGCGAGAGTGACGTAATGGGCAAATGGCAACTTTCGTCTTGTGCCCTTGCGATATCGAAGAGCAAAGCACCGAGGACACCAAAACGCATACCGCGACGTCCGCCAGTTCTTGCCAGTCGCTCTCCATGTCCCGCTGGACATCCTGGTCCCGTATAAAGAATCGCTACCTGAGACTGTAAACTTTCTAAATCCATCCGCTCAGAAAAATCTGCATACAAAGCCGTATTCCTACAAACAGCGTCACCATTTGGATATAATTCGACGGATGGTCGAAGAGAACAACAACCTGCTGAATCAACACCATGGCCGAGCGGACAATCATCATCTGATGTTGCCGTGCAGCTAAGAGAAAACGTCGCCTCGGCAACCAATCCTTCGCCTTCTACACGTATGGTTGCACGTGCAAGTTGTGTTTCTGGATCAACAAATGACTGAGCGCCAGATGAAATAATAGCTACTTGCTCCGGATCAACTCGACCATCGCCTGCACCCCCAATTTCACAAGAAGGATACTCTCCAAGCCCTAGCACACCATCGCCGCACACAGACAGGGATGCATATTGGAGAGATGAACCACTGTACAAACAAAATTCGGAACATCCCTCCCCTCCATCACAATCCTCTCCCGCATCCGTCAAAGGATTTGTTTCCACGATGGCATTCCCGCAAAGTCCGATGCTCCCAAGGGATCCTTCTCGCAAACAACGTGTAGAACACCCATCACCGTCAACCTCATTCCCGTCATCACAGCTTTCAAATGGAGATTCTATGACACCATTTCCGCAAATTGCCCCAATACCGCCCAATGAAGGTGAGCCTTCAAAAAGACAAATCGATGAACATCCGTCCCCATTTGCCCGATTTCCGTCATCACATTCTTCTCCACCTGCTTCATTTGAATGACTTACAATGCCATCTCCACATGTCAATCCTGCTGCATCAGCCCCTTCATTCAAACAAATTGCTGAACATCCATCACCATTGAAGATATTTCCATCGTCACATTCTTCTGCTGCATCAACGACGCCATCTCCGCAACATCCACCACCAGCGACTTCACAAAGATCAAATTCACCACCAGAGCAGTCACCACTCACCGAACATGCAGCGCGCGTTTCAGAGCAGAGGAATGAACAACTAAGTGCCCCTTCATTCAAACAATTCGCCGAACAATTCGGTCCTCCATCACATTCTTCTCCATACTCAATGCGCCCATTTCCACAAATGGCTCCGTAATTTTCACTTCCCATTGGCGTACAGCGTTCGGTACATCCGGCGGAAATACGTGACGGATCACTATCAATCAAACTTGCGGAAATCTTGCCCCATTCGGCAACACCCGCATCATCGACAATCGGGTCTTCATATGACCATTCATAGTCATACCCGCTAAGCCGCTGACCTGCAACCGAACAACTATCTGCCTCACCATACGGCGTGACGGAATAGACCTGACTGTCACCAATGCTATGCAAGAGCATATCGTCTGGGGACAATTCAATGCGCGAAACTGCACAAGCGGCACTGTCTTCACGTGTTAAGAATGTCCAACTATAATCGGTACCATAATTGAGACGCGTAAGTGGATTTCCGCTCGTTGACACCATGCGACCAGAAGCAATCACACGATAATACGTGAGCGTATCGAGCGCGCGATCGCTTAAATCAAATTCCGTCTCCAAACATCCGCGACGTCCTCCAGCTGTTTCAACTTCTTCTGTACAACGAATTGATGTCGCAATCGGCGTTAAATTCGTACAGAATTCAGAATCGCAGCGGAATAGGTCGATCATGCCTTCATCTTCAAGCGATGGAAGCCCACGATCAAGGTTTATAGCGGTATTGAATCGCATACCAACGGCTCCATTAGTGCAGGCAATGGAACAGTCTGGCCAGCGAGCAGAAATGTATGGATCGGCAAAATTCACCGTCAGCTGTGCTGAGCCTGCCGGAGGAGGCGTCCCTGGCGATTCACTACGATCACGTGGCACTGCTGTGACTTCTGTGAGTCCTTCTGCTTCTGCCGTTGCTAAAATACAGGCACTTGCATCAACATCTGCACATGCTTCTTCAAGTGTCGCAATAGAGGGATCCGCATCCCATGACCAATCAAAACTGTCTGATCGTAAAATTTGACACGCACCAAACATTGGAAGCGCTTCAAATTCCGTTGTTTGTCCGTCTTCTGTCAGCGTTTGTGCCGTTGGAGATACGCGTACCGATTCAACAGAGCAGTCCGCAGCATCATCTCGGGTCGCAAATTCCCAGATGGCATCTTGTGCGAGCGGCGTACCATCAAATGCGGTCGCCTCTGTTGTAATGCGCACCCGATAATTCGCATTGGGCCGCAATCGTGAATCGCCGTCATTTGGATAGAGTGTAAAAAATGTCTGCGTAGGCGTGCTTGAAGTGGTGATATTCCCTTCTGTAAATGCTTCAATATCTGTACAGCTTTCGTCTGCACATCGCTCAAGGATAATCGTATCTCGGTTGAGTGTTGATACATCCATAACCATGGTGAATCCAGCCCGAATGACGGCATTAGAACATGCACCACCAGGAGTAAATCGATCATTCGGGACCGCACTAATTATTTCGTCACTACAGGCACGAATAAGCTGCGGGACTTGCGGGACTTCACCCGTAGAAAATCGCCAAGCATACATGGCGGGTTGTGGACCTGCGTCTACACTCTCTCCGTCTTCAGACAAAATTTCAAGCTGACGAGTATTACTCGAGATCCCCTCCGCAGAAATGAGCGAAACAGGCCCGGTCTGTGCTCCATTTGGAACCACTGCGACCACCTCACGATTCGTCCATGAATCAATTTCTCCAAACGTTTCTGGAAAATACGCTATCGCCCCTACAACAGCCCCGAAATTGTCCCCGAGGATCGTCACCGTTCCGCCAATTTCAGAAGAAGAAGGCTCAATCTTACAAATACCCGGAGAAGGGTCACGGGCTTCAATATCAATTGCGATACGATTAGAAATATCACCATTCTGTGTATTCAAATAAAGCTCATATGAACCTGCCGCAAGCTCAGGAACGATAATCACAATTTCATCGTCGCTCCAAATATCATCAGAACATGCTTCCGGAAAATCGATGCTTGCAAGCGTTAATTCTCCTCCTTCCCCAGAAAACCAAACGGTTCCTTGAAGCGCACCAAAACGCTCCCCCGTAAGAGTAACGTATTCACCAGATGCGGTGGCGTCGGGATTCACTGCAGCAATAAATGGATCGGCTGCTTCGTTCGCGCGAACCGTGTAGCGAACCGGATTTGAAGCGCGTGCTTCGCGAGATACAAACACGTTCACAGTTCCTTGTGGAAGAGGTGGGACCGTACTATTCACCGCCTCATTCGACCAAAGTGGGTAGGTACGCGCATCTTCAATACCAAATGTCACTAAGCCATCTTCCTGACGGTCACCGAACCCATCACCCTCAAGCACAACCACGGAACCTGAAAGACCGTTCTCTGGGGAAATACCACAAACATTTATCCCAATTCCACCAATAGGAGCAAAATCGGCAAAAATCGGGCCGTAGGCGTCAGAAGAAGTATCACGAAGGCCATCACTATCAATAACGGTAATCGGTCCTTGAATGGCTCCTTCTGGAACCTGAACAATCAGCTGATCATTTGTCCACCCTTCTGAACACGCTACCGGAAGCACGTCTATTGGGCCCTCAGAACCAGTGAATTCTACGGAACCGAGCGTCCGACCGAACGAATTTCCTTGAATGGTGACATACGTTCCTGGCGATCCAAAAAGTGGAGCGATATTGGTGATCAGTGGTGGTGACGCACAAAATCCATCGCGGCAGATTCCAGCACAATCATCATCAGAAACACAAGCAATACCATCACAAGATGGACAATCAATTCCACAGTCAATTCCTTCTTCCTCTCCTTCGGTCAGAAGACCATCAAAACAATGCACCGGAATAGCTTTTACTCTTAAAATATCTACATCGGTATTCCCGGCAAGATCACGTGCGGTAACTTCAAGAGTGTAATAGACATTTTCTTCTAAGCCGTCCGTGCGCCAAATCGCGTCGAGGTAAACTTCGTCAGCGAATGGATCGGGAGCAGGCACGCTATCGAACGGCTCTTCCCCTTGAATAGCAAAGGTTCCTGTTGAAACGCCATAATCATCCGTCGCAAGCGCCTGCACTTCCTGATCGTGGAACATTTGTACCCGATCTTCCGGATAGGTGAAGTTCACGCTCGGATTCTCAAGGTCAATAATATCGCCCGTTGTGAAACTCGCTGAACAACCAGATCGACAATCAAGTGCACGGCCGTCAGCATCACGCAGCCGATCGTCTACCGTAACACGATACGTTGTAAAGCTATCAAAACAGAAAACATCCTCTAAATCTGGGCATACGGTTCCCGGTGTGAAACTGACACGATTTGATCCGATATTAAATGTTCCATCAATAATCGCCCCACTATCTGCACGTGAAATCGTCACATATTCCCCAATAGTACTATCGTCGAGAGTGCGATCCAGCGTACGAGAAAAGACCACCTGTACTTCTACATTGCGAATCGGAACCTCGCCTTCTGGAAGGATGTCCGCGACAATAAATGATGACGTGCCGCTTCCGCCAAGCCCACCACCTGGAATAAAATCGTCTCCGCCTAATGCACCTCCATCTGCTCCTGTTGCTCGTAGAAGCGAGCTCAGTACGAATGAGGCAATAGAAAACGAGGCAAAAATGATAACAAACCCAATCAGGCCATTAATGAGAATACGCTTCGCCGCCTCAACCTTTTTGGGGTCTCCACCTGCTGTCATCCATGTAAAACCACCGTAAAGGACCAATCCGACGGCAACAATGCCAAGCACTCCAAGGAATACACGAATCAATCGCGCGACCGTGATACGAATGTCTTGTTCAGCAAGTCCTGCTGCATCATTAACCGCCTCAAGCCCATCGGTCTGTGCGAGCACGTCAGCGGGAACAAAAACACTTGCGACACCGAAAAGCGCAAAGGCAATGATAAACGTGAGGAAGATTTTTTTCATCACAAATCGCAGGCAGTTAATGATGGAATTCCATTACAGCAATGAGGTGATCCTTCACAGCGAAGACCATCGGCTGAAGGACCAACTGCTGGAGCAAAACAATTCTGATACTGGTTTTTGAGCCCCTCAAAAGCAGCAATATCGTAGGAATAATTCTGTACATCGGTTGATTCTAGGAATACCCCATGCGGAATCGTAATTCGTGTTTCGGAAGGGCTATCACTCTCTTCTGGTAAATAATCAACATTGAATCGATACCAAAGCTCATGTTCTGGGCTTGGATTCACGGTGATATTCGTACTATTCACTTCTGAACTCATCAAAATCGCATTACACGCACCCGGTGCGCGTGTTGATTCTGCACAGCTAAAGACAAGCTCAATCGGCTGATCAAGGAGTACATTACCTTCCAAAATGTTCGGCGTAATAGTGAAAAGCTCAGGCGTTGACTGATTGATTTCGCCGGTTGTAGAAAAGCTCCATGCATAATTATCTCCAGCAATGCCATCACCATCACCGTCAAGTGCGTTCGCGGCCATATCAACAACACCTTGATACGGGAAAATATCAACTTGTGGAGGATCGATGCCCGGTGCAGGTGCATACACGGTCACATCGATATCAGATGCCCCTGGAAGACAGAACATGTCTGCTCCGCAGGAATTCACCCCGCATCGCTCATCAGTCACAAACGTAATCGTTTGATAGCCATTGCTAATAACATAATTTCCGCTTACCAGTAGCGGACTAAATGCCTGAATATTTTCAAACCCAAGTGCGGTCGAACCCGTTGCCGACGTAGGGTCAATAGGTTCATCGAAATTGATTTGTACAGCAATATTTCGATCAAAAACTCCTCCTGCTGATGGAATGACGCTCCGCACCGTTGGCGGGGTGACATCGATGGTTGTCCCTGTTTCAAATGTCCATTCATATCCACCAACATTTAAGCTCGCAACCCCATCTGCCGTGAGAATGGAATCATCTAAAAATACGCTGTAATTGGTGGTTTCAGATGGCGAACCAAGAATCGGCACGTCGAATACAAAGGTTTGTAAATCTTCCGTGAAATTAACCGTCACATCCTCAGAAGAAAACGCTGCGTCATCTCCCTCAGCTGTTGGATAAATACGTACATTGTCCGTCTTCAAATTCGTCGCGGCAATATCGTCCGTCAAGTCGAGAGCCGTTCCATTAGTGTCATACCCATCAATAAAAGAAGCAAGGTCCATTGGTGAACGGAAGGTAACGGTAATATTCACATTACGCGGCACATCACTTTGCCCTCGCCGCGGATAGTGGTCATGAATCGCTCCTGAGCCAAGGGAACCGGAGAGAGGCTCTATACCAACGAATCCATTTGACCCGACAGCCCCGCGCGATCCAAGACCAGAATTTGTGAGTGCGTTAATGACAAATGTTGCAATGGCATACGACGCCAGAATGATAATGAGGCCAACGACTCCATTAATAAGTGTCTTTTTCGCTTTTTTAATTTGATCATCACTTCCACCAGCCGTTCCCCAAAGATACCCCGAGTAGATGACGAGAATGAGGAAAAAGATTCCTAACAATCCAAGAAGGACATTAATTATCGATCCTATAATGGTAAAGAGGTCCGTACCTGTATCAAACCCCGCTGCACCACCCACCGACGCAAGATTTGCTTCTTGCGCGAGAGCGAACGCAGGAATCAAAACGACTGCCAATACAAATAGGCTGAGCGAAAGAGAAATAGTTAGCCACTTCCGTAAACTGACAAGCATGAGATTCTTTGCTTCTATTTTAGCACACAGGACAGGTTGTCGGTGGTGGGCTGTGGGTGGCGGGGCTTGAGGCTAAATTGCTACGCGCTGAAACTGCTCCAGGCGTTGAGTTGGAGGGTTCATGAGAACGTTGGTCTCGTTCGTTATTCAACTTCGTTACATCGTGAGAAGATTGCTTTGTCCATCGTAAATTTTCGAATGCACGTGAGAGATCTATCCGTATTTGTGTTTTTTCTCCAAGTGAAGACTAGAGGACGGTATGTACTCATACACGCAACAACAAGATTTCAGATCATCTTATATCGTGGAAACAATCAAGAACCAAAGTGCTTTTGCTCCTCGAAGCTCTGAAAGAGCGAAGTCGGGAGGCGTATTTTCTAGTACGTTAAGCAAGGATCGGGAATTGGTCCACTAAATGTGGTCAGATTGGTGCAGCCCTACTTTTTCAGCTCCTCTTCAACAGCGGCTCT
>JAQCKO010000010.1 GCA_027592325.1 bacterium | reverse complement strand
CCACATACAACCCACTACCGACCACCTACAACCTATGCTAACCTACCCAATATGGAAGACGCGCAAAAATTCACTGTTTCGGAATATGTTGACCTTGTAAATGGAACCCTTGCGACCATTCCGGCAGAGCGTATTCGGGTTGTAGGAGAGATTGTTGAATACAGGGTGAGCCAAGGAAAGTGGATTAATTTTGACTTGAAAGACGAAGACAAAGATGTAAAGATTTCCTGTTTTACGACGACATATTCCGTTCACATTCCACTCGATGCAGGGATGAAGGTTGAGGTGATGGGGCAAGCAAAGGTGTATGAACGATTTGGAAAATTTTCACTTACAGTTAAGACAATTGAGCTTGTGGGGGAGGGAGCGCTTGCAAAGGCGTATGCTCTTCTGAAAGAAAAACTGGACAGTGAAGGATTATTTGATGGTGCGCGTAAACGTTCTATTCCACGCTTTCCGGCAAAAATCGGTCTCATCACCTCGCGTGAGGCAGCGGCGTATGGCGATTTCATGCGCATTTTGACGAATCGTTGGAGCGGGGTTGAGGTTGTACACGCACATGTGCATGTGCAGGGTCAGCATGCTGTAAATGATATTCTTGGGGCGTTCGAGCGTTTCAATCACCTCAATGAAGCGAATCGACCAGACGTCATTGTGCTTACGCGTGGAGGGGGTTCACTCGAAGACTTACATGCCTTCAATAACGAGCAAGTTGCGCGCGCTATTTTTACTTCAAAAATTCCAGTCGTCGTTGGGGTAGGACATGAACGTGATGAATCATTGGCCGACTTTGTCGCAGATGTTCGTGCATCGACGCCAAGTAATGCCGCAGAGCGTGTGGTGCCAGATAAGGAAGATATTCACCGTGAGCTTTACATGTCGGTGCGACGCATGGAGGATCAGTTGCGTTTTGAACTCACACGTCGGCAGCGAAGCATCGATCGCACGAGAATGATTTTAGAGCGGTTCATTTCAGAACGCATGCATACGCTACGAATGACCATTGAGCGCTTTGTTTATGCCTTTGATCGATTTCGTCTCAGCCTCATTCAAACGCGCACGCATATTGAAGCGCGGGAAAAATCGTTACTCGCCAGGTTCGATGCGCTGTGGCAGTATAGGAAGGCAAAGACCGAGGCACTCATGCGCCTGTTCTCAAGTTTTGACGTACAGCATACACTTCGCCGTGGTTTTGCCATCGTCCGCAAAGGATCAGATATCGTCACAGACCCTGTAGCTATTTCAGACGGAGCCGATATACGGATTCAGCTCGCTGGAGGAGAAATCGAAGCCGTGACAGGACGGCGAGCGCAAGAGCAATTGTTGTAGTGGAAATCAAAGATCCAATCCTAATCACTAAATTCTTCCTTTATATCCTATGCCAAAAACATCCCCAAATTTTTCTGCAGCCTTTCAAGAACTTGAAGAGCTGACGGAGTGGTTCGAACGTGAAGATGTTGATCTTGATGAAGGCATTAAGAAATTCGAACGCGGTCTTAAACTCGCGCAAATCTGTAAAAAAAAGCTTGCGGAAGTTGAGCACAAAGTTACCGAGCTCAAGGCGGAGTTTCAACAGATTACGGATGATGAATCATAGTTGACGCCTATTGTGTGAGTTGCTATCCTGACGTCAATTATGCGAATATTTGCAAGATGGATTATCAATAGCGCGGCGCTTCTCGCAATAACGCAGATCATTCCTGGTTTCGTTGTGGAGAGCTTCTACTTTGCCCTCATTGTTGCCCTCGTGGTTGGGCTTTTGAATGCGATTGTCCGTCCGCTGCTAATCGTGTTAACACTGCCGATTACTGTTCTTACGCTCGGACTATCTGTGCTTGCGATAAACGCACTCATTCTCTGGGTTGCAAGCACATTCCTAGAAGGATTTACCGTCGATGGGTTTGTGCCGGCGCTCGCTGCAGCCATTATTCTCTGGGCAACAAGTGTGCTCACAAATGCCATGCTTAAAAAACAGAAACCCCATGTAAACAGGTAGAGGGAAGGCGAAAGCCTTCTTTTTTTATAAACAGGAAATGTATGAAGACAGTGATAATATCTATCGGAGGATCAATGATTGTGCCAAATGGGGGACCAAGCGTGAAGTTTCTTTCGGCTTTAAAACTATTCTCTGAGCAAGTTGTGAATTCGGGGAAGCGATTGATTTTGGTCTGTGGAGGAGGAAAAACAGCGCGTCACTATATTTCTGCTGCGAGTGAGGTGGTTGATTCGCTGCATCCGGAAGATTTAGACTGGCTCGGGATTCACTCAACACGCCTGAATGGACATCTGGTGCGAACCATTTTGAGAGACATTGCACATTCGGTTGTGATTAAGAATCCGCATCATATACCAGAGGAGTGGGATGGCGATGTACTTATAGCGGCTGGATGGAAGCCAGGATGGTCAACTGATTATGTAGCAAGCGTGATGGCAAAAAATCTTGATACGGGAATGGTCATCAATGCATCAAATATTGATTACGTGTATACCGACGATCCGCGGAAAAATCCTCATGCAGAAAAACGAGAAGTTATGAGCTGGGAAGAGTATCGAACAATGGTGGGTGAAGAATGGGATCCGGGAATGTCGGCGCCATTTGACCCTATTGCATCTAAGCTTTGTGATGAAGAGGGGATTTCCGTCGCGATTGTAAATGGAGATGACTTAGAGAATATCCGTGGACTTATTGAAGGGGAGGACTTCAAGGGAACAATTCTTTCATGACCATCAAAATACACAAAACCTGGGACGGTGTGCCTATTGAGCAAGACGAGCATGTTTCGATCGAACTGAATCTGACCGAGATAAATCTTGAAATTCGTATCGACGCGCCTTTTCACAACGATCCGGCTCCTGCTGCACAGGCAGGGTCAATGGACGGGCTTTGGGAGTTTGAAGTAGTGGAGTTGTTTTTGGCGAATCAAGAAGCGCGGGAACAGTATGTTGAGTTTGAATTTGGTCCGCATGGGCACTATCTCTTTCTGAAATTTGATGGGGTGCGCGAGCGCAGTGGCGACCCAATTCCATTTGTAAAATATGAGGCAAAGATTGAGGGTAATCGATGGATGGGTAAAGCAAACGTGCCGCTCATTTGGCTACCAAAAGCGCCATGGATAGGAAATGCTTACGCTATTCATGGTTCGAGCGAAAATCGTCGTTATCTGGCTGCGTTCGAGGTGCCAGGGAGAGTACCGGACTACCATCAGCCAGAGTGGTTTAGATCTATTGCTTGACGTTTACCTGTCTATAATAAAAAAAGGGCCCCGCGCATTCTCATACGCGGGGGAGGGAGGGAGGTTTTTTTTGTAGGCTTGCCTGCCCGACGAAAGATTAGCGTGTTTTCATATTTATGTCAAGGGCAGAGAAGGGCTTCTGTATAAATTAACGATATAAAAGAGTACACCCCCGGCAGAGGCCGAGGGGGACGGAGAGCTTACATAGCTACAGAGCATTGGGCATGTGCCCGCAGCAGAATGCGCACGAGGTCTTCATTCGTTGTCCACCCGAGAGAGTGATTAAGAATGAATGTTCGTGTACGGCTGCTGAAGATCTGATCTTCGTTCAGTAGAACGAGTGTGCCTCGCACAACACCGTTCTGACGGACGGCCTGTAGTAATAGGTTATATCTTGTTTCGATGAGAATGAACTGCACGGCTTCCTCCTAAGAATTTGCCATTGGCCTCCAGGGCCTGATTTTTAACGTAACCGCCGGATTGCGATCATATAAAGCGTGCCATGATTACCATGAGAGGGCAAGGGGATTCAGGTTTCAGCTCACAGGTAACAGGTTACAGAACAGCCACGTTATCTGACACCTGAAAACTGAAACCTGTACGATTTCTTGACATTTTTAGCCTCTCGTGATATTCTTCCACCGTCTGAAACCGAAGAACGCAAGTTCCCGCATGGGGTAAGTCTTGCCGAGGTTCACTCCAGAATGTTCTGGAAGCTGGCATCCGCCTGCGGTTTTTAGACCGGAGGTCGTTTTATTTATAAATCGACCCTTACTTAAAAAGAAGTTGCCATTTTGGTGACTCATTAATAAACGCTTATGGCAAAATCCCGAGCGCAAAAAGCAGAAATCGCTTCATCTCTGACCGAGAAATTCGGTTCAATGAAAGCAGCGGCATTTGCTCAAGTATCGGGACTGACCATGCCTCAATCTGACGAGCTTCGTCAAAAGGCCAAAGAGCAAGGTGTAGAGGTGATGGTTGCAAAGAAGACCCTTCTTGCAATCGCTGCGAAGGAAGCTGGCATTGAAGATTTCGATGCAAAAGTGCTTCAAGGCTCAATCCTTACTGCCTTCTCAATGGACGATGAAGTATCTGCGGCAAAACTTGTAAAAGAGTTCGGTACAGCAAACAATGATGTGCTTACCGCCGTTGCAGGTGTACTCGAAGGAAAGGCAATCAGTGCCGATGAAGTGAATAAGCTCGCGGCTCTTCCATCGAAGGAGCAGCTCTACGCACAGCTAGTTGGATCGATCAACGCTCCAGTTTCTGGATTCGTGAACGTTCTTGCAGGAAATTTGCGTGGACTTGTTACCGCGCTTGGCGCGATCCGTGATCAAAAAGAGGCTTAATAGCTGTTAGCAATTAGCCGAGTTCACTAATCAAAACCCATAAATCATAATCAATCCTATGTCAGAAGAAACAAAGATTGTTGAGGTCCCTGAAAAGTTCAAGGCCCTCGTAGAAGAGATCGAAAAGATGTCTGTTATCGATCTTTCAGAACTTGTAAAAGTACTTGAAGATAAATTTGGCGTGAGCGCAGCTGCTCCAGCAATGATGATGGCTGCTGCTCCAGGTGCTGCAGGTGCAGAAGAAGAAGAAAAGTCAACATTCGATGTTGAACTTACTGCTGCAGGAGACAGCAAGATCAATGTGATCAAGGCTGTACGTGCCATTACAGGACAAGGTCTTAAGGAAGCAAAAGACATGGTCGATGGTGCTCCAACCATGGTAAAGGAAGGTGCTTCAAAGGAAGAGGCTGAAGAGCTGAAGAAACAGCTTGAAGAAGCTGGAGCGTCAGTAACGATTAAATAGTTTCAAATAAAAAAGAGACTCGCAAGAGCCTCTTTTTTATTTGTGTAAGATGTTTTTTGGGGATGTTATCCCATCTTACAGCTCTTGCAGTGCTTCCCATGAGTGAGCAGCTTGTAAATGGCTGCAAGTCCAACAAGAATATAAATGAACGATTCAAGCCAAGGCATGCCCCCAAAAATAGCTTCCACGAGATTAAAATTGAAGGCACCGTAAAGACCCCAGTTAAGTCCGCCGACAATAACGAGGAGAAATGCGAGCATGTGTAGCGAATTATTCCCTCCCTTCATAATAGTACGTTAGCAAATTATGCATGTAGTATAGAGTATTTTTTGGCTAGCGCTCGCATTTATCCCCAAATTTGGAAACGGTAACCGAGTTACCTATAAACACGAAAGCCCCCGATGCTCGATGAGCTTCGGAGGCGAATCGAGGCACCGGCAAGTTACCGTTTCATCGTGGGCGCTGTATACCCAATCGTTTCTCGCAATAACATACCAAAAGCCACTACCTACTTGCTGTCCGATACCTCTAAGGCACTAAATGCTCTGGCGTGAATTGGAAGAAATCGGTTTCTGTTGTCACGTACATGCGTGCGCGGGATTCATTGACGCTGAATCCAATCGCGCCTTCAAGAGCGTCGCTTACATATTGTCGCTCAATCGACCCATCTTTATTGAAAACGATAATACGCTTCTCGGAAGGCTCGAGCACATATAAATAGCTGCTATCAATATTCGTCCAAACCTGCACCGCAGCTGTAAGCGGCGGATCAAGCGTTTCAGTCTCAAAACCTTGCTCACGACCAGAACGGAAGCGCAGAAGTTCATTCGGCATCAAAACATAAATGTCGGAATCGATGGCAAGCGAGACAGCGCCGCGTGTTTCTGTGGTACTCGATGTAATCCAAAGTGTCCCTGCTTCATAGCCATTACCTTGAGGTCGCATTTTATAAATTTGCCCTTGCTCCGAGGTCAGCACGTATAAATTATCTCCATAAAGCTCCATGCCATCAGCACTTGGGAGACGATTCGTTCCACTTGTTATAGGGATGGTCGTATCATTTACGCGCATATAGAGCTGTTGCGTATCATCGATAATCAGTACATCGCTTGTTGATTCAAGGAAACTTACCGCATTTGGAATCGTTGATTCGTATTGCAGCTCAAACCGATCATTAAGACTATTTAGCGCATACACGGCGCCTGAGGCGGTTATGACGGACGGTGTTCCTGTTTGTGTTGCAATCGCACGTACGAGACCATGTGCTGCGTCTAGTGACCCAATCGCTGCGAGCTCGATGGTGGTAATACCTTTGGCGCTGTTTGAAATATTGCGTAAACGTCCCTCGAGCTCATTTTTCTCTGACTGCAAACTTTCATCGGCTGGCGATATACCATCTAGCGCAAGTAATGCCTCGGTAAGGAGTGTATTTGCTTGGTTATCGTCTCCGTAAATAAGACTTGCTTCTGCGGACTGCATACGCTCACGTGCAAAGGTGAGCTGTGTTTGAATACGTTCCCGTTCAGCAAATCGGGCAGCATTGTTTGCCTTCATACGAAACCCGAAGCTTGCAGCAATAATCAAGATCAAAAATGTTGCAATTGCGTATCGGGTCGATACCGGCATGTGGCGAATCGCACGTGCGGTATCTTGTATGCGGGCTTTCGTTTTATCAATACGAGCTTTATGTGAGTGACGTTTGGTGTATTGGCGGAAGGCCCATTTTCCCATTGACTCTGCAACTCCTACGAGCACTTTTATGGTTTCAAACAGGATTGAAATGAAAAAGCCAATCCCTTTTGTTGCAAGAAATACGCCGCGGCGTAAAATAGCGCTTGGGCCACTTGTGCCTGGCTTTTTGAGCATCTCGAGCAATGCTGTGTAAAGTACACTTGGCCGTAATGAGGTTTCGCCAAGAAGTCCAGCAGTGGTTTCTTTTGTTCCCGCTAATTCCTTAATCGAGGCAATGGGATTCAATTTTTTTGGACTATGGATGGCTGTCGGCTGTAATGCTTTTAGACAAATTGATCCGAAATCCATTGTTGCCGGAAGAAATTGCTCAATCCGCTTAAGCGCACCAGCTGGCTGTAATGTCACAAGGGTTTCTTGGAGACTCTCATTTGATAGATATCGAATAGGAATACGTGGAGCAATATAAAAAATATCGCTTGCATGCCACTCTCCATCTAAAATCACGGAGAAACATTTTGTCCACTCAGGGAGTTCAGGAAATTGCTGGCCAAGTTCATAGAGCGTATATCGCTCCGCGGCTGTTTTGTGCATAAAGAGCGCTTGCAATCTCCCTGTTCCGGTGGCAAAGACTTGTCCTTCGTCAGAAAATCCAATGACCATATCAGTATCAGCGGAGGGTAATGTCTGCGTGCTCGCTATGTCCTGTATCTGTTTATTCAGCTCACCGAGCATATGCTCGAACTTTCTCATACGATTCCCCTCAAGAAGTAAATCGTCAAAAAATTGCTGAAGAGCATCTTCAATAGCTTTTACTACGGCTGCCTTTCCTTTCGTGGCTTTTCCAAGAAAGCGCATCACGCCAAAAACACGCACCGGGTGGCTGCGACTTTGAAGCAGAATTGCCCTTGTGAGCCTATTCTCACCTGGGGGACTGGTGCTTGATGCCTTAAAAAATAGTTCCGAATTCTTCATCATCTCTTTACGAATTCGCACGGTCATTCTACACTAAATGTAATGATAACTCAGGGGTTAGCGATTATTCTATGCAAGTACAAGCCACTTTACCAGAAGTAACAACGCAAATCACGGATTTACGGCCAAATGCCCCCGATTTCCGTATTGAGCAGCTTTTTGGGTCAAAAACTCGAAGTCGGTTATTGAGTCTCTTTTTGGAGTCTCCAGACCGTGCATTCTATGTTCGCGAGGTCACTCGCCGCATAGATGCACAATTGAACTCGGTGCGACGTGAGTTAAAAAATCTCATTGATATTGGGATTATCGATGAAGTAGATGGAGCGATTGTTAAAGGGGAAAAGCCCGATAAAAAAGGGGCCGCGAAGAAATACTATCGCGCAAATAAGCATTTTCTGTTTTTTGTCGAATTGCGCAGTATTATGAAAAAGGCAACGGTGCTCATGAATCGTACGTTGTTAGAAAAACTCACCGGTGTTGGAAAAATTGATCTTGTGTTCCTTACAGGTCGATTTGTGGATAAGAAAAATTTGCCGTCTGATTTGTTGGTGGTGGGTGAAATCAATACTGAATTGTTGGCAGAAATCATGGAAGGATTTGAAAAAGATATTGGCCGTGAGGTGAATTACACCTTCATGCCACGCGAGGAGTATCGCTATCGAACGGAGGTTCAAGATCGATTTTTAGGTGAGCTATTAGGTGCAGAAAAAATTGTTCTTCATAACGAACTCGATCAACGTCTGTGAAATTGTATATAAACGGGCAGGACATTCAGCAGCTTATTTTGGCGAATGTAGAGACACAAACTCTCCATGTTCACAAAGGCGCACCTGAAACATGGCTCGGCGCTATTGATGCCTACGTGTCTCAGGTAGGTGTATCAAAGCATGCTGTTGACGCATTGTATCTTGTGACAGGTCCAGGGTCGCCCACGGCACTGAGAAGCGTGCTCACAATCGCGAATACTTGGCGAACCTTCCTAGAGATGAAAATTTATACGCTCGAAAAGCCACTGGAGCTTTCGGATCAACATGCTATCGACCAATTAGACAGATTGGCGGTAGTATATACAGGAACGATTATTTTGCCGGCGTATTCAAGCGCCCCAAAGGTAACAGCATCAAAAAAGGATGCGCTGGGGCGTAAGCGGTAAACAATTGAAAGAATCGATGACTTGTCATCCCAAGCACCTAAACCTAATACCCAATTTATGAATGATACAACCATTGATCAATCCATTGAAACGCTCCGCTCAGCATTCGTAGAGCTTTGGGCAGATATCACACTTTTTTTACCGCAGCTTGTGATGGCTTTTGTTGTTCTGCTACTTGGAATATTAATCGGTATGATTTTGCAGGCGGCGATTGTTCGCATTATAACGGCGCTCAAGGTAAATGAGTTGCTTGAAAAAATCGAGGTCATTCATTTTTTTGAAAAGGTGTCTATTAAACTCGATGTCGCTCACTTTTTTGGCTGGTTGATTAAATGGTTCATTATCATTTTTGCTCTTATTGGAGCAGCTGACATTTTGCAGTGGGAGCAGGTAACGATCTTTTTGAACGATGTTGTCAGTTATATCCCGAATGTTGTCATTTCTGTTGTAATCTTGCTTGTTGGAATGGTGCTTGCAAATTTCGTTCATGATGTCATTCAAGGAGCAATGGATGCAACCAAAGTACGAAGTGTGGGATTTATTTCAGGGCTCGCTAAGTGGGCAGTGATTGTATTTAGCTTTATGGCTGCGCTTGTGCAATTAGGTATTGCTGAATCGCTCATTCAAGTGCTTTTCACAGGATTCATCGCGATGGTCGCGCTTGCGGGCGGACTTTCGTTTGGGCTCGGCGGGCGTGAACATGCGAAACAGGCACTCGAGATGCTCAAAAAAGACTTAGGAGGGAAGTAGGATTGCATCGCTCACCTCATGCGGCGGCTCAGATTTGCGGCGACCCTCTTTTTGACGCCCGTGAATTATGGCGACGGTAATATGCGGCTGTTCTGGATCGTGTTGATGTACTTGTTCTGCATTGACAACGAGACCGTTTTTTCGTATGATCTTGCCACAGATTCATTCTAATTCGGAAGATTTGTAAGCAGATCTAGACCGAGCGTTCGATAACGACATTGATTCCATGTCACGACGCTCATATTACTCCCGGATCGTCTAAAGGCAGGACATCAGGTTTTGGTCCTGAGAATCGGGGTTCGAATCCCTGTCCGGGAACCAAGAAAAATACATCGGCACAACCGGTGTATTTTTCTTGGTTCAAGCACCGAAGGTGCTGTTTTCCGAAGGAAAACCGGACAGGGATCCTGGCGAGCGGAGCGTGCTTGCACGCGGGAGCGAAGCCAATATCCCTCGCATGTCCGGTATACAGGGATCCGGCCGAACGGTTGAGCTTGCTCAAAGGAGTGAGGTCATATCCTTTTGTTTAAATCAAACGGACAGGGATCCTGGCGAGCGGAGCGTGCTTGCACGCGGGAGCGAAGCTAATATTCCCTAAATCCACACCCCTATACCCAAAACTCTTCATTATGCTAATCTTTACCCATGCAAAGAACAAAAGTAGCCGTCATTGAAGAAACGAATAGACGAACAGCATCGAAACTGGCGCTTGAGGAGTTTTCTGATGAACTTATCGAAAAGACAAAATCGGCAAAAACGATTTTGCTTAAAGTGAATTTGGTTCATCACGCAAATGAAAAAGCGGTAACACACATTGATACCGTCCGGGGCATATTAGATGTCCTGCATATGCATTCGCCGGCAAACATTTTCATCGGGGATGCTTCGTATACATCAACAAAACGAGCCCTTGAGCACTACGGGTACGCGCAATTGCTCGAGGAGTATCCGGGGGTGCAGCTTGTTGATTTGCAAGATGATGAAACGGTAGAGCAAACGATTACACTTTCTAGCGGGCAAAACGTGGTTGTCAGACAGTCAAAACTTGCCACAGATGCCGATGTGCGCATCTCCGTACAGGGTATGAAGGTTGATACCGATCATGGTACCTCGCTTTCGATAAAAAATTGGGTCTATGGAACGTGGATTGTGCCGCATCGAAATAGTGTAGAGGGACGTGTGTATGCACGTTGGCCATTTATTGCCATGCTTGCACCGGCAGAGCAGCACGAATTGATGGCAAAATTGTATCAGCTTATTCCGATACATTTTTCGCTGGTTGATGGTCAGCAAATCATGGAGGGCGAGGGGCCAATCGACGGAACAGTGTTGCAACTTGGTGTGACGCTTGCTGGGTTCGATGCCATTGCTGTCGATGCCGTTGCAGCGTCGCTCATGGGGATTGATCCACATGATATTGGGTATTTGTCGAAATTACAGGAGTCTCAGGCTGGTACAATCGAGCTAACGCATCTCGATATTCCTCCTATGCAAATTCACGAAATGACAGTTCACGCTGCGCTCCCGATGGCCGCACGTCATGCACTTAGCGCTTGGAAAGGAGACGGTAGAATATAGGAAGGGTGCATTGCTCCTCATTGGAAGCGTTGATGACACTCTCGCGTTGGTTAAGAATAGATCTCTCACAGTTAACACCTAACGAATTACCCTATGCCGACAGGTATTTTTCCAGGAACATTTCAACCATTTCATACTGGTCATTTAATGGTTATTCAAGGCATGATGCGTGCTTGCGAAAAGGTGGTGATTGTGATTTGCAAGAATGAAGATGTGCAGGTATTCAATGCAGAACAGGTACGTGAAATGATTGGAGCCGGACTCCTTGCAGCAGATATCGCGGATGCACATATTAAAGTGGTGCAAAATTGTGATGATCATGAGGAGTGGGTCGATAAGCTCCTTGAAGCGGCAGATTGGCCAGAAGATGCGGTGTTTTGGTCGGGACGGGAAGAAGACCTGACGATATTTGAAGAAGCGGGCCAAATGACGCAAAAAATTTCGCCTGTACCCGGGCATGATAGTAATGAAATTCGTGCTCTTATTGAGGCGCGAGACTATGCGTGGCGTACGAAGGTGCCTGCGGGGACGATTGATGTGCTAGAAGAATTGCTCTCTAGAGAATAAAGGTTGGATCGCACACTTTGTTCGCATGTTGGAATCGGTAAAAACCGTATTCGCTTGCTCACAATCTTGTTAATTCTTGAACGAATGTGAGAGATCTGTTCGAAACCAACGTATTTAACGCTTTCAACGATTCCAACATGTTCAACGTCTGCTAACAAATGAAAGACCCCCCGCGCGTTAAGTGGCTTGGGGGGCTCTCGTCTTTCGTAATGTTACGAAGACGACGAGGATTGCCGCATCATCTGCTTCAGTGCGAGAAACAGGTCGGCAAGCGAGCTGATCGGTTTTACTCGTGCAGTCCACAAATCGAGATGCTAAGTGCAGGTATTGGCGGTCGGCGGAGAGAATCGCACGAAAGGCGATATCTAGCTCATCAGACGAACGTACAGCATGCTTGAGGCACAAGTAGGTATGAAGAAACCTTACGATGTTGCTTGTGCTCTGTTTCGCTGGCGACAATATGTCGGTGACATTGATAACTCGATCAGGCTTCTCTGGCTGGTAGACAGTAACCGTACCATCGTGTCGACTTAAGCGAACGTAGATCAGGCGACCTGGATTGAAGAGCGTGCAGATCCGCTTCCAAAGCGCCGACGGGTCAAATTCTTTAGGAGACATGTGAGCTCCATGTAGGGAATGAACAGGTTAATGTTTTATCTCCAAATGGGCAGTTCGTCAATACGCGATTATTTATCCACCCAAGGCTTGCACCATTTTTTAACTCTGATACACTGAACACAAACCGAACAAACCAGATCCCGAATCGCGTATAGTACTGCTATATAAGGCAAGGTTCGGGAACTATTCGTGTTTATGAAATTCACACTTAAAGCGCCATATGCACCTGCAGGAGATCAGCCAAAAGCCATCGAAGGGCTTGTGGATGGTTTGAGTCGCGGGTACGAAAAACAGACATTAATTGGTGTAACAGGTTCTGGGAAAACATTTACGATGGCAAATGTCATTCAACAAGTGCAGCGGCCAACGCTTGTGATTGCCCATAATAAAACACTTGCCGCGCAGCTTTGTAATGAATTTCGGCAGTTTTTTCCCGATAGTGCCGTTGAGTATTTCGTCTCGTATTATGACTACTATCAGCCGGAAGCGTATATGCCGCGGTCTGATACGTATATTGAAAAAGAGGCGCAAATTAATGAGGAAATTGATCGGCTTCGCCATGCAGCTACTCAGGCCCTACTTTCGCGCCGTGATGTGATTATTGTCGCTTCGGTTTCGTGTATTTATGGCCTTGGTTCACCGAAGGAGTACGAGAATACGGTGTTTTATGGCAAAGTCGGTGATCGCATAGACCGCGCGGACTTTATTCGTCGGCTGATTGAGATGTATTTCGAACGAAACCAAGGCGCGGTACAGCGCGGTCAATTCCGCGCGCGGGGCGATGTCATCGAAATTATTCCTATGTCCGGGCGCTCAGGAGACGGTGGGGGAGAAATTGCCATGTATCGTCTGGTTTTTGAAGAGGGAATACTTGTTGAAATCTTCAAACTCGATCCTGTAACGCGGCGTGTACTCGATACACTTAATGATATTTGGATCTTTCCTGCCAAGCATTATGTCATTGGATCAGATAAGGTTGAGAAAGCCTTACAGTCAATTGAGTGGGAGCTCGATGAGCGACTGAAGGAACTTGAGAAAGAAGGGAAGGTTCTTGAGTATGAGCGGCTGAAGCGAAGAACGCGTTATGACCTCGAAATGATTAGGAGTATTGGGTATTGTAATGGCATTGAAAATTATTCCAGGCATTTTGAAGGACGTAATGCTGGTGAGCCGGGACATACGCTCATGTCGTATTTCCCAGAGGATTTTTTGACGATTATTGATGAATCACATGTGACCGTGCCGCAGGTTCGCGCGATGTATAACGGCGATCAGGCTCGTAAGCAAACACTTGTTGATCATGGATTTCGCCTTCCATCTGCGAAAGACAATCGTCCGCTTACCTATAATGAATTCGAACGGGTGACAGGTCAGACATTGTATGTTTCCGCAACGCCTGCTGATTACGAACTTGATGCGTCAAATCAAATTGTTGAGCAGATTGTGCGCCCAACAGGTCTTGTAGACCCCGAAATTGTGATTCATCCCGTTACGGAAGTCGACGGCATACCGGGACAGGTTGACGACCTCATTCCGCGTATACAGGAGCGAATACAACGTGGGGAGCGTGTGCTAGTGACAACGCTTACAAAAAAAATGGCCGAAGACCTCACGAAATTCCTTGATGATCTTGGCATCTCGGTGCAGTATATTCATTCTGACATCAAAACTATTGAGCGCATAGAAATTCTTTCCGACTTACGAAAGGGTGTTTACGATGTCATTGTTGGGGTGAACCTTCTTCGTGAGGGACTTGATCTCCCGGAAGTTTCTCTTGTTGCAATTCTTGATGCCGACAAAGAAGGTTTTTTGCGCTCAGAAACATCGCTTGTACAGACCATTGGACGAGCTGCACGTCATATTAATGGGCAAGTGATTCTTTATGCTGATGTTATGACGGGTTCGCTGAAGCGTGCAATCAAAGAAACCGATCGTCGCCGGAACATTCAAGTATCGCATAATGAACAGCATGGGATTACGCCAATGTCAATAAAACGCGAGATACACGACATTCGTGAAATGATGGGATCGAAAACGGATGAAAATGATACAAAAAATATTCTGAAGCTCGAGCTGAAAGCAGAACCGCACGAGCTGAAGGTGGTGATCAAAGAGAAGCAACGCGAGATGAAAAAGGCGGCGGCGAATTTGAACTTTGAAACGGCTGCATTGCTTCGTGATGAAATTGACGAGCTTGAGAAGGAGCTGAAGAGTATGAATAGCGCAAAATAGAAATGGCCGCGGCCGAGAGCTAACCTTTCGGAATGCCCTCGACCGCGACCGCGGCGATGTTTGCAGGTTTGAGATGCGGGACTGACGCTTTGCAAGACTTATGCACGCGATCGTTGAGCGAAGGGCCATGCGTCGCGGCTTGAAGCTCCTGGGAGCTTGAACTCCGGTTTGCGATACTCTACCTGCGAAAGCGCGTATAAGCATTGCGAGTGTCTCCGTTGCTTTGCACACTGTGCTAGGCGTCGGCTACGACTGGGGACCACGTCAGCGGTTCCCGCGGCACACCCCCTGCGGGGCGAGCCGGTTGTGACGGCTTCGTTGGTGTGAAGGCGGATGGGAACTTGAACGGTGGAGGCCGTACAGGTGCCCGCAGTCCTCCATATCCACACCGAAGTCGCTCACTTGCCATTGGTCACGCAACCTCCTGCCTTACCATCGTAAAATATTGCTAGTATTCGATCAAATATACATGTGTATGAAAAAGAACATCACAATCAAAGGTGCAAAAGAACACAATCTTAAAAATATTAGTCTTGAAATTCCTCGCGATAAGCTTGTTTGTATTACAGGGGTTTCTGGTTCAGGAAAGTCCTCTCTTGCTTTTGATACGATTTTTGCAGAGGGACAGCGCCGTTATATTGAATCGCTTTCCGCATACGCACGACAATTTTTGGGTCAAATGCAAAAACCTGATGTCGATGAAATTGATGGACTCTCGCCAGCTATATCGATAGATCAAAAAGCCCATTCTCGCAACCCACGCTCAACCGTTGCGACGGTGACCGAGATTTACGATTATCTTCGCGTGCTCTACGCCCGCATTGGTATTCCCCATTGTCCTGATTGTGGAGAGAAGATTGAACGCCTTAGCATTGACGAAATTGTCGATCAAATTCTGGCGCAGCTTGCAAAATATCCGTCTGTTGAAAAAGAAGGGGTGACTATTCTCGCGCCAATTGTGCGCGGTAGAAAAGGGAATTATTACCAATTGCTTTACGATTTGTATAATTCTGGCTTTGCCAAAGTACGCGTAAACGGCACCATGTATCGACTCAGTGAAAAAATTGAGCTTTCGCGCTACAAGCAGCACACAATTGAAGTTGTTATTGATACCATCCCCGCGACGGCGCTACGTGATGCAAATAAAGATGCATTGCAACGACTATCTGAGGCACTTGAAACGGCTGTTGATCGGGGTGGTGACATTGCACAAATCGTCTTTCCACATGGCGATGAACGGTTATTCTCAACAAAATTTAGCTGTGTTTCTTGCGGGTTTTCATTTCCAGAAATTGAGCCTCGACTTTTTTCGTTTAATAGTCCTTATGGATACTGCAAAGCCTGTACGGGTCTTGGAACCGAAGAACTCTTTTCTGAAACGATTTGTGGTGTCTGTGAAGGTAAACGTCTTCGCAAAGAAGCTCTTGCTGTCAAAATAGGCGATAAGAATATTGTTGATCTCGTCAGCGAGACCATTCAGGGGGCAACGTCGTATATTTTAGATGTTGAACTTTCCGAACGTCAGCAGGAAATTGCCGGAACGATTCTGAAAGAAATCGAGCATAGACTCACATTTTTGCTCGATGTTGGGTTACACTATTTGACGCTTGATCGAAAAGCTGGATCGCTTTCTGGTGGTGAGGCACAGCGCATTCGGCTCGCTTCACAAGTTGGATCGCGGCTTGTTGGGGCGTTATATGTCCTTGACGAGCCGACCATTGGGCTGCATCAAAGGGATAATGATCAGCTTATTAAGACGCTTGAAGGATTGCGTGATTTAGGAAATACCGTACTTGTCGTTGAGCATGATGAAGATACTATTCGCCGGAGCGACTATATGATTGAAATTGGTCCTGGTGCGGGAGTACATGGAGGATCTGTCATTGCCGCAGGCGAAGTTCCGGCGATTTTTGCGCATGAGACTTCGAAGACAGCCGCGTATATGCGCGGAGATGCAAAAATACCTGTGCCGAAAGAGCGTCGAAAGCCAGGAAAGGATGTCATCGAAGTTATTGGGGCAACGGAGCATAATCTCAAAAACGTGAACGCTTCATTTCCGCTTCGACGTTTCGTTTGCGTGACAGGTGTATCTGGTTCAGGAAAATCAACGCTCATGCACGATATTTTGTACAAAACGATCGCGAAGAAATTGAGTGGGACAAAGGCTGAACCGGGCGCGCATAAAGAAGTGCGAGGGGTATCGTATATCGACAAGATGATTTTGATGGACCAGTCGCCGATAGGTCGAAGCAGCCGCTCAAATCCTGCAACATATACGGGGGCGTGGACACCGATTCGCGACCTATTTGCCTCGACAGATGAAGCACGTTTTCGCGGATATAAAACTGGTCGTTTTAGCTTCAATCGTCCAGGGGGGCGATGTGAGAATTGTGAAGGACATGGACAAAATGCTATTGAAATGCACTTCCTACCAACGGTCTATGTTGAATGTGATGTTTGTAAGGGACGGCGGTTTAATCGTGAGACGCTTGAGGTGATGTGGAAGGATAAATCGATTTACGATGTGCTTGAGATGACAGTTGAATATGCGGTGGAGTTTTTCAAAGATATTCCGTCAATCAACAATAAAATCGAAACGCTCAATGATGTTGGTCTTGGTTACTTGAAGCTAGGCCAGCCGGCGCCAACACTTTCAGGAGGGGAGGCACAGCGTGTCAAGCTTGCCACCGAGCTTGCGAAACGAAGCACTGGTCGCACGTTATATTTACTTGATGAGCCAACAACGGGTCTCCATTTTGAAGATATACGTAAACTTCTTGAAGTGTTGCATCAACTTGTCGATAAAGGGAATTCTATCCTTGTTATTGAACATAACCTTGACGTTATTAAGACAGCGGATTGGATTGTTGATCTTGGACCAGAGGGTGGTTCAGGAGGAGGAACCATTGTTGCGGAAGGAACGCCAGAAGAGATTGCACTCAAATCAACGACCAGCCATACTGGGAAGTACCTAAGGCCTTATTTGAAATAACATGGTAACCGGGTTGCCAAAGAATTTGCAGTCCTTATGATCCCATCTTTAATTGAAATCAAAAACAATACGCTTCCCGATGAACCTGGAGTGTACTTGTATTACGCTAAAGATGGGACGCTCCTCTACGTAGGAAAGGCAACTTCGCTCAAAAAACGGGTTGGATCGTATTTCAATAAAGCGCATGATAATCGCATTGGGAAGTTGGTGGCGGAGATTGCTCGTATTGATTACATTGAAACACCGACGGTGCTTGAAGCGCTCGTGCTTGAAGCAAATGAGATTAAAGCGCGTAAGCCAAAATACAATATTTTGATGCGCGATGATAAGAGTTACCTCTATCTTGCATTCACGAATGAAGGGTTCCCAAAACCGCTTTATATTCGTGGCCACGATTTGAAAAAGTTCGGCGTGAACCCATTCGCCAAAACGCTTTCAAAAAGAACGAAAGAAAAATTCATTGCGGTTTATGGTCCGTTCACGAGTGGGTATTCGCTCAAAAAATCGATGGAATATTTGAGGAAAATTTTTCCCTGGACGGAATGCGATCCACCGTCGGTGACAGGGAAAAAACGACCATGCTTCTACCGGCATATTCGTATTTGTCCTGGCGTTTGTACGGGTGAAATTGATCGCACTGAGTACAAAAAAATCATCCAGGACTTGATGCTTTTTTTTGAAGGGAAGAAGACACGGATTGTGACTTCGATGAAAAAAGAGATGGAAACGGCGGCAAAAGATCAACGATACGAGCATGCAGCCGAGGTTCGAAATAAAATCTTCGCGCTTGAACATATTCGTGATGTTGCGCTCATTACAAAAGAAGATGTCGAGCTGCCATTTTCAGAAGATACAAGCCGCTCGAGCATTGATCTTGATGGTCGCATTGAAGCCTATGACATCAGTAATATTTCTGGAACATCGGCTGTTGGAGTGATGACAGTTTTTGTCGATGGTCGTCCAAGTAAAAAAGACTATCGTAAGTTTAAAATTAAGACGGTTACCGGATCGAATGATGTTGGCATGATGGAAGAAGTGTTACGTCGTCGTCTTCGCCGCGCCGAGCTTCACCCGCAAGCGTGGCCACTTCCGGAGGTCATGGTGATTGATGGTGGGAAGCCGCAGGTGAATAGGGTGCAGACGGTACTCGATGAGCTTGGCGTTTCAGTGCCGATTTTAGGGCTGGCAAAAGGAGCCGACCGAAAGCAAGACCGCATGATTTTTGACCGATCGAATAGCGATTTAGCAGCGATTGCCCTCCGTGGGAAAGAAACCTTTCAAAAAGTGCGCGATGAAGCCCATCGCTTTGCGGTGAAGTATCACCGCGAACTCCGCCGCAAGCGAAATGTGAATGTGGTGAAAACGCTTAAGAAGCGGAGACGTTAGCACTCAAGATCTCAACAAATGGCACATGTTCATCTAAAAATTGATCCGGCAAATCATTCACAGAAAACCATGTCCCATTTTTTGGTTGCAATCCAGACATATCAGATGCAATCAAAATATGGTTACAAGGACCTCGACGGCGATTTTTTGTTGTAGAAACAACTGTGTCAAGGACATCAATGGGTTGAATTTCTAGTCCCAGCTCTGAAAAAACGTTATTGAGACTCTCTTCTTTTGTTTGATTGTACCGCTGAATACCACCAGGGAAATGCCATGTTGATGCATAGAAAGGATCATCGTCCTGCCGTTTTAAAAGATAAACACTCAGCTGATTATTTTCTACTTTGTAGGGGAGTAATTCAAAGGCAACCTGATTAACGGCATTGTTCAGAAGAAAAAAATAGTCTGATGGAATATATGATGATGGATGAAGCTCAGCATATTCATTCAAGAGCCCGATAATTCGCTTTGCTTCTGGGAGGCTTTTTTGGAGGTCTTTTTCTATTTGTTCGAGTCGTTCTTCCATATTGTGAGGAGGTTAGCATAGAGCGTAGGGTTTAGGAAATGACAGGTTCCAGAGGACAGGGGTCAGGTTGTAGGTGGTGGGTTCGAGGTATATGGGCCTTCGGCCCGTTCGTACGAACAGATTTCTCACATTCGTTCGAGAATTTGCGTATTTCGTCATCCCTGCGCAGGCAGGGATCCATCGCTTGTCGGAATACGGTAGACCCAGGGTCACGCCTCACTCTTTGAGCTACGGACGAGCAGGCAAGCCCTGGGTGACGCATAGATCTCTCACATTCGTTTGAGAATTTGCGTATTTCGTCATCCCTGCGCAGGCAGGGATCCAGCGAATCGAATCCGAAAGACCCCCTCCAGATCCCCCTTGAAAAAGGGGAGGGCCGAAGGCGATTCCCCCTACAATGCGAAACCCCCAACCCGACACCTCCAACCTGAAATCTAATCCCACTTATCCCCATATTTTCCTTGCGGGTGGGGAATCGGTGGGGTAGAGTGGGTGTGTGAGGCACTAAGTGGGGACTTATGTGCGCGAAAGCGCCGTGCCAGCAAGTTTCGGGAAACTTCTCCTATCAGAAATCGTCTATGCGATTTGTGGTAGATCTCTTTCATCCGTAAGGCTGAGAGTGAGGGTTCCGTCACTTGCCTTTTTTAATAGCAAGCGACATGTTCATCGGCGAATATCATCATAATCTCGATGCGAAAGGGCGACTCGCCATTCCATCGAAATTCCGCCACCGACTGGCGGAGGGTGCCGTAGTGACAAGAGGTCTCGATAAAGCATTGTTCCTGCTGCCTTTGGAGGAGTGGGGTAAGCTTTCAGAAAAACTTGCGAGTTTGCCCCTAGGGGCAGCAAATTCTCGTGCATTCGCCCGGCTTATGCTTGCGGGCGCGATGGATGTGAGTTTGGACAAACAGGGACGATGCATTATTCCAGATTATCTTCGAGACTACGCAAACCTTCAGAAGGAGGTGGTGGTTGTCGGTGTACACTCGCGTCTAGAGCTCTGGGATCACGATGCGTGGAATACGTACCGCGCAAAAACAGAAGCTGACGCAGAATCTATTGCTGAGCAATTAGGAGAGCTCGGTATCTAACAAACAAGAATCAACATCGTGTGAGTCCTACGGCTGTTTATGATACACAAATGACCCATGTGCCTGTACTTCTTCATGAAGTGCTGGATGGTCTTGCATTGCAGCCGGGTATGCGTATTGTCGACGCAACGGTTGGGCTTGGAGGGCATGCGAAAGCGATGCTGGAACGCATTCAACCGGAAGGCACACTCATCGGATTTGATAGGGACATGCGCAACCTTGCCATGACGGAACGTCGACTTGATGTGTTTGGCGATAACGTGCAATTGGTTAATGAATCCTTTGCGCGAATGTGTGAATTTGTGAACGCACCTGTTGATGCAGTTCTCTTTGACCTTGGGTATTCTTCCGCACATGTTGATGATGCAAGCAGAGGGTTTTCATTTCAAAATGATGGACCGCTTGATATGCGGTACGACTTACGTCAAGAATTAACCGCAGCTGACATTGTAAATGGTTGGAGTCGCGAAAATATGGCGTCACTGTTTCGTACCTATGGAGAAGAACCTCGGTCAGCTGACGTTGCGAAAGCAATTCATGATGCGCGTCGTGTGGATCGTATAACGCGGACGAGCGAACTCGCCGATATTGTCGCAAGTGCCATTAAATCCCGCGGTAAAACGCATCCGGCAACGCGTATTTTTCAAGCACTTCGCATTGCCGTCAATAATGAATTTGGAGAAATAGAAAAAGGTATTTACGCTGCGGCCGATTTGCTTATCCCCGGTGGAAGAATGGCTATAATCACGTTTCATTCGCTTGAAGATGCGCTCGTAAAAGAATTGGTGATAAAACGGCATGATCTTGAAAAGGTAAATAAACATGTGATTAAGCCGCAGTATCAGGAAACACAAAGAAATCGTCGCGCTCGCAGCGCAAAATTACGCATCGTAAAGAAAATATGAAAATGTTTAAGGAGGTAGTCAAGCAACAAAGAGTTCGCCTTTGGCGTATAGGTCATATCGGTCTCTTTATTGCAACCATGATATTTGGCGTATGTTATATTGCCGAGATTAATCGGGCGACAGCGAAAGGATATCAATTTCGCGAACTAGAATTGAGTATTGAACAGCTTGACCGTGCTGTTTCTAAACAAGATTCAGAAATCGCAAGGCTTGAATCGGTGAGCAGAATTGCGCGAAGTGTGCGCATGCTCGAACTTGTACCCGCACAGAAAATTTCGTATATAGAAGAACTTGCACCCGCCGTCGCGTTTCGATAGCAGAATCATGCTATAATTGAGACGAAATGACGCTAGGCAACGCATCTTTTCTCGATGCCATCATCAATTATTTTGAATCAACTCCCACTGAGGTCATTATCGCTCAAGGGGTCTTTACGGTTGGCTGGATTCCTATTTTTGGTGTGATTGCCTGGGGGCTTTCGCAGATTTGGGTGGACAATCGGCAGGGCATTTATGCGAGCAAAATGAAATGGGTCCTTCTTGAGGTGTTCGTTCCGCAAGATGCGATACAAACTCCAAAAGGCATTGAGAACTTTTTTGCGACACTTGCCGGAAGTCGTTCGGGACATACATGGAAAGAGCAGTGGATAGAGGGAAAATTTCAAACGTGGTTTAGTTTTGAAATTGTCAGTTTGGAAGGGGAAATCCATTTCTATATCCGCACGGTAGAGAAATATCGAAATATGGTTGAGGCGGGGCTGTATGCACAGTATCCTGAAGCACAAATTGTCGAGCAAGCGAAAGATTATACCGAAAATTTCAATACAGAATTTCCTTCAGAAGATTGGGATGTATGGGGATCGGAAGTAAAAACCAAGCGTGAAAATTATCTTCCAATCAAAACGTGGCCTCTTTTTGAACATGCAGGTGAGAAAGATCAACGTTTTAAAGACCCACTCCTAACTATTCTGGAAGCCATGGGGAAAATGGGTCCAGGCGAGTATTATTGTATTCAGCTGCTTACCATGCCGCTCGTGGAGCAGGATTGGACAAAAGCGGGTGAGGCCTACATTAAAAAGATGCTTGGAAAGCCTGATACACCGACTGCCAGCAAAGGGATCATTGGAGATAATTTTGGTTGGGTGATCGATGGACTTATGGAGCAAACGGTTGGGCTTACAATGTTTGGAAATGGGACAGATGCACCAAAGGCAGATGATTTTGCCACATTCAAGATGACTCCGCAGGAACGTGAGCAGGTTGAGGCTGTGAGCATGAAAATTTCGAAAATAGGCTGGCTTGCGAAGATTCGCTTTGTGTATCTTGCGCGCAAAGAGGTGTTCAAAAAAGGCCCAACAGCTTCTTTGTCAAAAGGATTGTTTAGCCAGTATAGCCATTTGAGTATGAATGAGCTTGGGTTTCATGGTCCTTCTACTCCGAATGACGATTATTTTTGGCTAGAATGGCAAATGCCAGGCGTACAAAGAGATTTAGTCACGCGGTATAAGAATCGTTCATTTTCGCATGCGGCGAATCCGTATATTTTAAATACCGAAGAACTCGCAACACTTTGGCACTTTCCAGCTGCCGATGCACGTACACCGGTGTTGCGCGCAACTGGCGCAAGACAATCAGAGCCGCCTGGCGAGCTCAGTTTTGCAGGTGTTGATGTGCCCGATCTTCCGAATATTGACCGTTCCGCAGGGACATTGCATGTCCGGTCGCCCAAAGATGATGGAGATTTTGGCCCGCGCAGACCGCTTGCGGTTCCTTCGGTGAGCTCACCAACAGGTAAAACGCCTGACGATTATGCACCCGTCCCTGCATCGATTGTTGAGCCAGCGCCGGCAGATGAGGCATTTATGCCAAAGCCAGGAGCTCCTGCGCCGCTTCCTCCAGGGCTTTCCTTAGACGATGAACCAATCGAGTAGTATGGCAATGAAATACGAACATGATCACGAAAATGATGTCATCTATTTTGCGAAGACAAATTTTCGTAATGCACTTCGGAAATTCGGGATAAAAACCGATGACCGTCGTCGGCATATGTATGTCATAGGAAAAACAGGGATGGGTAAATCAACCCTCCTTGAGAACATGTTTCTCTCTGATATGTATGCTGGTCATGGTTGTTGTTATATTGACCCGCACGGTGACACGGCGGAGAAGTTTTTGAACTTTATCCCATCGTGGCGCATTAATGATGTTGTCTATTTTAACCCAGCAGATGTTGATAATCCTGTTGGGTTTAATATTTTGGAATCAGTTGACGATTCAATGAAGCATCTTGTGGCAGCCGGCATGATGGGCGTGTTTAAAAAGATTTGGGAAAATGTATGGTCTGCCCGGATGGAATACATTCTCAATAACACGATTTTGGCGCTTCTTGATACGCCTGGGACAACGCTACTTGGGATTAATCGTATGCTCTCAGATAAAGACTATCGTGAAGCAGTCATCTTCAATGTCAAAGATCCTATTGTTAAGCAATTCTGGGTCAAAGAGTTTGCGCAATACGCGGATAAATTTGCTTCAGAGGCTGTTGCACCTATTCAAAACAAAGTTGGTCAATTTCTTTCAGCATCGATTATTCGTAATATTGTTGCTCAACCAAAATCGACGATCAATATTCGTCAAATAATGGACGGGCAGCAAATATTCATTGTGAACCTTTCAAAAGGACGTATAGGGGAGGATGCATCACGACTGCTTGGTGGAATGATTATTACGAAAATTCAGATGGCAGGCATGGAGCGCGTTGACATCCCTGAGTCTGAACGTCAAGATTTTTATTTATTCGTGGACGAGTTTCAAAACTTTGCCGTTGAATCGTTCGCATCAATTCTCTCCGAGGCGCGAAAGTACCGATTAAACCTGATTATGGCACATCAGTATATTGCGCAGCTTACAGAAGAAGTACGCGATGCGGTATTCGGTAACGTTGGAACCATGGTCACATTTCGTGTCGGTTCTCCTGACGCAATTTTCATGGAGGATGAATTCAAACCTCGGTTTACGCCGGAAGATATCATCAATTTGCCAAAATTCAGTATTTATTTGAAGTTAATGATTGACGGAGTGTCATCACAGCCATTCTCTGCTGCAACGCTTCCGCCTATCGGGCATCTGACAGGCGTCGCTGATAAGGTGATTGAGCAGTCACGGCTTCGTTATGCTGGGAATCGATCAGAAATCGAAGATACGGTCGCAAAATGGAGCGGCTTTGGGGAGGATGTTGATTTAGAGGCGGAAATGCAAAAAGTGAAAGATGAGAAAAAATTGGCAAAGAAGGCCAGGTACAGCCATGATTACAATTGCACGCGCTGTAATAAAGAGTTTCAGCTTCCTGTTGAGCTCGATCGTTCACGTCCGATTTATTGCGAAGACTGTATGCCGCTCATAAAAGAAGAGCGGAAAAAAGGGAAGAAAAAAGGGAAGAATGAAACAAAGAGGCGTGACGAGCAAAAGATTGCTGTCACAGAAGCACCAAAGGTAAAAGAAGGCGATGTTGTTGCGCATGTTTCAGAGGAGACTGTTTCATTACGTGCGCTTACCCCGAAAACACCACATGACAAGATTCGTCCAGAACAGGGCATTGTTGCCGATAAACATGAGGTTTCTGAGCCGCAGAAGCTACCTGCACAGAAAGCTCCTACGGTAAAAGAAATGGTTGACGTCGCTGAGCAAGTAGGCTCGCAAGCTCTTGAAGAAAACCGTGATTATGCGAAGAGTGATGATCGGCAACTGCGTACATCTATAAAACGGGAAGAAGAACATGCTAAACCTGTAACGCAACATGATGCATTCGCGTTGAAGATCGAAGAGAAACAAGAGGATCGTCAGAATACAGTAATGCCAAAACCTGAGAATGAACAGCGAAAGCCAGAAGAAAGATCGCTCTCAGATCTTAAAATAACAACTGAGAAAAAGAGGGGAGAGAGGGTGGATGAAAAACCAGAGAATCGTAAGAAAACAGGGTCAAATGAAGAGAGTGGATTGAACGCAACAGAGAACACATCAACTTCAAACGAAGGTACTTCTCAGAATAAGCGACGTCGAAGGCGTCGCCGTCGAGGAAGCAAAACAACGAGCGAAACGAATAGCTCATTGCAGGGTGGAGCCGAACCCAAGGGTTCGAGCGCTAGCAAAGGGAATCCCGCAGGAATGCCAAAGGCCCGTCAGCAGAATGAATCAACTCTTCATACTTCTTCAGCACCACAAAGAAGCGAACCCCGTATAAAAACGAATGCATCAATGCCAGCGAAAGTGGTAGCCGGAAAGATTATTAAATTTGATGAGTAATATGGGAGTTGGTGAAGCAATCATACTCGGCATTGTTCAAGGTATTACAGAATTTCTTCCCGTTTCAAGCTCGGGACATTTAATTGCAATACCTGCAATGTTTGGCTGGGATCTGCAGCCATACGATTTTGACGTTATCATTCATCTTGCAACGCTTGCGGCAATTCTTTTTGTTTTTCGCTCCGATGTTCACGAAATGATGTCGGCTTTCTTCAAACATCATGCATCGGTAGAAAAGCAACTCGCGCGCAAGCTGATTGCGGCATCAATTCCTGTGTTTGTTCTTGGATTTTTCTTGTCAGATGCAACTGATAGCATTCGCACCATTCAAGTGGTGGCCGTCATGTTGATTGTATGGGGAATTTTGCTTATGGCGGCTGATCGCGCACTTCGCGCCAGACGATTCGTGGTAAAACAAGCAAAACATGTCAGTTGGGTGCAGGCAATTATTATTGGGCTGATTCAATCGATTGCTCTTATTCCAGGGACTTCACGTTCAGGAGCGACAATAACCGCCGGGTTATTTTTGGGACTGTCACGCGATGCAGCTGCACGGTTTTCGTTTCTTCTTGCGATTCCTGCGATTGCAGGAGCGGGGACATATGTCCTTATTGAAACGCTCTCAACAGGATTTCAAACGAGTGGTTCAGCACTCATTGCTGGGTTTTTTGCAGCGATGCTTTCAGGAATCGTTGCAATTCAATTTCTACTTGCATTTGTAAAACGCGCAAGTTTCCATTTATTCGGTGTCTACAGAATTATTCTCGGTATTCTGCTCCTGATCTTTTTCGTTTAAGTACGCAAGTAAATCTTTTAGTTCGGCAGATTTTTCTTTCGGGCAAATTAATGTTTTCCCGTTATGATGAACAATCATGAGATCCTCGATACCGAAGCCAATTATACGGTGATTGCCGAAATTATATACAAGATTTCTGCTGGAATCGTGTAAAGCAACATTGCCTTTTGTGAGATTGTGCTCTCCTCCAAGCTCATCGTGTAACGATCCCCAAGTGCCAATATCATTCCAACCGAAGTCAGCTGGGATAACGCGGACAAGATTTGTATCAACTTGTTCCATAACGCCGGTGTCGATAGCGATATTTTCGCATTGAGGATATTGTTCACGAATATCTGATCCATTCGCAATTGCAGAGATGGCGCGATGGGTATTTGGAAGATGCTCGGCCACAAGGTTGAGAATTTGATCAACGCGCCAAACAAAGAACGCTGTATTCCAAAGGTACGTTCCATCTTTGATAAAGCGCTTTGCTGTTTCATGATCAGGCTTTTCTTTGAAGCCGTCGAAAAAGTGTATGGGTGTTTCAGCTATGTGCACGTCTTTTGCGCCCATTTTGATGTAGCCAAGAGTGGTATTCGGCCAATGTGCTTTTACACCGATGAGGTGCAAAAGGTGATTCGTGTGCGCGTGTTCTGCCGCAGCAAGCAAATGTGTTTTGAAGGCATGTAAATCACGAATAAGATGATCAGAATTCAAAAGGGCCATGACGGCGTTGGGGTTTTTTTTCTGAATCATTTTTGCGGCAAGAGCAATACAAGGACCTGTGCCCATACTACAAGGCTCACCGATAATATTTTCAGCGGGGACTTCAGGAAGCTGGTCACGAACCATGTGGACATAATCGTCATTGGTACTCACAAATATCTGCGCAGGATCAATAAAATCAACGCGATTCATGGTCTCGCGAAGCATTGACTGGTCAGAAATGAGCGGATGGAATTGCTTTGGGTGCTCTTTTGAGCTCATGGGCCAAAGACGTGTTCCAACGCCACCAGCAAGAATAACAATATAGAGGTCCTCTTGCATCATAAAGGCAGATTAGCATAGGGTGGAGCGGGAGGGAAGATGGGACCTGAATCACCAATCTAGCAGGCAGGAGTATTGCTACGTGATGTCGCAACACTCCCGTTTGCGCCACCGACTGGATGGATCGTTAGCTTGATGGGCGTCTTGGTACTTGCAGAGCTTTTGCCCTGTGCATTCCTGGCTATACGAAACAGGAATGGCAAAAGACGAAGGATTGATCGCCGCATGAGTCTTGACACCTCGCTACTAGGCGAGGTTTTATTAATGGCAAAAACCTATTTTACTGGTAGACGGAAAGTCGAAGCGATAACCCAAAACTCCCCATTCAGGGAGTTTTGTTTGGACACCGATTCGGCGATGGTGACCCCACGGGGAATCGAACCCCGATTTCCAGGATGAGAACCTGATGTCCTAACCGTTAGACGATGGGGCCGTCTCATAAAATGTGCCGAAATGGTAGCAATAATTCGCGTGAACGTCAATGTGAAGCCTAATGGTTCAGTAAAAAAACATCAACACATCGTCAGTTGATTGATAGTGGGGTTTTTCTAGCGTGAGCAGAAAAAAAGCAGGTCGGTTTCTGCAGAAGGCCTTTAGAAAAAGTTGCTTGGCGCGTTACTCCGCTCCTTTAGCGCACGTAAATACACCTCTGCTTCTTGATCGGTCATAAAACGCACTTGGCTACGATCGCTCGCAAGGGGGATGATTTCAAAATCTATCGATCCGTTTTGAATCGTCAGCTTTAATGCGTAAAACTCCTCTACATCTTTTGAAAAATATTGGTCAAAGACAAAATTCCCGAGCGAGTAGAAAATAGGCTTGTCATTGTATATCTCTATTTCCTGCGTCACATGAGGATGGTGGCCGATAATGACATCCGCTCCGGCATCTATCAGGTTATGCGCGAGTTCTTGCTGCGCGGCTGATGAAGTAAGTTCATACTCGTTTCCCCAATGCATATTCACGATAATGAGATCATCGAGGGCTGATCGTATTTCGCGAACCGTTTCGATGGCGGAAGGTGTATCGCTTTGCGGGAAGGTCGTATTGAACGAAAGAAAGGTAATATTGCCTTGTGCCGTTTCAATACCAATCGCATGATCGCGGCTCATTTCGGTCGCATGTCCGGCGAAGAGAATATTGTTGTTTGTGAGAATCTCTTTTGTCTGTTCGTATCCAATTGTCCCTTGGTCAAGCGAATGATTATTTCCAAGCCAAACGCCATCTATGCCAAGCTTGGCAATCAATTCAGCTTTGTCTTCTGAAAATGAGAAGCTTGTTGAAAAATCCGGCGTTGGTTGATGATTCTTCACGATGGGTCCTTCAAGATTCACGAAGGTCAAATGAGGATCAGAGAGCAAATCTTTGATATTCTCGAATGGATACATCTCGCCATTTGCCGCCATCAGGCGCTCCACATGACGTCCGAGCATAACATCGCCGGTAAACAGAAGGGTGACGGGTTCGATAGCTTGCTGATGTTCGCTCACAGGGAGCAGTGCACCGTTGTAAACATTAGGGTAACCCGTAATCTGATGCGGAAAAAGAATGCCGCTGAGGGTGACGAGTGCCCCAATGCTTCCAATGGCGAGCGATTGAAGTCGCATAATGATAGAAGACTAGCAAAGAAAAGGTGGTCTGACAATAAGAAAAACCCAGGGGATTGGCCCGGGTCAAGAGTTGGTCCGCGCCCAACTATTGTTCGATGCGAACACCGCTGCTACGCATGCAGGTCACCATGCGGTCTGGCAGTCTGAAATGCGCATGCGCCGCGACCTGACTGCCAGGGACGATCATGCCCAAGGTCAGGTCGTGGAGCGCGACGAAACTCTCGATCTCCAAGAGGGTTCTGCGACCAAAATTTCTGACCTTTAGCAGTGCTGCTTCCGTGCACCGGACGAGCTGGCCGATGTACACGATGCCACCCGTGTCCAGTCCGTTGAGAGTCCGCTTATACTCGTGCTATACTTTTTTCATATGTGGAGGTCTGCTCGAATTGTGTTTCATCCGCGTGTTTTGCAGCTAGCGTTTCTTCTCGCGGTTCTTGTCGTTATTGGCGCATGCGCATTCACGGCGCTTGAAGGGTGGCTTTTTATTGATAGCCTGTATTTTGTGCTAGCAACAGTAACCACGGTTGGTTATGGCGATGTTGTCCCGTCACATGATGCTTCAAAAATCCTCACCATGGTGTACATGATCCTCACCATTCCAATTGTCCTTATCTGGATTTCGCTCATTGGCGAACTCATACACGATCGATTAATTGGCCGCATGAAAGCCGCTAAACGTCGCCGTCATTAATATGTTTGATTCGCTCTTTATTGAGATAGCCGTGATCATTGTTGGCGCAGGGTTACTTTCAATGGTGACCTATGTACTGCGACAGCCTCTCATTATCGCGTATATTGCAACCGGACTCATTGTGGGTCCAAGCTTATTGAATATCGCTTCTGCTCCTGAATTATTCACCGCTATGAGTGAGGTAGGAATTGCCTTCCTGCTTTTTTTGGTTGGACTTCACCTTAATTGGCGAAGCGTTAAAGACGTTGGAGCAATTTCTGCACTAGCTGGAATGGGGCAGGTCATATTCACGTCGATTATCGGCTTTTTGATTGCAACAGCGCTCGGCTTTGAAATTATGGAGGCGCTTTTCCTTTCCGTTGGTTTTGCGTTCTCAAGCACCATCGTTATTGTAAAACTACTTTCAGACAAGGAAGATTTGGAACGATTTTATGGCCGGTTGAGTGTTGGAATTTTACTCGTTCAAGATATCGCCGCCATGGTGATTCTTATCCTCATTGGGGCGATGCGTGATCAAGGAGCGGATGAGATTGGCATGATTGTTCTTGAATCAACACTCAAGGTCATTTTTGTCATTTTGGCGGCCTATGTTGTTATGCGCTGGGTGGTGCCAAAAGTCATGCATGCCGTCGCGCGTTCACAAGAGCTTATGTTCCTTGTTTCAATTGGATGGTGTTTTGCTATTGCAGGAGCGTTGTATTTTATTGGATTTGGGATTGAAATAGGTGCACTGCTTGCAGGAATCACCCTAGCTGGGACGGACTATCAGCGTGAAATAGAATCGAAAATCCAACCGTTACGTGATTTCTTTTTGATCATTTTCTTCATCGTTCTTGGGACACATTTGTCTATCGGAAGCATTGGGGAGGCGTTGGTACCTGGAATCATTTTCAGCTTGTTCATTCTTATCGGGAATCCTTTAATTGTACTCGCGATCTTGCGTTTCTTCGGATATCACCCACGCACAGGATTCCTCACTGGTGTCACGATGGCGCAGGTAAGTGAGTTCTCCTTCATCGTGATTGCAGGTGGAATTTCTGCTGGGTTTATTTCAGAAGGAGTCATGCCGCTCGCAACGCTTGTCGCACTCACAACTATTACACTCAGCACTTATCTTATCAAATATAATGAACAAATTTATCATCATTTTCGGTGGGCATTTGCATGGTTAGAAAACGGTCGTGAACGTGATGACGCAGTATGTAGTAAAAAATACGATGTTCTTGTTTTTGGCTATCACCGCATTGGGGAAGCGATTCTCCCAATTTTGCATAAAGAGCAAAGAGATTATTTAGTTGTGGATATTGATCCGAATGTTATTCATGAATTACAAGAAAAACATATCCCACATGAGTATGGTGACGCCGGGAATGAAGACATGCTAAAGTATTTACGTACACATAAGGCTAAACTTGTTGTTTCTACGATTCCCGATTCAGCCGTAAACGAAGACCTACTTCATTATTTGAAGCATCATCAGTTCAAAGGAGTTGTTGTCGTCACGGCGCGCACAAAGCCAGAGGCCGCGCAGCTTTATGAAGCCGGTGCGAATTATGTGATTGTGCCGAATATTCTTGGTGGCGCTCACTTCGCCGAACTTTTGCACCAAAAGCAGACCCGAAAGCGAAGCTGGACAGCGGCAGCGAATAAAGATAAGCAGCAATTTAATATCGTATAAATATGTCAGAAAGAGCGCCGAAATTCACTCCAGAACATGGAGGAAGCATTGGGAAACCGGAAGAAAAAGCGGTACGACCTGAACGACGTCCGACTGAAGCTCGCCCATCACTACCAGCAGAGGTTCGTGTATCAAAGACACCAGCAGGCGTCATAGAACAATCACCAAGGAAGCCAAAGCCAGGTGAAGCTCGAGAAATACCTAAGCCATTTCAAGAAAAAGAGGAACCAAGAGACGGTAAAGCAAATACAGCCGAGTTTATGGCGCAAAGGGATGTCGATGCTCTTGCGCTTGCCAAAGAAAATGCCCGTCGTGCCGCGAAGCGAGGTGGCGCGGAAAAAAAATGGACGCCTGATGCAACCAAGCCAGGTGGTCCAGAAGATCCAAATGATACTCCGCCATCTAGGAGAGCTGAAAAAGAAACACCGTATCGACGCGCGCCAGAGCAAATGTACGCTCCAGACAGAACGGTTGGCTCAAAATCGAATACTGTCGACTTAGCAGCGCAGCGTGGGGCGCGCACTGGTCAGCTTGATAGGGTGAAATTAGATCCGAATCGTGAGCCGACAATGGCTTCGAGACCTGTAGCTGAGACAGCTCGCCGGGAAAAAGCGGGATCATCGGGTGAAATCCTCCAAATCCGTGAATCGGATAAAGAGGTATGGAACCAATGGACAGATTATATCGTGAATACGTATAGCGAAAGATTACATGCTGGCATGACTGAAGATGAGGTCTATACCATGATTACAGCAACCGAAAAGAGACGTCTTCCTGAAGCGGACCATCGGCGTGTGCTTGCGAAAGAAGTCATGAAGCGCCTACTTGAGCTTGGTATGGAAGAGAAAAATCGTGCTGCACTTGTAGATGAAATGAAAAAGATGCAGCGAAGAATGGCGGAATTTGACGCAAAAATTTCGGCGATAAAAAATGGAACCGGTCGACCAGAAGACTTTGCAGATGCGCAAAAACAGCGTAGGGAAGCTGCCGATCGCGTTCGGGCGATTCAAGCTCAGATTAATGGGGGATTAAAGGCCGCGTAACACTCTTGACGAAATGAAACTAGCACTCTACAATCATGAGTGCTAGTTTTCATTATGTTAAATGAGCGACAAGAATATATATTATCAGCGATTATTGAGGATTATGTCAGCGAGGCACAGCCGGTTTCTTCGAAGCGCTTGGTAGAAAAGTACGCGCTTCATGTCTCACCAGCGACGGTGCGAAATGACATGGTTCATCTTGAAGAGCTTGGATTTTTGCGTCAACCGCATACATCCGCTGGACGTATTCCAACGGAAGAAGGGTATCGGTATTACCTTGATCGATTCGTCCGTCGAAAGCAAAAGCCAAGGCGCATGCATGTGAAGCTGATAGCGATTGCAAAGCGTGAGCCAAATGAACGAGAGCGTGTTCATGAAATTGCCAAAATTGTAGCCAAGCTTTCGGGTGAGTCGACTTTTTTATCGCTCGATGATGGGTTTCATCGTCGCTACGGTATTTCAAATTTGCTCGGAAAACCAGAATTTGATTCCGTTGATTTGCTTCGTGAAGTATCGTCGATTATCGATGCATTCGATGACACGATTGCATCGGTTGCCCCGCGAATTGATCAAGACGTGAATGTCTGGATAGGCGGTGACAATCCCTTTGGACCACATCTTTCAACGGTACTGATCAAATACACAACAGCAAAACGGGCGCATGGAATCTTGGGGCTAGTTGGGCCAATCAGAATGGATTATGGCCGGAATATAAAATTACTCTCTGAAGCAAAACAATTGTTAGAACAATCCTATGAGTGAGGACAAAAAACAACCGCAAAGCTCAAATACTGAGCAAAGCAATGTACAAGCACCGAATAAGCGTCTTTCAAAAAAAGCGCTTGAGGCAACATGCGAAGAGTATTTGCAAGGATGGAAACGCGCGCTCGCTGATTATGAAAATCTGAAACGAAACCTTTCTTCAGAGAAAACACGTGAGCGTGAGTCGGTCCGCATCGAATTCGCTACATCTCTTTTGCCCGTCATGGATAATTTCGATCAGGCGGTGAAATTCGCTCCTGAATCTGATAGTGCAACCGTGCAAAATTGGCTATCAGGCGTTACATTTATTCAAAAACAATTCGAACAAGTATTTGAAGGGCTCGGCATCGAGCAGGTAAAGAGTGTTGGTGAGCTATTCGATACAAGTTTGCATGAATCAGTTGGGGAGCGCGAAGAGGAAGGAAAAAAGGAGGGAGAAATTCTCGAACTTGTCACTACCGGCTGGAGACTCGGCGATCGTCTCATTAGACCAGCAAAGGTGATTGTTGCGAAAGGGGCATAACATTGTATAAGTCATCAATACCCATAAAACATACATATGAAAATTCTCGGAATAGATCTTGGAACAACGAATTCGGCGATGGCCGTAATTGAAGGAGGGAAGCCAAAGATACTTGAAAATAAAGAAGGAGCACGTACAACACCTTCCGTGGTTGCCGCAACAAAAAGTGGCGAGCGACTTGCAGGGCTTCCGGCGAAGCGCCAGGCGGTAACAAATGCAACCGATACCCTCTTTTCTATCAAGCGCCTTTTTGGTCGCCGTTTTGAAGACAAAGAGGTGCAGGAAATTATGAAAAAAAGTCCTTACCAAATTGTAAAACGTGGAGAAGGCGTTGCGGTAAAAATCGGAGATAAAGAACTTACTCCGCAAGAAGTTGGCGCGATGGTATTGCAGAAATTAAAGGCAGATGCAGAAGCAAAATTAGGAGAAACAATAACAGAAGCTGTTATTACGGTACCAGCCTATTTTGATGATGCGCAACGACAAGCGACAAAGGATGCAGGAGAAATTGCGGGGCTTACCGTGAGGCGCATTATTAACGAACCAACAGCGGCGGCACTTGCTTATGGGTTCGATAAAAACGTTGGTCAGCAAATTCTTGTTTACGATCTAGGTGGAGGAACGTTTGACGTTTCTGTTCTCGATGTTTCTGAAGGAACAGTCGAGGTTATGGCAACGCATGGAGATACGCATCTTGGAGGAGACGACTTTGATGGGGCGATTATTGATTGGATTCTTGCAGAGTTTAAAGCGCAAGAAGGAATTGATCTTGCTCAAGACGCCCTTGCTTTACAGCGAGTAAAAGATGCAGCAGAGCGCGCAAAGATTGAACTTTCTTCTACGGAGCAAACCGAGATTAATCAACCGTTCATTTCAAGCGGAGCAGAAGGTCCAAAGCACCTTGTGATGACACTTACGCGTGCAAAGCTTGAAGAGCTTGTGATGCCGCTTGTAGATCGCACCTTCGGACCGGTAAAACAGGCGCTTGCTGATGCAAAGCTTACTGCAAAGGACATTGAAGAAATTGTCATGGTTGGTGGGATGACACGCATGCCGCTTATTCAGAAGAAGGTGGAAGAATTCTTCGGGAAAAAGCCGAATGCAAGTGTTAACCCAGATGAAGTTGTTGCGCTTGGAGCGGCGGTTCAGGCGGGTGTACTTCAAGGAGATGTAAAGGATGTTCTGCTTCTTGATGTCACACCGCTTTCGCTTGGGCTTGAAACGCTTGGGGGTGTGTTTACGAAGTTGATTGAAAAGAATACGACCATTCCAGCGTCAAAATCGCAGGTATTCTCGACAGCTGCCGACAGCCAGCCGTCAGTAGAAATTAAGGTGTATCAGGGAGAGCGTGAAATGGCGGCCGACAATAAGCTGCTTGGGCAATTCGTTCTTCAGGGCCTTCCACCAGCGCCGCGCGGTGTGCCGCAAATTGAGGTGAGTTTTGATATTGATGCGAATGGAATCTTGAATGTATCGGCGAAAGACAAGGGAACTGGAAAGGAACAGAAGATTACCATCACCGCATCTTCAGGGCTGAGCGATGAGGAAGTCGAAAAGATGAAAAAGGATGCAGAAACGCATGCTGATGAAGATAAGAAAAAGCGTGAGAATATTGAAGTGAAGAATGTCGCCGATACCATGGTGTATACGACCGAAAAAATGCTGAAAGATAATGCCGATAAGATCAGCGAGGAAGATAAAAAGGCGGTTGAAGAAAAAACCGAGGCGCTCAAGGCCGTGAAAGATGGAGACGATATTGAGGCGATCAAAAAGGCTTCAGAGGAGCTTTCCGAAGTCGCACAAAACGTCGGTGCTGCACTGTACCAGGCCGAGCAAGCGGCAGGATCGGAGGCATCAGATTCTGCATCGGATGAAAAGACAACTGATGCAAAAGACGCCGACTTTGAAGAGGTGAAGGACGAGGAAAAGGGTGATGAGTAATCGTCATTCCTGCGAAAGCAGGAATCCATCGTATGCAACCATGCGTCTACATCCTATCGAGCAAGCCTTACGGTACACTTTATGTGGGAGTGACGTCTGATCTATTACGACGAGTCTCGGAGCATAAACAAAAACTCGTAGACGGGTTCACAAAAGAACATTCTGTTGACCAGCTTGTTTACTTCGAGGCTCATCATTCGATGGAAGATGCTATTACAAGAGAGAAGCAAATAAAGAAATGGAAGCGTAAATGGAAAATCGATCTCATTGTAATAGATAATCCTGACTGGAAAGATTTATACGAATCAATTATCTAGTTGGAATACGCTGGACCCCTGGTCAAGCCAGGGGTGACGAATAAGATCGCGTCATTCCTGCGAAAGCAGGAATCTATCGAATAGAAAATCACTATATGAAAAGAATCCTCCGCTTCTTCTCCGCCCTCGCGGCGATTGCGACCATTCCATTCGCGATTATGCGATTAACAAAAGCGCTGCGAAAGCAGCAAGACGCCTTCCGCAAGGCTCAATCAAATTCTGGATCGAATATCGATTCTGGAAAGGTTGTTGATGCCAAAGCGGAGGTGGTAAATGAATCATAGTTTGAGCCGTCTAACTCGTCATTGCTAGGAACGTATAGATCTCTCGCTACGCTCGAGAATGTATTTATTCCTGCCTGCCCGGCTCTGCCGGGAACGAAGTGAAGGATCTGTTCGATCGGAAAATAGTGGAAATAGGCCAGATAGGGACTCATCAAAACGAGGTCGAGTCGACATACGATGGATCCCTGCCTTCGCAGGTATGACGAAAAACGCGAATGATATAAGCTTCAGCTACTTGCTACTAGCTAACCGCTACTAGCTACCAAAATATGCCTAAAAACTACTACAACATACTAGGAATCGAAAAAGGCGCTTCGAAGGATGAGATTAAGAAGGCGTTTCGAAAGAAGGCGCATCAATATCATCCCGATAAAGAAACGGGTGATGAGGCGAAATTTAAAGAAATCAACGAGGCTTATCAGGTGCTTTCTGACGAACAGAAGCGCGCGCAATATGATCAATACGGCCAGACCTTCGATGGTGCTGGTGGCTTTCCTGGTGGCGGAGCTGGGTTTGGAGGCTTTGGCGCTGGGGGGATTAATATTGACGACCTTGGTGATATGTTCGGAGACTTTTTTGGTGGTGGTTTTGGTGGGTCACGTACACGGACGCAGCGCGGGCAAGATATTCAGGTTGACGTCAGCCTGACTTTTAAAGAATCGATTTTTGGCGCCGAGAAAGAAATTTCGCTCACAAAGCAGAATAACTGCAATCGTTGCGGCGGTGTTGGTGCAGAGCCGGGAAGCTCGATGAAAACGTGTGGGACATGTCATGGGCAAGGATTTGAGGTACGCGTTCAGCGGACCATGCTTGGAAATATGCAAACGCGCGTCACATGTTCGACCTGTCATGGAACCGGGGAGGTGCCAGAAACAGCCTGTTCGAATTGTGATGGGGCGGGAATTGAACACGGAAAGAAAACCTTGCGTGTTGATATTCCGGCTGGTGTTGAGCATGGGATGCGCATTCGTGTGCGCGGCGAAGGGGAGGCCGTGCAAGGCGGACAGGCGGGGGATTTGTATCTCATCGTCCATATTGAGCGCAGCCGTGAATTCGTGCGGCATGGGAATGATTTGTTTGTGGAGGTGAAAATTGGCTTCACGCAGGCGGCCCTCGGAGATGAAATTGAAGTACCAACCCTTGATGGAAAAGCAAAGCTGAAAATCCCGGCCGGAATTCAAAGCGGCGAGAAGCTCCGCATGCGCGGTAAAGGCGTGCGAGGATCACGCCCAGGCGACCAATACGTCGTTATAACTGTCGTCACGCCCAAAAAGCTGAGCAAAAAGCAGAGGAAGGTGTTGGCGGAACTCGATTTGAATGAGTAGGAGTAAGTTGTAGGTTTGAGGTTGGAAGTGTGAGGTCAGACGCTGCATAGTCAGTTCGTAAATTCCGCTTGCCCATGCGAAGCCTGAAAGGCGAAGGTGGGAACGTATGTAAAGATCCTTCAGCTCCGGCCTTTGGCCTTCGTTCAAGATGACAGATACTAACGACAAGCGATGGATTCCTGCTTTCGCAGGAATGACGAATCGCATCGAAAATATCATTGACAAATGCGTTCATTTCTCGTAACCTCTTTTCGGTCTCGTCCATAAAGGATGGGGAGGGAGGTTCCCTTGAGTTCCGAAAGCAAATTGGTTGAGCGGTACTGGGGGACGAACGGCTCCTGGTTGGTGAACATCGACAGGAACATGCCGTCGATCTTCGTGGCGCTCTTGGTCAGCGTCCCGTTGCGGTATCTGATCGAGAACATCTGGCACGTGCATCTGCACGGCAATGAGTGGGTCGAACTGCTCGAGCATGGTGCAGATAGCATGCTCTGGTTCTTCTTCGCGCACCTGGGGACGCATGTGTCCATCAGCAAGCTTCAGCGGTCGGGGTATATGCTCGGCTCGATGACGCTTGCGGGGGTCGTCGGACCGACGCTACTCACAGCGGCCATCTTCACGATGGCGAAGCTCGGCGGCTACGTGGACGTTAGTTGGCTGGCCATCGTAGCGCTCAGCATTCCTGCCATGGCGACCGATGTTGCCTTCTCAGTAGGGACGCAGAAGATCAGCCGTACCGGCGGCACGCCTACCGAACGGAACACCCAGGGGTCCATGCTCGAAGGTCTCGGCATCGGAGACGATGTTGCAGGTCTTCTGATCATGACGCTTGTCTACACGACATTCGAGAGCTACACCCTTCTTTTTTTATGGGGTGGGCTCACGATCTTATCGTACATGATTGGTGAGCGCGGGACCTACACCAATCGTGTCCAGCTCGTAGCTAGTCTCGATGAAGGGGGGAATTACACTAAAATCAAGGGTCAGCCAGTGCAGTACTTCATGCACATCATTCGTGCCGATTCAGTGCTGCTTTGGTGGGCGATCATGGCGCTCTCGACGATTGCCATCGTTGGGATGGGAGTGAACCCAGTACTCGGCGGATGCCTGCTGATCATCTTCGCGCCAGACTGCGTGAAGGAGCAGATCTCGGCCATGGTCGAGCCGATCACGGTCGTGGTCCTGTTCTT
>JAQCKO010000018.1 GCA_027592325.1 bacterium | reverse complement strand
TTGATCAGGATCGGGCTCCAATTATTAAGCAAATGTTCGAGAAAGTAGCGTATGACAAATATAGTGGACGGAAGGTATATCATTGGCTACTTCATGAAATGAATTTTAAAACAAAGGGCAATAAAACATTATCCTTAAGCGGAGTGCATCGAGTTTTAAACAACTCGTTTTATTATGGTCGATTTGAATTCCCAAAAGGCAGTGGAAATTGGTATGAGGGGAAACATAAGCCGATTATCACTCAAGCGTTATTTGAAAAAGCGCAGGAACAACTCCAGCGAGATAATATCGTCAAAGTAAACAAAGAGTTTGCATTCACAAAGCTTATGACCTGCGGAATGTGTGAATCAGGTATTTGCGCTCAAGAAAAATATAAACAACTGAAAGATGGCACGCATGCGAAGTACATCTATTATGGATGTACCAGAGGAAAAGATAGACATTGTAAAAACAACTACATTCGAGAAGAGGAGCTGATCACACAGCTTGTAAAGATTATCGATAAAATGGACATCGATGCGCTTGGTATTAAGTGTCACCTAGAGGATGAGCTGAAACGATTTAGTAAATTCCAAAGGATCGTGCTTGGATCAGATAATGATGTTTCGAAAGAAAAACAAGAAGAAATAAATGTGCGGACATACGCGAAGTATTTGCTTAGAGAAGGAAGTATTACTGAGAAAAGATTTCTGCTTGGGAATCTAAAAAGTAAGCTAATTTATGAAAATCGAACCGTGAGCCTTTTAGCGGAATAAGGGCCAAAACAAGCCAGTTCATATTTAGGGGTACTTGTACTCACCTTAAACACAAAATCGCCACCAGGGCGATTTTGTGGGTTTGACTTGTCCCTATCTTTTGCAAGCCACTCGGGTTGCACGATAAGAAATAGTCCTGGCGGAGAGGACAGGATTCGAACCTGCGGAGGACGTACGCCCTCGCTGCCTTTCCAAGGCAGCGCCTTCAACCGCTCAGCCACCTCTCCAATAGTGCTGATGGTAGCGTCTTTTCGTCTCCTTCGCAATGGTGTAAAATGCTCTGTATATGAATCCCGAAGATCAGGTTCAGGTTCGTCAACGCGACAATCGTATCGACATTGTTATTTTGACGCATGGCAAAACCACCGGAGAGAGCGATGTCATGGCTGAGGTTGCGGTTGAAAAAGTGTTGAATATTTATGCATCAGTGCCAAATCAGTCATTTCGTATTCTCATGGACATGACGCGACCAACTGAAGGAAAAGCATGGCTATCTCGCTATGCACGCGGCTTGTATGATCAGGTTGTCCGTCATAAACAAACCGAACGCATAGCCGTCGTAGGAAAAAAATCGATGGAGAATTTCATTTTTAAAATGGTGATGAACCGTTCAAAACATCCAATAAAATGGTTCGACAATATTCATGCGGCGAATATGTGGTTAGCTGAATAGTATGGCATCTGTTGTTTACGAAGGAAAAGAAGATTTTGAACGCCGCGTGAGGGCATTGCAGACGAAGAAAAACCGTAAAATGGCGGAAGCAGAGGTTGACTTGTCGAGCATTGGAATCATTCCGCGCATGATTGCGCATGTGCTGTTTGTTCTTTTTCGTATCTTCTATGGAAAGCAGCCCTCGCCGCTCAAGTTTAAGGCAATCGAGGTACTTGCCCGTATTCCATACCAATCGTGGGAATCACTCGTTTTTGTGGTGCTTACTGTATTCTTTAGCAATGAACAGCTCGCAATTCGGCTTGGAAAACTTGGTCGATTTGCATCTATAGCGCAAGAGAATGAGACCATGCATGTGGTCGTTATTTCCCATCTAGCGCGTAAACAATCCGACCTCATACGTGGTGTGGCTATTCCGGCAGTCTCGGCATTTTTCTATTATTGGTTTTGTATCGTGTTTGCGCTTGTTTCAAAAAAATGGGCACTTGAACTGAATGTGCTTTTTGAGAATCATGCCTACTATCAATACGACACCTATCTGAGTGCGCATGCCCAAAATTTGAAAGCAAATACCTGCTCTTGCGACTATCTGACATTTTACGGACGCAATCCAAAGGATTTACATGAATTCTTCGAGCTAGTACGCAATGACGAATTGATTCATCGGAATATGTCCGCGGCTCTTTTAACAGACATTTATGCTTAATATATTTCTACACCTTCTCTCTGTCATTGGTGGATTCGTCCTTCTGGTAAAGGGTGCGGACTATCTTGTCGATGGCGCGACCTCATTGGCACGACGCCTGAAGGTTTCCACTCTCGTGATTGGTCTCACGGTCGTTGCATTTGGAACGTCGGCGCCTGAGCTTGCAGTGAGTATTATTGCGGCGCTGAGAGGAAGCTCTGCTATTGTTCTTGGGAATGTGAATGGCAGCAATGTGGCGAATATCCTCCTCATTCTTGGGATAACCGCGATGATTACACGCATTCCGGTACGCACAAAAACCGTTTGGCGCGAATTCCCATTCATGGTGATGTCAGGAGCAATCCTTGTACTCTTACTCGCCGATCAGCTGTTAGCGAATGGTTCGTTCATTGAGCTTAGCCAAATTGACGGCTTCATTCTGCTCGCAGGGTTCTTGATGTTTCTCTATTATATGTTTCTTTCTGCCCGGCGAGGGGGAGCATCGAAAACCGAGGAGCCCGCGTATGGCATGCTTCCGTCTTGGCTCATGACATTCGGGGGGCTCGTAGGGCTGATTGTCGGTGGCCATTTCACGGTGGAAGGAGCAAGCGGGATTGCCATTGTATTTGGTGTTTCTGAAACGTTGATTGGCCTGACGATTGTAGCTATTGGAACCTCGCTCCCAGAACTTGTGGCAAGTATTACAGCAGCGAAAAAGAGCGAAACCGATTTGGCGGTGGGGAATATTGTGGGATCAGTGATCTTCAATATTTTCTTTGTTCTTGGAATGTCATCAGTGATTCAGCCGATGATCATAAGCCATGAAGGATTTATGGACAGCGTGATTGCGCTTGGGGTGATGGTAGTATTATTCGTTGCGGTGCATTTGCATGGAGTAGTGCATCGTGAAAAAGGGCTGGATAAACATACGGGAATCTTCTTCTTGCTCGCATATGTCGCGTATGTCATCTTCGTGATTGTGCGCGGATGATATGTATTAACTGTTTGACCTATAAAGCTGACTTGTTCTTAATCTGTTCGGAGGGTAAGCTTCAGGCATGGAACCGAAAGAAGAAATCCGCAATAGATTAGATGTCTCTGAGGTGATTTCGGAATATCTTCCGCTAAAACCTGCTGGAAGCGGGAGTTTTAAGGCGCTTTGTCCATTTCATGGCGAAAAAACGCCTTCCTTTCACATTTCAACTGAAAAGCAAATTTGGCGGTGTTTTGGCTGTAATAAAGGAGGGGATATTTTTAGTTTCGTGATGGAAATGGAGGGAATAGGATTTCGTGAAGCGCTTGAGGAGCTTGCGAAAAAAGCAGGGGTTGAGCTTCCAAAATATGAAAAACAGCAAACAACTGATTCGAGTCAGTTCTTGTATGACATGATGGCGCTCAGCGGAAAAGTGTATCATGCCGTATTGATGGATCATGAAACGGGTGAAGTCGCACGTGCTTATATGCACCGCCGCGGCATCACTCCCGAGCTCGCAAAAAAATTCCAGATTGGGTATGCGCCGGAAAGCTGGACATTCATGCATGATTTTCTGAAGAAGAAAGGGTATGGTGAGGCGCGCATTGAGAAGGCGGGACTCATAAAGAAGAAGCAAAACGGAACAGGATATTTAGATCGATTTCGTCATCGCTTGCTTATTCCTTTGCATGACGCTCGCGGGAATATTGTCGGATTTACAGGCAGAACCATGTACGCCGATGAAGAAGCAAAGGGACCGAAGTATCTCAATTCTCCTGAGACACCAATTTACAATAAGCGCGACGTATTATATGGGCTTTCATTCGCGAAATCGGCCATTCGCGCGGAAGATGCCGTGATTATTGTAGAAGGGAATCTCGATATTATTGCCTCGCATAAAGCGGGGGTGGAGCATATTGTGGCCAGTTCAGGAACGGCGCTGACAGAATCTCAACTGAGTCTTTTGAAGCGCTTCACAAATAATCTTGTTTTTTGTTTCGATGGAGATAGCGCTGGATTCAAAGCCGCGAAGCGGGGAATTCATCTCGCACAGCAGGAGGGCTTCAATGTAAAAGTGATCACAATTCCAGAAAGGCTAGGGAAAGATCCTGATGATATAGTGCAAAAAAGCGAGGAAGCGTGGCGTGAACTTGTGAAGCATCCTGTGCCGATTATGCGGTACTTTATCGCGAAGCATATTGGGAGCGCGAATATGAGCGATGTCGAGGTGCGTCGCGAGGCGGTGCATGCCGTTTTAGATGAGCTTTCACGCATTCACGATAGTATCGAGCGGGATTTTTGGCTTGATGATATTGCTACGAAAACGGGTATTAAACGCCAGGCGCTAGAATCGGCATTGCGAGCGAAGGCAGGGAATTCGGCACACGTATCGCGCGCACCGACCCAGAAACCGGCTGCGGAAGCGTTACCAACGTATTCAAAGCTTCAAGAGGCAGGGCTTCTGATTATTGGGATGATGCTTGCTGATCGTGCCTTATTCGAACACGGAATGAATCGTCTAAAAGCTGATCTTCTTCCTGAGCAATTTATTCCGCTTTACACAAACATCATCCTCCGTTATAATCACGCTAACTTGCCACAAGACGCGCAATGGAAATCATTTTTTTCATCCATGCGAGAAGATGCAAGCGAGATAGACCGCGGTTTCATTGATTATGCCGCATTACTTGCTGAATCATTCTCTGTTGATATGGATAGAACACGCTTGCGCAGTGAACTTGATCGGCATATTGATTTACTCCTTAAGAAACGGCTTAATGCAAAAAAGGCCGATCTTGAGATGAAGATTCGTGAAGCGGAACAGCTCGGAAAAAAAGACGAGATGCATGCGCTTTTAGATTCTTATAAAGAACTCATTTAATTCTGATCACTGCCAATCGGGGTGTATTGGACCCATGTATTTCTATGCCAGCGGCAAAAAAGAAAGCGACAACGGCTACCAAAAAATCTTCCACAACAACAAAACCATCGAATAAACAAAAGGAGCGCTACAAACGTTCCAATCCACCATCAAGTACCGTCTTGCAACAGCTCATTCAGCGCGGTATGACACGCGGCTTTGTTACGGAGAATGAGGTTGTATTTACATTTGGCGACATTGAAGATCACGTCCCACTCTTTGAGGAATTTCTTGATCTTCTTGAAAAGAAGGGACTTCACTTTATTGAGCAAAAAGAAGGCTTCCTCGGCCGCGAGGAAAAAGATGATATTTACGAAAAGATTCGCGTGAAAATGGATGCAGCTAAAGTTGATCTTGGCGATATAACGCAAGATTCTATTCAAATGTACTTGCGTGAAATTGGAAAGATTCCGCTTCTTACGGCGGAAGAAGAAGTCGCGCTTGCAAAACGAAAGGATAGGGGAGATCAAGAAGCTGTACGACGCCTAATTGAGGCAAATTTGCGACTTGTGGTTTCGATCGCAAAAAAATTCGTCGGCAAGCAGCTTTCGCTCCTCGATTTGATTCAAGAGGGGAATGTTGGGCTGTTTCGAGCGGTGAAAAAATTTGAATATCGAAAAGGCTACAAATTCTCAACATATGCTACGTGGTGGATTCGTCAGGCAATTACGCGCGCTCTTGCCGATCAAAGCCGAACGATCCGTATTCCGGTACACATGGTTGAGACCATTAATAAATACAAGCAAATTCATCGGCGGCTGATTCAGGATCTTGGACGCGATCCGCTTCCCGAAGAACTTTCTGCAGAGCTCGATTTACCGATTGAGAAGATTCTTCATATTCAGAAAATCTCACAAGAGACCGTTTCTATTCAGGCTTCTGTTGGAGATGATGATGAAGATTCAAAGCTGGAAGATTTCATTGAAGATACAAAAACGATTTCGCCAGATAAAAGTGCCGCCCGTGAGCTGTTGAGCGATTATGTTGCAGAAGCGATGCGTGATTTGTCCCCGCGCGAGCAGAAAATTCTTGAAATGCGGTTTGGGCTTGAAGATGGCATTAGTCATACACTTGAAGAGGTGGGGAAGGAATTCGATGTTACGCGTGAGCGTATTCGTCAGATTGAGGCAAAAGCGCTCGAAAAAATTCAGCAGAAAGATATTATTCGAAAGCTTCGGGATTACTAGGGCTAGAACGCCACAGCCTACCTCATCTAGCGGCTCAAATCTGCGGTGCTCGCTCAACGTACGCTATAGCACGTCTCACTTCGCTCCTCGATTTTCACCACTATCTAAGGCAGTCTTAGGCGTTCTTATGGAGTCTGTCATCCCTGCGAAAGCAGGGATCCAGCGCATAGATCCTTCGACTTCGGCTTCAGCCTTCGCTCAGGAAATTAACTTATTTTCCTGAACGCAGTGAAGGATCTGTTCACATTCGTACACATAACGCCAACATTAGCCTAAAAACGAATAAAATCGCTTGACAAACAGGCGATTTTGTGTTATGTTTAGAAGTTCGATGATTCGATTGTCTGTAGCGTTTTAGCGCCTTTTGGGTAAAGGGTATTACACGCTACCGGCAATTCCGCCGTTCTCCCCTGGAGGTAGCATGTTCCGTTCCATCACCACCGCCCTGATCCTGACCATCTCCGCGCCGGCGTTCGCGTCGGGCGGGAGCTGCCTCGAGGCCTACGCGGACGACGGCGCCCGGGGCGTCATCGAGTGCCTAGCCAACCGGGTAATCGCGCTCGACGCGCGTTCGCTCGGCAACCTCGAGCGCATCACGTACCTCGAGTGGGACATCGACGACCTCGGTCCCTGGATCCTCTCCTTGGAGAGCCGCATCGAGTCGCTCGAGTATGGCATCCCCGAGCCGGTCATCGTCTACCGGGACGGTGACGACGACGGCTTCGAGTTTGCGCTCGGCGAGAAAAACTCGCTGATCACGCTCGGTTTCGACAACAACGGACGCGTGCCCCTCGAGATCGAGGAGTGGCGGTTCCCACTCGACTGTGACGACGAGTATGGTAGCATTGACTACGACTTCGTCGTCGACGGTGAGGTCGTGGTCGTTGGCTCAATTGCGAGCTGCGCGCCCAAAGGCGTGACCATCTACGAGCGTGTCGAGGTCCCCACCGGGGGCAGCGTCACGGTCTCACTCGTCGTCGCGCCTGCGATCGACGCGCGTTTCACGCAGGTCGCGGTCAACTTCGACCCCGCCTATGGCCTTCTTGCCTACCACGGGACACACCGGATCGGGCCGCCCGATGTGTTGCCGAAGTTCGCAATCCGTGCGAGCCCCCACACCGTCTACTAGCCGCACACTCGCGGCCCGTCGAACGCCCCGCCTGCTTCCCTCGTGAAGCGGGCGGGTTTTCATTTTGGGAGGGAAAAGGCGGTGAAAGGCGGTATAGATCGCAGAGGTGATAGAGGTTGTATTTTTAGGCAGGATTTGCTAATATGAGCCTCGTTCAAAGGGAGGGGAAAGCATGAGATTCGTTCAGTCCTGCGAGGTTAATGGGGTCAAATACTGTCTTGAGCGTGGTGGGAATCTACTCGTCGGTGATAAGGTCATCCCAATCCATCAGAACGAACCGCTCGGTCTGGTTCTACTTGAGGGTGTTGAGTATCCTCATCTTGTCACCAGGGAGAAGAGTGGCCGCTACCATGTATGGCGAGTTCACGTCGACGAGTTAACCTCTGAGTTCGCTCCGACTGTCGTTTCGAGGGTCATACGTGCAGCTGATCTGACGAAGGAGAAGGTCGCTCGGCCGACTGCAACGGACTTGCTGGGCATGCTGTTCGGCCTGTAGAGACCCTGAATCGCGCGACAGCTGTCGCGCGAACGTAAGAACGCATCCCAGGCGGGGAAGCGTTCTTCTTTATTCTTCTAGCTATTAGCGATTAGCTGTTAGCAGTTAGCTCGATTTGTCATTGCGCC
>JAQCKO010000009.1 GCA_027592325.1 bacterium | reverse complement strand
TTCTTTATTCACATTCACAAACCACTGCGTTTTTGGAAGTGGCTCAACAACATCTTTGAAGCGGTCAGATGTTCCGGCATTTTGCGTCATCTCTTCTACGTTTTCGAGAAGCCCTTCTGTTTCAAGCCAATTCGCAATCTTTTCTTTTGCCTCTTTTACCGACAGCCCATTGTACTCAGGCCCCGCATTCATCATCTTCCCATCTTCCCCAATCACCTGAATGAGCCCAATATCATTACCAAGCGCCTTTTGCCGCTCATACATTTCAAAGTCAATCATGGAATGCGCCGTGGTCACCCCTAGCGCACCGGTTCCAAAATCATCGTCGACGGCTTCGTCCCCAAAGACCTTCAAGCGAAGCGTATGCCCTTCCTGACCAAAATTTTCCACCACAAATTCCTGACCGATATATTCTTTCCATCGCCCTTCTGGGTGAACCGCAATCGCGGTATCGCCAAGCTTTGTTTCTGGACGTGTTGTTGCAATCGGAATCGGGACGTTTTTTGCGTATTTGAATGTATAGAGTTTTGCAGGACGGTCCACATAAACCAACTCATCATCGCTACACGTTGACTGCCCCTTCACCGACCAATTTACCACGCGGTATCCACGGTATATTAGCCCATCATCATACATACGCGTAAAGGCCGTGCGCACCGCAAGACTGCGCGCATCATCGAGCGTATACGCCTCACGCGACCAATCAAGTGACGCGCCCATTTTTTTTGCTTGCCCAACGATGGTGTCGTGACTATCCTGCGCAAAGGCTTTTACACGATCTAAAAACGCTTCGCGGCCCAGCGCTTCTTTTGGCTTCTCGGTTCCTTCATCGATGAGAATTTTTTCTACTTTCGACTCCGTCGCAACAGCCGCATGATCGGTTCCGGGAATCCAAAGCGCCTTTTTTCCGCTCATGCGTTGATAGCGGACAATAGCATCCTCAATCGCAAGCATAACCGCATGCCCCATATGCAGCGTCCCCGTCACATTTGGCGGCGGAAGCACAATGGAAAAGGCCTCTTTTCGCGCGTCAGTATTCGGAAGATTCTCTGGCGTGAAGTATCCTGAATCTTCCCAAGCCTTATAAATAGCATCTTCAACCTGTTTTGGATTGTACGTTTTGTCCATAGAATTAAGGCTACTGTAGCCGAATTCGCTTTGTTTTGCAATGATTTGCTTCCAATTTGGTTGCTTGCCTGTCGACTCCTTATCATTCCTTACCCTCTCCTTTATTGACATTTTTTTCGTAGCAAGCTAATCTCGTTTCTTGCCCATGCTTCTAGATGATTTATCCATGGCGCTTACGCACCCTCAGCAATTTTTCCGTGCTATCGAAACCGCTCGTCGGCCTCTTCTTGTATTAAGTGAAAATCCAAGCGTCGATGATTATGTGACCGCTCTTGCTATCCGGTCACTTTTTTTGAAACTTGAAAAAGAAATTGATATCGCCACAAGCGCTGGACCTGCACCGGAAAGCCTTGGTTTTTTGCGCGAAACAGGACCCGTTCATGGTGATTTACCGAATCTAAAAAAGCTTACCATCAAAGTGCAAGCGCGCGATACAAAAATTGACGAGCTTTCTTACAATATGCAAGGTGATGAACTGCATATTCACCTACTGCCTAAAAGCGGTACATGGAATGAAAGTGATATTCACATTGCGACCGATCATTACCGCTACGACACCGTCGTGATCATTGGTTGCCAAGATTTGGAACAAATGGGTGCGCTTTATCGTAAATATACTGATTTTTTCCACTCAGTCACCCTGCTAAATCTGGATCACAGTGCCGGAAATGAGGGTTTCGGTCATGTCAATTTTCTCGATTTACGCGCTGTATCAAATTCAGAGATCTTCTTTCATCTCCTTCATGAATATAATGAAAGTTTGATCGATAGCGAGCTCGCAACGCATTTGCTTGCAGGAATGATTGCAAAAACACGAAGTTTTAAATCTGATGATGTAACGCCGCATACACTCAAAACGGCAAGTCATCTTTTTTCAAAAGGGGCGCGGCGTGAAGAGATTGTGAAGCATTTGTATAAGACAAGAAGCGTGTCAACACTGCGACTTTGGGGACGCGCACTTGCCCGATTGAAGGCAAGTGACGGGCATCGCCTTGTTTGGACCATGCTCACGCGTGAAGATTTTGCACGCGCCGGAGCGGAACTGAATGCGGTGAGCAATGTTGTTGACGAACTCATGCTGACATCAGCTGATGCGCAAATTGGCGTTGTTTTTTGGGAAAGCGGCGATGATATTGAGGCAATCATTCATGCCATGCGCCCACACGATGCACTGCTTCTTGGAGCACCCTATAAGGCTTCCGGGACACGAAATGAGGTTCGCATTCGGTTAAAAGGTACGAAACTAGGGAATGCAGAATCGCAAGTCATTGAACGCATTAAACGCGAAGTGAAGGCGAATTAAGATTATCAATTAGCTGACGAGCGAGGCGCAGAGCCTCCTCTTTTGTTTGAGCGCGGCCAGCGAGCTGCGCATCGCGGACACCATCTAAAATATCGCGATATACCGGCCCTGCTGAAAGACCAATGGCCGCAATATCACTGCCAGAAATAAGCGCTGGCGGCAGTCGACCCGATGCGCCAAGAATACGCGTGCGGAGCATGCGCGCTGTGTGCAGACGATCTTCTTCTAATCCATGACGACCCGTGGCAAGACTAATGGCATGGAGAAAAAAGAACAGTTTTGCGCCCCGATCGCCAAGAAGCGTACGCTCAAAATGCGACGGACGCATAGAGGCAGGATCATAATGCGAAAAAAGATCATGATTCGCGAGCAGCCATGCAATTTCCTGCGTAGCGACATGTGCGCTATGTCGCTTTGCAAATTGATGAAAAAATAAGTGCGTCGAAGCATTCGTGATGACCGATTTGTCGTCTAAGAATATCCCAAGTGCGGCGACAACAACCTCGTTTGGCGGCTTGGTAAATCCGTACATTTTCAACAGTCCCGGCGCGAACATCACTTCGTATAATGCTTTCAGTCGATAACGTCCGCTTGTTCCATCTTCCATTTCATGCCGCAAAAATGCATAAACGTCAGGCAGATAGAGTTTGAGCACACCTGTTTCATCCCAAAGTTTCAACGTATGCATGGGGTGCGCGAAAAAGCCCAGTAGAAATTCTCGGCCAATCAGTTCGCGCGGAATAACGTACCGATGTGTCCCGTCTTCAATCGTTCGTGTATTTTGCAAAAGATGTGCAAGGGTTTTGATTGCCTCCCATGTTTCTCCCTCAATGGCAAAACGAAGACGTGCAGAAAATCGGAGTGCGCGCAGTATACGCGTTGCATCTTCCGCATACCGTTCATAAGGACTCCCCACCGCACGAATGATTCCTGTCGCAAGATCGCGTAGTCCCGCGAAAGGATCAATCAGCATGTCATCTCGCATATCATAAGCGATGGCATTCACGGTAAAATCTCGACGGGAAAGATCAGCTTCAATCGAAAGCATTGGATCAACATGTACAAGCTGATCGCCTCTGCCGCCAGATTCTTCACCGACCATTTCGGTTCGTGGAAGGGCAATATCGACTGGCTCGCGATTTCCTGCTCCATGCGGAATAAATTTTAACGTTTGAAAACGCTCGCCCGCAACGGTAAGCGCGCCATGACGATTCAGCCATGCACGAAGCTGATCGAAAGCAATGCCACGAATGACCAAATCAGCATCACTCGGATAAAGGCCAAGCAGTACATCACGAACCGTGCCACCAACCAAGTATGCGCCGGCTTCTTCATGATCGGCAAGAAAAAGCGAAACCCACGTGAGTCGCTCTTCTCCTTCAAAATACGCCCGTAGGCGATCTTCCTCTCGCAGGGCAAGATTTTGGTATCGCATTAAATCTCCAGAGTGCATGATTGCATTATACAGGAGGAGGGTATTAGGTTACAGGCAGCAGGTTGGAATCAATTCTGAAAGATACCTGCCCTCGACTCGCTCCGCTCGCTCGGAACACAAAACATCCATCATATGATGGATGTTTTGTGGTGGACGTAAGAGGACTCGAACCTCTGACCTCTGCAATGTCAATGCAACGCTCTAACCAGCTGAGCTATACGTCCATTTGAGAAGATTTGTACAGGAAAAACTATAACTATTCAAGTTGAGACGGAATCGCTCAAATTACCGTAGATGCAGGTGCACAATCGAGGCATGAAGTGAGGTGTACTTCCTGGTGCGGTGAACAAGGACCGGAGATTTAAGCCTGCAAATGCAGTGATTTGAGCGATTTTAAAGCTCAAGCAATTCATCCATCTCATCCTCAAGCGGCTTATTCGTATCAATCCATGATTGATTTTCTGAGCGCGAGAGAAGGAAAATGACGAAGCCGATAACGATGAGAACAATGAACCAAAGAAGGCCGGCCGCAACAAGCTCTAAAATTCCACAGACAATAATGCTTGCAAGGCGTCCAAACACATCTTGGCCTGGCTCAAGACATGCACGAATAGTATTCTGTCCCAAAATAAGTCCCATACGCGCTGCGCCGAATCCGGCAAGAAGGGATGCAAAGGTGAACAAACAACTAAATTGCGCCTTGCGGAGCTTTTCCACGCGAAGAAGCGCGATGGCATAAAAAAAGACTCCACCGAAAATCCAGTATAAAACAAACCAAAATCCGGTGATCAGTAATGTATAACCAAAAAACTGTGTAATCATACGGAATTAATTACACGTAAAAGTAAGTATCCAATAAAAGCCACCACCGAGCCAAGCCCGAGAAAGATTCCTCCAAGCTGAATATTTGGCTTATAGCCTTGCCGTATGCCCATGACAATAAATATGATGCCGAGGACGACCAGAAATGCACTGAAGTAGAGCATGGATATATATTATCATTTCATGTTGTCCCTCGACTCCCCTACCCAATGAACAGGGATTCAATCGCTTGGGACATTCGAGTCGCGTCGTTTGCCCGCCGGTCGAAAACCATAGGCGAGACTTGAAACAAGTCGACTCGAATGGTGGGTCTGGATGGACTCGAACCATCGACCACGGAGGTATAAGCTCCGCGCTCTGACCAACTGAGCTACAGACCCACATGTCCTATATCGGCACATCTGCAGGATTGTGGCTGCGGTGCTCAACACCGTAAATCTGTATACGGCTTACTCCGCTCCTTGCCACGCATCTGCATCTGTACCAATCTAGAACATGTGTACATGTAGGTAGGTTGATTGTGATTGTACGGGGCTCCTCGTTGCTCGAAATCTTCCTTGTACAGAAGCAAAAATCCTAGCTCAAACATCGCTGACACCCTTGCGCCAAAACTGGTCACGAACTGGAAAATTCTGGCATTGATTGTGATTGTCATCCTGAGCGAACGTAGTGAAGGATCTATTCAGATACTACCTACTTGTTACTGGCTTCTCGCTACAAAAAGAGCCGATGCACAATCCTAGCGTATTCTAAGAATAATATCAATAAATAGCCCAACAACATTGCCCTCACGGCCACTTTAGCATAGACTCGCCCTATGCAACATATCACCCTCAACGAAGGTCAAAGTGGTAGGCTCGATAAAATACTCAGCGAAATCCTCCCCTTTAGCCGCGCAAAAATACAACATGCCATTAAAAATGGTTCTATTCAGATGAATAATAAGGCCACCCTTGTGAAGACACTTGTAACGGCTGGCGATGTGATTTCGTATGACGAAACCGTTTTTTACGATGTCGAGCGAAGTGGCGATCTGCCAAAGCTACATATCCTTTTTGAAAATGACGATGTGATTGTCATCGACAAGCAAGCTGGTGTGATTGTGCATCCAGCTGATAGTACGAAAGAAATGACTCTGGTTGATAGCCTCCTCGAACACTATCCAGACATTAAAGATGTTGGGGACGATCCTATTCGACCAGGAATTGTGCATCGGCTCGATAAGCTAGCAAGTGGGGTCATGATTATTGCAAAAACGCAAGAAGCATTTACGTATTTAAAAGCACAATTTAAAAATCGCACCGCCAAAAAACACTATCGCGTGCTTGTGCATGGCAATTTTTCTGAAGAATCTGGAACGATTAATTTTCCAATCAGTCGCGCAAAAAACTCGGGTCGTATGGCTGCAAAACCGCTGTCGCAAGGAGGACGCGATGCCATTACGCATTACACTGTTCTTAATCATTTTGAGAATTATGATGAACTCGATGTTCACATTGAAACAGGACGTACCCATCAAATTCGCGCGCATATGTTTGCGAGTGACCATCCCGTTGTCGGTGACAAACTCTACAAGCAGCGTAACACTAAAGAGCGCGACATTGGGCGGCTTTTCTTGCATGCCTATTCACTTACCATTGAACTTCCAAATGGTGAACAAGAAACCTTTACCACTCCGCTTCCTGACGAATTACAAACGCTACTTGACTCGCTTGTATGACCTTCGATGATGCTCTACACCGACTTACATCTCCCTCTCCACTTCGCATTACTCTAAGCGGCGATATTGGATCTGGAAAATCGACGTTCGGAAAACATCTTGCCGAAGCGCTTACCATTCCTCGTATTTACATAGGTGGTCTTATGCGCGAGGAAGCGAAAAAACGCGGCATAACCCTCGATGCATTTAATGCCATGCTTCAAACCGATGAAACGATTGACCGCGAAATGGATGCCATGCAAACCGAAGTTGGTAGGCAAACACCGCGCGGTATTTTTGAAGGACGCACAAGCTGGTATTTTATTGAGAATCCAGATGCCCGCGTTTATCTCAGCGTACGTGAAGAAGTTGGAGCAGAACGTGTTTGGGGCGATGAATATAACAGCGCCCGCGATACATATGCATCCCTCGAAGCTGTAAAAGAAGCGAATCAGAAACGGAAACAAAGTGAAATCGATCGTTATCAGCGTTATTACAATATCGACGTTTATAATCACGACAATTACGATATTGTGATAGATACAAGTGAACGCACCATTGACGAGGTCTATCGGGACACAGTGATTGCGATCGCAGAGTGGCTAGAAGTGAGCGGTTAGCATTTGTCATTCCGACCCCGAGCCGGAATCTATCGCTTATTGAACGCGATTCGATGGGTCCCTGCCTTCGCAGGGATGACGATGATAGACTCAGAACCAGGTTGTCTGACAAACACGGCAAGCGGATAGAGCCTCAATACGTACAAAAAGGCCTCAGATTATCGTAGATTCAGGTGCGCCCGCGAGCAACGAAATGAGCCGAATAAGGCTCAGATTCGAAAACCAAAAACACTCCAGAATCAATGAAATCCGAGGCTGAAGCAAGGAGCGGAAAAAGCCGTACGAACTCGTACAGTGCCCTGCACCGCGGCTTCTAACAAAGGAGTTCGCGATTCTGGAGTGTTTCTCCCTTGACAAAAACGCTTGGTTTTACTAATATTCTGCCATTATTCACCGCCCCTGCATGAATGCAGCCTTGCAGTCCTCTCTTGCGGCAATAATGAGCACTATGAGTGAAGAAAAAAAGACCGATGCTGAGGCTCAAAGTACTGCGGAAGAAGTAACGCAGGAAGACGCGCCAAAGAACGAGGAAACAACCGAGGTTGTGAGTGAGACAAAGGAATCAGAGGAAAAGCCCCTTCCACACCGCGACCTGCGCCCTGGAATGATTGTCCGTGTTCACGAACGTATTGTTGACGTGAACAATAAAGGAGAAGAAAAGTCCCGAATTCAGATCTTCGAAGGAATGATCATTGGGATAAAAAGCCCGGGAATCTCTCGCACCATGACCGTTCGAAAGAATAGCAATGGATTCATGGTAGAGAAGATCTATCCACTTGCGTCACCAAATGTGACCAAAGTAGAGATTGTGAAGCAGCACAAAGTGCGCCGCGCAAAGCTCGGATTCCTCCGCGGAACATTCAAACGAAAAATGAAAGAGAAGAAATAGAAAAATAGGCCAAGGGCCTATTTTTCTATTTCTTAGAATGGTTAGTAGCAGTTTGGAATGCCAGCTGAAGATTGTGTATAACTGCAACCACCAACATTACAGTAATCTTCAAGACACAGTGCTTTTGGCGTCCACTGTTCAGGAAGACCATCCGTGACAAAGTTAAATTGCACTAAATCGATGAATCCTTCCACAAGCTCTTGCAGTCCCCTGTAAGCCCGTTCACCAGCATCCTCTGGTCGTGGCCCCGCATGGAAACCAGCAGCAGATTCATAGTCAGCACATCTGGTGACAGTTGAACAATTCAGTACACCTGCAACACATGTCCCTCCATTAACCTGCTCTCGAACATAATCACCAATACCAAAACCATCACCAGCAAGCCCCTCTATGACATCAGAGCTTGTTGTATAAAAACATTCATGCTTGAGACCAGACAAGTCTCCTCCACTAAAGCGAGAACATGTGCTCGACGAAGGAGGTAGCAGCGAACCTTGTGATGAATGTATATCCTCACAACTTGCGCAAGCGAACTCTCCCGTTGAACGATCCTGCACGCAACTCCCTCCGGCAGGACATTTTCGGAATGTACACTCACTCCCTTTTTCAAGTCCACCGCTTATTTGAGTGCCATCTGGGATTTCTCCAATAATGGCACTATCTCCGCAGTCTCGACCGGTCAAATCTTCAAGGACGTTATCACCTGCAAGCTCTTCAATCTGCTCGCAACTCGAATCTTCGCTGAGAAAAATCGCCTGCTGAACCTTTGGAACGCGCAATTCTTCAAAATTATTCAGGCGCGGATCAATGAGTGTTGCAATCGCAACCGCACTCAAAAGAAGCACGAGTCCCGTTGCGGATTTTGCAATCATCGATTTTGCTTTTCCAATTGCTGCTCCACCCTGCGATGTCATCCACATAAATCCTCCCGCCATCATCATCACCACCGCAATGAGTGCACCCACGCGAATCAAGAATGCATACATGATTTGAATGTATTCTGAAAGCCCGCGTACCTCACCAATCCCATCGACGGGAACGCCAAGCGTAATTGGGAGCGCAGGATTATAACAATACCGCTCATCTGCAATACATTCATCAGGCTGCTTTGACCCCCACTCCCCATTTACCTCACGCCCATTAATTGTTGCCGTACTTTCTGTACATTCTTCCTGCGCCCAACATCGCGTATTATTATTCGGTGTATTTGCCGCTCCAGCAATATAGCAACCAAGGGATCGCCCACCTTTTTCGCGACAATGTTCAGTGCATGTGCCTGGTTTGTCGATTGTGGATACCGGACCTTTATCTGCCCCACCAGAAAACGCGCACCAACACTGACATTGCTCAATGATATTTGCATGCGCGCTCGGAGCAATAAAAAATGTACCGAATACTGCACCGAAAACAAGCATTGCAACAAAAAAACTTCTCATGCTCTTATTATATCAGTCAATGAATCTCCTTCCTACAACCGCTACCCAGCAACCATAACCCCCCTTTACATTTCTCACCCACAATGCTACCCTCTTATCATTATGATCTTCACGATTATTTCTGTTATTCTTGCAATTTTCCTCACCGGCCTCATTCTTATGCAGGCACGTGGTGCAGGACTTGGAGCAGGATTCGGAGGAGACGGTAATGTCTTCACAACAAAGCGCGGTATTGAAAAGCGGCTGCATCAAACGACTATTGTCGTTGCGATTCTCTTTTTTGCATCGCTCCTTGCAAACATTCTCCTTTCTTAAACTAGGAAGAGTGAAATTGTGGTAATAAACCTAAACGGTGATCTACCATATTAGTAGCATTCAACATGGCATTTTTCCGCACGTTGATACGCCGCCTGACAAATTCAGAATCGGCAAAAAACACAAAACCCGGCGCTGCAAAAGAGGCATCATCGCATCTCACAATGCAACATGTCCTCAAAGTAAAGGGTAATAAAGGCCTTCCAAGCGCTGCCCAGCTTCGCGCATTTCCAGAAATTCTGTCAAAAAAAGAACGTCTGGTGGCGAGTTTTGCTGCGCTTGGTCTTGTCGTTTTTGGTTTTTTGGCCGTTTGGTTTGGTGTTAACGGCGGCCGCACGCTTGTTCCCGCCCCCGGCGGCGAACTGACAGAAGGTCTACTTGGTCAACCACAGACAATCAACCCACTTTATGCACTTGCGAATGATATTGACGTTGATCTGTCTCGCCTCGTTTATAACGGGCTTATGCGCTATGACGGTACAGGCAATGTTATTCCTGATCTTGCAGAAAGTTACACTATCTCAGAAGATGGTCTCACGTACACATTTACCATCCGCGATGACGTAAAATGGCATGATGGCGAGCAATTTTCTGTGAACGACGTTATTTTTATGTATCAAGCGATTCAAGCACCCGGCTATCGAAGCCCGTTTGCGCCAAATTTTGATGGGGTCTCTTTTGTGCAAATAGATGAGAAAACCATTGAAATTACACGTGAGGAAGCATTTGCACCCTTTATCTCACAACTTACCATCGGAATTTTACCCGCGCATCTTTGGGGGTCTGTTAATCCCCTTCAAGCGCACCTTGCAGAACTCAACACAAAACCAATTGGAACAGGACCGTATCGATTTGAACGTCTTACAAAAGACAGTGGAGGCACCATTCGTACATATACCATGAAGCGGTATGCGAATTACCATTTGGGTGGTCCGTATTTGCAACGCCTCAATTTTAAACTCTACAGCGACAGTGCATCAGCAGCCGACGCACTCCGTAATAATAATGTTGAAAGCATTAGCTTCATTGCAAATGAAGACCGTGTCGCTTTTCGAAATCAAGCAGGAAATACCATGTACATGCCGTATCAACGGCAATATACCGCCGCATTTTTCAATCTTGATCGTGACAGCGCAATTTCTACAAAACGCGTTCGCGAAGCACTCATGAGTGCAATTGACACATCATCTATTACCGATGAAATTCTCTACGGCTTTGGAAAGCCAATCGATTCATTCATCCTGCTCGGAACACCCGGATACCTTGAAGAAGTTCGCCCAAGCTACCCGTATGATCGATCTATTGCTGCAGAGTATCTTGTTGCAGCTGGTTGGGATCTGCAAGAAGGTAATGCGGTGCGTACAAATGGTGATGCCGCACTTACACTCGAGCTTGTAACGCTAAATGCTCCAGAACTTCTTGCCGTTTCAGACGAGCTAAAGCGCCAATGGGCTGAGGTTGGTGTTGATGTATCCATACGTTCAGTTGATTTTACAACTCTTCAAGCCGACATCCTGCAAAATCGTAATTATGATATTCTGCTTTCTGGAGAACAGTACGGAATTGACGCAGATCCGTATGCATTTTGGCATTCATCTCAAACAGAAGCACCGGGTCTCAATCTGTCTGCGTTTCGAAATCGCAATGCAGACAGCGAAATTATTGCAGGCCAGGAAGCAATTTCTTATGAAGACCGGGAGACCGCGTACCGCAATCTTCAAGAACTTGTGCTTGAAGATGCCCCTGCTCTTTTTCTGTACCAACCTGCATATGCTTACGTTGCGCCAAAACGCATTCAAGGCATAACAATGGAATTGATTACAGCTCCAGCAGATCGATTTTCACAAATTCATGAATGGTATATAAAAACACGCCGTAGCCGAGAATAATTGACACAATTCCTGTTTGATGGTAAAATGTTTCCTTGAATCCATTTTTTGAACGGGGGTAATTGATTCTTTTTAATCGCCTTGAAGCGAATCAATTATTTATTAAAACATTTTTCTGTTCTATTAACTTATGGAAAAAAAACCTACAACAACGCAAAAACGTCGCGTTCTTACTTCAAATGGTCGAACCGCTAGTGCATCGAAACCGGTCGGACCAAGCAGTGCGCCAACCACGCGCAGCAGCACCTCTCGCCCATCACAACCTAGCAACACAACTTCTTTAACGGGACGACGCGGTCGCCGTGGAACAGGTCGCCGGACACGTGGAGATCATCATGCAAATCGCACAATACGTCAGCGTAAAGTAAAAACATTCCACGCACCAAATGGTGATGCTGTACGCGTTATCGTGCTTGGTGGTCTTGAAGAAGTTGGTCGCAACTGCACGCTTATTGAGTACAAAAATGACATTATCCTCATAGACATGGGACTTGAATTCCCAGGTGAAGACATGCCAGGGGTTGACTATATTATTCCCGACATGTCCTATCTCAAAGGGAAGGAAAAAAATGTCCGCGGTGTCATTATTACTCATGGTCACTATGACCACATTGGCGCTATTCCCCATACTGTCCCGAATATTGGAAATCCCCCTGTCTATGCGCTTCCTATCGCAGCAGGCATCATCAATAAACGCCAAACCGACTTTAAAGGGTCGCATGTAGATGTAAAACAAATCGCTATCGATTCTGTCCTTCAGCTTGGTGTATTCAAAGTCCATTTTGTACACATTAACCATAATATTCCTGATTCTGCTGGAATTGTGGTTGAAACACCAGCAGGAACCATTGTCCATACCGGTGACTGGAAATACGATTTTCACCCTTCCGGGACCGAACATGCCGATTTTCAAAAAATGGCCCGCATTGGATCGGAAGGCACACTCCTTTTAATGGGAGACTCAACTAATGCAGACCGTGAAGGACATCAAACATCAGAAAAGGTGATCGGAGACGAGCTTGAACGTATTATTGAAAAAGCGGAAGGCCGAGTCATTATTGGAACATTCGCTTCGCTTCTTTCACGCGTTAAGCAAATTCTTGAAATATCGGAAAAACATGGACGAAAAGTTGCCGTTGAAGGATATTCCATGAAAACGAATGTTGAAATTGCTCGTCATCTCGGCTTCATTAAAATTAAAGACAGCACCTTAATTCCAATTAACCGCGCCAATCGTCTTCGTGACGACAATGTCGTTGTGGTTTGTACTGGGGCACAAGGAGAAAAGCGTGCAGCACTCAGCCGCATTGCACACGATGAGCATCGATTTATCACCATTAAACCGACCGATACCCTTATTTTCTCAAGTTCGGTGATCCCAGGAAATGAATATTCCGTGCAGAAACTCAAAGATACCTTCTATCGAAAGCGCGCACGCGTCATTCACAAAGATATGATGGATGTGCATGCTGGTGGACATGCAAAAAAAGAAGACATCAAGCTGATGCTCGCACTCTTCAAGCCAAAATACTACATGCCAATTGAAGGACATCATTTCCTTCTGTGCGAGAATGCCAGTGTTGCCTATTCAATGGGATGGGAAGAAGACAATGTATTTGTTGCTGATAACGGACAGGTGATTGAACTTTGGACGGACAAACAATCAAAGAAAGGCATTGCACGAATGACAAAAGAAAAGGTGCCGACGAATTATATTTTTGTCGATGGACTTGGTGTAGGAGATGTTTCTGAAGTGATTTTACGCGATCGTAAAGCGCTTGCTGACGAAGGAATTATTGTTGCTATTGTGCAGATCGATAAACGCGGAGCCGTTCAAGGAACGCCCGATATTGTGAGCCGTGGATTCCTACAAATGAAACAAAATACCGAACTCATCAACAAGGCACGCGAAATCGTTGCGCGCGTGTCGAACAATGACGATCCTCAATCGCCAATTGATCGTGATTATGTGCGAAAGCAAATTCACGATGAGCTAGGAAAATTCTTCCTCCAAAAAACTGAACGTCGTCCAATGATTCTTCCCGTGATTCTGGAAGTATAGTGGACATAAAAACGAGCCCTCACCGGGCTTGTTTTTATTTCTGACGCCGCACACTCTCCGAAATGCGTAAATTCCTATAGATAGTGGTGCATATTCTAGAAGCGAAATGAGCCGTGACAAACCGTATAGTGAGTGAGCGCCGCCGATTAAGCCGCTAGATGCACGATTTATGCATTTCTATGCTACTCTGGCGATATCTATGCGAATACTTACTGGCATTCAGCCCACAAACAACTTACATATTGGAAATCTCTTTGGCGCGCTTATTCCTGCCACAAAACTCCAAGAAGAGCATGAGCTTTTTATGATGGTCGCAGACTATCATGCCATTACCACGCTCAAAGACCCTAAACGCCTTACCGAGAATACGCTTTTTACCGCAGCAGCCTATCTTTCCGCCGGCATTGATCCTGCGCGCACCACCCTTTTTGTCCAGTCGAGCGTTGCCGCGCACACCGAGCTCGCATGGATTTTGCAGACCATTGCGCGCATGGGCGAAGCAAATCGCATGACGCAATTCAAAGACAAGTCCCAAACGGGGGCTGAAAAAGCCCCCGTTGGCCTCTTCACCTACCCTATGTTAATGGCTGCCGACATTCTCCTCTACGGCACCGAAGGGGTCCCCGTTGGCGAAGACCAAAAACAACATGTCGAATTAACCCGCGACCTTGCAGAGCGGTTTAATCGTGACTTCGGTGAAACCTTTCTCATCCCAGAACCAATAATTCAGTCAAATGGCGCGCGCATAAAATCGCTCACAGAACCAGAAAAGAAAATGAGTAAAAGCGCCCCAAGCGCGAAGAGTTATATTTTGCTCACTGATGAAGAAGATATGCTCGCAAAGAAAATTCGCGGAGCCGTCACCGATTCAGAGCGCGAAATCACCCTCGACGACGAACGGAAAGGCCTTTTAAACCTCATTACGATTTTCAGCCTTTGCACCGAATATACGAAAGAAGAAGTCTCCGAGCGTTATCAGCACAGCGGGATGAAAGTCTTTAAAGACGATTTAGTGATGGCGCTCAATCAATACCTGGCACCTATTCGTATGAACATGCAGGAATATAGCGATGACCGCGCGGGACTTTTGGAAGTGTTGCAAACCGGAAATGAAGCGGCAGAAATGATTGCAAATCAATACCTCAAAACCACCCGTGAGCGTATTGGAATTCTTCGCCCGTAATATTGACAAAAGGCTTTTTTCTTGGTATAAATGCGCGGTCGTTATGGAATTGAGACGATTGCTCCTCCCTGGTTTCCATGGAGGTGAGGAAAGTCCGAACACCGCTTGCATTGTAAGATGCCTGCAAAATGGATGTCGCTAACGGCGACCGAGAGAAATCTTAGGGAAAGTGCCACAGAGACAATACTAATTTTGCGCAGCAAAATTATCCTGAGCTTTGCGAAGGATCTAGCGGCGTAGAATGAAACGTGAAAAGTGAGGTGATGTCCTTCGGGGCTACTTCTCTCCTATGTCGGTGACGGCATTGTGCGGTAAACCCATCCTGGTGCAAAAGCAAATTTGGTAGCTTGCTAGAAGCCGGCAGCAATGCCTGCTCCAGATAAATAATCGTCCCCGACAGAATTCGGCTTATACGATTCCTAAAGCGGCACTATATATCGATAACAAAAAATCCCCAGCATATTGCTGAGGGTTTTTTGTATGAGGCCGGGCTCGCTCGAGGGGTGAGCGAACCGCGGCCGCGGAGAAGGTGGGAGCAAAAGCTTCGAAAACTGGCTATCAGGCGTTCAGCGCGCGTCGCGGGAAGTGACGAAGCTTCTGGCGTACCCGGCGTCGATGCCTTCGTGACCAGTGAGCGGACGACCATCATCCGCCAGGCCCCCGCTCGCATTGCGGCGCCGATTGCTGCACCACGACGTGTACACGCCGAGGGCGCTCGACAGCTCAGGGACACGAGCGACGACATTGCATTGCTCGGAACCCTTGAACAGCGCCACCAAGTCCCAGTAGCTCACCGTGTCGTCCTGCGCCGCATTGCGCAGCTGGACGATGAAATCGTGGTCGCCTTTCTCGAGGCGATCGTCAGCGCGCAGCATCTGCTCCCAGAGCCGCTTCTTCGCTTCGAGCGTGCGCGTCGGCAGACTCGGCCATTCTCTCTGTGCACCCATCTGAAAGGTCCTCTATGTCAGCGCCTCGTGAATGAGACTAGCGCGAGTATGTCAAAAAACGCTGACTTTGTCAATGTGCTCGTCTCATATTGGCAAATATCGTTATCGGTTACTTGTATTTGAAACATTGCCGATTGCGCAGATGTGGTGAGCTGGAATGTCTTGTATAATGATTTTATGACAAAACGGTTTCACCTTTTCTTCACGGCAATCTTAATTCCCTTAGACGCCCTCTCCCTTTTTGCCGCTGCGGGGCTTGCGTACAGTCTTCGATTTTCAGGCGTCTTTTCTGCCTACCGCCCAGTGACCTTCGACCTCAGCTTCGGGCGCTATATGCAAATTTGTGCGCTTATTGTTACCATGATGCTTCTTTTATTTGCGCTATCCGGTCTGTACCGTATTCGCCGCGAGCGTCTGATGACCGAAGGCATTCGCGCGCTCGTCGCTATTTCTGCCGGCATGGCTATTGTGCTTACCGTAGCCTTCTTCTCGCGCGACTTGTTTGAATCGCGCTTCATTTTCGTGGCTGCCTGGGTACTCGCCATTCTTTTTGTCGCGCTCATGCGCCTTTCCGTACGTCTTACAGAGCGCAGCTTACACAAATATGGCATTGGCCTTCAGCATCTCGTTATCATTGGAAAAACAAAAGAAGGACATGAGCTCACAAAACATTTTAGCCGGTACCCGCATCTAGGCTATTCTGTCACACATTTATATGCGCATTTTAATAAGGCAACAAAGGACAGTATTCGCTACCATAAAGGCGCAGGGCGCATTGATGCCATTATGGTCGCAAACCCTGATATTGACCGCAATGAATTGCGCGCCATAAAATTGTTCAGCGATATTGAGCATATTCACTTTTTGTATTCAACAAGCCTTTTCCCAGGTTCAACCACCCGCCCAATTTTCCATACCTATGCTGGCCAGCCCGTCATTGAGGTCCCAAAAACACCACTCGATGGCTGGGGAGCGATATTCAAACGGGTATTCGATATTCTCGGGGCGAGCTTCCTCATTATTCTCACCCTCCCTATTCAGATTATTGCTGCCCTCGCCGTTGTGCTCGAATCAAAGGGTGGTATTCTTTTTTCAACGCTGCCGAATGGAAAAAAAACCATGCGTGTTGGTCAAGGTGGCCGCAGCTTTCACTATTTCAAATTCCGATCAATGCAAAAAGATCGGCATTTTGAGCGCTACGATAAACTGAATCATCTCAACACCCGTGAAGGAGCTTTGGTAAAGCTACAAAATGATCCACGCGTAACCCGCGTTGGGAAATTCATCAGGCGCTTTTCGATTGACGAGCTTCCTGAACTCTACTTGGTTCTCGCGGGAAAAATGAGTCTCGTTGGACCGCGGCCTCATTTGCCAGAAGAGGTAGCAACGTATAAACCCTCCCAGCGACGCGTTCTTACCGTAAAACCAGGAATTACTGGTCTTGCACAAATAAGTGGCCGCGCTGACCTTAGCTTTGATGAAGAAGTGCGCCTTGATATGCACTATATTGAAAACTGGACCCCGTGGATGGACATCTACATTATCATCCGCACGCCGATTGTTGTGTTATTCCGACCAGGGCAGCATTAGTTGACACGCTGCGCTCAAGAAGCTAATTTACCGCTATGAAAGTAGCGCTCGTTCACGATCATTTAGTTCAGTTCGGGGGAGCTGAACGCGTTTTATCGGCCATGCATAGCATGTACCCTCAGGCGCCTATTTACACGCTTTTATACGATAAGCGTCGTTTTGGCGATATGTTCCCAGAGCAGCTTGTGCGACCTTCGTTTTTACAAACAATCCCTCTCTTCCGCTCACGTCCAAAATGGCTACTCCCCCTCATGCCAACGGCAACAGAATCGCATCACTTAGGAAAGTTCGATGTGGTTCTTTCAAGCTCGAGTGCCTTTGCAAAAGGGATCATTACCGGAAGTGAAGGCCTCCATATTTGCTATTTACATACACCGACACGCTATCTTTGGTCCGATACACATGAGTATATTGACGGTTTACGCGTACCTCGCCCGATCAAACTCATGCTCCCGCATCTTCTTTCTTATCTTCGCCATTGGGATTATCAAGCAGCGCAGCGCGTACATTATTTTATTGCAAATTCTGAGACTGTTCGTCGGCGTATTAAAACGTATTATGGTCGTGAGAGTATCGTTTTACATCCCCCCGTCGATGTGGATCAATTTTCTGTATCCGATACACAAAAATCGTACTACCTTATTGGCGGACGACTTGTTCCATATAAGCGTTACGATATTGTGATAAAAGCATTCAATAAAATTGGAAAACCATTAAAGATTTTTGGATCAGGCCCAGAAGAAGCAGCGCTAAAAAAGCTTGCCGGTCCGACGATTGAATTCCTCGGACAAGTTTCCGATAGCTATCGCAGCAAACTCTTTGAAGAAGCTATTGCGTTTCTTCACCCACATGTTGAAGATTTTGGCATTACGCCCGTTGAATCGATGGCGGCTGGCCGCCCAGTAATTGCCTTCCGAAAAGGAGGTGCCACCGAAACAATCATTGATGGGAAAACGGGCCGCTTTTTTGATCATCAAAGTTGGGAAGAAATTGCCGATACTGTTCTTCACTTTAAACCTGATGAGTACGATCCAACATTTATTCGTCGTCATGCAGAAAGCTTCGCTGCTCCTATTTTTTACGAGAGACTTGCAAGTATTGTAGAAGAGCTCTACGCTGCACACAAACAAGATACCCTTCTTTAATGCGACTCGGAATCGACATTCGCCATCTTGCAGAAAAGTATCCTGCGGGTGTTTCTCACTACACGATAGAGACCATTCGACATATACTTCCCCTGCTTCAAAACGATGACAAGCTCGTCCTGTTTTCGAGTGGACGAATTTCGCTCAAGCCCCGTATTCCGCAGTTTCGGCACAAAAACGTAGAACACGTGCATCTTGCAAAGCCAAATAAGCTCATAAAATTTGAACAGATTCTACGTTACCGGACCCTTGAATCGTATTTGCCTACAAATATAGATGCTTGGTGGTTTCCAAATAACGCGATCTTCCACACACGCCTACGCTTTGCACTTACTGTACATGATCTTTCCACGCGATTTTTTCCAATATTTTATGAACGGAAAGAATTACTGAGTACACGCCTTGGGGCCTTCGATAAACGCATGAAAGATGCTGCGGAATTACTTGCTGTTTCAGAACGAACGGCAAAAGATGTAACACTTCACACGGGCATTCCTGCGTCCACTATCACCCTCACTCCACTTGGAGTCGCTCCTCGGTTTTCTCCGCGCGAAGAAGCTTCTGACCGATCACGATTGCGTAAATACGGCATAAAATCTTCTTACTATCTACTGCTTTCAACACGTCAGCCGCGAAAAAACATCGAAAGTGCAGTGGAAGCTGTACTTGCCCTGCAGTCACAGGGTGATGACACGCCACTCGTCATCGCGGGAGCGAAGGGATGGAAAACCGCACCACAGCAATGCCGACCACACATAATAGAAACTGGTTACCTTCAAGAAGATGATCTCCCCGCTCTCTACCGTCATGCGAAGGTGCTTCTCTTTCCTTCATTTTACGAAGGTTTTGGCCTTCCGGCACTTGAAGCAATGGCATCTGGAACACCCGTCATAGCTAGTTTCACAGGTGCATTTCCAGAACTCATTCAAGAAAACGGAGTACTTGTTGATCCATTCAACGTGCGTGATATACAAATTGCCCTACACATTCTCTCAGAAGATACCGAGCTCGCGGGCTCTCTTGCGAAAAAAGGCATTGAGCGAGCAAAATCATTCACATGGCAAGCGACAGCAGAAAAAACCTTAGATACCTTGCGTCGCATGGTAAAATAGCACCATGCGTATAGGAATTGATGCACGGTTTTTCGGCCCCAAAACAGGTGGAGGTGGCATTGGAAGATATGTCGAGGAGCTACTTCGACAAATTGATCATGAACACACAAATCATGAATTTGTTGTATTTTTGCGTAAAGAGAATTTTCACGCATTTCGCCCAAAATCAAAACATTTCAAGCTCGTTCTTGCGGACATTCCATGGTACAGCATAAAAGAGCAGTTGCTCATGCCGCGCATCTTTCATCGTGAAAAACTTGATCTTGTGCATATTCCACACTGGAATGTACCCCTCACCTTACGCATTCCATTCATTGTAACCATCCACGATCTTATTTTATTGCACCAAACAAAAAGCGCACATGCAACAACACGTGGTCCACTCACTTATGGCATAAAATACGCCGGTTTTCGCATTGTCCTTGATCATGCCATAAAAAATAGTCAGCACATTATTGTGCCCTCGCATGCAACAAAAAACGATATACTTGATCATTTCTCTGTCAAAGAAGAAAACCTGACCGTCATCTATCACGGACTCACCCCCCTTCCAAAAAGCGCAGTCAATCCTCGGGAACTTGGCATAGTACCGCCATATTTTCTGTATGTTGGAAATAGCTATCCGCATAAAAATCTGCGCATGCTTATTCATACGTTTGCGCAATTCCATCAAACACAACCAACGGTACAACTCGTCCTTGCCGGAAAACGTGACCGCTTTTCTAACGATATAGAATCTGAAGCAAAGGAATTCGGATTATCGCCTTCCGCTTTACGGTTTATCGACCATCCTAGCGATGAAGAATTATCAAGCCTCTACGAGCATGCCGCGCTGTTCATATATCCTTCCCTTATTGAGGGATTCGGCATACCGCCACTCGAAGCATTATCAAAAGGAACTCCTGTCGCCGCCGCGCGCACAAGTTCTATTCCAGAAATACTTGCGGAACATGCTCTCTATTTTGAACCGAACGATACGACAAAACTTCTCGACATCATGCACGCCGCCTTAACACATCCAACAGACTTGCATCTACTCGCCAATGCCGGCAAAACATTTATACAGAGATATTCATGGAAAATGGCGGCCAGACAAACACTTTCGGTGTACAATAGATAGGAATAAGGCCCATGCAGCCAGAACAAAAAAAACATACCGTTCGCATCCATACAGAAACGGAAGGACAGCTTTCTCCGTACGTTTTAGAGTTGCTTCATGAGAATAGTCCAAGAAGAATAGTGAACGTAGCACCGAATCTTGATGCCCTTCAAAAAGAAATTGAGGCATTCAATCAATTTGAACCAGCAGAATTAGAAGAAGATGACGGTCTTGATATCACATTCGACGATCTTGCCGCACAATTTTTGCACGATGAACAACTCGACGCCGCACCGAATGTACGCACCAACAAAACAAGTGACGCTACCATTCCCCCTTTCCATTCAATGGCCGAAGCAAAACGTATTAATCATGAGCTTGAAGCGCCAAAAGCCAAAACAAGAACACAAAAAAAACAACGACAACTACTCCCCTTTCTCCATATCGAGATCGCACATCATCGGATTCAAGCGGCGATCTTCCTTGCTGTTTTTGCCTTTGCGTCTACGCTTCCTGTACAAGCACTTGAAACGGGCAGCATGAGCTTGCGAGCGCGTGAACTTGCCGAAATTTCTGGCTCGCAGGCACTCATTGCATTAGAAAAAGCCGGATCTGCTGCAGAGCATGGGGAAGAAGCGCTTCTCACGGCAAGACTCAAAGAGGCAGAAATAGCTTTCTCTGATGCTGAATCTGCCTTCACATCACTTGAAGCACAAACAGCTTCTCTTATACGCTCGGTTCCAAAAATCAGAAAATCATTCGATACATTTGATCGTCTCAGTCTTATTGGAAAACGACTTTCAGAAGCGGGAAGCATTTTTGCTGAGATGAAAATACGAGCAGAAGCGGGCAGCATTCCGCTTTCTACCAAAATCTCTCTTCTTTCCTCGGCCGCAGAACGCGCAGCTCCGCTCGTTGAAGAAGCGAATGTGGCGATGAAACACGTTTCGATTGACCATATTCCGACGGAGCATCAAAACACAGCAACGCGCATCGCAGAATCCCTCCCGGGTCTTGGTGAAACCTTGCGTGAATCTGTCGCATTTTCTGATTTTCTTACTGATGTGTTAGGACACGAAGAAAAGATGCGCTATTTGCTTCTCTTCCAAAATCCGCTTGAACCTCGGCCAACAGGTGGATTCGCAGGAAGTTTTGCTGAGCTTGACATGTATCAAGGAGCTATTACGTCCATTCACGTACCCGGAGGCGGAACATATGATTTGCAGGGACAAAATCAATTATTTGAAGCGCCGCCTAAACCACTTACACTGATCAATCCTCGACTTGAATTTCAAGATGCAAATTGGTCCCCAGATTTTCGCACATCCGCGGAAACATTTCTTACGATTCATGAGGCTTCAGGAGGACCAACAATGGATGGAGTGATAAGCATCAATGCAACAGTCATTCCAAAACTTCTCGCAATCACAGGCCCGATTGAAATGCCAGAATATCAACTAACCATAGACGCCGAAAATTTTCTGTTTGAAACACAGCGTATGGCAGAATTTCGCTACCGTGAATTCGATACAGCACCTGAAGCACGCGAGAATGAGGCGCCCAAACAATTTCTTGCGGACATGACGCCTAAACTTCTTGAGAAACTACGTAATCTTGATATGCAAGGCCTGACGTCTGTGCTCATTTTGCTAGAACAGAGCCTAATGGAGCGCGATGTTCTTCTGTACTTCTCTGACAATGAACGTCAGCGTACAGCGCATGCGCTCGGATTTGATGGGGCAATAAAACAAACAGCTGGCGACTATTTACGCATTGTCCACACAACCCTTGGCGGGGGCGGGAAAACAGGTCTTGTCATTGATCAAAACGTCGACATACGCACTGAGATTGCATCAAATGGAGTCATCACAAACCATTTGACCGTCACAAAAACACATCGTGGCATGGCATCGAATAGCCTTGAAGACAAAAATGAGGTTGATTACATACGCTTTTATGTACCGGAAGGATCAACGCTCGTTTCCGCAAACGGTTTTGAAATACCGCCACCGCATCTCTTCGAATATGACGAACGCGTCTTACAAAAAAGTGCGCTAGCTCTTGGTCGTGAACAAAGTTTAGGTGTACATGAGCCGAGCGGAACTGATGTATGGAATGAATACGGGAAAACCGTATTTGGAAATTACATGCAAACAAAGCCAGGTGAAACGCAAATCGTCACACTCAGCTATACGCTCCCCTTTTCTCTCTCTAATCTTCATCAAGGAACTACATTCTTGAAGAAAGCGGAGGCACTTCTTCTTCAAGACCGATTTGAAACATATAGTATGCTCATTGAAAAGCAACCTGGCATCTACACGCGCAATACTTCGCAGATAATTGATACCCCCGGCCGAACCATTCTCTTTGACCCGCACCAACGCGCAACTGGGACAAAACACATTCAAAATACTTCAGATGACTACGCAGAAATTATCTTGCAGCGCCCCCTATGAGCTCACATGAAAAGAAACGTCATCATCACGTAAGCCGGGACGAAAAGATAAAACGTGAAGCAATCCCTGAATCAAAAACGGATAATGAAGCCATTGAAGAAAGCCTTGGCCTCATTTATAACGAAGATTCAATGGATTTTGCGAAACTTGAACAAGGTTCAGGTGCCCTTTCGCGAACACTCGGCACCGTCGCCGCCGTGCTTGGTATGATTGCGATCGTAGGCTGGGGAGGCTTCTTTCTCTACAATCGATTCATTGCTCCGAATCAAATGGAGACGTTTGACCTTGTCGTGAACGCTGACGATGAAATAAAAAGTGGGGAGAAAACAACTATTGCAATCGAATATCGTAATCCTATGCGCTCTGGGATTACCAATCTAGCAATAGATATTCGTCTTCCTGATCATTTCATTGTCGAGTCGTTCAACCCTCCCCCGAGCAATTTGGAAGAAACAGTTTGGGAAATTGGAAATTTGAACGGGCTTACCGATGAAAAAATTCTCATAGAAGGAATATGGTATGCAGGTATTAACTCTGAAACCCCAATCCAGGCCGTCGCTTCGTACAAGCCAACAAATTTTAACGCGGATTTTCAAGAGATTGAAACAGCTTATGTCTCAACCGAGGAGAGCGTTGCACAGCTACGGAGTGAATTTACCGAAGAAGTTTCTCCAGGCGAGCTCGCTTCGTATACAATTTTCATTGAACAAACAGGCGATCACCCCCTCTCGGAATTACGCCTCGATCTTGATCTTCCAGAGGGATTTGTCATTGAGTCCGCAACTCCGGAACTCAACGGCGGTTCCGCAGCAAGCTGGAACATTGAAGAACTGCGACCCGATGAAATGATCGAAATCACCTTTGAAGGAACATTCGCTTCCAATATTGAAGGGTTCCAATTTTTTTCACCACACCTATTTGCACGGCCATCTGGACGTGACTTATTGCAAGACAAACTTGAATTTGCAAGCGATGTGCTCGCAAGCGGTGTCGACATACAGCTGGTAGCGAACGGTAAACAAAAAACGATTGATATTGAACCTGGCGATCTCGTTAAGCTCACAGTAGCCGTAGACAATACAGGAGAACTTCCCATGGAACCGGTCTCTCTACTTCTTGATTTTAGCGCTGATGGTCGTATTCCAATCACGTGGAGTGAAGCAGATTTAGGGAGTGGGTCATTGCGTGCCGATGGAATTTTTTTCGATGCCACCGATCTTGGCATACTTGAAACAGGACAGCGTAAAATTTTGAACCTCACTCTTCCTGTTTACAATGTCATAGGCACGAGCGATAGTGATACATTTACGCTCACAGCAACACTCAATACAGGTTCAAAAACGATTGACAGCGGACAAATGCAATTTGGCCTCCTCAGTGATACAACGCTAGAATCAAGTGCTCGCTTCTATTCTGAAGATGGCAGCGCGATTGGCTCAGGATCGATGCCGCCGCAGGTAGACAGCGTGACGCGATATCAGATGATGTTTCGCACCAGCAACACCCTCCACGATGTAAAAACAAGTGTCGTCATCGCACAACTTGCGTCAAATGTTCGTTTTGCCGGAGAAATTGTGACGACCATCGGCACCATTATTCACGATGAACAAAATCGGAGTGTTACCTGGAAAATCGGCGATCTTCCCGCTACAGATACAATACAAACTGCAAGTTTTTTTGTAGAAGCGACCCCGGGCTCTGGAGACAGCGGCGCATTCATGCCACTCTTGTCATCAGCAGAATTTACCGGGGTCGATGCAAAAACAGAAGGGACAATTGTCGTTTCAACAGAGAAGGTGACAACTGAACTCTTCGGTGATCCATTTGCTCTCAATCAAGGAATTGTCGTTGAGTAATTAAAACAATCGACGTAGTTTCCGCGCCGCTTTATAGAACGAAAAGGCGAGCGGAGCAATTGGGACATCAAATGTGCCCGGCATACTGACGACCTCGCCTCCGAATCCGTCCTTAAACCGCGTAATTCCCTGCCACGGATGCGAATCATGACTTCCCGTTGGAGCAATTCCCCAAAAATCATAGCGCAATAATCCTTTTCGTTGTGCTCCTTGTATAAGATGCCATTGCAAGCCATATGGAGCCATGACATTTCGGTGAAGGTTTGAAGAAGCACCATGTAAATACGTTCTCGTTCCGGCAAAATCAACAGCAATCGCAGCAGCAATAGGCCGGTCTTGATATTCAGCAATGCTCACGAAGGCATGTGTTTCTGAGTCAGAAACTGTATTTACAAGTTGTTTGTAATAACGAGCACTATGACCAGCAAATCTATCACGAACCGTTGTTTGAGACAGCAATGTCACGAATGTTTGCACGTCAATTTCCTCGGTTGAATCACGTACTGTCACCTGCTTTTTTTCAGAGAGACGAATATTGTAGCGTGTCTTCGCCTTCATATCGCCAAGAAGCGCATCGCTTGTTTTAGCAAGGTGCAATATGCGCGTCGTGCTGGGTTGACGATCAATGGTTCTTTCACCATACACCTCCCCTGCTTCATGACGAATAAACACGCCTCCAAGCTCCTCTGCTAGTCTCTCAAATTGTACGGAAGAATACTCTCCGAGTGGTCCTTTTGGTATATACCAATAATGCTGGCCAAAAGGCAGTGGTTCTTTAATTGCTAAAACATGCAATTCTTTTGCGCCATGAACCAAATGAAGCCTTCTTACTTCTTTTCCAAGTGATGCTTGAAATTCTCCCCACGCATAGGACTGCAAAAAACCTCCGAAGCGTGGCTGATGCACTATTACCTCTTTATTCCATACACTTGATTTCATACATTCGAACCTAATCGCTGCAGGGCAAACTTTAGTCGATCAGAAGCTGTTTCTCCTTCTAGCGCTTCACAAATATGAAGCACATCATCTCGTGCGTACCCAAGACTCATAAGTGCTTCGAGTGTTTCTTTGTCGTGTAGAATCGTTCCATGTTCATCATGCGCAAGCACTCCTCGAAGTTCGAGCAGAATTTTCTGCGCAGTTTTTTTCCCAATACCTGGAAGCGAAACGAGATACCCCAAATCTTCTTCTTGCAGCGCAGCCTTCAAGCGTGGCGCAGCACTGCCAGAGAGCATGCTACGTGCGATTTTGGGCCCAATACCAGAAATAGCAATCATGTGCAGAAATAACTGACGCGTCTCTAAGCTCGAAAATGCATAGAGTTCCCGCCTATCCTCACGAATATGATCGTAAATATAGCAACTCAAATGCATACCGGGCGTAGCGAGAATATCGACAGGCTTTACAATATAACCAATGCCAGCAATATCTAATATCAGTTCATCCCCCATGAATTCAAGTATCTTGCCCCGAAGATGCGCAATCATATAGTCTATCTTCTCAAAGAAGTCCCTCTTTCGTCAAAAGTGCTTGCGCTTCTTTGACACGCCTGCGAATAGTCATCTCATGGTAACCAAAATCATACGAGGTCTTTTCCCCAGCGATAAGAGCCACAATAGCCCGTTTTACTTCTCCGCGTTCACGGCCAACAGCTACACTCAGCATGGCGTATAATTCCTCCCCGACAAGACCAGAAGATTCAAGAATCTCTTTTTGTGTTCGTATGCGGCGTAGCCGTTCTTCTTCATCACGTGCTGCCTTACGAATTGGGAGCGCTGCATGTTCAGACATTAAGAGATGAAACAGAATCGTCCCGTCAAATACGGGCTTCCCATCTTTGATTTGCTCACTTCCGAGTACCGCATCAAGTGTGGCTGAGAGGAGAAGCAGTGACAAAAAACGTGCAGGATCAAGCCCTCGTTTTACCGCCATACGCTCGAATGCAAGCAAGCGATTTGGTGCCGAACGACGTGAAAAAATATGAATCACCTGCATGTGGTGCCGAATAGCCATGCGAACGAGCTCACGATCATCTTCTGCAACTTGCAGTATAGAAAAAACGCTATCGAAAACATGTGTGTACTCCTTTGAGAGCGCATAGCGCTCATGACCATTATAGTGAACACGAAGCCCGTATCGTTCAAACAACTCCTCCGAAACACGTTGCGGTGTCATCCCTTCTTCCTCTGCTTCAATCAACCGCGCCCAATTAATGACAAGTAAACGATCTTTTTCACTCGCAAAAAGAGCCAAATGAAGTCCTGATGCCTCAGCTTCTGACCCTTTTTCAGCGCTGAATGAGAGTCTGTCGGCTTTTCCAATGTCGTGCAGTATCACAAAGCTCATGAGAAGCGGTAGCATGTCCTTTGCTTCGTTCGACAGATGCACAATATCTTTCCAGTAAAATGAACGGGCAAATTCTTCAATATCAATCAACGATTCACCAGCATCAATTGCCTCAAGAATCGTGAGCATACGCAAAATATGGTGGTGAAGCAAATACCCTTCTCCGTGATACGGAGGTGTTTGCGGAACAGCACGAAAAAGTCGCAGGGTCGGAATGCGCATCTCCGTCTCGGTGAGCCGCGCCGCAGCAGCGGATCCATACAGTCCCGACATGCGCTGCATCCAAGAAAAAAAATAGTCTGTTTGATGTTTCATCTACAAAAATTGTAGCATGGCACTACCGTAACATTTCCAAGAGTTCTTCGGTGGTTGGCAAATGGCCGCTTTCATTTACCATTCCCCAACACACCCCATGACCAAACGTAAACCCTCCGTAACGTGCTAAAAATTTTGGCGCACGTTTTGATTCTTGAACATACACACGGCGATTCCCTTGACGAATAATAGTCTCAGGGGGCATGTCCGGATAGGCGTCAGCCATCAGAAAGGAAAGCGGGTCGCGAATACTTAAATGATCTTCTGTACTTTCTAAAATAAGTACGTCACCTTCCATTCTACGCTTCTCCCAAACCTCTTTTGCAAGCGCTTCTTGACTAAATCGCCTCTCCGCGCCAAGTTCAAGAAGAAGTTCACGATAGTATGCACGTACCCGAATAGCTTCTTCGTTTTCAAAACCTTCTCGTTTGAGTTGCCATAAAAACCCCCTATCAATCACCCCTACTCCAAGTACCATACGTGGGTTAAATCCGAGTGACATCAAGTCCGCCTGATCAATTTCAAAATACGCCAAAAATTGCTCCAGACTGCTGAGCGGCTGCATGCGATCAAGATCGTCATACATATGATGATCGATGATATCAATACGATACCCAAGTGCGCGCAGTTCCGTTTCCTTCTTTGGACCCGGAATTTCAAGAATAACGAGCGTCAGACGATTTGGATCGAGCTCTTGTAATCTCCCGAACAAATCAGGTTCATTCTCCAGTCGCGCACCATGCGGCTGCTCGGAATAGAGCGTTGGAATACCAGCAGCATGCGCAATTTTGCCTATTTGAAGAGACTCCGGATCATTTTGCGGAATAATAAGTATCGTATCCTCTGTCAGCTTCATATTAGAAGCTTACACGAATGTCGATTTCCTTTGTACGCATCTCTGCGGATACCTCTCCCGTTTCTTCCGTGAATTCAACGCCATCCGCGAGTGTTGCCGCTTTTAGTGCTTCAACATGATCCTCAAACATGCGCTGTACATCAGGGTGTTCTGAATAAATGCGCAAATGAATACGATCATCAATTGTTTTCCCAGCTTCTTTCCTCAAGGCATTGACACGCCGAACGACGTCCCTAAGCAATCCTTCGCGGCGAAGTTCAGGTGTAACAAGAAAGTCGAGTTCTGCAGCAATCTCACCCTTTTTAACTTCTGCCGATTTCACATTTACTTCATCGAGAATAACCGCGAGGAGTTCGTCTCCAATCACACCTGCGGGAACCGTGAGCGTACACATCGCAAGTGGCTGTTTAATCGGCACGCCAGCCTCTTCACGTGCGTCAAGCATACGCGAAACAAGGGCACGCGCCTCTCCCATTTCGTCCAAAATTGCCACATCGATTTCTCCTGGCTCTGGCCAATCCTCAAGGTGTACAGAGAGTTGTTTCCGCTCACCCGCAAAATCGCCGTTCACCTCTTGGTAAAGAATTTCAGCAAGGAATGGCATAAATGGCGCAATCATCCGCGAGAACGTTTGGAAAACCTCACGTAAGGTTGCTAGTGCTTCTTTTTGATCTTCTCCTTCAACCTTCAGACGATCACGCGAACGGCGCACATACCAAGTAGAAAGATCCGTCACAAAAGGTTGCAAACTTCGCGCAGCGCGCTGCAAATCGTATGTTTCAAGCGCTTCTGTTTCTTCCTTGAGTGTTTCATTCAGACGCGCAATAATCCATCGATCAAGCGGATGATGAAGCGCCGGCGCGCGACCATCTTCTGTATCTTTATACAGCGCGTAAAAGGTCTGCACATTGCGCATAATAGAAATAAATTTCTTTTCTACTTCATGCACATCTTTCTCTGAAAAGCGTAAATTCTCAGCACGCACAACAGGAGATGCCATCAAATAATGTCGCACAGCATCTGATCCATACCGTTCCATTACCTCCATAGGATCAGGATAATTCTTGAGGCGCTTACTCATTTTCTTCCCGTCTTCTGCGAGCACAATCCCATTCACGACAACATTTTTGTACGCCGGCATGTCAAAAAGTGCGTTCGCTAGCACATGGAGAGTATAGAACCATCCGCGGGTTTGATCTTGCCCTTCCGCAATGAATTCTGCGGGGAACCCTCCATCAAATTGCTGTTCCCCTTCAAAGGGATAATGTCCCTGTGCATACGGCATCGAACCTGATTCAAACCAGCAATCAAGGACATCAGGAATGCGGTGATACGTTTTCCCATCTTTTTCAATGACAAGTTCATCTACAATGTGCTTGTGAAGATCGACAATAGTTTGACCGGTCAATGCTTCAAGCTCCTCAACTGAACCGATACAGAGTACGTCACCATCCTCACTTTTCCAAATAGGAAGTGGCGTTCCCCAATAACGTGAACGACTCACGGCCCAGTCACGGGCATCTTCAAGCCACTTTCCAAAGCGGCCCTCTTTCATATGCCCAGGCACCCAATTAATTTCTTTATTCGTTGCAACAAGACGGTCACGAAGATCGGTCACCTTCACAAACCAAGACGATGCCGCATAATTAATAAGCGGGACATCAGTGCGCCAGCATACTGGGTAGCTGTGGACGATTTTCTTTTTTGCGAAGAGCTTTCCATGATGCGCAAGCCATTTCACCATCTCTACATCGACGTGCATGTGGTCTTCTTTATTCTTCACCGCCCAACCTTTAACATCATAGCCCTCTTCTGCGAGAGCATCTTCAAGTTCTGGCACAAGGCGCCCGCTCATTTCAACATGCAAAATCGGCTCAACCTCTTCTTCCCGCCCAAGATGCATGTCATTTTCACCAAAACCTGGCGCAATATGCACAATTCCTGTTCCGTCTTCCGTGGTTACAAAGTCTCCAGCAACAACACGGAAGGCATTTGCATGATCCTTAAAATACGGAAAAAGTGGCTCGTAACAAGAACCAAGTAGCTCGGCCGCCTTGACCGTTTTCACTTCTTTATACGCTTTCCCTTCAAAAACATCCTTAACGCGCTTGCTCGCGACAATACATTGTTCACCATCTACTTCAACTAAGCTATAGGTGATCTCCGTGCCGACTGCAAGAAGGACATTCCCAGGCAGCGTCCATGGAGTTGTCGTCCAAGCAAGGATAGACGTCCCTTCGTACACTCCCGACGTCAGTTTAAATTTCGCTGTCACCGTGAGGTCTGTAATATCGTGATAGCCTCCAAGATTCACCTCAAAATTTGAAACAACCGTTTCGAGTGCCGGTGAAATATGCATGCTCTTAAAGCCTTCGTAAATGAGTCCCTTGTCAAAGAGCTGCTTAAACACCCACCAAACCGACTCCATGTAATTGATGTCTTTGGTTTTGTAATCATTCTCCATGTCGACCCAACGGCCAAGGCGACGAATAACTTTTTTCCATTCGTCAGCATACGCCATCACCTTTGCGTCACACGCACCATTAAATTCGGCAACACCCATTTTTTCAATATCCGCCTTTGTTTTTAGGTCAAATTCTTTCTCAACGATTGCCTCAATCGGAAGACCATGGCAATCCCATCCCCATTTACGCTCTACACGCTTTCCTTTCATTGTCCAAAAACGCGGCACGACATCTTTCAGGACACTCGCCACAATATGCCCGTAGTGCGGTGTTCCAGTGGCAAACGGAGGGCCATCATAAAAATTATAAAGCTCCCCTTCTGGGCGATTTGTGATCGATTTTTGAAAAATTTCATGTTTTTCCCAATAATCAATGACATCTTTCTCTTGATCTGCGTGTTTTTTTTGTGACATAGGTATAAAAATTTCCCCGCGTGGCGGGGCTTTCTTCTTCAAACAGCATGAAGTGAGCCCACCTAACGGCGAATAATCTCAGCTCCGATAATCACTGCTGTAGTATTCATATCTACCCTCAGCGTAGCGAAAATCATGAAAATCGTCAATTAACGCGGAGCACGTTATAATGCAAGTGTATGGGACATAAACACCTTACTGCAGCCGCCCTACTCTCTTGCGCCTGCTCTGGCGCTGATTTTGCTGAACCAAATGCAGAGCAGCAAGCTGCGATAGATGCTCTTGTTAGGGAAACAAATATTTCAAGTGAAATGACACGAGCCCTTATTGATGCGGCTGATTTTTCACGCATTGGGGCAAATAAACCGGAAATGCGAGACGCCTTTGAAGTTGCACTTTCTGAACTAAATAACATGCATCAAAACGGGCGGATTTACGTATATTATCCGAAGTCTGATTTTTACGATGGAACAATTGGTGAACATCATGAACGACCTTTTTCATCGGATACGATGGGACTGAACGCGAATGCAATGGAAGAATGGACGATAAATATTGCTATCCATGAGGCTGCACATAGCAATCACGGCCATAGCAGGGAATTGCGTAAACTCTACGGAGACTTACCTGTTGAAGATATTATCGATGTTGCTATCAATGAAGGTGACCTCGCGTATACAATCGAGGTCCCGATCATTCCATCTGAGCAGTATTTTGGTCATCTTGAATATCAGTTTGAATATGATGAAGTAACAGCAAGGCAATTTACTGCAAGCGAATACATCGATCTTATTGAGCGATCAATACGTGCAATCGAAACTGGAGAGGCATTTGTAAATTATGCAGATGCTGACGTCAAATTGAAACGATATACAGATTGGTACAGGAAGATCGGTCTTACCGATGATGTTCTCCTGAGCGTGTATAAAGAACGTAGACAGGCATTTCGGGAGCGCGAAGAAGCCGCACTTGAAGCGCGGCGTGAAGTGCACCGCGAATTACGCGCAGAATACGCTGCGGAGCTCGAGAGTGAACGCCGTGAATCAGCTCCACCGCCAGAACAACGACATAAATTTCGCTAATATGCCAAAAACAATTTTTCTCGGAAGTGATCATGCAGGCTTCGCGCTTAAAGAATCTGCGAAGACGTATTTGAAGCGATTTGATGTGGATGTGGAGGATCTTGGAGCACATACGCTTGATCCAAATGATGATTACCCGGTTTACGCAAAGCGCGTCGCAAATGCGGTAAACGAGCACGCAGACAGTCTTGGCCTTTTATTTTGCGGTAATGCAGAGGGAATTTGCATTACTGCAAATAAATTTGATGGAATCCGCGCCGGGATTGGTTACAGTAAAGAAGCTGCAAGCACAATGCGAAATGACGATCATGCAAATATTCTCTGCCTACCGGGTCGCTTGCATATCAAGGACGATCCTCTGCAGATTATTCGTGCTTTTTTAGAACATAATCCGTCAATGGCGCCAAGGCATTTACGACGATTAAATGCGATACAAGATATAGAAGCGAACAATTAATTATGCATGAAGTCCTTGTCCCTGCCATCCTTGCAACAACTGAAGCCAATTTTTGTGCGCGTATTGCGCGCACAGATTTATGGACATTCACCCCAACCATCCAAATTGATGTTCTTGATCATTCAATGTTCGATGCCGAAAGCATATTTGATCCATCCTTATACCCCACTCCCTACAGCCTGTATCCCCACATAGAACTTCACCTCATGGTTCAGAATCCGCTTCCCATCATAAACGCCTGGAAAATGTCAGGCGCACCCGTTAAACGAGCAATTGTGCATGCGGAGATTGACCGTCCACTCAAGCCAATCATTGATCAAATTCATAAATTGAATCTGGAAGCCGAAATCGCTCTCAATCCAGAAACTGATGTAAGCGATTTCTCCCATGAAATTCAAGAAGCGGATGGAATCATGATCATGGGCGTCCACCCAGGTACATCAGGTCAATTATTTCTTGGTGACACCATTTTGCAAAAAATCGCAGAAACAAGAGAACGCTTCTCTCATCATCAAATAAGTGTGGATGGCGGTGTACGTGAAGAAACCGTCCATGCCATGCTTGATGCTGGTGCCGATCGACTTGCTGCATCAAGTATGATTTGGAAAAGCGACCATGCAGCAGACCTTTTGAAACGTTATAATCGGTAGGGTGTACACACAATCGAACTATGTTATAATTCCTTTGTACTAATACTTTAGTCGTCTATGCAATTTACAGGATCTCTTCGCAATATTGCGCTCGCTGGTATCGCTACGGCGATTGCCCTTGCTGCATTCTTCGCTGCTGCACCTTCACAAGTGCAAGCTGTAACTCCGCTTTCAGAAATTGAAGCGGGTGACCTCATTCGAAGCGTTAGTAATTCAGCCGTCTATTATATGGGCGCAGATGAACGACGCTACGTGTTCACAAATGATAGGAATTACTTCACTTGGTACGACAATTTCGACGACGTCATTACAATTTCTGACATCGATATCACCAAGACACAAATTGGTGGGAATGTAACCTACCGACCAGGTGTGAAGATGGTTAAGATTGTTTCTGACCCGACTGTTTACGCGGTTTCAACCGGTGGAACACTTCATAGTATCGACTCTGAAGCTGTTGCGACAAATCTGTACGGATCAAGCTGGAATACGAAGATTGATGACCTAGCAGATGCATTCTTCGCTAGCTATACGATTGGATCGCCGCTCACACTCGAAACGGATTACAATCCAGAAACGGTCATGAATGCGATAGAAACGATTAATACAGATAAAAATCTTCGAGCGCCAGAAGGAATGAATATCACTGATAGTGCATTCAGTCCTATCGATGTAACGATTGAAGTTGGTCAAGTAGTTCGCTTCACGAATACAGGGTCCACCCCACATTCTGTGACAGCTGATGATCTCACTTGGGGAAGCGGAACATTGCAACCAGGGGAAAACTTCATCAAGCAATTCAATGAAGAAGATGTTTACACATTCTTCGATAGCTACAATGGAACAGCAACGGGAGCTGTGTACGTAGAATTAAGTCCGTAGGAACGCTAAACACACAAAAAACTGGGCCTTGCGCCTAGTTTTTTGTTTACAACAGAAGGTTCATATCGTTTGTATAACGTCATTCTAGGCTTCTGCGCCGAATTATCTCATGACTACTGATATACTACCTACAGTATGCCGCATATACGCCCCATTCCTACCCTCACCGAGAAAAAGTTGCTGGAACTTGAGACGAGAGCAAATCAGATTCGCAAAGATCTGATCGAAATGCTTACGGTGGCCGGGAGCGGTCATTCGGCCGGTCCATTAGGCCTTGCCGATATTTTTACCGCCCTTTACTTTCATGTTTTGCGACATGATCCCAAAAAGCCGATGTGGGAAATGCGTGACCGGCTTCTTCTCTCTTGCGGACACGTTGTCCCTATTCGCTACGTAGCAATGGCACATGCGGGATACTTCCCAAAACATGAACTCATGACTCTCCGAAAGCTTGGTTCAAGGCTCCAAGGACATCCTGAAATCTCACATATGCCGGCGCTCGAAAATACTTCAGGGCCTCTTGGAGACGGATCACCGCAATCGGCTGGACTCGCTTATATTGCAAAAAAAGAAGAGCTTCCATGGCATACATATTGCATATTGTCAGATGGCGAGCTTGAAGCAGGAATCACCTGGGAGGCGGCAATGTTCGCGGCAAAATATGATCTTCACAACCTCACTTGGATTATTGACCGCAATAACATTCAAATTGACGGCTATACCAAAGATGTTATGCCGCTTGAACCACTACGACAAAAATTCGAAAGCTTCAATTTTCACGTGATTGAAGTTGATGGACACAATATTGCGGAATTTGTCGATGCCTGCCGCTACGCACAATCCATTTGGGAACACCCGGTTGTGATTATTGCGCATACAATCCCTGGAAAAGGTGTTGATTTTATGGAATTTGACTATAAGTGGCACGGAGCACCACCCGGAAAAGGCCCTGAAGATAAAGTAGCTCGGAATAAACAACGAGAAACAGCGCTAAAACAGATCCGCACGCTCGGCGGTACCATTCAATCAGAATGTGAATAATATGAAATATATCCCTACCATTTTACTTACCGTTTTCATTACGCTTGCACTTGTCTTTGCCGGCATAAGCGGCATAGTGCGAACCAACGAAATACGTAGTTCTGGTTCTACAGAGCGCAGTGAAACCTCGCCTCAATTGGATTATATTGTAGACGATGCGCTTAGCAGCTATATGGGATTTGATGCACTCCCAGAAGCCCGTGAACAGGATCTTATTAAAATAGGGAGCATCGACATGCGTGTTCGTGATATGGACAATGCGGTTGATGCACTTCTTGACATCGCGTCAATATATGAGGGTGAAGTCACACATCGATCCATCGCTCGCTATGACGATCGTTACAGCGGCTACGCCACACTTCAAGTCCCTTCTGCTGATTTCGAAGCCGCCCTTGAAGACGTAAAGGCCATTGCAGAAGTAGTTGACTCACTTTCGATTGGTGCAGACGACGTCACCGATCAGCTGGTCGATATCAACGCGCGGCTGCGTGCAGCAGTAGCCGAAGAAGCACGGTACCTTGAGCTTCTTGCATCAGCAACCAATATCGAAGACCTTCTCGCGATAGAGCGCGAGCTCTCGCGCATTCGTACGACCATTGAGCGCTACGAAGCGCAACAACAAGGACTCGAAGATGAGGTTGCATTTGCAAGCTTGTACGTCTCAATGACCAAGGAAATCACTCTCCCGCTTGAAGGAACACGCTTCCGCCCTAAACAAGACGCCGTCGAAGCATTCGCAAAGCTCGCTCTTATTGCACGCGGTATTACGACGGCACTCATTCACCTGCTGATCATTGGTGGAGCAATTTCTATTCCCGTCGCCCTCGTTTACCTTCTATCAAAACCATTCTTTTCAACCTATGGCAAAAAACGAAAAAAGTAACCTTGTCAGCGGATGGAAACAAAGGAAAGAAGTGCAAATGGTCCCAACACGCAATGGTTTTGGCGAAGGACTTTTAGAATGCGGTGAGAAAAACAGCAACACATATGTCATTTGCGCTGATCTCACAGAGTCAACTCGTACAGCTGCTTTTGAAGAAGCATTCCCTGAACGATTTGTTCGTTTTGGAGTCGCTGAGCAGGCAATGGCCGCCGTTGCTGCAGGAATGGCGCTCGCAGGAAAACGCGTGTGGATTGCAAGCTATGCGGCTTTTTCGCCTGGTCGTAATTGGGAACAAATTCGCACAACGGCATGCCTTCAAAATCAAAATGTCAAAATTGCAGGAGCGCATGCTGGCGTTTCAGTTGGTCCAGATGGTGCAACACACCAAATGATTGAAGACATTGCCCTGATGCGCGTTCTTCCGAACATGACCGTGCTTGTTCCTTGTGACGCAGAAGAAACGCGCAAAGCGACTATTCTTGCGAATGAGATTGATGGCCCTGTGTACGTTCGATTTGCCCGTGAGAAAAGTCCTGTCTTTACAAAAAAAGACACCCCTTTTGAACTTGGCAAGGCGCAGGTGTTTCGGAATGGAGACGATATAGCACTCATTGGTTGCGGAACCCTGGTATACGAATGCTTGCATGCGGCAGAATTACTTTCAGAAATAGGTATTGAAGCGCGCGTGATAAACAATGCGAGCGTAAAGCCTATGGATGAGGAAACCATCCTGAAGGCAGCAAAGGAATGTGGAGCTATCGTCACCGTGGAAGAAGCCCAGGTTGCTGGCGGTATGGGGAGCGCAGTCGCCGAATTCCTTGCAGAGCATCACCCCACCCCGCTTTCACGCATTGGAATGCAAGACCGGTTTGGAGAAAGCGGAGAACCACAAGAACTGTTAGAACATTTCAAACTAACAGCACCGCATATTAAAACTGAAGCCCTTCGTGTTCTGAAACGGAAAAACTAAACACCGTCGCGCTGTAACTGCTCAATGGCCTGAATGTCGTCAATACGTTTTTGGAGCTTTGTTTTCATTCCGCCAATGAGTGTTTCTATTTTCGCTCGTGCTTCTTTCTCTTTTTTTGCATCCCCATTCGCGGCGAGCAAATCCGCTTTCGTTTTGTAATAATCACGTAAATCATCATCCGTCATACCAAGCTGTTCTTGCAATGCCTCAGAAGCAGCACCCCCTGAGAGAATCTCTTCCATCGGATGTATGAGGTCATCAAGAGTGTTTAGAAATGCACGCATGTTATATTCATGATCATTTAGAAATCTTTCAACACGTTCTATATTTACTCGAAGACGTTGTTCGACTTCAAAATTACGTGCGTACTGTTTTTTTAGCCCGGTGAGATTCAAAACACGCAAATCACCTTTTTTCTCGACATACTCCTTCCCTTTTGGAACAACGAAGGAATCCGTGAACAATTCAAAAGGGTAATCAAACGACTGTCCGTCCACCTCCACCCGCATCGATCCGCGCAATATACGTGCTCCATCTAATTTTGAAACAAACATCGGCCCATCCATTTCTTCTTCAGCCTCTGGCTCGTCAAATCTGACACCTTCATGACGGGAAAGACGGCGATATATCTCAAGCATGGATGCCCGATCATTCACGCTAATATCAAGATCACCTGGCGTTTTCGAAAAGCGCTCAAACGCGGCCTTATCAAGATTGCTCATTTCTGATTTCCGCTTCTCATCCATTCTCCCATAATGCTCACGTGCCTGAAGATATAGAGCCGTGGACGCAAAAATCACATAATCATCACGACCAGAAAGAAGATGAGAAAATTCCACAAGTGCTGAATTAACCACTTTTTCCAAGACTTCCTGTTCTAGCAAATGCCTTTCTGTATCAACGTTATACACATGCATCTGCTCTCCCTCTTCATCGAGAGTCACACTCTCTCGTTCTTGCTCATATGGTTGCGGATGCGTCTCATACGGTACATCAGGGCTTCGGTAAAGCGCATCCACCGGCGCATTGAGCACATCTGACTCCGCCGTCAGATCGTCTTCAACTGGTGAAAAATCCGGACTATACTTTGGTTCAAAATCTGCACTCATATAATTCAAGTATACAATAGCGGCGACCCTACTTGGAATCGCCGCTCGTTGCGCTAGGGTGATCGCCAGCGCTGGAAGTCAAACTCGTCTGCCGACCGCATGAGTTGATCGACTCGCATAAATGCGTGTGAGACGGGATCGAAACACACCTTGTACACATAGCCGTCCTCACCTCGAACGATGAAGTTAAACCGTAGGAACGGGCACAATGAGTGAACGAGGAAGCTGCGTAGCATCCCTTTTTCAAGTCTCACCTGCACCATACTGCCTTGGAACGGAATCGGTACCCCTTCCGCTCCAAAAACATAATCAAGGAACAAATCCTCAAGAAGCATGGATCGATCGATTTCTTGCGTCATGTCACCCCCTTCCCTCCGACCGTAGTATGTTTTTGTTTGCTCGTCAATTCTCAATAGATTGTTTTCTTCCTGTTCCTGAACATCACAGGTTGCCTAAGGTAGTGGTGAAGATCAGGGAGCGAAGCGAAGTGTACTTCCGGGCACATTGAGTAAACTACCAGCGATCTGAGCCGCTAGAAGCGGTATGCTGTGCAGTCCCAATCCTCTGTGCTACCCTCCTCCATATGCGCATAAACAAATACATCGCCAAAACCGGCTATTGTTCACGTCGAAAAGCCGATAGTTTCATTGAATCTGGCGCCGTGACCATTAACGGAAAGACGGCGGAAGTCGGCGATCGCGTGGAAGATAGCGATCAAGTGGCCATTTACGGTGAACCAATTTCTACAGATGGGAAAGAAGATCTCTTTTTACTGCTAAATAAACCTGCCGGCGTTATTTCTTCTGGCGCGGAAGATGCGAATAATTCTGTTTACGATTATCTCGATTCGAACGAGCGACTTTTTTATGTTGGACGCCTTGATGTTGCTTCAGAGGGGCTGATGCTTTTCACGAATAATGGCGACATTGCCCAAAAACTCGCACATGGAAGTGGAAAAATGGAGAAAGAGTATATTGTCACGGTGCAAAAACCAATGGAGAAAAAAGATTTGCGTAAAATGCGCGAAGGAATTGAACTTGATGGAGAGCTCACAAAACCAGCACGAACAAAAGCTGTCGGTGTGAAAAAATTTCATTTGATTTTAACCGAAGGACGCAATCGCCAAATACGCCGCATGTGTGAAGCGCTCGGATACGAAGTCGTAAACCTGAAACGTATTCGCATTGCTCACCTTCGCCTGCGCGACCTTGGCGCAGGAAATACGCGTTTACTATCGAAGAAGGAAAGAAGGGAGCTACTCGAGGGGGTTTAGGAGAGGTTTGGGGTTGTATTTTCTGAGGAAAATCGGCAGAAATGCTAAAATACTCCTGTCCTTCGCTGGATCCCTGCCTTCGCAGGGATGACGAAGCCGACAATATATCGCGTAAATTAGAACAGCTCAGATTGCCTGAGATGGCGGTGCCGTTTGAGGACCGAAGTGAGGCGTACTTCCTGGTACGTTGAACGAGGACCGGAGAACGAAACCGTCAGATTTAGTGAGCTGTGCTGTTCCCCCTCCTATGAATACCTTCCTGATTGTCTTCCTCATCACTTCCCCTTTCCTCTTCACCGCAGCATTTGCCGGTATTTCGGCGGCGCCTTGGCTCCCGACCAAACGCGGAGACCGCGAGCATATGCTGTCAAAATTGCAAATCAATCAGGGCATGAAAATCATCGACCTTGGCTCTGGCGATGGATCGGTTTTATTTGCTCTTGCTCGTCAGCATAAAAACGCGACATTCATCGGGTATGAAATTTCGTTGCTTCCCCTCCTTGTCTCGGTGCTGCGTAAATACTTTGGTGGATACAAAAATGTTTCATTCAAATGTCAAAATCTCTTCAGGGCAAATTTAGATGGGGTCGACATTGTTTTTGTGTTTCTACTTGATAAAAGCTATCCAAAACTCGCAAAAAAATTCACCGCAGAACTCAGCGATTCTAGCCGCGTGATTGTAGAAGCCTGGCCCATAGAGGCGATTGAGCCAAAAAAGGTATTCAAGGAGAAAAAAAGGCTGCCGATATTTGTGTATGAAGGGAAAGCGTTTCGTAGAAAGTAGACTGTAGAATGTAGAAAACGCCGAATTCCTGCCTTCGTAATAATGACGAGTAGTAATTCAGCGAGCGGTCGAAGCATACCTCAAACCTCTTGTATACTAGATACATATGCAAATCGACCTTCTGGCCATCGGCGACATAAAATTAGATGCCTTTATTTCAATACCAGACAAAATCGGAGAGACATTTACGCGTGGGAAAACTGAAGTTGTTGCTGTGCCTAATGGACGAAAGACGATTGTTGACGATATTGATTTGCAAATCGCGGGTACGGCCCCAAATGTTGCCACAGGTCTGAGGCGCCTTGGTTTTCACACAGGTGTGTATGCCGAAATGGCAAAAGGGCCTATTCATATTATGGCTGTCGATGAGCTAATGAGCCGAAAGGTTGCAACCGATTTCATTCGCGCGCGAAGAGGCCTCAAACCCGCATTTGCCGCTGTATTGAATCATAAAGGAGAATCAACGCAATTGGTTTTACAATCAAGCGGTGAATATCGCCTTCCCCACTTAGGAGAAGCGCCAAAATGGGTACATCTTTCTGAACTTGGTGACAGTTATGAAGCGCTATTCAAACAGCTCGTGAAACTCAAAAAACGACACGGAACAAAGATAAGTTTTAATCCTGGGAGCATTCAAATCAAGGAACGATCTGACGCATTTTTTGCTCTTCTTAAATCGGCCGACATTCTGTTTGTGAATCGAGCAGAAGCAGCATCGATCGTAAAAAAGAAGCCTTCGAAAGACATCAAAACGCTTCTCTCAAAGCTACATGACCTTGGACCGGACATTGTCGTGATTACGGATGGCCGTGAAGGTGCATATGTCTACAATGGGAACGATGCACTGTTTTCCCCCATGTTCCCAGGCGAGCGTGTAGAAGCAACAGGCGCTGGTGATGCATTCTCGACCGGTTTTCTTGGGGCGATAATGAACGACGAATCGATTGAAGATGGCCTCAAATGGGGGTCGGTCAATTCTGCGCAGGTCGTGCAGTTCGTGGGTCCCGTCGAAGGTCTTCAAAACATTGCGCGCATTAAATCGCATCTGAAACGTCAACGTGATTACAAGACAAAAACGATCTAATCGTGCATGCATCTCGTGTTACAATATGGGTGTATGTACGATATTGTCACCATAGGAAGTGCGGTTCGAGATGTTTTTTTGATTTCACATACAGCAAAAAGTCTCGAGACAAAAGATGATCACAATCGATCTGTGAAATGTATTGAGCTTGGAGATAAGATTGAAGCAGATGAAATTCACTTTTCTACAGGTGGTGGCGCAACGAATGCGGCAGTGACATTTGCACGCTTCGGATTTCATACATCTGCCATTGCAAAAGTGGGAAATGATGATTCCGGAAATGCGGTCATTCAAGATTTGCGAACCGCTGGAGTCAACACCACCCATATGGCAGTCAACCGTGGAAGCATGACTGGATATAGCACCCTATTTACCGTAAAAAGTGGTGAACGCACCGTTATCGTGCACCGCGGCGTCAGCACAGACCTGACAAAACGCGATGTAAATAGTCGCAAAATAAAGGCAAAATGGGTGTACCTGACGTCCCTTGGCGGCAATATGAAACTAATTGAAGAAATCATCAGCAATGCTCTAAAAAATGGGTCAAACATCGCATTCAATCCTGGCTCCCTCGAGCTTGAGAGCGGCATGCGAATATTTTCGCGGATCATCCCTCACCTTGCCGTCATAAACATGAATCGTGAAGAGGCCGCTGATCTCACAAAACAAGATGACGTAAAAAACATGCTAAAAACACTTCAACTCGGATCGGCGATTGCCATTATCACCGATGGTTCAAAGGGTTCATATGCCTATGATGGGAAAGAAGCCGTATTTGTGCGCGCACGTCCAGAAATCAAAGGAATTTCCCGGACAGGGGCCGGAGATGCGTTTGGATCTGGAACAGTAGGTGCCTTAATGAAGGGTTATACCCTCAAAGATGCTCTCAAAGTTGGAACACTCAATGCTGAGAGCGTCATTCAAGAGCATGGGGCAAAAAATGGCATACTCAAGCGCCTCCCAAATAAACGCCGTCTCTCAATTTTTACCGCACGCGAAATCCGACTATGAAACGCGAACGTCATCCACATTACGGAATTCTCATTTCAGGCATCATCATAGCTGCTATCACGTTATTTGCTATCGTTGTTTTCTACACACGATCCATCTATTTACAGCTTGGCAATGAACGTCCTGAAGCCCTGAAAACCCAAATCAATACAGACTATAATTCTGAATTTGTAGAGGCGAGCAATGCAGGCATACTTCGCATTGAGACGGAAGAACAAACAGAATCACAATCCACCCTCACCTATCAAGAAAGCATAACGCTTCCAACATTTTCGTATATCACCTCCGGTTGGGAAACTGTTCTCATCGAAAATGACGAAAGTCCAAGCGTCATTGAAGAATTATTTCTCGACACCGAGAATATCTCAACAAAAAACCCGATTGCCATTCAAATGCGCTCGTACATAAAGACCAATCTTCTCGGGGACAGCGAGCTTCTCTACGGCGATGTATTTTTTGAATCTTTGCTCTCATCAAGCGGTTTTAATGTATTTTCAGACCAAAAAACTGTCGCCGGGGGGCTACTCACGACAATTACGGGCGTTGTTGAAAATGAAGAACGAGAATGGATTATTTTCGAAACAGCTTCGCATGCCGTTGAAGTCTCGTACCGCGCAAGCCGAGGAACGGAAGGTGCAACGCAATGGTTTGAGACAGTAAAACCAAGTTTGAATTTTAGCCGTATTCCCTCACTATGAAAAAGCGTGTTTTTGTTACCCGCCGCATTCCTGAAATCGGCATTAATTTGCTAAAACAACGAAACGACATAGAGCTCGATATTTACGATGACGACGAAAAAATCCCTCGGCGCAAACTCTTAAAACGTGTTCGAGGCGCACATGTCATTCTTTCGATTCTCACGGAGAATATCGATGCAGAAGTGATGAACGCAGCTGGAGATCAGCTTGAGATGATTGCAAATTATGCCGTTGGTTTTAATAACATTGATGTTAAGGAGGCGAAAAAACGCTCTATTGCTGTTTCAAACGCTCCCGGTCCCGAAATTGTTGAATCGGTTGCTGAGCATACCGTTGCACTGATTCTGGCGCTCTCCCACCGTATTGTGGAAGGGGACAGATTCATGCGCGGTGGAAAATATTCCGCATGGGGACCACTGCTTTTACTCGGAAACGATCTTTGCGGAAAGACACTCGGTATTATTGGAACCGGTCGCATTGGAGAAGGAGTGGCAAAAGCCCTTCATCTCGGCTTTGGTGTCAACATTCTGTATCATGATCTTGAGAGAAACAAAAAACTCGAAAAAAGCTGCAAGGCGAAATATCGAACGAAAGAAACCCTTCTAAAGCAAGCCGATATTGTCTCGCTGCACGTTCCCCTCCTCCCTGCAACGCGCCATCTTATTTCGAAAAAAGAATTGAAGATGATGAAAGAAACGGCTATTCTGATCAATACAGCACGAGGACCAGTTGTCGATGAAGCGGCACTTCTTGACGCGCTTGTAAACGGCTCAATCGCTGGCGCTGGACTCGATGTCTATGAATGTGAACCACATCTTGGCTGCTCAATGTATGCGCGAAAACTCTTCCGTAAA
>JAQCKO010000008.1 GCA_027592325.1 bacterium | reverse complement strand
TAACGTAGTTGACGAGTTTTCGTGGTGGTGGCAATATGCTGCCAGACCATCACGAAGGAGGGTCGTTTGGATGACTTGACCTGGGACGAGATTGAGGCGAGTGCAGAATCTGGGACCAACCCCGGAAACAGTCCGGCAACGGGTACGGGTGATGAACAGGACCGGGCCCGTCCGAAGGGCGACCGTGGTAGCCGCGCCGCTGGCAAGGGGGGAGAACGCTATTTGCCCCGCGCAAAACGTCGCGCTCCAAAGTGCACGCGACATGGCGCTGGTCGCGGACCCCGCTAGCGCTCGGTAGAGCGTCAACCGTCCGACAACCAACCCGCCCATGCGCCGAGCGCGTGGGCGGGTTTCCTTATTTTGTTTAGCTATTATCGGTTACTAGTAGCTCTCTAAAATAGATCTCTCACATTCGTTTGAGAAGTTCGTCGATTTAAACAAACCCCTAACGGTTTTGCAACGCAAAAACACGAACGGGCCGAAGGCGCACAAACCCGCAACCCACCACCTACAACCGCTAACGTCTACCTGTCACTGAAAGCTGATGCCTAAAACCTCTCCTCAATCACTCCCCAATTTAAATTTTTAAAGAACGCCTCAATATACGCACCGCGTCCTGATGCCGGATGATCGACCATATAGGCATGCTCCCAAACATCCATCGCGACGAGTACTTTTTGCCCCGCAAGATGCCCAAGCTCATGATCACTCACCCAAATATTGTGCAGATTGCCGTTTATCTCGTCTTGCACCAATAACACCCAGCCAATACCGCGCATTTTCCCCATTGCTGTAAACTCTGCCTGCCAAGTGTCAAAACTCCCCCACTCTTTTGCAAGCGTATTTTGAAGCGCAGTCGATTCACTTCCTTCTGCGTCCGTCCATTGATCGAAATAGTACTCATGGAGTCGCATGCCATTAAATTCGAATCCAAAACGCCGGCTTATTTCTGAAAGCGCGCGTGCATTGCCATCTGGATCAGCGGCATACTTCGCTAAATCAGCGGCAGTACCATTGGTATTTTTTACATATCCAGCATAAAGGCCAAGATGCTGATCGATTTGTTCTTGTGAGATTCCCTCCAGGTTTTTGAAATTGAATTGTTTTGTTTCGTAGGTTTGCATATGGGAAAGGGTAACATGGAGCGAAGGGCTGTGAAAGGCCGTATAAGGCTGTAATGGTTCTAATACGAGACACGCTGGATTCCTGCCTTCGCAGGAATGACGATAAACTCAACACGTAGGAAACGCTTTAAATCGATAAAATCCGAGGCAGAAGCGAGGAGCGGAAAAAGCCGTACTTGCCCGTATGGTGTTGAGCGCCACAGCTTCGAACAAAGGAGTTCGCGATTGTGTAACGTTTCATCTTGACAGAACAACTGAAAAATGGTGTATTATACTACTGAACACGCACCACACCGAGGAGGTTTTATGCGTTTCATGACCCTGTTCATTGCATTCGCTGCCTCCTTCGTGGGGTGCAGCTTCGAAACGGGGGTCACCGGCCCCCAGCTGCACGGCATGTACTGCATTTATACCGATAAGACTGGCGTAGGCCGGGAAGTCGAGCTGCGCGGCACCGACAAGAATCGAATCCTCGCGGAGTGCACAGCACTCCGGGCGACTGAGTCGTCGACTGATTCCGATACCGTCGATACGGGTGGCTATGAACACCCGAATGACGGGAACTTCGGGCCAGAGGAACCGCTCGAGATCCTGGCGCAGGTCCATGAGACCTATGCTGAGATCTGCCTGCAGGGCGGGAATCCCGGCGATCCGGTCGAAGTCCTCATCGGCCTCGACCGCGACATGTACGGCCTGGTGAACCCTGAGGTCATCCTCCAGGCATTCCTGGACGACGATCGTGGCGGGCTCCCATGCCGTGATGTTGCCCTGCCGTGGCAGCTCGAGCCGTTCGAGCTTGTCTACGTGCTAGCGGCCGTTGACGGCCCGGCGAGTGACTTGTACGCTCCGTACAAGTCCCGCGTCTGGGACCGCATGGTCATCGCTGACCCAGACAGTCCGGGTCAAGGCGGTACCCTCGACATCGAAATCGACGTCGACACAGGCGATACTGGCTTCTGAGCCAACATCGCTCTTCAATCCACCCAAGCAACTGCGCGGGTGGGTTTTTCATCCCTGTGGACATATAAACGCGCGTGTTTGTGCTAGGATAGATGTAGTAATTCTTAATTGTACACTTATGGAAGAAAATACCATGCCGACTGATGACACGAATAACGATGCTGCAACACCAGCTGAAGCGCCTGCAACCGAGGCTCCAGCAGAAGGTGGAGATATGCCAGCTACTGACGCTCCAGCAGAAGGTGGAGCTGAAACACCAGCCGAAACTGGAGACATGGGCGGAGACGCTACTCCAATGGAAGGTGAAGATGCTGCAGCAATGTAGTCACCAAAAAAAACCGACTCGTAATGAGTCGGTTTTTTGTTTGTCTTTGTTCGCCACCCCTGCGAAGGCTGGGGTCCAGCGTATCCCAAATTCGATTTGATCGATTCTCCGACGTAGCCACGGCAAAGCCCGGCAGGCCGGACCAGGATCCGACTCGTCAAACGGGTCTCCGCATTGGCTTCCGCTAGTTCGCAGGAATGACGCTTTACGCCTCAATTTTTTCACCCCGTTTGAATGGTCGCTCGGGCTTCTCAATTCCTTGTGCTTCGAACCACGCTCCCCGTTCTTCGCGTGTCATCTCACGCCAATCGTCCGGCATTTCTACACCAAAACGCTCTTCGAATGCCTCTTCATGTCGCGCCTCAAACCAATCGCGACGTTCTTCTTCACTCATTTCTTCAAAATCGTCCGGAAGTTCCGCGCGGAGTTTGGCGCGGTGCATACGGCGAAATCGCTCATGCTCATGAAACTCGCTCTTTACTTCACGAATTTCACTCGGGTCATGCATGTTTTCTGCTGCTTCAACGTTATTCGCCTGCGAAAGAGCGGCAAATACGCCCCCGAATAAATGATCGAACATAGTTATTTTTTGAATAGTGATTTAGACAAGCTTGCCCTTTTTGATACCCACTCCAATATTCAACGTTACAATTTGACAAAATGCCTAAACTCTAGTAAGATTTTCGGGAATATAGCGATTATGTCACAAGACAACATGATTAAACTTGAGTCTGAAGGAGATGAAAATGGGGTTGGAAAAGGCCACATTATCATGTCAAAGAAGAACAAAAAGACCATCAAGGAGCGTTTGCGGTTAAAAAAACACAACCCACTTGTTGGTACGCATACTTGGTACAAAGAGACGAAATAATAATGGGCCCAAACGGGCCTATTATGCTATAAACGGGGTTGCATGCTTGAAAAGAGCATGATAATATCTCGCCACGTGAGAAAAGAATAACAAGCAGGCCAACTTAGCTCAGCTGGTTAGAGCAACGGTTTTGTAAACCGTAGGTCGTGGGTTCGAATCCCACAGTTGGCTCCATCCCCCGTCGCTCCAGTTTATGGAGCTATGGAGGATGCCCCTCGAAGCTCATAAAGCGAAGTGGGGCAAAATCACAAATGGGTCGGTACCGAAGCGGTCAAACGGGGCAGACTGTAAATCTGCTGGCATATGCCTTCGGTGGTTCGAATCCGCCCCGGCCCACCATAAAAATACTCATCATTTCGATGAGTATTTTTATGTCCTGAGCTTGTCGAAGGCATTATGAGGGGTGTCATGAGTCCGTCGAATGGGCAGAAAGATCGTCACTTAGTGATGGTTTTTCTTTTATAGAGTCCATTGACTTTTCATGTAGAAATGATTATAGTTGTATGTCCTCAATCAAGAGGATAAAAAGACCAAGGAAGAACCTTGAAATACCTAATGCTACTGTTTGCCGTTCTCGGGCTGTCGTCCGAAGCGATGGCGACACGCCTCATCTTCGTGCCCGGGCCCCAGCTGCTCCCCGCTGCCGAGGAAGCCTGCTTCGTGAGCGACACGCTCGTGGACATCTCAGATCTCGAGGACATCTTCGCGCCGGCTGACTTCGGCTGCGAGGAGATCACAGATCTACGCGCCTCTGCCATGTGCGAGACGATTCCTCACCTCCCCGAACCGCCTGAGGGGCGACTGGTGATGCGCGCTGGTCCGCTGCGTGACATCACGCCCCACCCTGGGGAGATGTGCATTCGGTGGCCAACCGATCCTAGCGCTGGCATCGAATGCGCAGAAATGACTGGGATCTTCGGTCACTTCGTCTGCCCGGCGCCGGCCGGCACCATCGAAGTGTCGCTGTCGCCCGAGACGCCAAACGGTGCTGTCATCGTCGCGGAAGATGATGACGAGGTTGCCATCTTCAATCTTCGTGCACTTGACGAAAACATGGAAGTGACAGAGCTCGGTGTGCATATCGATGACCGTGGTCATACGGTGGACGCCTGGACCATGCTCAGTGAGATCGAGGTCTGTCTCAGTGATCGCTGCGAATGGATGGTGCCAACCGGCCCCTCGAACACGGTTCGGTTCGAACCGCCCGTCATCATCGAAGATGGCGAGCTTTCCACCGTTCGGATTCTTGCCAAAGTTGGGACCATTGCGCGTATGGGTGGCCTCGCCGAAGCGCAAGCGCAGTTCAGCATCACCTTCGACGGTGACAGTCTGCTGGCGCGCGGCGTGGATAGCGGTGTGTCGCCCATCGACGTGGAGGTCGTGGGCGATGTGTCGGGCGAGACCTTCGCCCTGATGGAGGGCTCATTCACGCAAGCATTGAGCGCGACATCTCCGACTGGTAGGATCACGCCACGTCCGGACCAGAAGGTCATCTGTGTGAATGTGACCGCGCATGCATCGGAAGGCGTGCAGTTGAACCACATTCCCGTCGCAGTCTTCGCAACCGACGTTGCGGGTACTGACTGGAACAACTGTAATGCTGTCCTAGGCTTGACTGGCGACAGCTTCCAGCTGATTGTCGACGAGGTGGTAGCAGATGCAAGCTTCACCCTGCGCGATGCGGGTGGAGATATCTGCGACCCAACCGCCGGGTTCGGCGACGGCGAAAATGTTGGGAGCATAGTCATCGAACCCGTCGGTGGCATCACGGTATCGGCAGGCGTGACCCGGACCTACTGCGTGCACATGGACACCACCAATATGGGTCCTGACAGCCTGCAGATGTCCATCAGGCCTGACCTGACCGATCCGTATCACGGCGACATCACCGCCGGCGAACTCACCGAAGACGACTTGTCCCCGTTCGATCGGCTGATCACCGTCAGCACCCCGTGGCTCTATGCTGAGGGCGACATCCTCTGCATGGACACCGACGACGATGGGTGCGATGCGTGGGACGAGCGCATGCTTGTGACGATTGTCGATGATGGCGAGCTGACCGTCATTCGCGGCTACGGCGGCACGTCAACTGATGGTGCCAATCGGAATGACCTGGGCGATGATATCAATATCGTCGGCCGTGCCCTCCTGTGGACTGGGACTTCGGACCCTTCGGCCGGCCCAGACCAGTACTTCGGCGGCTACATGCTGCCGCAAGTGGACGGCAACGTGCTCATCAACGATTGACCCCTCGCCCCCTGCTGGCACGCGCCGGTGGGGGGCCTTATGTTTAAATCGATGCCTTTACCGCTTCTGCAACCGCATTTGCAACGCGTTCATCAAAGGCATCTGGGATAATCATCTCTGGCGTAGGCATTTCAATAAGATCTGTAATCGCCTGCGCGGCTGCTAATTTTATGTCATCGGTTACCTCTTTCGCCTTGGCTTCTAATAGCCCCTTAAACACACCAGGAAAAACAAGCACATTATTCAATTGATTAGGGAAATCAGATCGTCCTGTGGCAACCACATACGCGCCGCCTGATTTTGCTTCTTCGGGAAGAATTTCGGGCGTCGGATTCGCAAGCGCGAATACAATTGCCTGTTCATTCATTGAAGCGACCATGTCACGCGTAACAATTCCTCCTTCGCTCACCCCAATAAACACATCGGCAGCGCGCATGGCATCGGCAAGTGAACCGGACCGATCTTCAGGATTCGTTTTTTTCAGAAGCGCCTGCTTTTCTTCATTTACGTCAGATCGTTCCGAAGACAAAATCCCCTTTGAATCGGTCACAATAATATTCGTTGCGCCAGCCAGCGAGAGAAGTTGCACAATGGCACTCCCTGCCGCCCCCGCTCCTGAAATCGCAATACGAACCTGCGCAAGATGCTTCTTCGCAAGCTTTAGGGCATTCAATAGCCCCGCCAAAACCACAATAGCCGTCCCATGCTGATCGTCATGAAAAACAGGAATATCAAGCCGCTCTCTTAGTTTACGCTCAATCTCAAAACAGCGAGGGGCGGAAATATCTTCAAGATTAATGCCGCCGAAACCGGGCGAAATACGCACAATTGTCTCAACAATTTCATCGACATCTTTCGTTCGCAGCGCAATGGGAAATGCATCTACTCCGCCGAATTGCTTAAATAGTACCGCCTTCCCTTCCATCACGGGAAGCGATGCTTCTGGGCCAATATCTCCAAGCCCAAGCACCGCTGTTCCATCGGTCACAACGGCAACCATGCGGCCTTTTGCCGTATAGTCATACACTTTCGATATATCTTTTGCGATTTCTTTGCACGGTTCTGCAACCCCCGGCGTATACGCGAGCTGCAATTCCTCTTTCCCAGCGATAGCGGCAACCGCCTCAACACGAATTTTTCCTGGACCTTGTTTGTGATACTCAAGTGGATTCATAGTGAAGTGATGGTAGCACAGCAGAGGGACATTTTGTCGCTTCGCCTACGGTTCGGTTCACACTCCCTACCCCTATCTACTCTCTACTCCCTGTGCTACTCTTTTAATATATGAAAAACACTCTCCCCGTTCTTCTCTCCATCGTCATTGTTGCAATTCTTGGAGCAATCATTTATCTGATTACGACTATTTCTCGGCCGCAAGTGAACCCGTCTAATATGCCAGACGAAACGACGGGAACGATAGATGAGCAAAATGAAACATCGATGCCAGTGAATGATACGGATCAGCCATTCGTTTATGAATACGAAGCGATGCTTGAAGATGTCATTGGACGAAACCTTACCGGGACAGCAATGGCCGGATTCGATGGAGAGACCTACCAATTGCTTGCTGAATTTGATGATTTACCGAATCCAGAAGAATTCGGCGAAGGATTTTTTTATGAAGGCTGGGTGGTTCGCGCTGAGCCCTTCGCGTTCATTTCGACTGGCGAAGTTGAGCTTGATGACAACTTAAATGGCGTAAATTTTTACACTTCTTCAGCCGACTATACCGAATACGGACGATACGTTCTCACTATCGAACCAAATGATGGCGACCCTGCCCCAGCCGATCATGTGCTCGAAGCCGACTTCGTACTGGTAAAATAGCCCACACAAAAACACGCCCTATAAAGGCGTGTTTTTATTTCCGGTGCAGACACCCCGGCCAACAACATGGTCGGCGATGGCCTTTTTCAAGTTTATCAATCGCAACGCGTATACGCCTTTCACGTGTTTCCGTTTTTTTGCCGACATCACCCAACACGCCCATCACTCTTTGCAAGCGGAGTCACGAGGCTCCAGGTATTCTTCGCTGCCTTATTTCTATGAATCGCTAATTGTAAGTCGTTTGGGGTCGTGTGTACTTCGGGTTTAAACATACAGCAAGAATGCCATGCACCGAAAAACGATAGAACACAACTGATGTTATTTATCACCGTATTCTGAACGTAAAAATTGCTTCATTGCTGTTCCGTTTTTTCGCTTGATAGTTTGCTGCTTTTTTTTCCATGAAATAATTTGTCGATGTAAATCATGCCGGGCACTCTCTATCGCGTTAAATACAGTTGCAGCCCGCTTACGAGAAAAAAATTCTTGTTGCCGCAACGTGAGTCGTAATTCCGTGTAAAAAACAATCCCTTCTTTCTTATGGAGTGTCGCTGGCTTACCTATTTCTACACATATTGAGGCAGGCTTCATATTCACGACAATCTTCATGATTTTCTGAATCTTAGCCCGCAAATACACTTCCAATTCAGGTGTAAGCTCAATATTTTTTGTAACAATTGCTTCAATGACCATAGATAGAAACAGTGTACGTTCATATTTATCTTTCTGTAAATAAAAACCCGCCACTGATGTGACGGATTTCTGTATGAATCACTGTCAGCCTATTCCCAGAATCGGTCCGCAATAAGCCATTCTATGGCACCGCCGCTTGCTGAGTGCTCTTTGTATGACGCAGGAAAGTTCGATATTTCATCACCCCCCATTAAAAATAATCCGCCGTGATTAGCGAATTACTTTTAGCAGGAGCTGACGGACGAGGTTAGAGCTCTTGTTTGTGCAGGCGTAGATCAGGTTTTGGTTGAGAAATGCTGTAAAGACCTTGACTATCAACGATTCTAGTGGTAATCTCATTTGTCGACAATTTTGGAGGTCTCATGTCGATTAATGCTCATTGGGTACACAGAGTTTGGCTGAATCGTAATGTGAAAATCTGGAGGGTGAAGCTCGTAGACTCTGTACTGCGACTGCTCGGGTGGTTTATCGGAGAAACGTTAGTCCTAAGCCGCAAGGCGGTAGCTCGCTACCCGGAAACGCCAACTGAAGAACTAGATGTACTGGAGGCTCTGCATTATATGTTGCTTTCAGCTCAAAAGAAATCTGCTGGCAACATTACGCTGAGTATCGATCATCAGTACAATAGATTCGGAGGGGATACTCGAATTACATCGCCGGCTACGGAGTTCGTGTTACCAAGAAATGTCTTGGTGCCGAACGGCTTTCCTGACGGGAAAGATGAGGTACCTGTACGAACCGATACCCCGGCACCACATTACCGCCTAGACTATCGCGTCTGTCGTGTGACTATGCGTGCCTGGGAGGTCATCAGGGCCGACATGCCGCCAAACGGATGCGTCACGGTTTACTACCGCGAAGGTAAGAACGTGGTAGGCGAAATCCTGCTTGGTCGTTACATGATTCATATGGGTGAACTCGTACCGCATCCGACGCAACTCATTGTGACGATCACGTAAACCCGATTTCTTCTTCATAAATACTTCCCCAAGGGCTTCCCGTTTTAGCTAACGGCCTCGCACTATCCTAAACGAAAGGGATGGTGCGGGGCCTGATTTTTTTATGGGACACACGCCGGATTTTTTAAAACATCAATAAGTTCGGTCTTCACCTTATCAACAAAAATTTCACCCGGCAAAACCGGCTGGAATATTTGACAGGGGGTTAACGAGCGAGGTTAGAACTCTAGTTCGTGATCAACCACATCCGATCCCTCCGGTAGTTGAATGTGGGTTGTCCTATTCCTAAACCGATGAATTGTCATTTGATTAGTTACGCAGCGAAGCATCGAAGGGTCTTCCCAGACAGGACCATACAGCGTATCTGCTGGCACATCGGTGCCCAATATGCGTTGACTAAGGTATTGATCCACAAGGTCTTTACCAGTTATTTCCATTAGCAGATAGTGACTGTTCAAACTTAGAGCTCTTTCAGGGTTCGCCACCAAGAAGGCCTGCACCTTGCCGGTGGGTACCGGTAGCATTCCACAGGCACTTTTACGTGAAAGGAGTCCAGGGAGAATATCTGTGCCCCAGAAATTAAAGTCTGCACCATGCCCGTACACTTTACATCCTTGTTTTCTTGCAATATTCATCACTACTTCATCCAATAAATACCCTACTGCATATGGTCTGGCAGAGGCATCAAGGGCGCTCATTAAAAACGTGGTGTACTTTTTTTCTGGACCTCCAATATCACTAAATTCTCCCCAGGGATTTACTATGCACCCACCGACATACACTCCGTCAGACTTTCGAAAACATGAAACCATTTCCAAGCCAGTCATTTTCTTTCCTGCAAGAAAAAGGTCGCAATAAAAAATACGCACTCCACCGGGGCGGTTAACGACTTCTTTTTCGTAGATCGGTAACCAGCGCTGAAAATTCTCAATACTAAGGGGCTCTCGCATGACCCGAACATGATCTTGTGCTTTTCTAATATTAGCACGCATTTTCCTAGCTCGTTTCGACGATAAGTGAGTCCATGAATTTTTTTCATCCCCTACAGGTGCAAACCATCGCACCATTTCTGAACGTAGATAAAACCCTGCCTGTTTAAGATATGCTAGTTGATCCCTTGAGGGATAATTCACTGCAAGGGTCACAGGTTGCCGTTCTGAAATTAATGAATCGATTAATTCAAGAGATGCATGCTCTGCTATTATTTCTATATGAGTAAACCCAACCGGAGTAACACAGGAGACTCCTACCTTTCTACCATTTGCAATAATCTCCTTCAAAGCAGGTTGATATCCAGGTAATTGTCCAAAATTAAATGACATATTTGACAAGAGTTTATCAAGAAGTTCTAAATTCGTGCACCCCCAATAAAAATAATCCGCTAAATTAGCGAATTATTTTTGGCAGGGGCTGGCGGACGAGGTTAGAACTTTGTGCTTACAGGCATAAATGATCGCATTACCTTTTCTTCATATTTTGCGTCGATTATCAATGATATTTCCCCAAGTCCTGTAACTACCTCAATAACATTGACGCGACCAGGCATGAGAGGTTTGAGCAGAGAATAAAACACTCCTGGAGTCACAATGCTTTCTTTATTAAGACGTACTGTTACGCACACAAGGTTTTTTTGGTTGAACAATAGTGATTCAGACAACTGTTTCTTTGCCTTTCCGGCATACAGATCTTTCGTGATCACTGCACTTTCTTTCATGTTTTGAGAAACAATAAACAGATGACCATTAGACCATGCTTCCTTTGCTAAGGAAGCAAGTTGCGACATGGTACTTGCATTATCAGTGAATACAAGTTTTTGAAGTGAACGCTGAGTAAAAATATCATCGACAGCTAGTGATTGTGAGAGTGGAGACTTGTCAATACATTTCTGAATCCTACCCAATGCAACGACTACAGATCCAACACTTACCGGTTTTAACATTTTTTCTTCCAGGCTTTTGATGATACCGGAAGCATATTTTGAATAGTTCAAAATACCACGCTGCATCGCCTCATACGCAACTGCATCCTGCATGAGCATTTCTTTTGTGTGTTGAGCTGTTGTCTTCATAGTGTTACATATAAAACATATATGGATGATATGTAACACTTACTCTGTTTTTTGTCAATATAAATATCTGAGGCTATGGTTCTAACACGCACTGTCGCGTGGAGGTGATCATGGCTAGAAGCGTAAAAAATTGGATGCCAATCGTATGGTTCAAGGCTGATCTTGAAGGATCTCGTATTCCTCGTACCTACTTCGTCGTCAAGACAGCAGAAGTCGGTGAATACGAGGCGACTCTTCGACTCTTTACCGACCGAGATGATGCGTGCGAAATCACTGCTGATCGACGTGCCTTGGTTACGGCTGCTGAGGTGTGTGCCGAGGTACATCTGGACAACGAGGATTCCAGCGAGAAAATCAAGATCCTGGGAACAAATCTTTGGCTCGTGAATCGGTGCAGAATGCCGCTTCACACATGGTTGCCGGAAAGATTAACGACAGCCTTTGGACAGCGTGTCCAGGAAGCTCTTATACGCAGTGAGGTGCTCAATCATAACGATGCAGGAATCGCATAAACGCACTCAGACGCCAAAGGAGGTCAGAATGAGTTATCTCGTCAGTGAGAAAGAGATCCGTCGTGGGTTCGTGGTCAAATACCGCTACGGTGGATGCTACACCGGGCAGCCGGTAGAGTCGACCTTTATTGTCACGGATGCTGACAAGGATGTCGGTATATGTGATTTGCTCGAACTCGTGAAAGATGGTACAGGAGACCGTTTCGAAAGCGTTCCCGTCGAAGACCTCAAGTTCGTCTTGTGCGTTCTGCCGATCAACCCTGGAACAAACACGATGGCGGATTGGCGTAGTACGTCGTTCATGAAGTCGGGAACAGATCATGATCCGTTTCCGCCCGAATGGAGAGAAGGCATTAATCGCGCGAATCTCTGGATCATGTAGTAGTGGTCCACACACGTCTGGCCTCGTATCATTTCCTGACAACACAAGGAAATGGTGCGAGGCCGTTTTTCATTAATCTACAGTATCGTTGGGTGATCCCAATACGTTTCCGCGACGTACCAGGGGTCAGGTCGGGATTCGGGAATTTCAAGAACAAATTTGCTAAAACCATTGAAACGTTATTCCTCTTCCAAGCTTCTCTTAATCCCTCGAAGCAACGGAACGGATATTGAACCACTTCTCTTTACGGACCGTTCTCGTAGACTTTTCTGAAACATACGCCTCGTAGTAAACCAGCTTCCAAAAACGTCTTGGCCGAGTTGATTCAACATATCCGGCATTGTGCTCATTGACACGTTTCTTCAAATCACTTGTTGACCCTTTGTAGAGTAGTTCGGATCTTTCTAACTTTGAAGAATATAGAAGTACCACATAACAGGATGTATTATAACAAAAGAACACCATTTTGGTGCTCGTTTGTTGTCATATTGTTACCAACTACGTGACCATTTAAGAACCTTGGGGTTCACCATGTCGTTCGCGAACGACGTGGCAGGGGCTGGCGGACGAGGTTAGAACCCTTGTTTGTGCGGATACAGAGCCAGTTTTGGTTTAAAAAATCATTCTCTAAATACTTTTTTCATTTTCAGTACTCCGTTTTCTTCAACAACTTGGAATCCTTCGCATGGCTGCAATTGTGGCATAACCTCTCCAAAGAGCCCGTAAGCTATCAATTCGAGAAACGGACTATGGTGAACAACAAGGACGTTTGCGTTTTCGGGAAGAGTTGCAATCCATGTTTGAAATGCTTCAGCGCCGTCATGTGCCACTTTGTTCGCCACTTCAGCATCCTGATTGAGAGCAGCTTGCATCATGTCTTCTCCAACTTTTTCAGCTTCGTGACAAACCCCTTGCCAAAGTGCCATCCCGTCAGGTGTTGCACTAACGCCATGGGGAGGAAAAAGTTTTGGTTCTTGCTCGGGAAAATCGCCAGCACCTTCAGCCATAGCTTTCATGGTTGCGCCAGAGCGTGAAAGTGGACTAATGTAGAGGCGTGTAAATTCTTGCCCTCTCAATTTTTGTCCTATTTTTTTAGCTAATTCAATGCCTTCTGGGCTTAATTCCGAGTCACCAATCCCATTTTTCGTAGAATGACGAAATAGAGATACTCTTTTCATAAATAGAGGATATTTTCAGAAATACTGTACCATATTGACGGTGAAAAGCTGGAACGCGCCAAGCAAATCGCGAAGCTTTTCTGCGAAGCGATCAAAGCGCTCGGCGAAGGGGCATCCGGTCGGGTGTGGTGCTTCGACGATTCGGGTGTGTATGACTACGGTCCACCGGATCCGAATAGCGGATTCGTAGCTCACCAGACAGGCATGGGCAACAGCGATACGCACATGCTGCAGATCGTCGGCCCAGCGCTCGCACAGTCCGAGCACAAGCGAAAGGTACTCCTGACGCTTTGCGACGACGGTCCGGACAGCGTCCCGCAAGTGCGACGCCTGACCGATATGCTCATGGCTCGTGGCATTCTCGCTGTCCACCTGATGGTGGGGGTGCACGGAACATCGAGCATCTACCCGATCGAGCTCATCTACACCTCGATGGAAGAGTGCCTCGACCAGTTCGGGGAACTCATCGAAACCATCATCACGCACGTGAGGTAGCTACTGGCCTCGCACTATCCCAGACAAAAGGGACGGTGCGGGGTCTTCTTCTTTTTACGAACACATAGCCAGATTTGTTTAATAAATTGAAAAAGTGTGATTCTCATTAATATAAACAAATAATCTCCACTAAAATTAGTGAAGAAAATTTGGCAGGGGCTCGTAAGCGAGGTTAGAACCCTTGTCTTAGCTTGATTCTTGCAGAAATGGGTGGTCTGGCATCAATTCTCGAATAACATCTTGCTGATTTTCAAACCATTCTTTCACAGCATCAACATGAGACAGACCTTCAGATTGACGGCGTCGTAGGAATTCAAATTTTTTCTCAAAAAACTCATGATGTTTTTCAAGACGTTCCAACTCTTGGAGAGTCCATAGTCCCTCCTTCATTGCGAGGTCTTCTTTTGTATTCAACGTATCTGAATCAAGGTATCTATTTTTGCTTATGTCAAAGTCAATCGCTGAAACCGAGACACTTTTATCAAAAATCTTATCTGCAAACGCTTGTACTCTCTTCTCTCTCGTTTTCTCACAGAAAATCGTAATTTTCTCGACAGAAGCAATGTCATCGAGCATCTTTTTTGCAAAGAGTAAATTCTCTAACGTGGAAAGGGACTCTGTCTCTGAAATAAAAATCCACTTCTTTGCATGTTCAGAAACCTCATTACGCTTGGCGAGTTCAGTTAAGTAGTCGGTAATAGCTTCCGCCTCCGTGCCTACAAAAGGAGGGTCACACTTGGTTGGTCCTCCGCATGGAATGATAACCGCTTCCTGCTGTGCCACCTGTTCAAAAATTGAATTGAAAATAAGATGAAGATACGTCGTATAATTTACGTCACGAGAGACGTTTTCGGGGATGCCATAGCCACAAATGATAAATGCTTTCATACGCAAATAGCCTACCCAAAATATGTATACATGGCCAGATGTGTTTAGAAAAATAAAAGTTCGGTTCTCATCACGCCCAAACAAAAATTCTCCACTAAAATTAGTGAAGAAAATTTGGCAGGGGCTCGTGAACGAGGTTAGAACTTTAGTGAGATAAAAGGCCACCCGGGGCTCCCCAAGGTGCGATCGCATGTATTTATACGATCGCGGAAGTAATCGCACAATTTTTGAAAACTGTTTTGGTGGCATTCTGTACAAAATGGCGTTATTTTAGTAAGGTTTCGCAACCAACTCGGAGGTTCGGATGTCCAGGATCAAGGTTGTCGGTCTTTTTCAGTACCCCGTAAAGGGGATGCGGGGCAATAGCCTCGCGGTCAGCCCGGTCGATGTGACCGGCCTTCGCGGAGATCGCCGCCTCATGGTGGTCGACGAGAACGGACGGTTCATCACCCAGCGTGAGTGCTCCAAGCTCGCAACCGTAGCGGTTCGCTACGAGATTTTCGGCAACGCGACGCATCTGCTCTTCAGTGCCCTCGGATGGGAGCAGCGGGCGAGCGGCGACAACGGCGCGATTGGAGTGGTTCCCGCCCTCTACCTCGCCAGTCGTGCCAACCCTGTGGTCGTCACGGTCTGGAGCGACACGGTAGTGGCCTACAGCGTCGACGACGGTGAGGACGGGATCGACGATTGCCTGAGCATGGTGCTCGAGCGGCGCGTCCGGCTCGTCCACATGCCGGACTCGACGCAGCGCCTCTCTCGCGGTCAGCGTGACGAGAATACGGAGCGAGTGCTCACCAGCTTCGCGGATGGCTTCCCGTTCCTTCTCACGAGCGTGGAGTCGCTGCGCAGCCTCAACATCCGCCTCGCAGACAAGGAGGAGGACGAGGTGACGATGGATCGGTTCCGGCCGAATATCGTCGTCGAGGGCTGCAAAGACGGGTTCGAGGAAGAAACCTGGCAGGAGTTCAGAATCGGCGATGTCGTGTTCTACGGCATGAAGCGATGCGGGCGTTGCATCGTGACCGGCACCGACCAGGAGACGGGAGCGCGCGTGAACAAGGGACGTGAGCCCCTGCGGACGCTCACTGAGTACCGCCGCTTCGGCAACGACGTCTGCTTCGGCATGAACCTCAACCACGCCAACACCGGAGTGATCCATGTCGGAGACGAGGTCGAGATCGTCCGGCGGGGCCATCCGTTCATCGCCAACCACAAGATGGCCATCTGAGGACCTCGGATCCTCTCTACGCCGTCCACCACGAGCGCCGCACGGGCCGCTCATCTCTGGTGGGCGGCTTCGTATTTATAAATTACTTTACAGCTCGCTTTTTACTTTTTAATCTTTTTTGATTTGGCTTCTTGGTCTTAGCCACCACTTTCAGGGTTTGCTTCATAATGATAAGCTGCGAGCGTTTCCCATATGAAAGATGAAAATAAACCAAAGAAGCAGCATTGGGTCCCACAAAGCTATTTGCGATATTTTAAGGATCCCGCCACGACACTCGAAAAACCCTTTGTATGACTTTTTAAGAAAGATAAAGCGTTTCGTTCGCCTACCATGCCCATAAGGAATTTTGAAGCGGGGTTATAGCAGATAGGGCTTATTTTTTACGACTGGCTGCTTGGCCCACCAACCCCCAAAACCCAACCATGCTCCGACCGGTCTACGAGCGATAAGAAGGAGTATGAGAATATAGATAATATGCTCATCGAGTATTGGGTTGTGTTCGGGAGGCAGCGAAGCCGCCAAGAACATGAAGAATAGCAAGAGAGACCCTGAGTAAGCGGCAACGCGTACGCCGATACCTAGCATGAGCGAGAGCCCAATAAGGAGCAGGCCAACCATGAAAAGCCAGTCAACTACCACCATTCCTGCCATAGCTTTAAAGATGCCTGCGAATGGTCCGTGGGTGGCGTTAGCGAGATAACCGTAGGTCGGGGAAACGCCCTCAAGCCAGGCTTTTTCTGGCGAGGTGGTAAACCCCAGACCGAAGACTTTATCAAGGAAGGCCCAGAGGAAAATCCAACCCATGGAAAGGCGGAGTGTTCCCCAAATAATCTGTTCGGTCTGGAGTTTCATATTCTGGAGTTTCATATGATGAGAGTATAGCCTAAATTACACTTTTATCTCGACTTTCACTTCAGGGAATCGTGATTGTATCATCAGTTTTATTTTATCTAGGTCAAGCGGAGACGCCTGTTCTAAATTGGGCGATAGGGTTTTCTCGTAACGAACCTGCTGAAGAGCATACGCCTCTCCCGGGCGAAGATAGCCGGCGATTGAGATGACATCATCCTCATTGTGGAGCGTGGAATATATGGTTGTTCTGAATTCGTGGTCTATACCGCCGTCCTGTATGATCTCAAAAGTTTTTCGGCAGTTCTCGACAGCTATGTCCGGCGTTTCGCCAATAACGTCATTATACTTTTCCCAACGATGCTTAACGTCCATAGCGAAGAAATCAACCACCTCTAATTGCAAACATCTTTCAATGAGCCTTGGGTTTACGCCGTTAGTATCAAGTTTAACTTTAAGCCCTAAGTCTTTAATTTTTCTCAGGAAGTTCGGAAGATCAGGATGCGTGGTCGGCTCACCTCCGGTTACGACAACGCCATCAAGCATCGATGAATCCCGTTTAATTTGTTCAAGGATTGATTCTTCACTGAGCTCGTTTTCGCCCGTACTTGGTATCAGTTCCGGGTTATGACAATAGACACACCTAAACGGGCAGCCTTGTGTGAAAATAATTGAGGCTACATGTCCGGGATAGTCAATGAGTGTGAGCGGTTGATAGCCAGCTATACGCATACGGTTTCTTCGTTACCTGTCACAGGGACATATTCTTCGCGTTCGGCGTATTCACTCTTCTTACCCTTGTTCCATTCCTGGACCGGACGGAAATAGCCAACTACGCGAGACCAGACTTCACAACCCTCTTGGCAGGTTGGACAGGTCTTCACTTCGCCCGAGATATAGCCATGGGTAGGACAGACACTGAATGTCGGGGTGACGGTGATATACGGAAGCCTGTGGTTAGCGACTACTTTCTTCACAAAGTCACGACACGTCTTCCAGTCATGGATTCTTTCCCCAAGGAAAAGGTGAAGAACGGTACCGCCGGTATAGCGTGTCTGGAGATCGTCCTGGTGGCGTAGGGCTTCAAGTGGGTTGTCCGTATAGCCCACGGGGAGATGTGATGAATTGGTGTAATACGGCGCTTCGCTTGTTCCGGCTTGGAGAATATCCGGGAAACGCTTTTTATCCTCTTTTGCAAAGCGATAGGTGGTTCCCTCTGCGGGCGTTGCTTCAAGGTTGTACATGTGTCCTGTCTCTTCCTGATAACCGACGAGCCGTTCACGCATAAAATCCAGCACCTCTATGGCGAAGAGTTTCCCTTCCTCAGAAGCAATATCCCGCTCTTTGCCGAGCATGTTTGTGCAGGCCTCGTTCATTCCGTTGAGCCCAATGGTCGAGAAGTGATTCCGGAGCGAAGGCAGATAGCGACGAGTGAACGGCAAGAGGCCACGATCGATACTCTGCTGTACGGCGATACGTTTTAATTCAAGACTTGTTTTACTTGAGTCCATGAGTTTGCCAAGACGCTCAAAGAATTCCTCCTTATCTTTCGATAGATACGCAATCCGAGGAAGGTTGATGGTTACGACCCCGACGCTCCCTGTCATTTCTGCAGAACCAAAGAGTCCACCGCCTCTGGCTTTCAACTGCCGGAGGTCGAGCTGCAGCCTGCAACACATGCTCCTCACGTCACTTGGATTCAAACTTGAATTGATGAAATTCTGGAAGTACGGAATGCCGTATTTGGCGGTCATCTCAAACAAGCCCTTAGCGTTCTCATGATCCCAATCGAAGTCTTTCGTAATGTTGTAGGTAGGAATAGGGAACGTGAAGATGCGCCCCTTGCTGTCGCCGGCTGACATGACATCAATATAGGCCCTGTTGATGACGTCCATTTCCTTTTGACATTCACTATAGGTAAAAGGCTGCTCTTTACCGCCAATAATCGGCTTCTGCTCCCGCATGTCTTCGGGGCAGTTCCAATCAAGGGTGATGTTTGTAAACGGAGTCTGCATGCCCCAGCGTGAGGGAACGTTCAGATTGAATACGAATTGTTGGATACCCTGGCGAACCTGTTCGTAATTAAGACCGTCAATTTTTACGTAGGGGGCCAAGAAGGTATCAAAAGAGGAGAATGCCTGAGCTCCTGCCCATTCGTTTTGCAGTGTACCGAGAAAATTCACCATCTGACCGATGGCGGTATCGAAGTGTTTTGGGGGAGCGGATTCTACCTTGCCAGAAACGCCATTAAAGCCTTCAATGAGGAGCTGTCGTAAGCTCCAGCCAGCGCAGTAGCCAGAGAACATATCAAGATCGTGGATATGAATGTCGCCTTCAATGTGCGCATTACGGACATCTTCCGGATAAATCTTGTGTAACCAATAGTTCGCGATAATCTTCCCTGAAATGTTCAAAATCATGCCACCAAGCGAATAGCCTTGGTTGGCGTTCGCGTGGACTCGCCAATCTAATCTGTCCAAATATTCGTCAACGCTCTTAATAGCATCGACAGATACTGAAGTAGAAACTGGTACCTGAATTACGACGTCTGGATATGTGGTCTTCATAAAAAAATAAAAAACCCGCTTTCGCGAGCCTCAAGGGCTTCTATGGGAAGTGAGCGATGATTTATTCTGGCTGTTGAGCTGAGGGGCAGTGGATGCGGTTAGGGCACGATTCAATCATGCATAAAAGGTTATTAAATTGGGACTTTTTTACAGTTGTTACCTCCCTGCACGACTTGCACTTCACCTCAATGTCAGCTTCCACCAAGACTGCTTTAAACAAGAGTTTTTGGCAGGAACGGCATCGATACTCATTGGCGCAGGCATTCATATCAGGCTCCTTTATCGTAGCACGAAAAAAGTGGACCGACACTACATCTGGTGATAACTCCCGACCTTTATACACAACATATTGATTTTCTTAATGAATACATTGCGTAGTTATCGTCACGATCTATGTATCCCCGAGCGTGAGAGGTGGGGGAGAAATCAAAAGCGCCCGATGGTACAGGCGCTTTTAAATATACTGTTTCGATCCCACTTCTTCTATTCAAGGTTGATAGTGGCAGTCTTTGAGCTGAATACTCCTGGCTTCACGTTGAACTTCAAGCCTGTAGCATCTGCGGGAATTTCAAAAACAATGTCACCCGTTGCCGAAAGGCTTGGCTGAACTTGTTTTAAGAAAAAGTTAGTACTTCCACCAGAGAGAAGGGCGGTCTGACCGTCTGTAGAATAACTAAACGTTCGTTCCTGATCGTCGACCAAGGTAAAGAAGGATGAATCGATGGTTATCGTGTCCTTACCGCTGTTCTCTACAGTTACATTTACTATAGTCTGCTACGGAATCCGTTTTATATCGGGAAGTTTATTTGGAACAAAAAGGTACACGACAACGCTCAACACGATGCGCTTATAAGCCTTGAAACGTGGCTCAAAGTACAAGATAAGCTCGGAAAGCGTGCCTGTACACACAAAATCAACGACGTGAAGAACATGTTCGTGTTTAGTGGCATGTTTCATTGCGGGGAGTGCGGACGTGGCATTACAGCTGAATTGAAAAAGGGGCGATACATTTACTACCGTTGCACGAGATACAAAATAAAGTGTCAGCAGAAAGCTATTCGGCAAAAAGATATCGAAGAGGCTGTTCACAATCTTTTGGCATCTCTGAAAATTTCTGAAACAGGATTCAAGTATTTGAAGCTCGCATTGAAGCAGTCGTTAGGAGATAAACGGGAATGGCAGGACAAAATCTATGAGAACCTTGCCGCTGAACGCATGACGCTCAAAACACGTTTGGACAAAATGTATGAAGACCGACTGGACGAAAAGATTTCAGAAGAACGATACAGCCAACTGTCCGATAAGTGGAATGCACGACTTGAAGAGATTGATAAAGCTATGTCGAAACAAGACAAAGCTGATGCCAATTATTATGATTTTGGCGTAAAGATTTTAGAACTCGGCAGAAATGCGGAAAACCTTTATAAAACAGCTGAACCGCTACAAAAACGTCGTTTGATGCAATATTTACTATCGAACTCGGAGCTACTCAACCAAACGCCAAAGTTTTCGCTAAAGTTACCCTTTTCTCAAATAGCAAAACACGCTCCGTCTGGAACGTGTCCTACATGGCAGGGGAGACAGGACTCGAACCTGCGACCAATGGTTTTGGAGACCACTACTCTACCAACTGAGCTACTCCCCTATCTGTTTTGTGGCGGAATGATAGCAAAAATAACAGAACAATTCAAGTTATTTGACACTACCTCGCATTGCTGAGAAGATAAAGAAGAACTCCCACCCATAGGCGGGTTTTTCTTTTTCTCGCCATGCTAAACTACGCATATGTCAAAGGAGATAACCAATGAACAACTTTATACTGCCTTTCTAGGCACAAAAAACGAATTGCTGAAGATAATTCGCATCACAAAACATGAATTACTCAATACGCTGAATGAGACAAGGAGTGAAGTACTCTCTGCAATTCAGGACAATCGTAAAGAGATTCATGCGAATAGTGAACTTATTCAAGAGAATCGTAAAGAGATTCATGCGAATGGTGAACTTATTCAAGAGAATCGTAAAGAAATTCTTGCGAATGGTGAACTTATTCAAGAAAATCACATGCAGATTCAATCAAATCGCGAAGTCATCCTAGAGAATACAAGCCGCCACGACGAGCTGATGGAATTTCTGCGCGATCATATGGTCACACAGGAAGAATTTCGTACCGAAGTGACCTCCATTCGAAACGACATGGGTAGGATGGAGTATCGACTTAATGATCGAATCGATCGTATAAAAACGGATCTGAAAGCCGATCTTCGTGAAACATATTCTGTACTCACAAGCGATATCAAGCATATCGTTCTCAAAAATCAACTCATCGCATGAAACAGCAGAATCCCGAATTTGATGCAGCCATGAAAGCCATGGAAGAAACCAATGATCTTCTTTTTATCACGGGCCAAGCCGGCACGGGAAAATCCACATTGCTTCAAGAATTTCGTAGCAAAACAAAAAAACAGTTGGCTGTTCTTGCTCCTACCGGCGTTGCGGCATTGAATGTATATGGCCAAACCATTCATAGTTTTTTTGGCTTCCCGCCGGAAATTACCCCGGCGAGCGTGCATAAACTTTCAAAAAAATATGCCGAGACCATGCGTGCGGTCGAAACAATTATCATTGATGAAATTTCGATGGTACGGGCCGATCTCCTCGATTGTATCGATGCATCATTGCGTATTCACCGGAATGATTCACAGCCATTTGGCGGCGTTCAGATGATTTTCATTGGCGATTTGTATCAACTTCCCCCGGTATTACAACGCGAGGAACGTGCGTATTTTTCGCAAGAATATGCATCGCCGTATTTTTTCTCCGCGCATGTGCTTGAACATGCTGAACTTCAGACGATCGAGCTAAAACATGTGTATCGTCAAACGGATGATCGATTTTTGGATTTACTTCGTCATGTACGAGCGCGAACGATCAACAATGATCATGTTGCCGTATTCAATGAGCGCGTCGATAGCAAAGTCGAGGCGCTCGATCATATTCACGTCACAACAACAAATAAAGCCGCGGACGACAGAAATCGCATCAGCCTTGACCGCCTGAGCGGTAAAGCTTGGGTTTTCGATGGTGATCTTTCAGGAAGCTTTGGGAAACGCACGCTTCCTGCCCCAGCAATTTTGACGCTAAAGGAAGGAGCGCGCGTCATGATGACAAATAATGACGGTCAAAAGCGCTGGGTGAATGGAAGCATAGGCGTTGTGAAACGCATAAAAAAAGAACTTGGCGGAACGGTGAGTATTGAAGTAAAAATTGGCGAGAAAACCGAAACGGTAAAGCGACATAGTTGGGAAAAAAATGAGTACTTTTTCGATGAAGAGGAAGGCGGAATGAACGCAACTAGTGTCGGAAGCTTCACGCAATTTCCATTAACCCTTGCCTGGGCCGTGACGATTCACAAAAGCCAGGGGAAGACCTTTGACAAAGTTGTGATCGATATGGGACGCGGGGCTTTTGCGCATGGGCAGTTTTATGTAGCGCTTTCACGCGCGAGAACACTCGATGGCATTATTCTTCGTCAACCATTCCGCACTTCAGATATCATCCTTGACCAACATGTTGCGAATTTTTTCGCTGGTAAGAGAGTCAAAAATCCTGAACCGCACATCGCACGCGATACAGCACATCAGATTGGCTTCAATCTTGCATCACAAAAACAAGCAAATTCGGACGAAGACATCACCTACGAACCGCTATAGGATTCATAAGCGGTTGGCATGCTCTCGTCATTCCTGCAAAAACAGGAATCCGTCAAAATTACAATCGGTATACGCTTGACCCCTGCCTTCGCAGGGGTCACGTATCTTCAGGCTTATAGCTATGTAAGCCGAAAGCCTTTACTTTTCCTCCCAAATCTGCTATATTTCGCCCGTATGAAGGGCGATTTGCCCTCTGATTCTATATTATGGATTTTCGAAATATCGCAATTATCGCCCACGTTGACCACGGAAAAACAACGCTTGTTGATGCCATGCTGAAGCAATCTGGCACTTATTCTGAACGCGACGAAATCGAAGAGCGCGTCATGGATAGTAATGACCTTGAAAAAGAGCGTGGGATTACCATTTACGCGAAAAACACCTCGATTCAAATAGGTGAAACAAAAGTGAATATCGTTGACACGCCTGGTCACGCCGACTTTGGATCAGAAGTAGAGCGCGTGCTCAGAATGGTCGATTCGGTTCTGCTTCTCGTTGACGCATACGAAGGACCAATGCCGCAAACAAAATTCGTTTTGCGTAAATCGCTCGAGCTTGGCCTAAAGCCAATTGTGGTGATTAATAAAATCGACAAACCTTCTGCGCGTCCTGATGCCGTACTCGATATGGTCTTCGATCTTTTCGTTGAGCTTGGAGCGAATGATCAGCAACTAGAGTTCACGCATATTTATACAAATGCCCGTGATGGAATTGCGATGAATGATGTCGGTGATGGCAGCACCGACCTTACGAAACTCTTCAATCTGATGTTGACCACCGTTCCTGCTGCACCTTCTGATACAGCAGCGCCAATGCGCATGCAAACCGTTAACCTTGCCTACGATGACTACCTTGGCCGCATGGCATCAGGTCGTATTTACGAAGGAACTATCAAGAAAGGTATGCAAGTCACCGTTACGAAACTGGACGGAACGAAAGAAACGCAGAAAATCACTAGTCTCATGACAACGCATGGCCTTCAAAAAACTGAAGTTGATGAAGCCTATGCAGGCGACATTGTGATGATCGCTGGAATTGCAAATATCAATGTGGGCGAGACCATTGCCGAAAAACCTGATGCAGAAGCTCTTCCTGCCATGAATATTGACCCCCCTACCCTTACCATGAGCTTTCTCGTGAACAATTCTCCTTTTGCGGGACAAGATGGAAAGCATGTCACTTCGCGCCAAATTCGTGAACGTCTTGAAAAAGAACTCGAAACGAATGTTGGACTTGAAGTAGAATTTCCCGAGCAAAGCCAAGAATTCCAGGTAAGCGGACGCGGAGAAATGCATCTTTCTGTTTTGGTTGAACAAATGCGCCGTGAAGGATATGAGCTACAAATATCACAGCCTCAGGTAATTATTCGTGAAGAAAATGGAGCAAAGACCGAGCCATACGAGAGCGTCACCATCGATGTTCCAGACGGAATGTCAGGGACGATCATTGAACAGCTTGGTGTACGCAAAGGCGAACTCACGAGCATGAATAGCGAAAATGGTTCAACGCGACTTGAGTATGTGATTCCAACGCGAGGACTTCTTGGGTATCGATCTATTTTTACGACATCGACCAAAGGTGAGGGAACACTTGCATCTATTTTCTCTCATTACGGCCCACATAAGGGAGATATTGAACGCCGATCAACAGGTTCACTCATTTGTGGATTCAGCGGGAAGACTCTTGCTTTTTCACTGAATAACTTGCAGCAACGCGGAACACTTTTCGTTGGACCTGGAGAAGATGTCTACGAAGGGCAGGTTATCGGAATGAGCAGCAAAGATACCATGGTGGTGAATCCAACCAAAGGAAAACAGCTCACAAATATGCGTTCAAGCGGAGCTGATGATGCGATTAATTTGACCCCGCCAATGGATATGAATCTTGAACGTGCGCTTGAGTATATTGAGTCCGATGAATATGTAGAAGCAACACCAAAGCATATTCGTATTCGCAAGAAATACCTGACGGAAAATGATCGAAAACGCTCTGAGCGTGGAATCAAATAGCCTCGACCTATTGACAAATAATCCTTATTGGTGTATAATGACGACGCTTCTCTTGTTCGCTCGTGAGCAATAAGAGTTGACCTAACTCAAACCTGATACTGTACATTGCTATGAGCAATAAGCTATACATCGGAAATCTCTCTTGGGGAATAAACGATGAAAAACTTCAGGAGTTCTTCGCTGCTCACGGAAACGTGACATCTGCGCGTGTTGCGACTGATCGCGACACTGGACGCAGCCGCGGATTCGGATTCGTAGAATTCGAAACTGAGGATGATGCGAAGGCCGCTCTTGAAGCTACAAACGGGCAGGAGCTTGATGGACGTGAACTAAACGTCGATTTCGCTCGCCCAAAGCAGGACTAGTTCTTGCCAAAACAAAAAACCGCCCTTAACTGGCCGGTTTTTTGTTTTCAGACGCTGTTTCAGCCGTTAGCGAGTAGCTTTTAGCTGGTAGGTAGTAGCTCGAGATTCGTCATTGCGACCTGCCTGCCGGTAGGCAGGGGGTGAACGCAGTGAATCGAATGAGGCTTCATCTATCCTCCGGGAATCTACGCTATATGCTGTCATGCAAAAACTTCTTTTGTCAATCTCATAAAACCTCTATACACTAAACCCTAACCCCTCCACCCTATGAACTACTGGCTCATGAAAACGGAACCCAGCACCTATAGCTGGGAAGATTTGAAAAACGATGGCGAAACGTATTGGGATGGCGTGCGAAATTATGGTGCGCGAAATCATATGTGTGCAATGAAAACGGGTGATTTGGTCATCATTTATCATTCCGTAAATGAAAAAACTTTGTGCGGGATTGCCAAAGTTGTGAAAGAAGCGTACCGCGATCACACCGCAGAAAAGGGCGATTGGTCGATGGTCGATATTGCTCCGGTCGAAGATATGCCGCCGGTAACGCTTGCTGATGTAAAAGCAAATCCAAAATTGAAAGAGATGGTCCTCGTAACTAATTCCCGTCTTTCCGTCCAGCCGTTAAAAAAAGAAGAATGGGACGCGGTGATGCGGATGGCGTCAAAAGTGGATAGAGATTAGTGGTCAGTGGTTCGTTCCGACCCTTTCTACCGTCTACCTTCTACTTGTTACACAATAAGGAACGCCCCGCCAGAGAAGCCAGCGAGGCGCAGAATTGAGCCGAAGCTCATCGAAAACAGTGACAGATCTGTCCGTTACACCGAGGACAGACGGGATCGCTGTAGTAGTACGGACCGAGGATGTTCACGAGGACCTCCGGAGTAATAGTCCTCAACTAGTGTAGCAAATACATGGAATTCAAAAAACGCCCAAGGGCGTTTTTTGGTAATCGAGTGCGTTTACAAATTTTTCAAGTAGACCTCACGACTATTGATTATTTTTGGGTAAATTTTTCAGCCACCACAACTAGTACTACCCTTCGAGTAATCATTGGTCTTTACATCAATTTCAAAATCTAGATTTGATGTTTTAGGATTACGACTATGTTCATGTTGTCGTCTCAACAAATTATTTGTTCTTCCAGTGCGCTTAACGGATCCAGAAGTGTCCAACAGCTTTATGTTCCTCCTTGTATCTTCCACACCGGCCCAGGGACGAAGGCATCGGCGGCTCCTACGACAAGGGCTGTGACACGTGCAGATGTACTTAGCGATTCACCTGTCAGGGGATTATGTCCCGTTATACCGCTATATGCATGGGCTAGATCACCTGCAGGGGTGAAATCTATTGCTGTTGTTGCAGAAGAGTTAATTGCTGTTTGCGCGCGTTGATTTATCTGCTGACGGGAGATATTTAGCTTTGACTTCAGCTAGTGTGAGAATAGTTGAAGTGAACGGAATCGTCCAGTTGGGTCAATATAGACGAGAGGATTTCCGGCTGTGTACGCGTAACTATTCTGTGTCTGAGGATTCAGCATCCATTCAGCTGGTGACATATCATAGAATTCCGGATCCTGCCCCGTAAACCTCGCCGCATCTGTTGCAAGATAGCGTGCTTCGAAGTACATCAAATCGCTTTCGTCATCTCTCTCTTTCCCACTGAAGGTGAAGCGGTCCGCTTCGGTTGCGGATGGATCAGCTGAGGAAGCTTAGGTCTAATTCCAATCTCGTACAAAGAATTCCCACTGATCGTCAATCACTTGGATATTAAATATATTTGGATCTGCTACAAGTAAATTTTCAGAATCGATCCGATACCTTAATGCATGCTGATTGCTATTAAAGTAAACTCCATTATTTTCTACATTTTCACTTGCAACAGCAATTGATTCTAGATCATGTTCAATCATAAAATCAGCATATTGTTCGATCTGCTTTTTATCTACTCCTTCTACAGAATAAACCTCTTCCACACCACTCAACCGATCAACAAACTCTTCCTGGCAACCAAAACCAATACAGGTTAACCATTCCAGTGTACTTTCATCAAAAAACCAGCCATTAATTGCTACAATTGCATCTTGTTCCAAAACTACTAAATTCACTTCATCGTTTAATGCTGTTAGTGCTACTTCTTGAAAAGATTCCTTATTATTTTCTAGTACTTCAACTAAGGTGTTGCTACGATTCGATGCCGCCAAGAATAAAGCAATTGAACTAATTACCACTAACCCTAGTACAGCTATAGAACAGATGATTACGACGTTGTTTTTCATATATTGTTACCACATTATTCTAAACATATTTCTTGCCAACATTCCATAACTACCATTTAAATTAATACCAGCATTGACAGATGCAACATCTTCTGGAGGATCACCTCCTGCTATTCCATGCTGTATATTTTGTACTGCTGACGCTGCCGCACGAAGTACTACCGGAGTTCCATACCACGTATTCGAACCAACGAATCCATAATGAATATTACCTGGTGCATTATAACCGATTTCCTCGGCCCTATATACATAACCCGAGTGTAACTGATTACCACCACAAGATTCAGCACCAGTACAATATCTATTCGATTTGAAATCCCAATTACCTCCTGGTCGAGATTGATATGCAAAATAAAGCGGATTCTGAATTAACGGGTTGAGAGCATTCGTCACCATAAGCTTATTTAGCTCCTCTGTGATATCTGGCACAGCAGCATTTGGAATGAGTATCTGCCCAACTGATATGCTATTTGGATCAGCAATACTATTTAATGCAGCGATTTGTTCGTAATTGTAATTTGTTCCGTATTGTTCATTAATCTGACCAGTAATTTTACTAAGTGTATCACCTTTCTCTACTTCTCCCGTCTCTGCATTCCACCTTCCTGATGGGTCGAACCAACGCAGCGGGTTCATTCTCGCATATGCATAGGCATTCTGCTGTTGAGGATCCGCCGTCCAAGTAGCAATATCATCTGTTAACCAAAACAGCATATCCTGCCCCGTAAACCTCGCGGCATCGGTTGCAAGGTAGCGCGCTTCGAAATACATCAAATCACTTTCATCATCTCGTTCTTTCCCACTGAAGGTAAAGCGGTCGGGGTCGGTCGCGGATGGATCGGCTGAATTCTCTACCGTCACATGACTATTCCCATATGGCGTATAGGTATGCACGCGTAGCCAGGTTCCATCACTTGCCGTTACCGCACCGGTTGAGGTTCATCCAAAGAATCGCCACTAACATCACCTTCAATCAATTTCGCTTGCACAATAAATCGTGTTCGAGGTAGATAGCGAACCTCATAATGTTTCCCGGAGATGAACTGTATCGGCAAATATATTGCATTATAACTCTTGTCATCGTTAGTGATATACACTTGCTGCCCATTCACTATTATAGAAAATAAGCTATTTCGGACTTCATCAATGACAACCTCATGAGCAACGATCGTATTACCATTATAGAGCGTTCTGAGATCATGCAGGAATGGAACTGAAACAAAGTTAAACCACCCAACAAGCAAAGCACTTATTACTAACAGCTCCATTACATAAACAACTCTATGTCTTTCCCGATCTGTTTTAAGAGTATCAATGTACATTACTGCGCTGACCAGTAACGGAAGTACAACAGAGAACATAAATAACGCTAATAGCGTGCCTACAAAATTCTCTGAGAACGTTACACTCAACAACCAAGGTATACCGAACCCAATAATCAGTACGACAGCAGCACTGTTGAAGATAGTTTTTCTCATATCACCTTACATTTCTTTTTTCTTAAACAGCTTAATGATCGGTTTAATGAATGTCTTAACGGCTGCTTCTGTTGCTGCACCAGGAGCTTGCTCTGTAACCATTCCAGCTATAGATTTCCCTGCAGTTGCTGCAGAAACTGTCGAAATTGTACCATTTTGTAGTTTCGTATTAATCTGTTTTGAGATAGCAGAGTAGCTATTGCGTCCAGCGGTTACTCCTTTTACACTGACTGCGGGAATATTACCAGTAACCACTGATACAAGCGCATTTTGAGCGATACTCTGAGGACTAACTGCAATACCATCGCTGGCGTAGCCCGTTAGATCACCAGTGACGCTACCCACTGCGGCAGGAACCATCGTTCCGGCTCCCAAACCAACACCTACTCCAGTAACAGCACCACCAAGGGCAGCTCCTGCATACTGACCAGATGAAGTCTTGCCTGGAGTTGTAGCGTCAATGGTCGCTTGCACACCAGTCCCAACAATAGCCCCAGCTGCAGCATGAAGTGCTATACGCTGAGCGAAACGCGAAGCTGCTCCACCTAAAGCAAGCAATGGATTCTTTCCATCCGGGTCTACATAAACCGCTGGGTTATTCTTGGTATAGCTATAACTATTTGCTAGCTGTGGATCAAGGAGTCTGTCCTGCCTCCCAATATCCCAAAACAGCATATCCTGCCCCGTAAACCTCGCAGCATCGGTTGCAAGGTAGCGCGCTTCGAAATACATCAAATCACTTTCATCATCTCGTTCTTTCCCACTGAACGTGAAGCGGTCTGTGTCGGTTGCGGATGGATCGGCTGGATTCTCTACCGTTACATGACTATTCCCATATGGGGTATAGGTATGCACGCGCAGCCAGGTTCCATCGCTTGCCGTTACCGCTCCTATTGAGGTGAGGTGATCGGTGTGAATAAAGTGTGCGCGGTCTTCATCGGCTGGAGATAGGTCATTTATATGCGTGTATATATGATTACCATTTAGCGATACATGCCACTCTTCTGTTTCTTCTGATTCATCAATAATGAACCCATCTCCAAGATACAGCACCCGCGTTCCGTCAGGATTCACCTTTACGCGCCGTGTTCCACCATCGTCATATTTATACTCCGTGGTATCAACCCCATTTACATGCGATGTCATCTCCCCGCGCGCATTCCATGTATAGCTATCGAGAGCTGCTGAGGTGAGATTCCCATTTTCATCATAGGCCCAGACATCTGCGCCAATACCTGTTGCGGCATGTGGATTCGCATGGCCTGTTTCGCCGTAGCTAATCACTCCCTTCACCGGGTGCAAAATCATATTCCCGAGAATATCGTAATCATAGACCCAGTCATAATTGTCTGCTGGTTCAGTATATTCTGTTGCGGTCGCCGAGGTGAGGCGATGAAGGTCGTCGTAACCGTAGACCACGGTATGAGCCGTCCCAAGGGTTGAAGCATCTATGAGTGCTGTCAGATTCCCTGCCGGGTCATAGCCATAGGTGAGACTCTGCACCGTGTCGAGCCCCGATGTCGTCACACGATTTTGTAGCCAATACCGCTCAAATGGATCATAGGTATTTACCGTCACAGCACCATTCCCATACGAAATAACTTCTTCCCGCCCATGCGGTGCATACATCACCGAGGTGAGGACCGATACACCATCGAGCGTCATGGTTTCAATACCGCTTTCATCATAGCTTGTGACAAGCTGCTGGCCCGATGGATTCAGCGAACCAATCTGACGACCAAGACGATCATATTGATATAGAAATTCGTAATTTGCCCCGTCAATTCCTACCATCCGCCGCTTGGCATCACCAGCAAGATTATAGGCATAAAAGGTCCCTATGCCGTCTGAAGCTTTATTCACCCAATGCAATTTTCCAAGCCCATTCTCCGCAGAATCATATTTATAATTCACAATCAATTCCGGAACCGGTGCAATCACCTCCTCTTTTGTAACGCGGCGAAGCTTGTCATATGAATACTTTATCTGTTCACCGCTTGGAATTTGCATGCTGGTGAGATTATCAACCAGGTCATATAGATAGGTATACGAACCAAAATCGATATCAGATGGATGATGAAGATCATCTGCCATGGTGCGGCGACCAAGCATATCGTATTCAAAGGTACGGATATTCCCTTCGGCATCGATGATTTCTTCCAGGTCACCAGCAAGATTATAGCGATACGACGTAACATAATCCGCTACATCGAATACCTCGTTGACAGCAATTAATCGTCCATAGGCATCATTTTCGTATGTATGCACCTTGCCTTTTTCATCAGTCACCGTTTTCTCATAGCCATCATAGTTGGTCACAATTTCACCAACATCATCTAAAACTGACGTCACCCGCGAAAGCGCATCATACGAAGTCACTGTTTGCGGCTGGAGTGGATCGGGAATCGTAAATGTTGACCCTGCAGAAATATAGGCAGCCGATGTAGATGCCGGTCTACGCAGCGTGTCATAGCTAGAGTCGATAATCGCATAGTCGCCATCATCCCGTTCGGTACGAATTTGCATCGTATTTTTGAGTCCATCAATGTATTCAATGCTAGCCATGGTCGTCGTACCGTCATGGGTCGTTTTTGTGATACTGCGAGGCATAGAAATATCATCGTAGGTATAGGTTTCGATGGTATTTAGTAGCCCAGCTGCTGTCGGATCACTTTTCCGTACTTCTAGCGGCCGCCCAATAGCATCGCGATCTGTCTCAATACTTACCCCATTTGCATCTTCCATGCGCGTCACTTCCCCGGTGCGCGTATCAACGGTTTGCAGCTGGATATGTCCATAATGATTCTGCATGGATGTCGGATAATATCCGTCGGCATCAAATACGGTCACCGTATAAGCATTTTCTGCATCAATTTCCTGAATAATATTCCCGTATGCATCATGGTCGAATTCTGTATAGCGAATAGACCCTGCAGAAAATCCTGGCTTAATGCGTTCTCCTACTTTGGTGATATTTCCAAGCGATGCTTCGGTGACAAGCATGTCATCGTAAAAATAGACTTTTTCTCGCAGTAGCTCTGCGCTCTCATCACGAAATTCTTCATGCCATGGAAGCGCTGTGAACCCGTCTGATTCCACATATTCATAAATCATCTTTGATGCATCGCTAAGAATATCAATGAATGTACCGTCATCTGAAGCATCAACCTTCCCCCAATTCGTCACCTCGAGTAAATTTCCATTTGTGAGGTCATAAAGATTTGTGCTCGCCGTATCGACATGCGTCAAATTACCATCATATTGCATTTGCACTTCCCCAGCATTCCAAACGAAATAGCGGTTTTCTTCCCCATCCGGGAGGAGCGTTTCCTCCCAATCGTAGATACTTGTTCGAAAGAGATTATCAGCATTGTCATAGACTTCCTCACGGTACATGCGTCCAACTTTATTTCCCGTATCAGCCGATTCTCCCATCGCACTATTTGTCTCATTTCCTTGATGGAAGTATTGTTTGGTGATATTTCCAAACGCATCGATAACTTCAACGGAAGCGAATCCGGCCATTTTGCGATCAAAATGACTTTGATAATAAAATTCGCCACCAGCATAGTCATAAGATGTCGTCGCCAAATTACCCATGCCATCATTTTCTGTCACCGAATCAACGACGGTTTGAATGAAGGGGAGATTTGGGTTGAGCAGATTGCCGCTTATATCGCGCTCATGTGATGAAACCGTATAGTCAATATAAATGCTCGATCCACTACTGAAGGTAATGTGATTCAGCAAATCAGCCTTCTGACCATTCCAGACATAGGAATCCATTTTCCAACAGTCATAATCAACGCCAAATTCATCTGTGCAGGTATCTTCATATGTTCTCGCAAAATCAGCATGCCCATCTGCATTCACATCGAGCATATATTCACGATCACGATATTCGAATGGAATCTCCCAATCAAAAACCTCTTCCCACGTATAATTGCCCTTATTAATATGAACCGAAAATGGTTCATATTGCGTATCAATTATGTCTTCTAAGCCATCACCATTTACATCAACAATACGAAATTTGGCATCCGGAATCGTATTGATGAATGCTGGAAAATCTGTAAGTGATACATTAGACCAATTTTTGTCACCGGTATTCAAGTAGACATTCGGCACTTCCCACGCTTCTAAACCATCTGTGAGCCCATCTCCATTTACGTCAAACCAATGATGATTTATATAGTCAAAATCTTCCGGAATATGATCACCCTCCTCATAAGAGATATCCCATGTCCACCCGGTTCCATCTGCATCGTGCAAAAATACTTGTTTCGTCTCACCGGCCACTTTGAAAATATCTGAATATCCATCTCCATTTATATCGATAAGAAAACGACCTGGATCAATTTCGTAAAGAAAATCGTAACCTAAATCTTCCGTCCAAGTACCCGTACCGTCATTAAGATACACGGCATCATCATGATCATGTGCAATCGGTTCTGCACGCATCCAATCCATATCACCATCTCCATCAATATCGGCAGAAACTATACTTGATGCTGCACCTGAAGGTCCTCCTAGATACTCCGGCACAATAATATCCTCCACTTCGGTCCAACCAGTCTCATCTCCATTATGAATCCAGTTTTCTACAATATCGATCCAATCATTCCGCCAAGCGAAAACGAAATCAATATAGCTATCACCATTTATATCGATGAAACGCTTTGCATCGCCATCAACTCGACTTGAAGCTAAATTATATTCTCCTTCAGTGAACTCCCATGCCGTTCCTGCGTCGGTATAATTAAATTCAATTGGCGGAAGCACAACTGTTCCGAATGGTCCATGACTTGTTTCTGTGAATGATTCCACAAGTGACCGCATACCATTCACGCCAGATGTATACGCAATATCAACTTCTCGCATTAAATCGAGGCCATCATAAATTTCGATGCCGCTTATGCGCTGATTCGTTTCTATACGATAGCCTGTGTTGTAAGCGTCTAGAATATCGGGACGAGCTTCACGCGTGAAGACAATTTTAAAACGCCCTAAATCGGCGTCTTTTCCCGTGTAATACACCTCATGCGGATACATTTGATCCTCATCTTCTTCATAGGTATAGGTCACCATATTCCCATTCGCATCTTCTACTTTATTGAGCATCCATTTACTAATACGGCTCGCATCAGCATGATCTTCGCTACGTGAAAGCGTGTCAGCACCGAATGTATATATACGTCCCTCACGATCATTTACCGTCCAAGAATCATCTGGATGATACTCAATGGTATAAAAGCTCCCCGTTTCAATTTTTGGTCCATATATCCCATACCCATCACCATCAATAGAGAGTGGGGTTAATTCACCGAATAATGAGCCGTAAAAATCATTTCTCCCATCATCATACATTTCAACTACCCCGTATTTTGACGAACGAGAAATTGACGGAATGCCAACATCCCATCCATACCCAAGGACAGTATGACTTGCATTTTGACTCGAGTAATCAAATGTTATCTCAGGCATCATTCCGCGCCGTCCTTGTGGCAGATTGAGCGGGTAACTATAGGTATATGTTCCGGTTGCCGTATCAGTGCTTGAATGACGATGCTCAGGATTGATAACACCTTGACGTGATACCGATGCAACATCGAAATCATAGCCTGCTGCCTGCAGTGGACTTGCTGTCAGCATAGAAAATAAGAGCATACAGCCAATTATGGCCGATAAACGCTGAAAATGATGTAATGATGAGGCTTTCATAGTGATATTTTGAGTACTTTGCCAAATTACTCATACTATATCAGAGCTTTCTGACTATGTTGATATAAATCAGAACGCCGCCGCAGCTTTTCAGCATACGGCGGCCGTCCCTCCACATCACTTGTCAGACTTGTTGTCAGCCGTCAGAATTATTCCTTCGACGTTACCATGTCCTGGAGCCTTCCAGGCCATCGTCTCCGTCGTTGGATCATCTACGTCCTCCGGGTCTGCGTAGACAGGCATTCCGCGGCTATCGTAAGAACCCCGCTCGTCCCCCGCGACGACCCAACCCGGGCCTTCTTCAGAGAGGGAAAACGTTGCATCCCCTTTTCCTGAACAGGTGCATGTCGTACCTTGCACTGGTGGCTTTGAAACACCACCCGGATCGCTTGATTGCATTTCTCTCCTTCTGCCAACACCTTGTCGGCAACTGGATTAATTTAGCAAATACTGGCGAAATTGTCAATACCTTAAGGGATAAGGCTAAAGGCGGTACAATCGTTACACCTGTCACCAGCAACCTGAAACCTCTCCCTATTCCCTCTTCCCCACCCCTCATGCTACCCTTTAAATATAACTAAAAACGAATTATGAAATCACCGCTTCCGATTATTTTGGCCGTTATTGCCATTGTTCTTATTGCGCTTTTTGCCCTGCAAACAAAACCTGACGCAGAAACGAATACCAGCCCTGTTAATGATGCAACTGGTGATGTAACTGCGGATGGGTCCGAAGTTGCTCTCAGTTTCACCCTCCCTGATACCGTCAGTTATACCGCAAATATTGATGAATCTGTTCTTACCTGGGAGTCAGGACGTATTGTCGGAGCCCCTTATATTGGAACCGTTCAGCTTGCAAATGGAACCCTCACACGTGAGGAAGGTATTATTACGGAAGGGAAATTCGTCATCGACATGACAACGATTGCTTTCCCTGATAATGAGCGCGTAGAAAGCCATCTTCTTAATGCCGATTTTTTCGATGTTGAGAACTATCCAACGTCAACCATTGTGATCACAAATATCTCTATGAATGATGATGACATGTATATGGCATCAGGTGAGCTCACCATTTTGGACACCACCAATGAAATCAGCTTCCCTGTGACCTTTACTGAAGTTGATAACCATGTCATTGCAAACGCCGAATTTGAGATCGATCGTACAGAATGGGGAATCACGTATGAATCAAGCAATTTCTTCCAAAATCTAGGTGATAAAGCGATCAAAAACATGATTGGCTTTACCCTTGATCTCACGCTTGAAACAGCAACTGAGTAAACAAATCAACAAATAAAACACGTGCATTCAAACGAATGTGCGTGTTTTTTTGTCTCCCATACCTTAAACCTCTGACCTCGATACTGAAACCTGATACAATACGATATATATGAAGAAATCCCCCTTAAATATCGTATTCATCGTCGTCTTTGGGGCCATCGTTCTTGTGTTTGCCATTATTGCTGTGACTATGAGCATAGCTATTAGCACCGGATCAAAACCGACAAAAGCGGCAAAAACGTTTACTGAAACGGTTGCAAACGGAGATATGAGTACTGCGTATACTACGCTTGCCTCTGATGCATTTCGTGCGAATACCTCACGCGAAGAATTTGACGCCTTTTTAACGTTGAATCCGATACTGACACATATGAGCGATATTCGGTTCAACGGATTCGAAAGCTCGGGAGGACAAGCACTTGTTTACGGTACGATTGACGGAGCTGGAGAAGTATCACCTATACGTGTTCTTTTAGAAAACGATGAAGAATTGGGGTGGCTAATTTCAGGTGTTGATTTTTCTGAACAACTAACTGAGAGCCAGTGAATGTAGTACTGAACGATGCATTATAAGAAAAAGATGCAGGGCCTACGGGCTCTGTTTTCGTTTATCCCCAGGGCGAGATTGCGTTCTGTTTTTGTTCTGGTATAATTAGAACAGAAAGTGAACACATTATGAATCCTCTCCCACCACTCACAAAGAAACAACGCGCTGTCCTCGATTATATCGAGACATTCATCCAAGAGAATAGCTATACGCCCTCTTATCGAGAGATTGCCGATGGGCTTGGTCTTTCCTCGCCATCAACGATCCATGGTCACATTCAAGCACTTTGTGAAAAAGGTGTGATTAATACAGCGGATGATGGGAGCGCACGCTCAATTGAACTTGTGGAGAGTGACCTCGTCTCCCCCATGAGCGTGATGCTCCCCCTTGCCGGTCTTATCACTGCCGGGGAACCAATTGAAGCCGTTGAAGATTATGAAGCGATGGCCATACCAGCTGATTTCGTTGTCGACGCTGATAATTCTTACGTGCTCAAAGTAAAGGGCCGCAGCATGATTGAAGACGGCATCTTTGATGGAGATTATGTTGTGATAGAACGCAATCCCTCACCAAAAAACGGAGACATTGTCGTCGCCCTTCTTGATAACGCCTATGCCACGCTGAAACGATTTTATAGAGAGCGTGACCATATTCGACTCCAACCAGCGAATAGCACAATGCAGCCCATTATTGTTAAAGGGGACGTTAATATTCGCGGAATTGTTCGTGCTGTCATACGAAGGTTTCAAAACTGATGCAAACACCCTCTCCTGTACATTAAAATTTAGATCCCAGCTCATCCTCAGATTTGCCGCGACGAATCCCGGCCGCCAATCTGAAGAAGAGCTTAAGGGATCAAGCTCTTCTTCAGAGAAATCTAATCAAGAAAAACAACTCGATCCCCTCCTCCACGGATCGAGTTGTTTTTCATCAACATTCAATACCCCCTAACATTATGCTCAATCACTATACAATCGGCGGCAGCTACAAGACATTTCAACGTGCACATAAATTTGACAGAATGCGTCGCCAATTTCGCATTATGCTGAGCAAACGTCGATTTCGAAAGGCAATTTATAATGCCCCTCGCCAACTTTCTCCGAATTTTCTCGCAAATATTTCCATTCACTAACCTGAATACATGTCGCACCTCATTCTTAACGATCCAATTGACGTCATTGTAAAGTTTATTGAGGGGCGTATTCATCCACATCATGTTAAATGGGGAAAGCATACGTACGCCATGAAAACAGTTAATCTCATTCATCGTGCAAAAGAAGGGAGTAAGCATGTTGTGTACTTTGGTGTGTCAGACGACACGATGTATATGAAACTTCGATTTGATACCCATGACCTTCAGTGGCGTCTTGTTGAAGTCTATGCATCATAATAAGCGCATCATTCTTCATATTGATTTCAATTCATTCTTCGCATCTGTTGAACAACAGGCGAATCCATTTCTTCGAGGTAAACCTATTGCCATTACTGGTAAAAGTAAACGAGCTCTTGATAGCGTGGATCTTCCAGCTGGTATTCGTCTTGAGGTGAAACAAACCGATATGACGCGCACCGTTGTTACCACAGCCTCGAAGGAGGCAAAAGCTCTTGGCGTAAAAACAGCTATGTCCTCACATGAAGCAAAACGCATCGCCCCTGAGCTCATTTTGATACCCGGAGATCCACGTAAATATAGCGAAATAACTCGCCGTTTTCTTCGCATATTAAAGCGCTACACCCCTCTTGTCGAGCAATTTAGCATGGACGAAGCATTTGCAGACCTCACTCACATTGCGGAAGACTATATGGGCGCAACGCTTATCGCGCAGATGATGAGGAATGATATTGCGAATGAATGCGGTGAAGCATGTACCGTTTCGCTTGGTATTGCTCCCAATAAAACGATGGCAAAACTTGCTTGTGAATCAAAAAAGCCAAGTGGCCTCACCGTTATCCCCGATTGGCACGTACAAGAGTTTGTTCTTCAGCAACCACTCGCCTCGATTTGCGGGATTGGACATCGCATAGAGGCAAGGCTTGCACGCATGGGTATTACATCTATGCGTGAGTTGAAACGGGCATCTCGTCACGAATTACACATTGCCTTTAAGCAATACGGCGGCTTTCTCTACGATGTTGCGAGAGGACATGGTAGCGACACTATTACTGCACAAAAAGAGGATCCTAAATCTATCGGACACTCTTATACATTCCCTCATAACTTGATACATACAACCGAGATCAATCGTCACCTTCTTGCGATTTGTGAAAAGGTCGGTTTTCGCCTCCGTAAAAAAGGCTTTTACGCAACACGTCTCAATATCCATTTACGCTATGGAAATACGCGCAGTGACGGAATGTCATTCAGGTTTAAAGATCCGCTTGCAGATACCCTTGATCTCTACAAACAAGCATACACCTGCATGGAAAAAATTCGTCATCGCCACGAGGCTATCCGTCTCATTGGTCTTTCTGTCTCAGGACTGGTCAAATCTCCTCCGCCGATCTCTCTTTGGCCAAAACAGGAAAAACACTATGAAGCTATTCTTGCCGTAGATGCACTTTCACAGCGCTATGGATTTGGCACCGTAAAGCGCGGATCAACCATTAATCTCTCATTTAAAGAACGTGTAAGTGGTTGGCATTATGACCATGAACAATAACTCATCCAAACTTCAATTCCTCTTCAATTTCAAGAAGACGATTATATTTCGCAAGACGTTCTGAACGCGCAGGTGCCCCTGTTTTGATGTACTCCGCGTTCACTGCAACCGCTAAATCGGCAATTGTTGTATCGCTTGTTTCACCTGATCGATGCGAAATGACAATCTTTTGCTTATGCATTTTCGCGCATTGAATCGCGCGCATGGTTTCTGTGAGCGTTCCAATCTGATTCATCTTTATCAAAACGGCATTTGTTGCTCTCACTTCAATACCACGCTTAATACGCTCAACATTTGTGACATATAAGTCATCCCCAATCACTAATACCTTCTTCCCGAGTCGTTTCATGAACATGGTCCAATCTTCCCATGCATCTTGATCGAGCGGATCTTCAATAGACATAAGCGGATACGATTTCGTCCATGATTCGAGCAAATCTGTCATTGAATCAGCAGTTAATCGTTTTCGATCTGTTTTCAACACATAGCGATGACGTTTTGCATCGTAAAACTCACTCGCTGCAACATCTATCCCAAAACCAATGTCCTTTAGACGATATTTTGCTTTTTTTACCGCCGCTTTCAAGTATTTGAGTGCATCCTCGGTTGTCCCAATGTCTGGTGCATACCCTCCTTCATTTCCAAGGTCGGTGTCTAGACCCTCGGCCCGAAGCACATCACCAAGTGCGTGATACACTTCGGTCCCAGCACGCAGCTTTTCACGAAATGATCGGAATGCATGAGGAATAACAATGAATTCTTGCATGTCAAGATTCGTATCTGCATGTGCACCACCATTCAACACATTCATCAGTGGTGTAGGCATTTTATATCCACGTTCCTCAAGATTATAGATCGTACGAAGATACGAATAAAGCGGCAATTTGAGCATACGTGCACCCGCGCGCGCAGCCGCAATAGAAACTCCAAGAATCGCATTCGCCCCAAGCCGATGTTTATTCGGTGTTCCATCAAGAATTTTCATCGTGTCATCGAGTCCAATTTGATCAAATGCATCACGACCCTTCAGTGCCTGCTGAATGACGCCATTCACATTCCTTACCGCCTTCAATACGCCCTTTCCTCGGTAGCGGTCTAAATCGCCATCACGAAGCTCGTGTGCCTCATGCACCCCCGTTGATGCTCCTGAAGGAACTGACGCTGATCCGGAGAACCCTCCTTTTAACATCACAGTCACATTCAACGTTGGATTTCCTCTTGAGTCGAGGATTTCATGCGCGTGAATCATGTCAATTTTTGCTTTCATACTAGGCTTTTATTGATTCGAGTCCAGGCAATGGATCGCCTGCAAGAAAGGCGAGCATTGCGCCACCAGCTGTCGAGAAATGCGTGAACGCAGATGCTAATCCCATTCTTGTTAGATGACGCGTAGTGTCTCCTCCTCCAATTAGTGCTGTCGATCTATGCTCGGCGGCAAGCATGCGAGCGATACGTTCTGTTCCAACTGCATACGCAGGTTCTTCCACCAGCCCGAGCGGACCATTCCAAATCACACTGCGAGCCTCTGAAAGATTTGTGATCAGCGAATCAATCGTATCTGCACCGATGTCAACAATGCGATCCTTGACGCGAAGCTCTTGTGTGAATCGTTCTTCGGGAGGATCCCCAATCTTATCGACCACCATAACACTATGTGGCAGTTGTAGTTGATCTCTGAACCGATTGAGTAAACTCGCAGCAAGTGCCAGATCGTCTTTTGTCATGCGTTTCGATCCTGCTGTTAGTTGTTTCCCAAGTTTCGCTGAAAGAAATGCTACCGCCAGCCCCCCGACGGGAAAAATCACATCCACATTACTCGCAAGCCCTTCAATAGACCGTTGCTTTGAAGTAAGCTTCATCCCGCCAATCATTGCCGCCGATGGATGCCGAAGCGCAAGCTCGCATCGATGCACCTCATCGATGAGTGTGTTCCCTGCATAGCCCTGCATCATCGACGGTAATCTATCCATCGATGCATGTGATCGATGAATATTTGCAGCAGCATTTTGTAAAAAGAGATCATGCCCTTCTGCCAGCTTTGCCGCAAACATCGCATCATTTTCTTTTTCACCCTTGAAAAAACGGAGATTTTCAACAAGAGCGACTTCCCCACCCTGCCCTGTTTCGAGCCATTTATGCCATTCTGTATTCAGCTGATGAATCAATTGAACACGCCTACCTAGATTAGACGCAAGGTACCGTTGCACCGGTTTGAGGGAATATTCTTCTTGTACCTTTCCATCAGGTCTCCCAAGGTGGCCAAGGAGTGTAATCCGCGCGCCGGAAGAGAGAAGGGATTCAAGTTCAGGCAAAACCCGTTTCAAGCGCAACGCAGAAGCCTCATCAACCTTGCCATTTGCCACAGATACATCTGAATCTATACGCATTATAAGACGCTTTCCGCGTACCAACCGCTTTGTATACCTCCTTAGCTGCATACTAATCATTGAGTCTAAAAAGTCGATTTGCTTTGCGCCAAAACGTCACGGCATGACTTGGTGTCATGATCTTCAGAAGATAGTTAAGATCAACCATCCGGCGAATCATGAACCCAAGACGACCAGAAACAGGAAACCCATAAATACTCCCCGTTGCACGTCGTTCTCCTATCGCCACAATTCCAGGAAAGCGCTTCGGCAAGCTATATTCACGTGGGGCGTCTGAGCAAATGTTCTGCGCGACAATCGCTGCCTGATCTACAGCGGCCCAAGCACAAGGTGGGTACGGACGACCGGAAGGATCATCAGCGCAAGAGACAATATCACCAAGACAATAAATATCGTCGTGACCTTTCACACGCAATGTGCGATCAACAAGGATATGTCCATGCGCGTCTAAACCAAGCCTAAATGTACGCGCAATCCCATGCGGTTTTACTCCGCCAGACCAAAGCAAGACGTCAAAATGAACGATCTCTTCTTTTGGAATTCTTACATCATTTGGAATATTCGGGGCAGAATGAAGGATTGCCTTTCCTGCTTTTACCTCGGAAAGCATGCGATTCATCATAAGACGTACTCCAAGTCGTTCGAGTCTGCGCATGGCGTCTACAGGCATGTTCGGTGCAAATCGATGGAGGACACTTGGCCCTGCATTCACCAGCAATATCTTTACCAAACGCTGTAATTTTCGTGTATGCAAAAATGCCGACAACTCTGCTGCTGTCTCGACCCCCGTTGCGCCCCCTCCTACAATTATGAACGTTGCTGGTTTTTGTTCTGTTGCATGTTCTACCGCCGCTTCAAATCGATCACGTAATTGCAGGCAGCCTTCGACCGTTTTCATAATGCTTGCATGCTTCGCCACGCCTGGAATGCCGAAATCATGCACTTCAGAACCGAGTGCAATGACGAGTGTATCGTATGCAAGCGTTGTTTTGTCCGCGAAAATCACATGATGGTCTTCCGTACTTAGCCCCACAACCTCTTTTTGACGAAAGGAGATATTCGTGCAGCCCGTACACTTTACGATATCTTTGATTGGAATGGCCGTTGTTTTCCGTAAATCACGGAGACGGGACCGGGACAAATTGAGTGCGGTTGCAACTTCATACAACCACGGCGTATAGACATGCTCTGAACGTTTATCCACTAACACAACTTCTGATGCAGGAGAATTCTTTGCGACGTTACGTGCCACAATCATGCCAGCAAACCCCGCTCCAAGAACAACAATACGCTTTTTCATAGATTATTTTGTTCGACCAAATACCATCGCCATTTCCGCAAGCCGATTTGCATACCCCCATTCATTGTCATACCAGGCAATAACTTTTACCAAATTGCCATCTACAACGCGCGTCATACCAAAGTCGATAATCGCAGAATGAGGATCACCAATAATATCGCTTGAAACCAGTGGCAATTCGGTAATCGCTACAATTCCCTTGTAACGAGGTGTCCTCACCGCTTTTTTGAAAGCCTTATGCACGCCCTCAACCGTCACGTCTTTTTTCAGCAGCATGGTGATGTCAGAAAGCGACACGGTAGAAAGCGGAATACGAATTGCCATGCCATCGAATTTTCCCGCAAGATGCGGGAGCGTTTCCGTTGTTGCGATGGCCGCACCCGTGCTTGTTGGGATCATATTGACGGCTGCTGCACGACCACGACGAAGATCTTTATGCGGTCCATCAACAAGTCGCTGCGTTGCCGTATAGCCATGCACCGTTGAGAGCATCGCTTTTTCGACGCCAAATGCGGCATCCATAATCGCCATTACCGGTGCGGTGCAATTTGTTGTACAAGAAGCATTATTCGCAATCGCCGTGCGGACGCCCGTAATAGCATCTTCATTTGCGCCAAAAACGAATGTCGGAATATTCTCGTCTTTCGCTGGTGCGGAAATGAGCACTTTTCTTGCTCCTGCCTTTACATGCAGACTTGCGAGCTCTTCCGTTCGAAAGAATCCGGTAGATTCAATAACAACATCAATTTTATGCTTTTTCCATGGAAGTTTTGTAGGATCTTTTTCTGCATACACGGGAATTTTTGTGCGGCCTATTGTTATAGACGTTTTGTCCCATTTTACTTGTTTATCCCAGGTCCCGTAATTGGAATCATATTTCAACAAATACGCAAGCGCTTCACTGTCGGTAAGATCATTTATCGCGACGATATCGAATCCACGCTTTCCCCACGCAGCTTTGAGAACTTGTCGACCAATCCGGCCGAATCCATTGATGGCAATTCTAGGCATATTGATTTAATTATAGCAGGTTTCAGCGTTTAGGTTGTTGATGCGAGTCTCTGTGCCGATACCTTCAGTCTAGGGTTAGGGAAAGCTATCCATCCCACACAAACCAAAAACCCGTCCATGATAGACGAGTTTTTGTTTGTACCTACGCGCTAATTTGATAGCGAGCAAATCGGCTAATTTTGAGATTCTCTCCAAGTTCGAGCAGCTTCTTTTCTAGGAGCTGAGCGATAGTCATATCTTCATCTTTGATGAAAGCCTGCTCCATCAGGCACACCTCGCTGTAAAACTTATTCATCTTCCCGTCTACAATCTTCTCGAGCATCTCTGCTGACTTTCCTTCCCCAGCCATTTGCTCTTTCATAATCTCCTTTTCTTTGTCGATGACTTCCTGCGGAACATCTTCACGCGTTACGTAAAGGGGGCTCATTGCCGCAATGTGCATGGCAATATCGTTACAAAGATCAACGAATTGCTCATTACGCGCCACGAAGTCGGTTTCGCATTGCAACTCTAGCATTACCCCAATTTTTCCTGTTCCATGCGTATACGTGTGCACACGTCCTTCGGCGGTTTCGCGGTCCGCTTTCTTCGCCGCCTTTGCCGCGCCACGCTTTCGCAGGTGCTCAATTGCCTTATCGATGTCGCCAGCCGCTTCTTCAAGCGCGTTTTTTGCTTCCATCATTCCAACACCCGTCATTTGCCGAAGTTTCATTACTTCACTTGCTGAAATAGCCATATCGTTTTTTTAGTTGTAAATTTTACGCTTCTACTTTATCACCTTTTGTCTTGCGTCCTTCCTGAACAGCCTCCATGGCAACACGCGCAATCATTTCAAGACCTGCAACGGCGTCGTCATTCGCTGGAATCACATAGTCTGCAAGATCAGGATTCACATTGGTGTCGCAAACCGCAATCACCTTAATGCCGCGCTTGCGCGCTTCCATAATCGCGGTCTTTTCATTACGCACATCGAAGACCAAAATCGCATCTGGAAGCTTTGTAAGACTAGAAATTCCTCCAATCTTTTCATCAAGTTCATCAATCTTACGATCAAATTGCAGCTGCTCAAGCTTTGTATACTTTTTGAGCTCACCCTTTTCACGTTTATCCTTAAGGTCAAGGTAGGTCTTAATGAGCTTTTCGATTTCCTCAAAGTTCGTGAAGGTTCCCCCTAGCCAACGATTATGAATATGTGGCATTTGTGCTGCCTGCGCATATTTTTCCACAATCGGTGCAAGCTGAGACTTGGTTCCAATGAAAATCACCTTTCCGTCTTTTGCCGCAATAGACTTAATATAGGTCATTGCTTCTTCCAGCTTTTGTTGCGTCGACTCAAGGTCAATAATATGAACACCAGAACGCGCTCCAAAAATAAATGGAGCCATTTTAGGGTGCCAGCGGCTGGTTCGATGCCCAAAGTGGAGACCTGCCTTAAGCATGTCAGTAAGGGATGGGATTTGCATAATTCCTTTTATTCGTCGATTTACGCGCTGCGAAGGCCCGTTTAGGGAGGATATTCGCAGGATTGTGGCGGAAATCTGTTTGATTTATGGCGGAATGGTAAGGGAAATTGAGGAAAATGTCAAGGGATTTGGAGGTTTAATCGCTTTGCTCGTTGGAATCGTTGGTTGCTCGTCATTCCTGCAAAAGCAGGAATCTATCGAATCAAAATCAGAATACGTTGGTTGCTCGTCATTCCTGCGAAGGCAGGAATCTATCGAATCGAAATCAGAATACGCTGGACCCCTGCTTTCGCAGGGGTGACGATAATTTATATAAAATGCTTCAGATTGCCTTAGATAGTGGTGACAATCGAGGACCGGAGATTGGAGCCGCGAGATGAGGTGAGCTGAAGTCTTTAAAAGAAGAAACGGCCCAGGCGCGGCGCTCACACAGAGTCGTGTAAGTCGCCGGCCTGAGCCGCACGTTGGTCGCCCCCCGAATCAGTCGGGATAGCACTGGAGGTCACCGCCCCCAGCGCCATTGGGCACGACATCGCAGTCGTACCCGGCGACGTGGACGTCGCCGTGGACGTCGTCCGGGGTATCACCCCAGACGAACCAGCCGTAGCGGCCACCGCGAACGGTGCCGTTCAGCTGGAACGCCTCCCCGATGAACACATCGGGGGCGTGGAAGCAGAACTCGTCGTCCACCTCCACGTCTTCGACGATGGCTGCCGCCTCGTCCGTGAACCAGTGGGACCAGTCCGACGTGTCCAGGTTGGCGACCGAGAATTCGATCTCCGAGGCGTCCTCGGTGAAGGTGATGCACACCTCCACCTCGTCCTCCACGGGATCGTCGTCGCAGTCCGCGTCGTCGAGGTCTTCCTCGCCGTCACAGTCGTCGTCGATGCCGTTGTCGCAGTCCTCGATCTCGTCGGGGCTGACGTCGTCGTCG
>JAQCKO010000017.1 GCA_027592325.1 bacterium | reverse complement strand
GCACCTGGGGACGCATGTGTCCATCAGCAAGCTTCAGCGGTCGGGGTATATGCTCGGCTCGATGACGCTGGCGGGGGTTGTCGGACCGACGCTTCTCACAGCGGCCATCTTCACGATGGCGAAGCTCGGCGGCTACGTGGACGTTAGCTGGCTGGCCATCGTAGCGCTCAGCATTCCCGCCATGGCGACCGATGTTGCCTTCTCGGTAGGGACGCAGAAGATCAGCCGTATCGGCGGCAGGCCTAACGAACGGAAAACCCAGGGGTCCATGCTCGAAGGTCTCGGCATCGGAGACGATGTTGCGGGTCTTCTGATCATGACCCTTGTCTACACGGCATTCGAGAGCTACACCCTTCTTTTTTTATGGGGTGGGTTCATGATCTTCGTGTACATGATTGGTGAGCGAGGGACCTACACCGATCGTGTCCAGCTGGTAGCTAGGCTCAATGCAAAAGGGGATTACACTGAGATCGGAGATCAGCCAGTGCAGTACTTCATGCACATCATCCGTGCCGAACCAGTGCTGCTTTGGTGGGCGATCATGGCGCTCTCGACGATCGCCATCGTTGGGATGGGAGTGAACCCAGTACTCGGCGGATGCCTGCCGATCATCTTCGCGCCAGACCGCGTGAAGGAGCAGATCTCGGCCATGGTCGAGCCGATCACGGTCGTGGTCCTGTTCTTCTTCGGCCTCTCGGCGGGGCTGGCGGTGGACTTCTTCGATCCTGCTTCCTACACCTGGATCACCCTCTGCTGCTTCGTTGGGGCGCACTTCGGAAAGCTTGGCTCCATCTTCACGGCGGGGGTGCGGGCGCGCTCGAAGCTGCCTGACGAATCATCGTACAAGCAGATGCCGACCTGGCAGATCTTCCACCTTGCGACTGAGGCGGCTGAGACGGGCACGGTGAGCATCATCTTCGTGAAGGAGGGGCTCAGGATGGGGTGGATCACGCCCGACGTGGCTGCGCAGGCCATGCTCGGCTTTATCCTGACCATTCCAGCAGGTGTAATCTGGACGCTGATCGCAGTGCTGCTTCGGAAGTTGGGCACTCGGTTCGGTAAGAAAATCCTCGACGACGACGCAGAGTTCGAACGCGCCGTTTCAGGCGACGATTGAATTCAACTGGCTCGCTCCAACCTGGGGGCGAGCCATTTCATTTGCGAAGGAATCAGGTTACAGCTTTCTGTTTAAAGGTGTGAGTATCGTTTCATAAGTTCTCGCTTGCCCGGCTCCGCCGGGAACGAATGTGAGAGATCTGTTCGTATAGGTCTCTCTCTGTGTCCCGTCAGACGGGACTGCGCTCGAGAATTTACGCATATTGTCATTGCAAGGCATCTAGGCCATGCCAATCCTTCAAATCGAATCCCTAATCCCTATTCACTAATCACTCTGCTATACTATCCTCATGAACGAGAATATTCTCGAAGAAGTGGAAAAAATCCATCCGGCACTTGCGAGCTGGGATGTTTTGGCACTTCTGATCGCTATCATCCTTATCATGTGGTATGCGGCTATGTGGGGGAAGGAATATGTCGTGACACTCATTCAAACACTTTATTTGGCGCTGGTACCTTTTCTCATGTTTGATGTGAATAGGCTTCTTCCAGAAACCGATGTTGCTGTGGGAACGGTTCGGCTTGTCGTCTTTGGTATCTTTTTCCTGCTCATTTACTTTATTGTAAGGAAAAATCGTTTTTTTGAATCTCCCACGGTGCCTTCCATGTGGGAAATTGGCGCATTCGGGCTTGTTTTTTGTGGATTTCTCTTCACGAGTCTCGGCTATATTGCTGGTCCGGAAGTGACAGGGGGATTGTCGCAAATCGTTCAGGTCGCTTTTTTGGGAGATGAAGTACGATTGGGCTGGTCGCTTGCTCCATTGGTGTTATTCCTCATGATTCGTGGGACGTAGCTTGTAACGAAATGTCATGTTGCGTGTAAAACGTGACTGTACCCTAATTTCTGGGACGGATATGCAGAAATCTGATTTTCAACGATTTTATATTCAACATTTCGATCGTGTGTATCGATTTATCTTTTTTCGGGTAGGACAGAATAGAGACCTTGCCGAAGATCTCACCTCAGAGATTTTTATGAAAGCACTTCGAGCTTTTGCAAAGTATGATCCTGATAAATCGCAAATCGCCTGGATTATGACCATCGCGCGAAATCATCTCTATAATCATTATCGCGATCAAAAAGAGTCGATTGATATTGAGGATGTGAAATATTCGCTCGAAGGGGAAGATGGCCGTCAGTCATCTGAGCAGCGTGATGCTGTGCGCGAACTCTATGATTGTCTTGATCAATTGGAGCCTAGGGAGCGAAGACTGATTGAGATGAAGCATATAGAAGGCTATAGGTTTAAAGAAATGGCTACCGAGCTAAAAAAAACACCAGGTGCGGTACGTGTAGAGGCGCATCGAGCAATGAAAAAGCTCAAAAAAATATATTCCCAATATGAAATCGCTTAAATCACAATTTAAATATGCTCTTAGGCAGTCAGCGCCAAGGAAGAATTTTCAAGGGGAACTTTGGTCTGAGCTTGATGAAGCATTTGAAAAACGGTATAGACAAACATATCGTCCATTCCGACGTTTTGTGTATGCGCCGTTACTTGCAGTATTCATCTTTTTTGTCACGGGTACTGGAGTTTATGCGTATGCGAGCCCAAATGTCACGGATGAATCGGTGTTTTATCCAGTACGTCAGTCGATTGAAGCAGTTGAGGCGCAGGTTCCGCGGGCACCTCAGGCAGAAGCTCGCTTCCAGTTTCGCCTGGCTGAGCGGCGTCTTGTAGAAGCAGAGCGACTTTTTGAGCAAAATCGTTTGCGCGATGATCATCTTATAGATTGCGCGCAGGCACTCGATCGTGCAGCCGTAGAACTTGTCAAGCAAGCACCCGAGCTGCGTTCACGTGAGGCATTGGTGCAAGCCATGAAACTACATCATAAACGGTTAAAAATTATGATGAGTACGCATCCATATTTTGCCGATCAAGGAGCACCAACGCCATTTGAGGAATCGCTTGAACTGAGAAGTACGATTCAAGATATTCGCACGCGGATTCGAGAATCAAATTTATCCGAAACGGAACGCGAAGCGCTCCTTGTAGAATTTACTTTCTAACCACAAGTCACAAAACCATCCCGAATACTATGTGCACGATAATCCCGGAACGATTCATTGTTGTATGTGATGAAAACGATGAATAAAAAATGGGCCCAAACGGGCCTGTTTTTGTTCCTGATACTGCAGCGAATAGCTAAAATAAAACACCCCTCATCGCTACTGGCGGGAGGGGTGGAGAGGAACGAGGACTATCGCTAATGAGTGCGGTAGCCCCCGGCGTGGTTGTCCCTGCAGTAACGCAGGAATGCCCCGCGGACCCCAGGCGGCTCGTGCTCTACCTTCCTCAGAAGCTCTGCAATCTCGACCGACGTGCCTGGCTCACGCTTGGCCATGTGCTTCTCGTAGAGCAGCATGGCGTCCCGGTGCAGGCGCTTCATATGCGCCGAGATCAACACGCTCCTGTACACGAAGTACAGAGTGACCATTGCCGGCAAAACGGACAATGGAACTAGCGGCCAAGACCTGATCATCAGGCTTACCCACAACACCATGATCGTCGCCGTCGCGCCGATCGCGCTTAACGAGACCGAAACTAGATGCATGTCTAGGATTCTTGCGTAAGACTTGTGCGTGACATTGTCGTACGTCGGGAACAGGCGTGAAAGTACGGTCGTCATTGGTTTCTCCTGGGTGCATGATGAGTAACTTGACAAAGAACTATACGTTAAACTGAGATATTTGTCAAGGCACCATGAACCCTATACACTGCTCCCATATGGACCTATACCTTACGAATACGCTGACACGGAAGAAAGAAGCATTTACTCCCATTGAATCAGGAAAAGTTGGTCTCTATTCTTGTGGTCCGACGGTGTATTATTATGCGCATATTGGGAATCTGCGCGCGTTCACCTTTGCCGATATTCTGCGCCGTACGCTCATGATGAATGGTTATGAAGTCATGCATGTCATGAATATTACCGATGTTGGTCATTTGGTCGGGGATGGTGATGACGGGGAGGACAAACTTGAAAAAGGGGCAAAACGTGACGGAAAAACGGCTTGGGAGATTGCCCAATTTTATACCGATGCGTTTATGCGTGATATGGCGAAGCTGAATATTCTAACGCCAAATAAGCTCCCACGCGCAACCGAGCACATTGAAGAGCAAATCCAAATGATTGAAGATCTTGAAAAGAATGGATATGCCTACAGAACAAGCGATGGAGTGTATTTCGATACCTCAAAGCTTGAAACCTACGGCCGGCTTTCAGGTCAAAAAATTGATGAAAAAGAAGAGGGCGCGCGTATTGGAATACATAGCGAGAAGAAGAATTTGAGTGATTTTGCCCTTTGGAAATTGAGCGTCCCGGGCGCTCATTCTGAGCATGCCGAAGGATCAAAGCGACAGATGGAGTGGGAGTCCCCTTGGGGCGTTGGATTTCCTGGCTGGCATATTGAGTGTTCCGCAATGTCGACAGCATATCTTGGTCACACATTCGATATTCATACGGGCGGCATTGATCATATTCCAGTGCATCACGAGAATGAGCTTGCGCAAACGGAAGGCGCATTCGGAACGCTTCAGGCAAAGTATTGGCTGCACAATGAATTCGTGCAAATAGACGGAGGCAAAATGTCGAAGTCGCTTGGGAATGCCTATGCGCTTCATGAATTAGAAGAACGTGGGTTTGATCCGCTCGCATTTCGATATTTTGTGCTTGGCGCACATTATCGCTCCTCGATTAATTTCACGTTCGATGCACTCGAGGCGGCGCAAAATGCATTGAAGTCTATTCGGTCTATGGTGCGGGAATTCGATCCACATGGGGGAGCCGTCGACGAAGGGCTGTACGCGCGATTCCAACAAGCAATGAATGACGATTTAAATACGCCTGTCGCGCTTGCGGTGCTTCACGAAACCGTGAAAAATGACGCGCTTCCATTGAAAACGAAAGCCGCAACAGTGCGGAGAATAGATCAGGTGCTTGGGCTTGGGCTTGAAGACTATATTGGAAGGACTGTCGAGGCTCCGCTTGAGGTGCTTGCTCTTGTTGAGGCTCGAGAAAAGGCACGCAAGGAGAAACATTGGGAAGAGTCTGATCGGTTACGTGATGAGATCAAGACGCTCGGATTTGTGGTGCGTGATGGAGAGGATGGTCCAGAGCTTCAAGAAGTGTAAGTCTATGATAAACTGAAGCTATGCCAGCGACGCGTAGGCGTGATTCTTTGGAGCGTGTCAAAACCCCAGAAGCACCCGAACTACAAACAGAACAAACAGTGGAGTCCGCTCCTGAGCAGGCTCCCGTTCAAGAGCAGGCGGTACCAGAAGTAGTTCCGCCTATTTCTGCTATGCAAATAGCACCGGCGCCAGAGTTACCAGAGCTACTTGTTGAGATTGAAACAGATTTATCAAAAGGGCTTGAAGATGTATACGCCGCTTTACCAGAATCCGTGAAGCCAGCTTTCCGCGCACGCGGCGAGGAAATTGCTAAGGAAATTGTCATCATGGTTGAGTCTGGTAAATTCGCTATGAAAAAAGTCATTGATCTTATCCGTTCCTGGTTAAAAATGATTCCGGGCGTAAATCGATTTTTTGTGGAACAAGAAGCAAAAATTCGCGCAGACAAAATAGCAAATCGTCGTGAAAATGGAGGAATATGAATGATATAGATTGGTTGCAACAATTTTTACCGCTTATAGTGGGAATGCTCGTTGCTACGAGTGTTTTGATTGCCATGATTTTTTTGCTTCGGTGGCTATTGCGTGTGTTTGCGCCGGAAAGAGGGGGGAAAAACCGTCATCTCACATTTGTCGTTAAAGTCCCGAAATACAGTTCTAAAGGAGATAAAGAAAAAGACGCACGGCAACAAGACGTCAAAGAAGCGGTTGGTGTTACGGAAACGTTTTTTGCCGCCATTGGGGGGCTTCGAGCAGAGAGGAGTTTTTCGGCATGGCTATTTGGGCGTACCGATGATATTGCACTCGAACTTGTTGCTCATGAGAAAAAAATCTTGTTTTACTTGACGGTTCCGGCGTATTTACAGGAGTTTGTTGAACAGCAATTGCACGCACAAGAACCAGATGCATCTATCGAACCAGTTGCGGATTTCAATCTTTTTTCTCCTACAGGAGTGACGGTTGGCGGATACCTGCGAACGCAGCGTGAAGCGGCGCTTCCAATCAAAACGTATAAAGAGCTTGAATCTGATTCGTTGAATGCAATTACGAATGCGATGGCAAAAGTGGGTGAAGGGGAAGGGGTCGCGATTCAGTACATGTTGCGTTCGGCAAAAAAATCTTGGCGGTCAACTGGACTATCACTCGTGAAGAGAATGCGTGAGGGAATGAGCTATTCAGAAGCAAAAAAAGCTTCAAGATTCTTTGGCGCAAATCCAAAAAGGAAAGAGGGTGCGGTTGCACCAAAGCCAACCAAGACAGATGAAAAGATGCAGGAAGGGATTGAAGAAAAGCTCCGAAAAGCCGGACTTGATGTGAATATTCGTATTGTTGCTTCTGCGCCCTCGGCAATAGCAGCAGAGGCGATCATGTCCGGTGTGTTTCAATCCTTCAGTCAATTCAATATTTACGAGTATGGAAATGCCTTCAAAAAGGCTATTCCACGGAATAAAAAATCCATCGATGATTTTATTCATCGCCGTTTTTCCGAGAAATATCTTTTTGTCCTGAATACGGAAGAGCTTGCGAGTCTTTGGCATTTACCGCTGCCGAGCACAGAGACGCCGACCATTGAATGGCTCGATGCACGTATTGCGCCAGCTCCGACAACGCTTGCATCAAAAGGATTGCATCTTGGCTATAATTTGTATCGCGGTCAAAAAACTGAGGTGTACATTGATGATGAAGATCGTCGTCGTCACCTTTATATTATTGGAAAAACAGGTTCTGGAAAGTCGTACTTTCTTCGCTACATGGCTGTTCAGGACATAAAAGCCGGGAAAGGTGTTTGCGTGATTGATCCGCATGGCGATTTGGTCGATAGCATTATGGGTCTCATTCCGCCTGAGCGTATTGATGACGTTGTGTATTTTGACCCGTCAGATACTGAACGTCCAATGGGACTCAATATGCTCGAAGCACCGAATGAGTCGATGCGTGATTTTGCTGTGCAAGAAATGATTGCGATTTTTCAAATGCTGTTCCCACCAGAAATGATCGGGCCGATGTTCGAGCATAATATGCGTAATTTCATGTTGACGCTCATGGCCGATTTAGACAATCCTGGAACACTTGCTGAAATTCCACGCATGATTTCTGACGATGCATTTCAAAAGAAATGGGTCGAAAAGGTAAAAGATCCGGCAGTACGAGGATTCTGGGAACAAGAAATGGCAAAAACGAGTGATTACCATAAATCTGAAATGATGGGGTATTTGGTGTCGAAAGTCGGTCGTTTTGTGGAAAATGAAATGATGCGAAATATTGTTGGGCAAGCAAGCAGCGCATTTGATTTTCGAAAGATCATGGATGAGAAAAAGATTTTGCTTGTTAACCTTTCAAAAGGTCGAACAGGGGAAGTGAATGCGAATCTTCTAGGGCTGATTTTGGTTGCGAAATTGCAGATGGCAGCGTTTACACGTGCAGACATTCCAGAAGAGGATCGAAACGACTTCATGCTCTACATCGATGAGTTTCAAAACTTTATCACGCCATCAATTGCAACTATTTTGTCTGAGGCACGAAAGTATCGTCTCAATCTTGTGCTCGCGCACCAATATATGGGGCAATTGGTCAAGGACGGGAAAGCCGAAATTCGCGATGCCGTCCTTGGTAACGTGGGATCAATGCTCGTCGCGCGTGTTGGTCCTGAAGATACAGAAGTACTTGGAAAAGTCTTCGAGCCAACATTCACTCCATACGATTTGATGAATACCGATAAGTACACATGGAATGCAAAAATAATTACAGGGAATGCTCAAACTAAACCATTCACGCTCAAGGCTGTGCCTCCTCCAAAGCCAAACGAGCAGCTTGCAAAAACATTGAAGGAGGTCTCGCGGCTTACCTATGGACGATCGAAAACGGAAGTTGAACGCGATATCGCTGTACGGTCCGGAATTGGAGCGTAATAGTTGTGAATATTGGTGAATAATTCACCATATTTTCTCGATGTTGTCGCGAAGATCGAGAAGCGCCTCGGCGCATGCTGCAAGATGAATTGAGCTGTGCGGTTCCATCCTTCTATGTTAACCTACTTTATATGGCTGAAGCGCTTTACCGAAAATATCGACCAAAAAGCTTTGATGATGTCACAGGACAAGCACATATTGTCACGACGCTAAAGAATCAGCTGCAATCAGGGACGATTGCTCATGCTTATTTGTTTTCTGGACCGAGAGGTGTAGGGAAGACAACCCTTGCGCGTCTTCTTGCTCATGCCGTCAATGGCGAAATGCCGGGTGAAGGGCGGTCAATGTTTATAACAGAAATAGATGCGGCATCACACACAGGTGTTGATAGCGTGCGCGAACATGTCATTGAGGCGGTTCGATTTTCGCCAGGGGAAGGGAAATGGCGGGTTTTTGTAATTGACGAAGTGCATATGCTCTCAACATCGGCGTTTAATGCGCTTCTTAAAACGATTGAAGAACCACCAGAACATGCACTTTTTATCCTTGCAACAACCGAAGTGCATAAAATTCCTGCAACCATTTTGTCACGTTGTCAACGTTTCAATTTTCACCGTATTGGACTTCACGACATGTCGGCTCGTCTGAAGATGCTTGCTGTGAATGAGGGTGTACAAGTTGATGAAGACGTTCTCGCGCAAATTTGCCGGCTATCAGAAGGATGTTTACGCGATGCCGAAAGCTTACTTGGTCAAGTGCTTGCTCTTGGCGATACACGCATCACCATGAATGAAGCGTCGCTTATATTGCCAGTAACGCATCTTGAAACCGTTTTGGGAATTGTTGATGCAATTGCCGATCGTCGTCTTTCAGATGGGCTTCGGGTGCTTACTGCGTATACGGAAGAAGGTGGATCGGTGCGTCATCTTATGGATGAACTTCTTGATATGGGGCGATCGTTTCTGTTTATGACGATTGGAGGAGAGATCCCTGATAAATATGACGTTGGGACGCTCGATGCTATGCGAGGCATTGCGGCAAAACTCAATGCATCGCGCGTGGAAGCAATTCTTGATGCCATTCTTCATGCACGAAATCGAATAGGACACGATCTTTTCCCACAGCTACCGCTTGAGATTGCGATAGCGAATCTTTGTTCCCAAACGGCACAGCTGGGAAAAGTTGAGGCCGCTGATATGGGGGATAAGGCGGCGGAAAGAACAGCTGAGAAACGTGACGAATCTAGGAATTCTCCGAATCTATCAATCGAGGAAACGCAAAAAGTAGCAATGTCTTCAGAACAGGACCTTGGATTTGAACCTGCAAAAACACCAGGTACGCTCGAAGGAAAAATTGCCGAGATTAAGCTCAAATGGGGGCGATGCACACGGGCAATGAAAAAACGGAATATTGCCCTTCCACTCGCGCTTCATTCTTCAACTATATTGGGAGAAAAGGAAGGGGCGATGGAGGTTGGGTTTGATAGCAGCTTTCATTTTGAAAACATGAATACCCCAAAGAATAAAGAAATACTCGAAGCGGCGATAAAAGAAGTCACGACCTATGATATTCAGGTAATTTGCCGAGATTTACAGGCGGAACGAGAGGCTCCAATGCAAGAGCTTGCCTCAGCCTTCGGAGGAAGAGTTGTTTGATTTCTGTCATCCTACTTTTTCGATATTACCCCTGCAACTCAGACGGCAATCGGAAAAAGTACCCGAGGATAATCAAAAAAATTCCAACTGTTGAAAGCCATATATCAAGCTGGATGTCTTCTTTGTTAATGTGGTGCGTTTTAAAATGCTTCACATGCAGACGAAGCGTAACCCATGCGATAAGTAGCTTTCCTAACACATCAAATGTAAATCCTAAAAAGGCAATGGTGAGCATATGCAATCAATGCGTGTAGTATATCAGAAACGCATGATGAATGTATCGATATTAGCTTCGCTCCCGCGTGCAAGCACGCTCCGCTCGCCAGGATCCCTGTCCGTTTGATTTAAACAA
>JAQCKO010000007.1 GCA_027592325.1 bacterium | reverse complement strand
CGAAAAAAGAATTGAAGATGATGAAAGAAACGGCTATTCTGATCAATACAGCACGAGGACCAGTTGTCGATGAAGCGGCACTTCTTGATGCGCTTGTAAACGGCTCAATCGCTGGCGCTGGACTCGATGTCTATGAATGTGAACCGCATCTTGGCTGCTCAATGTATGCGCGAAAACTCTTCCGTAAACTGCCGAATGTGGTCGTCACGCCCCATACTGCTTCTGCGACAAAAGAAACGCGTAGCGCAATGAGCCTTGTGGCCGCAAAAAATATCATTGCGCATCTTGATGGAAAGAAGCTACCAAATTCTGTATAGGCACATGCTATAGTTAGGTAAATTATTCCCTTATGAAATTACAAACATTTACACAATACGCGGGCCTCATTGCGATCATTGCCATCGGCGTGGCTGTCGGTGTTTCGGTCGCAAATGCGCCAGGTGAAACGAACACACAAAGGAGCAACAACTTAGCACAGCAGAACTTTGATTATCTCCTTCCTCATGATTGGGAGCGTACAACAACAACTGAAGTTGATTTGAACACCTATCTTGGGGGAGATCATTCGATTACATTCGGTATCGTTGAAGATCCAACTGATGCAAATGTACTCTACTTTGCAACGTCAGACTTTGAAGGAACACCTACGAAACAAAATACCGTTAGTATCATTCGCTATCAGCAAGACACCTATGAATTCGAACGCATCTTTAAGGCAACCTATGAAGGCTTCGAGCCATTTGGAAAGCCCGCGGACTGGGAAGCTGAATGGAACGTTTTATATGAAGCGCATGTGCTTGGATACGACAACGGAAAGCTTGTCCTCTTCTTCCAAGATGCAAATGATTCACCTGGAAGATGCGCTGAACCTATCGTACTCGCGGCCGGTGGAGAATACAATCGCAATGTTGTAGCACTTGACCTTGAAAAACCGTATGGAGGATTTATTGCAGAGTACACGCTTCCTGAAGACGCTATCTCTGCAGCCATTGCACGCCAAGACACTTGTCTCAATAAAACATTATAACGGCTATGTTGAATAAGCACAAACAATCTATCTTGATTACCATTGTTTTTCTATTAATGATTATCGTCGTAGCGTACATTGCGCTTATAAATCCAAAAAAAGGAGATAGAGAATGGACAGATCGTCGTACTCAGCGGCAACACATAACACAATCCGACACGGGGACAGCAAGCAACTTCGCGCTTATCCACCCCTCCACTTGGGAGCAGACAGAACGTGCTGAAGCATCGATTGCAACTCTCGCTGAAGATCAAATAATGCGCTTTGCGATTGTGGCAGACCCAGAAGATAAAGATCGTATCTACTTCGCAACCGGAACACCAGGAGGTGCTGATGTAAAAGAATCCCTTCTCAGCATTTATGCTTATCGTCTAGATGACTACACCTGGGAGCGACTTTTCCGTAACACCTATGAACGTGGCGATCTTGAACTGACTGAAACGGGCCTTCCAACATTCCATGTCCTTGGCGTCGAGGATAGGAATCTTGTTCTCGCGATATCGGAACGCGTACTTGATCCTGAAAGCTGCGCGAATCCATATGAGTTTGTGACTGGGCAAAGTGCTGCCGCGCGATTCGTCACAATGTCGCTCGATGATCCGTATGGAGGCTTAGAGGATTATGAGCCATCTGAAGCTGCACGCGCTGGATGGACTGATTACGCAGAAAATTGCACGGAATAGCATTCATCATAAAAATCACCCTCGTAGTCGAGGGTGATTTTTGCATCACTACAGACCAATTTGTATTCGCATCTGTCCGCCCTATTCTTTTATCTGAAATACTTCAAAAGGATGTACAAGACACAAAGAACTCATCGTAAATAATACATGTTGCCTACCCTTCGACTCGATTCGCTCACTCAGGATACAAAAAACTCATCATAACGATGAGTTTTTTGTGGTGGACCCTATCGGATTCGAACCGATGACCTCCTCGGTGCAAACGAGGCGCTCTAGCCAACTGAGCTAAGGGCCCAAATTTCTTCATGCCTGCAAAGACAGGAACCTATTGTGACAAAGAATCATTATCCTGAGTGAGCGAATCGAAGAACCTGATCGATCTTTCTGCTCAGAAAATTCGTGGCGCAATTGTATCGCAAGCAGCCGTATTCGTCAAGACTGTCTCGACATATATGTATAGTGTGTATAAGTACGAACGAAAACATGTTTGAATTTATCTAAGCGGGATATAATTGTGATAGTAGCTGAAAGTCGTGACGCACGTGCACACGACATTCACTACCGCTCGGAGCTTGCACAATAAAACACCTGTGTCGACAGGTGTGCAAACTATCCAATGCGGAAAGGAGGTGCCACAACATGCCAGCAACAAAACGAAAAACAACTGCAAAGCGCAAGCCTGCAGCTAAGAAAAAGTCTACTCCTAAGAAGAAGACAACGGCTGCAAAGCGCAAGCCTGCAGCTAAGAAAAAGTCTACTCCTAAGAAGAAGACAACGGCTGCAAAGCGCAAGCCTGCAGCTAAGAAAAAGTCTACTCCTAAGAAGAAGACAACGGCTGCAAAGCGCAAGCCTGCAGCTAAAAAGAAATCTACGAAGAAACGTCGTTAATTTCTTTCCCCTGAGGGGGAGCAAGAAAACACCGCGATACCGCGGCGTTTTCTTTATCTCATTTTTATCACTTGCGTTCTGGTCGAAAACCAGACAAGCAGCGCAATCACAGAACTAACTTCAAACAACCAGAGAAAAATTGTGTCACCGTCCACTAGTCGCTGTGTCATGTACGTGAGACGATTTGCAAAGAAACCAAGAAATAACAACATCACTATATATGGCAATGCCAGTTTTAGATACATTTGCTTCGCTGCATATACGGTACAGGCAATAAGAAGTGCCGCGAAGCCAAAAATCGGCGTTAATAGAAACACAACAATAAGCAATGCAGTGATGAATGAGCTAAATACCAGTGCACGACTAGCGATTTGTGCACGTCCGCGCTGGAGGAAAAAGAATTGCAGAGCACCAGCGGCGAGGACACTCAAAAGCACTGTCCACCACATAAATTCAGTCAGATCAGAGGTCCAAATGCCAAGCCGAATTGCTCCATCAAGTTTGAAATAAAAATGTGTTACCCGTATGAGAAGAACATGCGGGAAAATGCCAAGCCATACAGATGCAAGAACGATTCCCGATGCATATAGCCTCGACGCGCCCCAGAGTTTTTGTAAATCGCGCCAAAGATTTTGCATATGCCTCTATTATCCAAAAAATTCCTCTGCTCTAGCAAGTTCTTCTGGTGTATTAACCCCTATAACCTCCATTGGTTTTGCCGTCGTTGAGGCAACATCCTCTCCTTCCTCAATCGCCATCGCGACAAGATCAGTTAAGTAATACTCACCACTCGCATTTTTGTTCTGTATTGTTGGAAGATGTTCCCATAGCCACTCGCCATCAAAGGCAAAAAGTGAAGGATTCACTTCTTTAATCTCTCGTTCATCATTAGATGCATCCTTTGCTTCACGAATCGCAATGATACGGCCAGCATCATCGCGAATAATACGCCCCCAATTTTTGAACCCTTCATAATCACCATCAAATGATGGAACTTCAGTTGTAATCATCGAAATGACCGCCCCTTGCTCATCATGCATATGCTTCAGCGACCGCATAAGTTCCGAACTGATAAAAGGATGATCCCCGTAAAGCACAATGACGGTCTTTGCGTCACGCGCAATGTCTTCTGCACTGCTTACGGCATGACCCGTCCCAAGCTGCTCCTGTTGAAGCGCAAATTCACAGCGCTGCTCGCTGCAAAGATTCCGAAAATGTTCAACGCTATCGGGCGCAACGATCAGCACGGGTGTTTCGTCAATTTCGCTTGCATGTATGCTGTCGAGTAAATGATCAACCATCGGGCGTCCTGCAATTTCTACAAGCGGCTTCGGAATATCGGCGCGCATTCTTTTTCCCTTTCCTGCTGCAAGTACTAAAATTCTTGTATCAGACATAGACAATAATTGGCCAAATTTTACAAAATATTCCGTATTTCGTAAATAGCAAAATATGCGCCTAATCGCGCATATCTTGCTAAGCTACCTCTCCTCTATAGAGATTTTTTTTACGAGAGCGACCGAGAGACGTGGCCGCAAAGAACTCCTTGGGAGGGTATTACGTTCAGTGAATGAACCCCTCCGTGCGTGTAATCTAATGGATATATCGTTCACACGGGAACCCGTCATGTTAAAAAGACTAACTTTTTGTGTAAATAATCTGTATATACAATCTATAAGAGTGTCAAGAAAGAATGATGCCCACATCTCCGTGAGACATGGGCAGGAATTCAGACTCCGAGCTCGTCCCGTGTACGGGTATCGGCGAGTTTGAATTGTTCAATCCCGCGGTCCGGATAGACCGCCCTCCCTCCCACCTTGGTCGTTCCAAGAACGCCAAGAATGTGGCAGAGGTCGTGAAGTTCGTCCCTCATTGCAGCCGTTTCGCGGGCCGTAATGAGAATCTTCGCCCAAGGACAGAGCAGTCGATAGATGGCGACCGCCTTCTTGAACGTTTCGTCGTCGCAGCGCCATGCCTCCGGGAAGCTCCCACCAACAAGACGCGGGATTGAAATCGTGACCGACCTGTAGCCCATGTCGCGCAGCACGTGGGCTTGCGCGATGGTAGAGGCGATATCAATCGCGATATCTGACCCAAGCCCGAGGAGTACGCCGACTCCGGCATGCCTCCACCCCGCCTCGAAGGCGAGCCTGTGCTGCTCCGCGCGCGATACCGGATTGCCCTTCGGGTTCTCCGGCACGTCCTCGCCGCAGAAGGCGCGGTACCGCTTAAGGTCCCACGTCTCCTGGAAGAGCGTGGATCGTGCGCGATCGTGTGCCGCCCTTGGCATGGCCTCAAGAATCTCCCCAAACCCTTCCTGCGTGAACGGAGAGGACTCAAGAATCACACCGAAGCCAGCCTCAGCAGCCGCCTTACAGCCCATAGCATTCGCCCAGACCATCGAGTTACGCTTACTGATGGAACCGTGCTCGTAACTACCGGTGAGGACAATGATGGCCGCATTATTGGTACCGATGGCAGCAGCATGTGCAGCCATCTCTTGGCACATTTGCGCCACAGTCAGTACGTAGCGCCGACCTCCAGCCGACTTTGCATACCCACAGCCGCGACAATTGGCGTCGCAGACATCGGCTACATACGCCGGCGTGATCACACCGCAGTTCTCAGCCGGGCCGTGTTCCTCTACGGCCTCCTTGCGAAGGTGGTCCGCGCGCTTCTCGAGGAGGCGGCGAACATGAGGTAACCATACGGACCTCCTCTGAAGCACCCTATCAAAAATGGTGCTATGCATTTTTTTGCCCGGGGGGGGGTTTTACCTATCCACTATGGACAGGCGAATCGAGTCTAGCAGACATTCACACTCTTTCCTAGCCACGAATCTATGCTCTGCAGAATCCTCGGTACCGAGGACATGCCGATTGTTCATAGATTTTTGTCACTACAGGTTGACAAAATTGCATTTTATTAGTAGGTTTAAGCTATAAACTGTCATCATATCATGACTATGCGTCGCCATCTTGATGCCCTTCATCTTCCAAAACATGCAGACGTCGTTTTAGGCGCAATGCTTGACGCTGAAGAGGTAAAAGCAACGCAGATTATTCAGCTTACCGGCCTTCACAGACAGCTTGTGTATGATGCTCTCAAATGGCTCGAGGAAAAACATGTTGTGAAGCGCATACAACGCAATGGTGTCGCACATTTTCGAATTTTGAGTTTTGATCAACTTCTTCACGATGCCGAAGCTACCTACAAGGCGACAAAAGAGCTCGCTCAAGAAGTGGAGAAAAAACGCGGTGCGCGCAATAAAGCGCTACAAATTTATGAGGGCGTAGAGGGCGTGAATAAATTTACTGACCTTGTGCTTGAGGTTGGCAAACCATTATATGTGCTCGGAGCAAATATTCGTTTTCGCACCTACTATCCAGAAATTTTTGAACTCTGGAATAAAAAGCGTGTTGAAAACGGTATCCCATTCAAGTTCCTCGTTTCTAATCAGATTCACCCAAGTTCATTCAAAGATGTAGATAAAATTTCCTATCGTTTCTTCGAGGGAAAACAGTATGCAAGCGTGCTCTGGATTTTTGGAACCTATGTGGCATATCTTTTTTGGAGCACCCGACTTTCTGCCGAGATTGTGGTACTGCGGCACAGTGAGCTTGCAAAGCAGCAAAAGCAATTCTTCAAAACGCTTTGGGAGGCGAATAAAGACACGAAATCAATTCACGAAGCGTAGTGATCTTGGAGAAATACAGCCGCGCATTGGCTGTATTTCTTTTTGTGCAATATGTCTTCGCAAAAAAAATCAAGCGCCCCGAAGGACGCTTGTGCGAGCGAGAGAATACGACGGTCATCATCGCGCTAGGCTCCCCGTGATTGCACTTCTCCACCTCAGCCATTGCCCACTTACTGAATTCCATGTCCTCACCTCCAAATCAGAAAGACATCATAGTATACTAGTAAAATACTCAAACGTCAAGAAAACACCCCCGTTTAAGGAGTGTTTTCTTGCAATTGAGATAAAGGAATCCGGCACTCACCTACTCTCGCCAAACTTGACTACCATCGGCCCTAATGGCTTAACTTCCGTGTTCGGGAAGGGAACGGGTGTGACCCATCAGGAGCTAGCACCGGAATCTCTTACCTCAATTTTCAAACAACTTGGATGCGAGAAGATCCTTCGACTTGCTTTGCTCGCTCAGGATGACAAAGTAAGTTTATGAATCGAATCACATATCACTCTAGTTGATTGGCTCTGTGTTGTGTTAGATGATGGTGCAAATTGAGGGGCGCCAGGAGACGTACATAAAGTACGTTGACCAAGCGACGACAATTTAAGTCATCACATGACGTGACACAGGGACAATCGAACGTAGATAGTGAGTGGAGAGCTGAATATATTGACCATTAGTACACCTCCGCTGAACGCGTTGCCGCGCTTATACGTAGTGCCTATCAACCTCATAGTCTCTGAGGGGTCTCAAATGAAGATTAATCTTTGGATCGACTTCCCACTTAGATGCTTTCAGCGGTTATTCGAACCGAATGTAGCTACCCAGCAATGCTCTTGGCAGAACAACTGGTACACCAGAGGTTCGTCCACCCCGGTCCTCTCGTACTAGGGGCAGGTTCCATCAATCTTCGACGCACGCAGCGGATAGGAGACCGAACTGTCTCACGACGTTCTGAACCCAGCTCGCGTACCGCTTTAATAGGCGAACAGCCTAACCCTTGGGAGCTTCTTCACCCCCAGGATGCGATGAGCCGACATCGAGGTGCCGAACCTTGCCGTCGCTGTGGACGCTTGGGCAAGACTAGCCTGTTATCCCCGGAGTAGCTTTTATCCGTTGAGCTTCCGCCGTCCTATATCGAACGGTCGGATCACTAGCTTCTACTTTCGTAACTGCGCGCCGTGTCAGGCTTGCAGTAAAGCTGGCTTATGCGCTTGCACTATCGACCCGATTTCCATCCGGATCTAGCCAACCTTAGTAAACGCCTCCGTTACCTTTTGGGAGGCTACCGCCCCAGTCAAACTACCCATCAGCCACTGTCCCAGTCACCTGATTCAAGGCGTCCGGTGAGAATTCACACAGTACAAGGGTGGTATCTCAAGGATGCCCGAAGGCTCCCACCTATCCTGAACATGTAAAACATGAACTCAATGGCAAACTGTAGTAAAGCTTCACGGGGTCTTTTCGTCCGGCTGCGTGTAGAGAGCATCTTCACTCCCGTCGCAATTTCGCCGAGTACATTGTTGGGACAGTTTGGAAATCGTTATGCCATTCGTGCAGGTCGGAACTTACCCGACAAGGAATTTCGCTACCTTAGGACCGTTATAGTTACGGCCGGCGTTCATCCGCGCTTCAGTCGCAAGCTTCGATTCCGAAGAATCTAACCCGCTTCTTTAACGTTCGGACACTGGCCAGGCATCAGCCCCTATACATCATCTTGCGATTTAGCAGGGACCTGTGTTTTTGGTAAACAGTCGCTTCCAATCTTTCGCTGCGGGTCTCAATCTCCCGAAAGAGACCAGGCCTTATCCCGAAGTTACGGCCGCTGTTTTGCCGAGTTCCCTAACAATGTTTCTCTCGTACGCCTTAGTGCTTTCACACCCATCTACCTGTGTCGGATTTGGTACGGGCACCAATAATTTAACCCTAGAGACTTTTCTAGACCCACTCTCTATTCCTCTCTCCCGCTAAGCGGGATTGCGATCGCTAAGAGCCTTGTGATTTGCGGATTTTCCTACAAATCGGCCCCGAGCGCCCAGTGCCATAGCCATAGGGCACAGGAATTTCGAGCAAGTGTCCTCCCATCGGAAATTATTCGTGGTGCAGGAATATTAACCTGCTGTGCATCGACTACGCCTTTCGGCCTCGCCTTAGCTCCCGACTAACCCACAGACGATTTTCGTTACTGTGGAAACCTTAGATTTACGGCGGACAGGGTTCTCACCTGTCTTTTTGCTACTCATGCCTACATTCTCTCTTCCTATCGCTCCACCACAGGTTACCCTGCAGCTTCAGTGCAGATAGAAATGCTCCTCTACCACTCCACATAAATGTGAAGTCCTCAGCTTCGGTACATTGCTTAGCCCCGGTATATTTTCGGCACAAGAAGACTTGACCAGTGAGCTATTACGCTTTCTTTAAAGGATGGCTGCTTCTAAGCCAACCTCCTGGTTGTATGAGTCTTCTCACCACCTTTTACACTTAGCAATGATTTTGGGACCTTAGCTTGAGATCTGGGCTGTTTCCCTTTTGACTAATGGAGCTTCGCCCCCATAGTCTGACTGCCAGGAACACTTGGTAGTATTCGGAGTTTGGCTCGGAAGGCTACCCGAAGGCGCCGATCCGAATCAGTGCTCTACCCCCACCAAGTTATTAACTGACGCTATGCCAAAACATATTTCGAGGAGAACCAGCTATTACCGAGCTCGATTGGAATTTCTCCGCTATCCACACCTCATCCCAGCGTGTTGCACGGCGCTTGGGTTCGGGCCTCCACGTGCTCTTACACACGCTTCACCCTGGACATGGATAGGTCGCTCGGTTTCGGGTCTTGTACCAGCTACGAACGCCCGTTAAGGCTCGCTTTCACTATGGCTACGTCCCGTAGGACTTAACCTGCAACTGACACAAACTCGTAGGCTCATTCTTCAATAGGCACGCCATCACCCAGTAAACCGGGCTCTGACTGCTTGTAAGTATATGGTTTCAGATTCTATTTCACTCCCCTCTCGGGGTTCTTTTTAGCATTCCCTCACGGTACTATTCGCTATCGATCGAATTGTGTATTTAGCCTTACCGCATAGTCGCGGCAAATTCCGACAGAATTTCACGTGTTCCGCCGTACTCAAGACAATGTGCAGTACATGCATGTTCGTTTTCGTTTACGGGACTATCACCCTCTTTGGTTCTCCTTTCCAGAAGATTCTCCTAACAAACGCGCAGAGGCACCTCATGTTACAAGACATGAACGCACACCGCTTACAACACCTAAAAAGCAACGACTTGTATCTTTCACCATGCCTCAACAATTCCGAAGAATCATCTTGGCCGGCTTCACTTTATAGGTTTGGGCTCTTCCCTTTTCGTTCGCCACTACTCAGGGAATGGGCTTGTATATAGTAGACCGTACTCTCAATGAGAACACGGTCTACTAAACAAGCATTATTTTCTTCTCCTCTAGTTACTGAGATGTTTCACTTCACTAGGTTCCCGCTACCGTACCTATGTGTTCAGTACGGAGCGACTAGGCATTCCCCTAGCCGGGTTTCCCCATTCGGACACCTCCGGGTCACAGGCTGCTTACCGCCTCACCGAAGCTTTCGCTGGTTGCTACGTCCTTCATCGGCACAATTCGTCAAGCCATCCACCATATACGATGAGTTATTTTAGCTCTCCACTCACTATCTACGGGCAATCATATGATTACCTTTGATATGAATGATTCTATTTTTTTCTCTACATCTTTGATTGTTTGCTCTACTGCGAAAAAATCTTTTCGCTTTCTTTTTCAAAGACCACAGAGGAACGCTTGATGCCAAGAACTCTATCTGTAGTGCCAAATACTATTTGGCGAACAAAAAACTCGCATGAGCGAGATGTGTACATCTCACTACCTTACCTGAAGCAGCTTCCCGAACATACTTCCCTACGAGCCTGTCTTCCTGAAGTCCCCTGCGGGACAAGTGAAGCAGTGAATTTAGATTACGGGTGCGATTGTAAATCATTGTGTTTTTCTTGTCAAGAGCGTTCTTGTGTTAATCTGGGGACATATGATTTACCTTACATTTATTACGGTTGGAGATCTTCCGAAGGGACCGTTTTTTGAGCTTCGTAATGAATTCGTAAAACGACTTTCTGGCTTCGTTAGGCTTACGCATATTGCAGTAAAAAATGCCGATCGCGCTTTCACGAGTATTCCTGCCGGTGACACGGTATTGCTCCTCGATGCAGACGGCGATTCAATGCATTCAGAACGATTTGCCGAAATGCTCCGAGGATATGAAAACGACGGGGTGCATCTTTCCGTCCTTCTTGGCGGGCCGAAAGGATTTACAAAACAACAAAAAGCACGTGCAGGCCGGCGTATATCTCTCTCTCCGATGACGACCACACACGATATGGCGCATCTCTTCTTTTTAGAGCAGCTCTACCGCGCCGGAACGATTAATCGTGGGAAGGAGTATCACTACTAGCAAGTAGCTGGTAGCTATTAGGCGTTAGGGAGGATAGGTTACAGTTGACAGGTTTCAGGTATGAGGTTTTGAGGGGTCTTTCGTATTTCGTCATTCCTGCGAAGGCAGGAATCCAGCAAATCACATTCGACAAGCGATATTCTCCTAGTCCCCGCTTTGCTCCTTAGGAGATTCGAGGGGCATGCGGAGCCAAGAGTGACAAGATGCGCAAATTCTCGAGCAGCGAGAGATCTATTCTTTACAAATTGAAAATACCTTAGACTGCTCAGGTGCAGCTGCGAGCCTAAGTGGCGAAGGTCGAGAAACGACGAATAAGAAGACGCCCGCACCACGAATGTGTGGAACGGGCGTCAGTCGACCTGTGCAGCTCGCGTCCGAATGAGCGCGCGCCACCGATCGAGCAGATCGGAGTGACCTTGCGGGAGCTGACCAAGGGGGCCCTCTGCCTCAAGCAACACTTCTGCTTCCGCATAAAGGCTGTAGCGAGGCAGCGGAGGCGAGTTTGCCGTCCCCCCACGAGCAGCAGCGACACGCGCCGCGCGTTCAATCGCAGCATCCTGCTTCACGAAGGCGACGAGCGCTTCTACATACGGCAAGCGAGGATCGTCCTCCGCAGGATGCACCTCGACCCGCCCGAGCCGGCACTCCACCTGCCACATGCTCTCAAGGACGAGCAGTAACGGCAGAAGGCCGAGCGCCATCGGCAATACCGTCAAAAACGTCAAGGCTCCGTCGTTCCCAACGAAGTAAGCGAGACGCGTGCCCCGCCAAAACACCTCCTCCATGAAAAAACCATGCATCAGCACGGCAAGCCCAATGGCTAGCAGCGCCGACGAGAGAATGATCACGAATCGTGCCACCCCCTCGAGCATTTGCAACCGGCGCTCGTCATCCTCACGTGAAATGCGCAGAAGCCGCACGTCCTCTGCCGCCTCCAGCGCTCCGTGAAGACGCGCTCCGAATTGGAGCTTCAGACTATCCACTCTTTTCACCACCTTTCCTCCACTGAAAAAGAACAGCTGAACTTACTTGTTTTACCAAAAATTGTCAAGGTTGTTACGAAATACTCTTAAACAACATCAGCTGATTACGCGCGCGGCGAAGGTTATGAGCGCGACGTGATGCAAAACGATGTTCGTCCCAGCCAAAGTACGTATCGCGGAAATAGTCGGTCAAAAAGCGCGCAACAAGCTCGAGGGTGATGGTTTTGGCGCATTTTGGCAGCCAAGCGTGTTCTGCTTCCGTTAGCACACCATCCATTTCTGAAAGGTATCCTTCAAGCCCGGCTTGCATAAATTCTGCGCGAAAGTGATTCTCTTCTGCGCTTTCATTGCCCCCACACCATGAACGAAAGGCATCGCCTACATCGGCAAGAACAGTGAGGCGATCGCAGGTATCGAGGTCAATCATCGCCACAGCCTCCCCTCCGCGAAAGACAACATTCGATATTTTCGGATCGCCATGCATAACGCGCTTTGGAAGCGAGTCTGGAAACACAAGCGCTGGAAGCGTTTCAAGAACAAAATCAACGTCATCGGCAACCTCGGCAAAAATTTCTTCGTGTTTATACTCCTCTGCTGCCTCGCGAAGCGCGGCAATCACCTTCCCTGTCCGGTGCAGCCCAAGCTCGGTTTGAAACTGGTGGTCAATATCGGCCATTGCCGCATGAAAACGCCCAAGCATGGCCCCGGCCGCGCGCGCCTGATCTTCTGATTCAACGACATTTATAACATCACCCTCCACATAGGTTTGCAGCCGATACCGATGCCCATCATGCTCCGCATACAGTCCCCCTTCCCGTGTTCGCACAAGCTGCGGCGCCTCTACGTTCTTTTTTGCAAGGTGATCCATTACGGCAGCGACATCAGCAAAAACGCCATTGCTTCCAAGGACGTCGTGAATTGCTTGCAGGGTATACATGCCGCTCTCTGTATTTACGCGAAAACTCTGATGAATCAGACCGCTCGTCATCTTTTTTATTTGGCGCACCACACCAATATCATAATTCTGCAGAACTGATTCTAGAGTTTTTTTCATACGGCTTTATGATACATGCCGCAATGTACTGATGGAAGAGCCAATATTGCCGAATAGTTCTTGACACAAATGAACGCATTGAAATACGCTAGAATTAGTGATAATAGATATATATGATAGTAGTCATCGAAAAAATATAGACAGATATGGCATCAAAATCTACTCTATCTAAGCAAACAATTGAGCTTCTTGGCATAAAGGAACGGGACTATCTTGTTTACAAGACACTCCTTACGCTTGGATCCGCTCCGCTTCGCAGAATTGCAGAAGAAGCGCACCTGAATCGCGGGACCACGTATGACGCCATTAAGCGTTTGCAGCAAGCGGGACTTATTCGTTTCGTGGACAGCTCTGCGAGGCGGCACTTTATGCCCGAGGACCCACAAAAGCTACGGGGACTCTTAACGCGGCGTGAAGTAGCGATTCAGGAAGCGCGACAAAAAGTGACGGAGCATATCCCCCACCTTCAAGACCTCCTTGGGAGCGCTGGCGAAGAGCCATCCGTTCGATACTACGAGGGTCGAGAAGGAGTGCGCGACTTGCTCCGGGATGTTCTTTCGCACACCAAAAAGCAATCATCGAAAACATACCGTGTGTATTCATCTGCCGGCATTCGTGACCTCATTGCAGCTGCCATGCCTCGCTACAATGTGCTCAGAAAGCAGGCCAAGGTGAAAGTGAAAGCCATTGCCATTGGCGAAGGCGGAACCACGCATGGACTCGATGAACGCAAATGGCTACGCACCGATAGCGCCGCGCCAAGTTATATTTTCGTCTATGGACGCAAAACGGCCTATGTTGCCGCAAGCGAAAAAGGCGAATTATTCGGCGCCGTGATTGATGACAAAGCCATTAGCACCACCCAGCGCATGATTTTCGATAGTCTTTGGACCATTCTCTAATTGACGGGCTGGTTCGGCCAGAAAGAGGTCGATCCAACCTGTGAATGTAAGATTGGAGACAAGTGATGCAGAAAAATTATGTCGTTGTGGTTCTGAACGGACCGCGGCTGAATGCGCATGGCTTCCCTGCGCGAGGAGACGATGAAGGTCGTTTCGATCCGGCAAGGACAGAGAAAGCGGTCGCGGTCGCGAAGCGGCTTGCAACAATGGGTGAGCATGTCGTCGTGATTCCCTGCGGGGACGCAGCGCCCGTTCACGGCGAAGACCTCGCCGAGATGGTGCGGCTGATCAAAGCCGCAGGGGTTCCATGCTCCCCCGCCAATAATGGCGGAACCAACATGAATACCTTCGGTGACTGCGCTGTGGCGGCGTGCAATATCAAGGCGTTCATCGATACCGGTAACAGCATTGGCAACATTACGCTCGTCACCTGCTGGTATCACGGTCCTCGGGCCGCAATCCAGCTTCGCAATGCGCTCTGGCGAGAAGGGATCGTGGGCGCATCTGTGACGGTGCGCAGCGTCGTTTGGGGGCGTGTGCTCCATGGACTGCGTGTCCTTCACGATGAGCTTCGCGGCACCTACCACGCCTGGCTCCAGCGCCCAGAGCGGTCGCATGGACCTCGCTACGGAAAGCCCGGCTATCACCAGGCCTCCAAGTGACCCTCGCGGGTCGTCCTCTCTTTTAGAAGACGGCCCGCTTTTATTTTGGAAGTCGGAACACTTAAATCACTGCATCTGCAGGCTTGCAGCTTCGGTCCTCGTTCAACGTACGTTCAAGTAAGTCTTCCCACTTCGCTTCTTCGAAGCTTCGAGGGACAAGCACTTCGGTCCCTACCTGCCCGACTCTGACGGAAATACAGTGAACGATTTATCTGCTGTGGCGCAGCTGTATTGACGGGATTTAGCAATCGGGTATTTCGTCATCCCTGCGAAGGCAGGGATCCATCGTATCGAATAGATCCTTCACTTCGTTCCCGGCGGAGTCACGGCGGAGCCGGACGGGCCGGGCAGGCAGGAAATTGCGGTTTTTCTGCGCGAAGTCCCTTCTAACGAAACGAGGTCGAAGAATCTATTTTTCCAGACATATGAATGAAATACCCCTCAAAGAGGGTGAATAACGAATCTGATTTCGAAACCAACAAATTCATCGAGCGCTGCGATACAACGATTCCAACGCAAATGAAACTCCCCCGCCAGCCGTGCTGACGGGGGAATAGAGTTCGGGCGAGTGCCCGGCGGACGCAGTAGCTGGACGCTACATGCCGCGAGAGGTGCGCCGAAGCGCTAGAGCGGTCCCGTGGACCACTGCAGTGACTGCAGGCCCGCAAGGACCGTGGGACGAGGCAGACCGCGCACCTGCTTGCGCGGCGGGGCTACGGAACCGTCGAGACAGTGCGTCTGGACGAGCGGAGTGTCGCCGGAATCAGGAGGAAAACCAGAGGTCCCACTGCTCTCGAACCGAAGTAAGGGATCTAGCTGCATCGTTCTAGTGCTCCTACTGGGGCATAATGGTCGTGATGACCGGGTTCACGGGTGGCTCGACGAGCTGCGGACCGGGCGCTGGACAACCGATGCTGAAACGGCGCTTGTCACCGCTGGTACCAGGTTGAATGGCGCCCTCCGAGGGCTTGTCGGCGGCATGCCCCCTTTTCTGAAGGCGAGCACCCGACCGGTTGGGATCGAAAAATCCATCAAGCTCGTAGTGATCTCCACGCATCATTTCCTCCACAATCCCCGAAGGGAGACGATTTGTACGCTTTGTGCGCACATCCTAGGAGTAACCCCTCAGTCCTCATAAGATGTGTGTACAAAGAAAGATGCCAACCGATTCCGACTGGCATCTTGCAAAATCGCTATTTGTGTCTCAAAACAATTATGCAAAATTCCAGCCAAGCGTCAGCAGACGAATGACGTAAAACTTGCAAATAATTGTTCCGAAGAAAGATTGCATATCTAAAAAGATAGTAAAACAGCTTGTTTTTCTTGTCAAGATTCTGTGAATAACTGTTTCTGAGCGTTTACCGCTTTTTTCGCATATGCCTCAAGTCTTGGCGCAATTTGTTCTGGCAAAACTTCTGGTCCAATTACCCCAAGTGTCACTGGCTTCATAAACTCAAGCGAAAGCTGCATGGCAACATGCATGAGCGACTGCCCCATGATGAATCCATGTTTCGTTTCTCCCCGCTCAATAATCCCGAGCAAGACCACACCGTCGATATCATCACGCATCAACAGACGCTTCGCCGCGAGTGGTTTTTCTACCGAACCCGGCACAGGAACACGCTCCACAACCTCAATACCAAGCTCAGCAGCCTCTTTTTCGGCTGCCTTTAGCATAATTTCCTCCACTTCTTTATGAAAGGTTCCGTAGACAATTCCAATATTCATATTAGTTACTAATTGTACAAATATTACGTATCAAATCGTCATTCCTGCGAAGGCAGGAATCCAGCGAACCAATGATCACAAGTCTATTATTCAAAAACTAGACCTATATCTAATATTCTACCTAACGATTCGTAATTCCCCGCTTGTGTCGCTGTAGGTATTCCGAAAATGCAGTTACCATTCCGAGATATGGCAGCACCGCCAGAATTACCAGCTTCGATCTTTGCATCGGTAATGTAGAAATCTTCATCCAATCCGGAAATAAGGCCACTCGTGACAGTTACATCATCCACATCGCCGATTGATGGATATCCTAGTATTATAACCTCATCACCAACCATCAGATCAGTACAGTAATACCTATCCTCTCTGTCGATAACCTCATACAAGAGAAGATCGATGCTGCTTTCTTCAATCTCCAAGTAGCCCCAATCAGTACCATCAAATGATGTAAACATGTCCTCGCTATACACAATCAACGGCGTTGAACTTTCGGGTAAAAATATACCGCAATAGTCTGGCGCATAGCCGAAATCATCCAAAATTACATGCTGATTAGTAACAACAATCACCGATCCATCTGGATAATCCACGAGGGTGCCCGAGCCCGTTCCATAATAGGACTCATAGTCGCAAACTATATGCGCAGATACTGGCCTCCATGTATTCAATATATCTGTAACAGAGTAACTCGTATCGAGTTCTTGTTCGTTATGCAATCGATTCACTTCTTGCAACTCCTCGGAAATACGTGACAGTTCTGCAATCTGTGTTTCAAGTCTAACTCTCTCTTCTTTCTCACTATTAATTTCGCGCATCAGTTCTATCTCAAGATCAGACGTGGACGGACCAGATAGTCCCACTACATATGCTTCAATTTCCTTCCAGTAATTTACCGTGATCGATGCGATCAACACTAAAACAACCAAGATTACAGATCCAACTATTGCTTTATCACCAATGTCCATAATCACGAATTTCCTGCCTCTTTCATTACGCGCTCAACCGTATCGACAATCACCTGAGTTTGACTATCAATTTCCATATTCACCTTATCGCCAATCTGAAGCGCACCAAATGTTGTACGCTCAAGCGTTTCTGGAATAAACCAAATAGTGAATACTGAGGCGTTTTTGTCGAGATTTGTCACGGTAAGACTTGCCCCATTTAGGCCAATGAAGCCTTTTTCAAAAAGATATTTTGAGAAGTTCTGAGGATACAAAAATCGCATGGTCGTATTCTCCCCATCTGCATCAATCAATATCACTTCTGCCATGCCGGCGATATGTCCACTCATCGGGTGACCGCCGATTTCGTCTCCGACTTTGAATGATCGCTCTACATTTACCTTGTCGCCGATCTTTGACGTACCAAGATTCGTCTTCACAAGCGTCTCCCCCATCACATCGAAGCTCCCGCGATTGCCATCAAATTCCACGAGCGTCAAACAGGTTCCATTTATTGCAATACTCGCCCCCGTTTCCACCTCGTGTAAAAATCCTTCAGGAAATTTAATCAAAAAGCGCTTTGCCGCTTCGGAACCCGAAATATCGGCAATCTCCCCCATGACCTTTACTATCCCTGTGAACATAGTTATCCCAACAGCGACTAAATTATATCTCCTTCACCCCTTCAAATTCATCATCGAGGCTCTTTCCTGGCGCGTAAACGATCGTTTCATCAAGAAGCGCTTTAACCTCATGGAAAATCACATCGTATTTTTGGCCTTGAAAATGCCCGCCCGTTTCTGGCGTGACGAGTTTTGCTGATAATTCTTTTGCGTATTTATCGGCATGATCGCGAGGGATAAGCGCATCATCATTCGCATGCAGCACCGTAAACCGTGACGCTTTCCACATAAGGACTTCAAAATCGAGTTCATCGAGGAAAAATCCGTTGAAGGTCTCGCTTTTAATCCGCCACGGAGGAGCAACCAAAAGCGCGCCTTTTGGTCGGCTACGCGCCTCAGCTGCTTCCAAAAACCGGAGAGCCGAAACCGCCCCTAGGCTATGGCCGACCACAATGGTTTCATCGTCCACAACGGGAAACGCCTCAAGGAGCGTCTTCGTCCAGGCTTCTGGATCAGGTGCTGCAGGCTCAGGAAGCGCTGGTAAAATCACCTCATGCCCAAGATCGCGGAGTCTATCATGAAGCCATGGGAAAAAATTGTGTTCAGGTGAGGCTTTGTAGCCATGCACCAGTAAAATCTTCATGTAAAAACGCTATCAGGACAAGGATATTCGCGCAAGCGCAATGGCCATTGCGGGGCGCATCTCGACGAAACCATCTATGCGATATGAACAGATCCCTCACATTTGTTCATGAATTGACAAATTCTCAAGCATAGCGAGAGAACTATTTGCATTCGTCTACTATTTTACAGTCTACAACCCTCGGGCCAGGTTGTTGATTTTATGTGGTTCATACAGGCACCCTATCACAATGCCAATCGCTCGCGGGCATGTTCTACTACAACCATATGAAATCTTCCCCCCTGCTAAACTCGCCGCCGGCGCATTTCTTCTCGGAATTGTCTTCGATACCCTCTTTTATAAAACGCATAGACTCGGACTCAGTGTCCTATTGATGCAAATCGCCTTTTTGGGAGTCACGCTCACATTCGCGCATCAGCATAACATCGAGAAACGCAATCGGCTTTGGATTTCGACCATGTTTTCAGTGCTTTTTGCCCTCTCATTCGTCATTTGAACGTCATCGCTTGGCCTTATGCTAATCGCGATCGGGCTTGCCGTTTCGAATCTCTTCTTCATTTTTTATCTTATTGGTCACCCGGCCGCATTCCTGCATCCATTCGGTATTAACGACAAAAGTGGGCTTACGTGCCGCCGCGAAATCGATCCAAACATAACCTACTGCGAATACCGAATCGCCTGCCGGTAACCCGGCGAGGTGCTCGCTTTATTGACTCCTCGTCTTTTTTGTGACAATATCCGTGCACAAATACATGCCGGGGTGGTGGAATTGGTAGACACGCTAGACTTAGGATCTAGTGCCGCAAGGTGTGCAGGTTCGAGTCCTGTCCCCGGTACCACATGAAGATGGCATCGCAGACGCGTTGTCATTTTGTTTTTATTTATCCCCATCCAAACCTTGACCAAACTTCCTGAACCTGCTGCAATAGATATGTAGAAAACACACTCCCTTTGCCTATATTACATTGGCGGGGAGTGTTTTTATCTACCGGACGTCCGTTCATTCAAACAACTCACTATGAAATTATTCTATGCATATACATGCTTCGGATTGCTTACTTTGCTCCCTCTCGCCGCAAGTGCAGAAGACGTACCAAGCCCTTATTTCTCAGAAATCAATTGGGCAGGAAGCGAAGCGTCGGCGGCAGACGAATGGATCGAAATCTATAATCCAGTGGACGCTCCGGCCGACCTCGGTGGTTACGTGATAGCAGGAGCCGCAACAGGCGGAGATGCGCTGCAAATTGCAGAAGGAACCATTGTCGCCGGGCTCGACACGCTGCTCATCAGCAATTATGCGCTTGATGATGAGCGAACAACGCTTGAGGTGGAGCCCGACCTAGTGACGAGCAGTCTCTCGCTGCCGAATCGTGATCTTGAAATCATGCTGATCACACCAGATGGACGTGTGATCGATGAAGTCATTGACAGTGGCGCGCCAGAATTCGGTAGTACTGACCCGTATGCGTCTATGATTCGTGATCCGGAAACCAAGGAATGGATGACGGCAGAGGAAACGCTTCATCTTCCTGAAGGACAGTTTGGCACACCGACATACTTCACGCTTCCTGCGCCAATTTTTGAGGAGGATCCCTATGATACTCCAGAAGAAGTTGGTCCGATCGAAATCGTTGAAGAAGAGAGCGATCCGATAGAAGTTGCCGAAGAAGATAACGTGGAGATTGAAGATGTCGCTGAAATAGATGAAGCTGAACACAATCCGATAGAAGACCCTATCGAAGAAACGGTTGTCGATTCACTGGATGAAGAAGATGAACTCATCGAGTCTGATCCTGAGGAGGAGACCCTTGATGAAGAATTCGTTGAAGTTGTTGTCGAGGAAGTCGTGGATGATCTTCCCGATGACATCGATCAAATCGAGGAAGCAGAAGAATCTGAACTTGATCCACACGATGACCCCGTTGATGAAATACTTTTCGATGCCCCAGTAGAAATCGATGATCCTGTTATCGTTAAAGAAATCATCGACGAGCCGACGCGCTATGGCGATATCGTCATTACCGAGATTATGCCAAACCCATCCTCTGGCGATGAATGGGCAGAACTCTTCAATGCATCTCAACATGACATTCGCCTTACAAGCTGGTACTTCGAGGATGAAAGTGGACGTGCCATCCTGATCGAAGATATACATCTTGAACCAGGCGAATATGCGGTCATCGAGCTCAGTGCAAGCTACCTCAATAATAGCGGTGATAGCCTGGCGCTTTATACCGATGAAAGCCTGAAAATTGATGACATGCAATTTGGCAGCACCGTCCCTGCCCCGGAAAAAGGACAATCGCTCGGCCGTGATGGAGATACATGGCGCGAAACACGTGAACCAACTCCAAAGAACAAAAATACATTCAATGACATTATTATCCCCACCTATGAACACGAACCAAAAGAGCTCCAAATCGAAACAGCGCAAGCAGTATCGCACGATTGGCGCATCGTCCCTGATGAGCCTAAGGCGCATCTTGCTTCTGCGGCCGAAGTACCTACTGAAACTCGTGGGAGCGAGAGCGATGTAAAGAAAACGGTAACGATTGTTGACATTGCAAAAGAACAGAAGACGGCGCAATCGACGAAAAGCCCCTCAGAAACGAAAACGACGGCCATCCTTGATGTTAAAACAGGCCGTGTGACTGCCCTGCCCGGGCTCTTCGGATCGCAGCTCATGTTTATAGAAGGAACGGCAATCTATTCCTACTATGCTGATTGGCCCGCGCTTGCGCTTGGTGACTTGGTCCGCGTGAGCGGCGAGGAAACGGAAAGCCGTGGAGAGAAGCGCATCAAAATCTCATCTTCGAACGATATCGTCGTTCTTGAATCTGGGAACGTCTCAGGAACAAATGTGAATACGGCACAAATTCAAAGCCTTCGCCCTGGCGAACTCGTCACCATCGAAGCAAAAATGGAGGGACTGAATGGAAAGGAGCTTGTGCTAAGTGACGCATATGGAACGATCCGTGTTCTCGCACACGACAATACGGGCATAAACTGGAATGATCTTGCAGGTACATCGATGCGGATTACAGGAATTATTCGAGAAATACATGGAGAACACTCACTTCACCCAAGAAGTCCAAAAGATGTCGAACACATCGTTCAAATAGCAGTCGAAGCAGCCGTGCAAGACGAAGATACAAGTGATCAAACCATTGTCCTTCCTAAAACGCCAAAAACAGGACGTATAGGCGCAATCATTTTCAGTCTTTCCGTGCTTGCGCTCGTCATCCTCTTCATTGCTCATGCAATGTCTAAAAAAGGTATTAACAAGTAATCATATGTCTGTAAACACAAAAAATCCACGAGCAAAGTGGTACATCGAACTCATGGAAAAATTTGGGAATTTGGTTGAACTACATGCTCTCCCAGATGAAGTTGCGGAAGCCGTAAAATCGCTGCTCCTCGGGGTTGCGCGTGATCAGTACATGGCTGGAAATAAGTCTGGTATTCGCTGGATGCGTGAAAAGATGCAAGGAGTACCCGCAGCAGTCTAAACAAAAAGACCCGGCCGTACGATCGGCCGGGCCTCCTGCTTGTTTACACGAAAGCGAAAATAATGAGCGCTGACACCACAAGTGATACAAGCGAATACGTTGTATTTACTAGCCACAACTGCATGCTCTTCCCTTCCCAAAGCACCGGGCCAAGCTGCGTGGTCGCATAAAATCCAAGCCAAATCCAGAACGCCGCTGAAACAGCTCCCGTCCAAGAGTCCGATCCAAATTCACGCATAACCTGTGTAAGGACAAAAGCCATGACAAATGATCCAATAAAAGCCCCCATCATAATAAGTGCACCATTTTTCTTCATGTTGCTATTTGCTTTTTCTTTCGTCATGCCCGTTTCTGCCATCCAAATTTTTCCGAATAGCATTTCTCCATACCAGGGCATCCCGATCACAATTTGCGCAATCGCCGCAAGAACGATAGCAAGGTAATTAACATCAAGGGTCATAATGTGGGGTTAGATTTTGTTACAATTGATTATATGCGAAGTACAGGAACAATTTCAATTCTCTTTTTTCTCCTCGCGGCAATTATAGCGGTCGTGCTGATCTTTTGGCAGCTCAACATGCACCGTGAAGATTCTGAGACGATTACACGCAATAGCCAAGAGAAAGTAGCTCTGGAGCTTTTTGACCGTACCCGCATCTATACCGACAGTAGAGAATATTACCGCGTTGAACTCCCCGATGAATGGATCCCTATCGACAATGAAGGAAAAAGAGGTGTACAGGAAACATTTCGTAGCTTTGAATCACCTGATTTTGTGTGGTCGCTCGATAATACCGATGGACCGTTTTCGTGGATGGTGATCGAAAGTGGAGCAAGTCTTTCTATTCGCGCGCTGAGCGTATTAGGTTCTGCACCGAGCGACCTTTACGATATTCAAGAAGAAGGTATCTACGCAATAGACGGCCTTCCTGGGCGTTATGTGATCTTCACCGAGCCAAGCACGAAGCGAGGTCGTTTTGCAGAGGCAACTGTAAATAAAGACGGACTTGAATACATATTTAGGCTTAGCTACGACCCAAGAACCATGGATGGAAAAACGATTTTAAAAGCAGTTCTCGATGGATTTACCTTCCTTGATTGACGACTGCATACAATTTTTGTACCCTCTTCAACATGCGGCAGTGGCTCAGTGGTAGAGCGCTTCCTTGCCAAGGAAGAGGTCGGCGGTTCGATCCCGCTCTGCCGCTCCAGACCTCAAACGACTCAAGAAAAAACCCCCTTCCGGGGTATTTTATTTGACAAAATGCTTGTTAATTTCAACGTGTAGTTCTTCCGGAGTATCAACAAGCGCCTTTGCTGATCCATGTATAAGCGTCTCGCGCGCTTGAAATCCCCACGTGACGCCAATAGAAGGTACCGATTTTTTTTCTGCTTCATGCATATCACCGAGCGTATCGGTAATAAACAAGCTCTCTTTCGGATGAAATTCGAACCACTTACTTGCTAAATCAATCTTTCGCTCCTTGCTCGGATCAACATCCGTACCCATGACGTCTAAAAAGGCATGCGATATCGCGTTTTTCTTCAAAAAATCTTTCACCGTATGCGAGTCTGATGAGGTGATGATCACCATCGAAAAATCGTTTCGCAGCTCATCAACAAGTTCAACCATTCCATCAAACGGCTGTAATTCTTTAAGAACGAGAGGATTGTAAACGTCCGTAAATTGCTTCGACGTTATACCAAGGTTTCGCTCTTTCACCATTTGATTGATATTACCACTATACAATTCCCTGTACATTTCCGCTGTTGCACCTGGTACGAGCTGCTGAAATGCATAGAGCGCAAGCGAAAAAGAATTCGCAATCACGCCGTCAAAATCAAACAAAAGGATATTTTTCATATAGTTGGTACCGCGGGCGGGAATTGAACCCGCACGGCCTTTCGGCCCGGGGATTTTAAGTCCCCTATGTCTACCATTCCATCACCGCGGCAGAAAATCTATGCTGACTGTATCTATTTTTCACCGTTTTTTCAAGGTCTCGCATTACGAGCCGCTATTCACGAACCGCTCATCACTCCTGTACAATGCGCGTATATGATCGAGTCAGATGTACAAGCAAATGAAGAGCGGGTTATAGATGGCGAGCAAAAAAGTGAAGATGAGCATCTTGATGTCAGTCTTCGGCCGCAACGATTAGACGATTTCATCGGCCAAACGGATTTAAAACGAAATTTGCACATTTTTCTCGAGGCGGCGAAAAAGCGTGAAGAGCCTATTGAACATGTTCTTTTACACGGCAATCCTGGCCTTGGCAAAACGACACTTGCCAGCATTATTGCGAACGAACTTGCTTCGCAAATTAAGATCACCAGCGGCCCTGCGCTTGAGCGCGTTGGCGACCTCGCTGCAATACTCTCGAATTTACAACGTGGAGATATTCTTTTCATTGATGAAATTCACCGCCTCAGCAAATCGATTGAAGAAGTACTCTACCCTGCCATGGAAGATTACGCGCTCGATTTAGTGGTCGGAAAAGGTCCATCGGCGCGAACCATGCGACTTAATCTGGAGCGCTTCACCGTGATTGGCGCAACCACACGTCTGTCACTTCTCTCTGCCCCGTTGCGTGACCGTTTTGGCTTTGTACACCGCCTACAATTTTATAGCGACGAAGAAATGACTGATATCATTGCGCGTAGCAGTCACATTCTCTCCCTTCCAGCCGACCAACCGACCTGTGAAACTATTGCAAAGCGTGCGCGGCGCACTCCGCGTATTGCAAACCGTCTTTTAAAACGCGTCCGTGATTATGCCGAGGTCCGCCATGACGGTACACTGAATCCGCTAATTGCAAATGAGGCGCTCGATCATCTCGCCGTTGATCCGCTTGGCCTCGATGCTACCGATCGGCATATTCTCACCACTATTCAAACCACATTCTTGGGTGGACCGGTCGGTCTTTCAACGCTTGCCGCGGCAACGCGTGAAGAAACTTCAACGCTTGTAGATATTTATGAACCGTTTTTGCTTCAAATTGGCTTTTTAAAACGCACACCGCGCGGACGTATGATCACAGAAGCCGCGGAGAAGCATCTTGCTCCGTGATAAACTACCTGCATGCAGGTCCCACTTTCCATCCTTCTCATTCCATTCGGTATCATGTTTTTTGTTAGTTTTGTATTTTTTATCGTCAACATATTTCATATTTCGCGATACGGTCTGCAAAGCACAAAAACAACCGCTATCATTGGAGCATATTTGGTAGGATTTTTTGTTACAGTGCTCATTTCTGGGGCACTGCTGTTTCGCTATGACTGGTCTCGCACAATTGACCTCGGGAGTTTTGAGTTCACGGGTGACATTCATAATCTGAAAGATCTATGATCCATTTAAATAAGCTCCCTAATCATCAGCGAGGAGAAACAGCGGAAGTTTTTTTACGGAGGCATTGGATTGCCATTGTGATGATTGGACTCTATTTCGCTGCCCTCATGCTCATACCGGTGATTATTCTCGTATTTCTTTCCGTTGCTGATCTTTCTATCTTCAACACCGTACTTATTGGCCCGCTCGTATCAGTACTCATGGCGTGTTACGTCATGATGATTATGATCGTCACCATGACACAATTCACCGATTACTATCTTGATACATGGATTGTCACCACCGAACGGATTATCAATATTGAACAAATAGGACTTTTCACCCGTGTTGTTTCTGAATTGAATCTTCCTGAAATTCAAGACATTACTGCTGAAACGACAGGTGTGCTCGCAACGCTCCTTAGTTACGGAAATGTATACATACAAACTGCCGCAACACGCGAGCGTTTCAATTTTAAACAAATCGATAATCCGGAACATGTGAAAGAGGACATTCTCCGCCTCACCCATGCAGCGAAAGTGCGTCATGGAGAATTAGAACCATTCAAAGGAGGCTGGGAGGGGGCGTAGAACAGGTTACAGGTTTGAGGTTTGTTCGTCATTTCTGCGAAGGCAGGAATTCATCATGTTTGTCATTGTGAGGAGGGGCGCTTGCGACGACGTGGCAATCGCTCGACTCGTATAGATCTCTCACATTCGTTCCTGGCGGAGACGTGCAAGCGGGAATTTGTAAATTCCTGAGCGCAGTAAAGGATCAATTCGTCACCACTGGCTCTGACCAGGGGTCCAGCGTATTCTAAATTTCGACCCGATAGATTCTCAGGCGTAGCTGAACCGGACTCCACCTTGGCGGCCATCATTTCGCAGGAATAATGAACGATGGGACTGCTCAAACTACCTTAGTTTAATGATGAAAATCGAAAATCATTGCACTGCAAGGGGTGTTCAAATTGCAGTAGATGCAGTTGTAGAAATTTGAGTGCTCCTACTTCCAAAAACGGATGATGTCGATGCCCGTGTAAAAATACGTTAAGAGTTCATCCCATTTCATTCCCTCTTCCGCCATGCACATCGCGCCTCGCGCAGACATTCCGACGCCATGACCAAGAAGCGCTTTACCAGCGTCGCATGGCACAGGAACGGCGCGCGCGTAGGCACGATCTCCCCACCAAACATCGAACCAGTCACGGGTTGATCCATCTGATTGTGAAAAATACGGTGTCAGCGCAACTTGTTCTTCATACGTCACTATTTGCCCTCGCGACACCTCTACCGCCTTTACCCAATTTGCCCCCCATTTTTCCTGATCATATCCTTTGTATACCTGATCGTGCGAGGTTGAAACAAGGTTTAAGAACTCTCGATTCCGCGGTGAACCATGCGTTAGGTGATAGTAGGCAAAACTTCGTGCCGCGGTTGCCAGCGCTTTTTGAAATTCACCTGGCGATGTATTTGATGCCTCTGCTAGTCCACGCAAATACCATTCCATGCCAAGCTCATTAATGAGCCAAATGCGGTCCTTATACGTATTGTACCGAAGCTCTAATATCCCGCGATATTGATTAAATGCCTGTGCCGCCCCACGCGTTTCGCGCCAGTCAAAGTTTGTAATGGTCATGACGGCGTGATCTTGTTCTGGAACAAAACGCAGTCCGTCCGGCGTCGATTTCACCTCTCCTTCAAAAGAGTAGTAGTACACACCGCCCGCATACCACGCAGTCACTTTTTCTCCGCGGCTTAAACTGAGAAGTGACTCGCCAGCGAGATTCGTGAGCGTAAAATCACTTGTATCAGATGTAATCACCACCTCGTCGTCAGTTTCTTCATCAACAATCAGAATTCCTACGCGTATCATAGGTTCTTCAGTCAAATAGGTGACCTCGGTTTCCTCATTAAAGCGTGGCAACCTAGAAGTTGGCGAACTTTTTCCATCCGTCACGGTGATCGGAAACACAAATGCACTCTCATCAATCATCTGCCCATTCGCATATAGCGTAAAGTGTGCTTCATGATCTCCATTCACCTCAGGTGCCATCACAGGAAAGGTGATGGTCGCAAGTTCACCTGGGCCAACAGGTGCTCCTTCAACCACAGCAACTTGCGCGCCTTGCCAAGCCGGATGCGTAAAGTCTGACCCTTCTGCCGCTTGCTGAATAAATTCCGGCGCATGAATTTCGTAGGTAAACCAAGGTTCAGTGCCTGTATTTTTAAACTGGACCGTTTGCAGTATCGGCTTTATCGCGCGAGCGCGAATCGTGGATGGGGCTATTGTCATCTCGGCAGACAAGGACGAAACAGCTGATACTTCCTGAATGGGAGCCCTCTCTAATGCTTCTTCATTGACATTCATCTCCGCTCCGGATTGAACCGTTATCTCAAGCTCCACATATCCACCCTCAAGCCAAGCAATATCCTCTGAAGCAAGCATGAATACTTCACGGTATTCTCCCTCGTTTTCCGGCGCATGTAGCTCAAAACGAAGGGTCGCAACCTCTCCTGGTGTTACCGCAGCCTCACGAATACGCGCGACCTGGGAGGGAGAAAGCCACTTCCCAGGATCGAAGCTGCTGTTTCGATATTTTGGTCCGTGAGTATACAAAGAAATGTGGCCGAATCCATCATTTTGCCAAATATAGTCGCCCGTATTTTCGAAGGTAAGCATAACTTCCCGTCGCTCACCCGGCGTCATAGTGATCGTCGTATCTCCAGATACCAGCCTCGCATCATGCACGCGCGCCTCGGCACTGCCTAGCCCAATAAAAAACACGCCCAAGACAGTAAGAAAAGTAAGTATAAACATCTGCACAAAAACAGAATACTGGGGAAGCCTCATATAGTTCGATTTTACCATAATGTAGAAGTCCGATAGACTAAGGCGCATGGATATTGAGCGTAAAATTGCGAAGAATGCCGCCTTACAAGTACTCGGCAAAGGCTTCATCACCCTTTTCGGTCTGTTGACCGTCGCTGTTTTGGCGCGCGCGCTTGGTACAGAGGGATATGGATCGTTTACCCTTGTTATTACCTTCCTTTCTATCTTCGCAACGCTCGTAGATTTTGGGCTCACGCTCACGACAACACAAATGATTTCTGAAGATGGCGCTGATGAGCATACAATCCTGGGTAATTTGATCAGCCTTCGCCTCGTGAGCGGTATGCTCTTTTTAGGCGCAGCACCGGTTATTGCCATCTTGTTTCCCTATTCGGCCATAGAGCATCTTGGAATTGCCGTTGGGTCAATGGCGTATCTGTTTGGTTCAACATCGCAATTATTTACCGGCCTCTTTCAAAAGCGTTTAAAGATGGGCTATATCGTTCTCGCGGAATTTTTGAGTCGCGCAACCATTTTTGGCCTCACCGCAGTATTCGCTGTTTTGGGCGCCGATATTCTGACGTTTATCTGGATCCTTGTTACTGGAAACGCTATTCAGTTATTGATTACCGTTCTTTCCGCTCGAAGCTTCACCCTCCTCAAACCAAGAATTCATCTCAAGATATGGAAAACGATCCTCGGTCGTACATGGCCGATTGGGATATCAATTTTCTTTAATCTAATCTACCTCAAAGGCGACATTGTCTTTTTATCAATTTACCGGAGTCCCGAAGAGATTGGTATTTATGGTGCTGCGTATAAAATCGTCGATGTTCTTACGATCATTCCAACACTTTATATGGGGCTTATTCTTCCCATACTCGTTGCTGCTTGGTCGGCGCAGAATCACAAGGTATTCCGAGCGCGCCTACAGCAAACATTCGATTTATTTGCGATTGCTGCTATTCCAATTGCTGTCGGTGGAATTGTTCTTGGGGTTCCGCTCATGGAATTTGTCGCCGGCAACGCATTTTCTGAATCAGGCGAGGTGCTGAAATATCTTGTCCCTGCATCGAGTATTGTCTTTTTCGGCGCGCTCTTTGGGCACGCTGTTGTAGGCCTTCAAAAACAGCGCATCATGACCGTCGCCTACGCCCTTGTCGCTGCTATTACCATCATCGGTTACATGCTCCTCATCCCTGTACACGGAATTTACGGTGCTGCGTGGATGACCGTCTTTGCCGAGCTTCTCATCACGATCATCACCGGAAGCTTTGTCCTCGCGTATAGCGATTTTCGCCCGAAGCTCACTCGGACAGCACAATCCATTGGTGCAACGCTCGTCATGGCGGCCGCTTTACTTTTCCTCCCCCAAATGCACGTCCTTATTGCTGTACTCATAGGTATGATCATCTTTTTTTCTGCGCTCCCGCTATTTGGCGGACCCCATCCAAAAAAATTGATTGATCTTTTGAAGCCGTAATATGCTATACGCAGCGCTTCTCCTATTGCTTTCGGCGAGTTTTCTTGTCTTGAGTCTACGCAGTTTCACGCTCAGTCTTTTTGTTCTCCTCGGCCTTCTTCCCATTTATCTCCTTCGCTTCGAAATCGGACCCTTTCCTTCAACGCTGCTTGAGGTATTTTTGCTCATCACCTTCGTGGTGTATTTCGCAAAGCAAGGCTTCAAAGCTTGGCTTTCCGCCTATCATATCGATCACGTCCATACTACTTTCTACGTTCTACTCTCTACTCTCTCAATCGCCTCCCTCCTCTCCATTCTTATCTCCCCAAATCCCCTTGCCGCTCTTGGCCTCTTCCGCGCGTACATTCTTGAGCCAATGATCTTCTTTGGCATTTTGCGTGCGACATTTGAGAAAGATGATTGGATTTGTGGGCTCAAGGTGTTGATCCTCAGTGGATCGATTCTCTCCATCTTTGCCATTTTGCAATGGTTTACAGGAGTCGGCATTCCGATTCCCTGGGATATTGAGCGGCGCGTCACAAGCGTCTACCCGTTTCCGAATGCCCTCGGCCTGTATCTTGCTCCGATTCTGAGTGCAGGGATGGTGTACGCTCTACGCGAGCGTCTTTGGAAATGGAATCCCGCATTTGTTCTGATGGCCATTGCGATTATCCTTGCTGAAACCGAGGCGGCCTATATTGCTGTTCCCGCTGCTATCATTTTTATTCTTCTCACAGCAGACCACGAGATAAAAACAAAACTCGGCATTCTTGCTATTTCGATCGTTATGATTATCGCCGCTGTTATGGCGCCGGCCATTCGCACCAAACTACTTTTGCAAGATTATTCCGGAGAAGTACGGCGTATTGGTTGGAGTGAATCAATCGAGATGCTGCTGGATAAGCCAATCTTTGGTGCTGGACTTGCGGGGTTTGAAGCGGCCATTGAGCCATATCATGATGCGACGCAATTCGAGATTTTTGCCTACCCGCATGCTATTGTGTTGAACATTTGGTCAGAGTTGGGGCTTCTTGGACTTCTTGGACTTGTGGGATTCATAGGCGTTGGACTTGGACAATTAAGACGAAATGGGACAGACGCATTAACGCTGGCGGCGGGTGCGGCGCTCTTAACCATGCTGATTCATGGTCTGGTAGATGTTCCGTTTTTCAAAAATGACCTCGCAATTCTGACGATATTCTTTTTTGCAATGTTGACATTTCACGATACGCGAGCCAATTAGCCTTGCTGTCACAGGCATCAATAATACAACCATTCACTTGTATAAAATTTAGCCAAAACTAGATAAATTTATCTTCTCCCAAAAATCGCCGAATATACCCTTCTGTATCGAATTTTCGCTTTGCGCCATTTGCATTCATATAACGGACTTTTCCAAAAATTGGCCGCTCATTCCACGCACGGTCGTGTACGCCGCCAATCGACCACGCAATCCCTACATATCCATTCGGGTCGCGGCCATCAAGCTCGTATTTGTCATTTAAGTAGATCGCGATTTTCAGCGCATCTTCCGGCGACTCAGTCCATTCTAAAATCTTCTTTGCCCAGTACATGCGCATGTATCCATGCATTTTTCCCGTATCTACCACTTCCCGCTGCGCCGCATTCCAAAGATTGTCATGCGTTTTTGCCTTTTCAAATTGTGCGCGGGTATACACATATTCACGTTTGTCTTTCCGATGTTCATCGAGGCTCTTTCGCGCCCATTCATGAAAGCCCTCGAATGCATCGTATTTTGGTTCGTAATAGCAAAAATTGTCTGCAAGTTCGCGGCGAACAATAAGCTCTTCTAAAAAGGCTTCACGATCGTTAAGAGGAGCATTTGCGCCTCGGACGCTGAGAGCAACATATTGCGGAGAGATTTGCCCATAATGCAAATACGGCGAGAGTCCAGAAAGCGCTTCTTCATTCGGATCGTTACGCTTCTCGGCATAGCCATCAAGGCGCGATGCAATAAACCTTCGCAGTGTATTATGCGCCGCTCTTTCCCCTGAGGACGTGTCTACAATGTCCGGACCATCAAGCTTCACGTTCTGAATCGCCTCCCAATCTGTTTTCGGCGCGCGTATGGTTTTCACTTCTGGCATGCGTGGATAATCGACTAAAAATTCTGGCAACTGTGTATGAATTTTTTTTCGAATGGTGTACGCGGCAAATTCTTTTTTCTCACTTACCTCCCAAACAGGGACAATATTATGCGCATCGACTTCAAAAAATGGGATCTTGAGCTCTTTTTTTACGGCCCGTTTCCATGTTCGCTGAATACGAAGCGGAGAAAAATCTGTCACCACCATGCCAGCCTGCACCTCTTGAAAAAAATGTAATAAGTCACGCGGGGAATCATCGGTAAGCAAAATCGTAAACGCGATACCATGCTTTATAAATGTATCTTGCAGCTCTCTTAGCCCGCGACGCTTGAAATCAAATTGACGCATACCGCCACTCAAAAAGTCGACAACGAGATTAAACACAACAACCAGAGGAGCATTATGCTCCTTCGCCTGGGCTCCCGCATACAGAAGCGCATGATTGTGCCGATACCGCTCATCACGATCCATCCAATACACAATGATCCCGCCTTTATAATCAGCCGTATTCAGCTGTCTTACCCGTTTTTCATTCATACTTTGGTAAAGCTACGATATCATGCAAACGTATGCAAAAACGATTTCTTCGGAAAGTGATAAATATCAGCCGTCCGCGCTTTTGGGTCTATCTACTTGGTACGTTTTTTCTTGGGCTCTTCTTTTCCGGTGCACCACTTACAAGCAGCCTAACGAATCCCCTTACTTATTTGCTCGCACTATACTTCAGCCTACCGGCGAATTTACTCATTTATGGCGTAAACGATGTATTCGATTATGAAACTGATAAGCTTAATACAAAAAAAGGAGGCTATGAGGAATTAGTACGGCCCAACTCCCACAAGCTACTCACAAACAGCATTCTCGGGCTAAATATCCCCTTTCTTGCACTCATTCCGTTTTTGCCATCGATGACGATTTTTTCAATGTTCACCTTTCTCTTTTTTGGAATTTTCTATTCAGCGAAGCCCATTCGCGCAAAAACAAAACCGTTTTTAGATGCGTTTTTCAATATTCTCTACATTTTTCCCGTCTATGCTGGCCATTTTCTTGATGGACATACATCTTTCACTCTTGCCCCGCTCCTTGCCGGAATATGCTGGGTGATGGCAATGCATGCGTATTCTGCTATTCCAGATATACACGCTGATACAAAGGCGGGCCTTGCAACCATTGCGACGGTGCTTAACAAAAATGGGACACTTCTGTTCTGCGCGCTTATGTATCTGGCTTCTGGACTACTCGTCATCCCGTATATTGGCGTCTATGCCATTTTACTTGCCGCCCTTTACCTCGCGATCATGGTCTTTTCTGCTCAGAGTAAAGACATTATGTCCATTTATCGCTATTTCCCCGCAGTAAACACCGCTTCAGGGATGACACTAACGCTCATTGCGATTCTACAACTCCTCTAGTGCCCCAGCGCTCCTATCCCCTGTAAGGCGCTTATACACAAGCTGCGCAGAAATAAGGCAAACCGGCATACCAATACCCGGATTTGTTCCAGCGCCAACATAATAGAGATTCTTCACCTTTTTGCTTTTTGTATCCGGACGAAATGCTGCCGTTTGCGAAAGCGTATGTGCGAGTCCAAGCGCCGAACCTTTATAACTATTGTACCTAGCAGCAAAATCATCGACACAAAACGTCCGCTTATAGACAATGCGCTTTCGTAAGTCCGGAATATCCATATGATTCTCCATGGTAGTAAGGATTTTCTCGGTATAGGACTTCAGAGGGGCATCATCGTATGCAAGTCCGGCGGCAATCGGCACAAGCACAAAGAGGTTTTCATGTCCCGAAGGTGCTACGTCATCGGTTTTTGAAGGATTACAAACATACAACGATGGATCTTCCGGCCACGCAGGATGCTCGAAAATTTCTCCAAAATTCTTCTGCCAATCTTTACTAAATAGAAGCGTATGATGCCTTAGTGAAGGAATTTCTCCTTTTACACCAAGATAAAGGACTAAAGCTGACGGCGCCATCACACGCTTATCCCAATAACGTTGTGAAAATGATCGATCTTTCTTCTCCTTTAACAAATGCATCTCCGTGTGATACATGTCCGCATTCGAAATAACCACATCGGCCTCAATTTCTTCTCCAGTCGCGAGCCGAACGGCCTTTGCAATCCCATTTTCTGTAACAATTTCATCGACCTCACTATTCAACCGAATTGTCGTCCCATCCTTTTCCGCAATGGTTTGCAGAGCCTCAATGACTGCATGAAATCCGCGTTTTGGATAAAACACGCCCATTCTAAAATCAATATGGCTCATAATATTATAAAGCGCTGGTGTGTTGTAAGGTGAACTCCCAAGAAAAACGAGTGGATACTGCAGAATTTTTTGCATTTCCTCGCTCTTAAAATACCGCGCAACATATGTTTGCATCTTCGTGAAAACGGAGAGCTTGGTTCCTTGCGTCACTACACGCCAAGTGAAAAAGTCGAAGATAGAACGATAGTTCTTGTACATGAAATCACGCACGGCAATTTCGTATTGTTGCTTTGCCCTCTCAAGGTAACGGTCGAGCTTTTCCGCCGCTCCCACTTCAAGCGATTCAATCGTCGCACGATCTTTGTCGCGATCTGAATAAATATCAACAAACCTTTCTGTATCTTTAAAAAAAATGCGATACGAAGGCGAAAGGCGTTCGAGTTCAAAATAATCTTCCTCGCGCTCACCGAGCAGCTGAAAAAATTGTGAGAATACATCTGGCATCAAGTACCACGATGGTCCCATATCAAAACGAAATCCATCTGCTTCAAAAACGCTCGCACGCCCACCTGTTTGTTCGTTTTTTTCAAGGATGGTCACACTTGCCCCGGCACGCGCTAGCAAACACGCCGCGCCCAGCCCACCAAATCCGGATCCAATAATGACAATACGTTTTCCTTTGATTGATTTCATAATCCAACTGCAATTCGCAATTTTTTGCCGGTTGAAAAGAGTATCCTCTCTGAAAATACATCGTAATCGCGCGCTTCGATTTCGTCGAGGATGGCTTCATAAAGGCGAAGCGCGGCGCGGACAGCAAATTGACCACGGCGTCTTAGCATTGGTATTCCCTGTTCTGAACGTCTGTAAAGTGCGCGAGCACGCGTAATTTCAAATTTCATGAGCTCACGGAATGCCGGAGTGATCCTCCCCGCTGCAAGATCTGCCTCTGAGACGGCAAATGCATACAAATCGACACCCGGAATATAAATACGATTTCGCTCTTCAATATCTTCGCGCAGATCTCGAAGAAAATTCGTAAGCTGCATGGCATAGCCCAAATCTTCCGCATAGGGAAGCGCCCGTTCAGACGAAAATCCAATCAGATAGCTCATCATAAGGCCAACAACCGCCGCTGAACCATACATGTATTCGCGCAATTCTTCGTAGTCTTTGTAACGATCTTTCACTGTATCTTGTTCCATGGCTGCGAAAAAATCGTGACTATAGGAAAACGGAATCTGGAAATGCAAATGCGTATCGAGCGCCGCACGCAAGACTGGCGAATCACTTGTTTTTGTTTTGATAGCCTGTTCCCAGTCTGCTTTAAATTGCTGAAGTCGTTGCGATGCCTCTTCTTGCGAGACATTTGCGACATCAACAATATCGTCAGGTAGACGGAAGAATGCATACAAAGCCCACGTCCCAAGACGCATGTCTCGAGGGAAAAAGCGTGTTGCCACAAAATAATTCGCCCCGCGTTCCTGCTGGATTTGTTTGCAAAATCGATAGTCGGCCCGCGAAGCTAGCGTTAACATGTCCGTGATTCAATCATCGAGAGAAGATCGGCAAATCGGCTCTCGCTGCGATTTGTCAAGTCAAGTAACTGGCGCGCTTCCTGCATATGCTGCTCGATACGTTTCAGTCCCGCATCTTTTGCACCACTTTCTTCAAAAAGCCTTTGTACATCTTGTGCCGGAAGATCAATTTTTTTACGGAAGACAGCCTCAAGCGCTCGAATATGCTCAACAGATCCATGGTCAAAAATGTACTGCGTAAAATAGGTGTGCTGTCCCACTTCAAGATCAGAAAAATTTACTTTTCCCGTTTTATTCGGATCGCCAAATAGATCTAAATAATCGTCTTGAATTTGAAAACCAAGTCCAAGCTCTTTACCGAATGTATCTGCAAACGCAAGCTGATCCTCTGTGCCACCAGCAATCGCAAACCCCATGCGCATGGGCCGCGTAAAGGTATAACTCGCTGTTTTGAGTTCCATTTTTTGCTCAATGAGCTCCATTGTTCCGCGTTCTTTTGTCATGAGGTCGACGTCAATCATTTGCCCCGCAACAACTTCACGTGTCATTGCCTGAAGTTCATACTCTGCCGCGCGCACCGTTGCTTCGTTCTTTCCTCGCAGCTCGTGGAACAATTCAATCACCCATCCATGCACCAAATCACCAAGCAGCAGTGCTTGTGCGTGCGCCATATGTGATATATCTCCCACCCTCCCTTCTTGCTTCATGCGGGCTTCAGCCTCGACATGAAGGGTTGGAATACCGCGCCTCAAAGCTCCGCGATCAATAATGTCATCATGAATAAGGCCAAAGACATGAAAAAGCTCAATCGCCGCAAAGATATTTATATACTGTGCATATTGTTCATTCCTTGTCTCTTCTGCGGCAAGATACGCAATAAATGGACGAATGCGCTTTCCTTCATTGGTCAATTTGCTCACATGGCTCACCAACGATGCAAGCACGTCATCTTTGACCGCGCTTTGCAGTTTCTCAATTCTCTCCTCAACAAAGGCCTGAAGACGCGGATTAAACCACGCAATAAATGCTTGTCTGTCCATAGTCTCGCAAACTATATCAGAACACCTAGGAAGTCGGAATGTTCTGATTCACATGATATTACCTACAGAACACGACACAACAATGTGAATTTTTATGAACAATACTGATTAGACTGGTAAAAAGTCATATTTTTGGTTACGCTAAGGCTGAATTCAATTCTTACCCCTTGTATGAAGATTAAAAAAGCGATTATCCCTGTTGCCGGGATGGGAACCCGTTTTCTTCCCGCTACAAAAGCTCAGCCAAAGGAAATGCTCCCTGTCGTCGATAAACCGGTTATTCAGTACATTGTAGAGGAGGCTGTTGCGGCTGGGATTGAAGAGGTGATTTTCGTGACTGCGCTTGGGAAGCGCGCAATTGAAGATCATTTCGATCGCAATTTTGAACTCGAATACCGATTGGAACAAAGGCAGAAGCTAGATGAACTTCAGCGCGTGAAAGACATCGGAAAGCTTGCAAAATTTGCCTTCGTGCGACAGGCAAAACCCCTCGGAGATGGACATGCTCTTCTATCGGCGGCACCCTTTATTGGAAAGGATGAAGCAGTTGCTGTCCTTTTCGGAGACGATATCATTTCAGGTGATGCACCGGCAATTGGTCAGCTAATCGAAACATACGAAACATACGGTGAGCCTGTGGCGGCTGTACAAGAAGTACCGATGGAACACGTTTCTCGCTACGGCGTGATTGCTGGCGATGACGTAGATGGAAAAAATTGGAGAATTACCCAGTTTGTGGAAAAACCCACACGCGAAGAAGCGCCGTCAAACCTCGCGATTGTTGGAAGATATGTCATTACTCCTGATGTGCTCGATCTTTTACGTCGTCAAACACCGGGCAAAGATGGTGAGATTCGCCTTGCAGATGCTTTTATTGAGCGCCTGTCGCATGGTAAACTCATGTACGGATGCAAATTTGAGGGTGAGCGATACGACTGTGGAAACATTTTCGAATTTATCCGCGCACAGATCGAACTCGGCCTCATGCATGACTCTGTAAAAGAACAGCTCAAAGAATATCTCGATAACCGCTAATTATGTCATTCCCCCGCCCAATCGCCTTTGGCCTTCTCCTCTCTGTTCTTATAACGACCGGTCAAGGATGCCTATCGGGCGGGAATCAAGTTAAAGGCGCGCCAGTTGAAGACATTGTTCTTGATTACTGGCGTGTTTTTGATGGAGAAGATGATTTAGAAGACACAATTCGTGCCTATGAAACGGCCTATTCAAATGTGCGTATCAATTATCGCCGCCTTCGTTTTGAAGAATATGAAGATGAGCTCATCCGTGCCTTTGCAGAAGGTCGCGGTCCGGACATATTCTCCATCCACAACACATGGGTGCGTGAGTATGGAACACTTATTGAACCCATGCCGTCTTCTGTCCAAATCTCGCAAATCGAAACACGCGGAACTATTCGAAAAGAAACGGTCAACATAGCTCGCGAAATCGCAACCATTTCAGAAAAACAATATAAAAATCAGTACGTAGACGTTGTTGCGAACGACATGATTATTGACGGTGACATTTATGGCTTCCCGCTAAGTGTTGATACTCTTGGTCTTTACTACAATACCGAGCTACTAAACAATGCCGGCATACCGAATCCGCCAGCAACCTGGGACGCATTTCAAGAGCAAACAACCCTCCTCACGTCAACAAATTTACAAGGTGAGATTGTACAGTCTGGAGCTGCACTTGGAACGGCCGAGAATGTGGAGCGCAGTACCGACGTTTTGGCGCTCCTTATGATGCAAACGGGCGCACCAATGAATGATGCACGCGGGAATGTCGCATTTCATCTCTATCCTGAAGGAGAGCGCGAAGGACAGCTTCCCAGCCTCAATGCCCTTGAGTTTTATACCGATTTCGCAAACCCAACGAAAGAAGTATATAGCTGGAACAACAATTTTGCTGGTTCATTCGAAAGCTTTTCAAATGGAGAAACTGCGTTTTTTCTTGGGTACAGCTACCACGCGCCACTCCTTCGCGCTGCGGCACCAAAACTCAGCTTTGGGATAACAAATGTTCCTCAAATTGCAGATGCAAGCTCGGTAAGACAGGTAAATATTGCAAACTACTGGACCGAGGTTGTTTCAAATCAAACAGAACACAGTGACTGGGCATGGCATTTCTTACAGTTCGCGGCCTCAGAAGACATTGTTCCAAGCTATCTTTCTGCATCTGGTAAACCAACCGCCCTTCGCAGCCTGATAGAAACGCAATTAAATGATGCAACTGTGGGAGAATTTACCGAACAAGTTCTCACCGCTCAAAGCTGGTACCGCGGGAAAAACGTCGACGCCGCCGAGGAGGCCCTCAAAGAGCTCATTGACAACTACCTCAATAGCGACATTGAGCCTGATAATGCGATCAATCTTGCCGCCACAAAAGTTCAACAAACCTATTGATCACCTTAGGGTATAATACAGAGCATGAAACGTGCTCTGTATTTTTTTGTAACCATACTAACAGCAAGCGCAACAATCGCCGTTCTCTTATCGGCTCCAAAACCTGCGCTTGCACAGTCTTCCTCAACCTACGAAGACATTCAGCGCGAAGGCCTCATTTTTGCTGGAATCTGTACCGGGGGTCCGTGTCCCTGCCGCGAAACAGGCGACTGTACGCTTGAGGATATGCTGCAGCTACTCGTAAATGCTGGCGTCTTTTTGCTCGGCATAAGCGGCTCTATGTTGCTTCTTATGTTTATTTGGGGAGGAATAACCTGGCTCACATCAGAGGGCAACTCTACGCGCATCGATAGTGGAAAGCGCATCATTGTTGCCGCAATTGTTGGATTTGTGATTATGATGAGCTCTTATGCGCTCATTGTAATTTTACTCACCGTCGTCAAAACGGGAGAACTCCCCGAGCCAGACGATACACTCGAAGATGCGCTTGAACTACGTCCGGTCGAGAATGCACCCTTCGAAGGCGCGAGTTCGCCATAATGCAGTGGATAAACCACGCGCTCACTTGGCGCTATGCTATAATTCGGCGTATGAAACGGCAACTATGGCTGGCCGTGATTGCACTTTTTACATCTCCCGCAGTAGCCATGGCGGCAACGATCGCAAACCCCATAGGAATCAGTGATCCGCGTCTCATTGTGGCGCGTCTCATTCAAGCAGCGCTTTCTGTTTCAGGAACGGTTGCGCTTCTCATGTTTATTTATAGTGGATTGCTCTTTCTCACAGCAGGTGGAAGGCCAGGCCCTGTAGAAAAAGCAAAGAAGATTCTCGTGTGGTCCATCATCGGCATTGTCGTCATTGCATCTGCTTACGTTGCGACTACGGCAGTTTTCAATGCTGTGACAACAGGAAATGTAACCAGTTAATTCAATCACCAAAAGCCAAAACATTAACCCATGCTTATGACTCGTTCACTTATTACGTTTGCAGTTAGCGCCCTTGTCGGTACGCTCATTGCTCTTCCATTTTTTGCCATCACCCAATTCGCTCACGCGCAGGGTACGGTTGATGATGGTGGAGGTTCACTTCAAGTCGAAGACTTGCTTTCCCCGGAATTCCAATCAAGCACTGGTCTTGGGAATCAAGATTTTGAAACAACGATTGGGGGCATTATCAGTGTTGTGCTCGGGCTCCTTGGAATTGTAGCCGTTGTTATTGTCCTCATTGGTGGATTCAAATATATGACAGCCGGTGGAAATACAACGAAAACCGACGACGCAAAAAAGCTCCTTATTGCAGGTGTCATTGGGCTCGCGATTATCCTCTCTGCCTACGCCATTACAAGCTTCGTTCTCTCGTCGCTTCTCAATGCATCAAGCTAATCGCCCCATGATGATTGGTCGAAAACACTTTCGACCTTTCATTATGCGACGAATTCTCGCCGTTATCGCCCTTACTATTGTTTTCTTGCCAAGTTTTGCAATGGCGCAGACCGTGCTCACACCGAGCGAATCTGGACTTGAAGCAACAGGAAGCCCCATCTACGGGGAGTCGCTGTCACTTTCTGAATACATTGGTACACGCATTCTCTTGCCTGCCTTTGGCATTGTTGGTCTCGTTTTTATGCTCTTTTTCACCTATGCGGGATTTCTCTACCTGACCGCTGCGGGGAATACAACGCAAGTCGGAAAAGCAAAGACTATGATGCAAACCGCTGTGATTGGTGTGGTGCTTATTGCTTCTGCCTATGTGATTACCGTTGCCGTCATTAATGCAATCAGTGTTGGATCAATAACCGGCGCCGGTGGTGGAACCCCTGCGCCTTAATAATTCTATTGTATATGTGTAGATTTTTTATCGCAGTATTTGCAGTCATATTGCTCATTGCTTTGCCTGGAGAACCGACGCATGCGATCGATTTTGGTGTAGATAGCATCGTGACACCAACGGCAAATAGCGCAAACATAGATACGGCTCAAAATCTCCCAACGCTTATTGGACAACTCATTCGTGCGGCACTTGGCCTTTTAGGAATTTTCTTCCTTATTCTTACTGTCTATGCTGGATTCCTCTGGGCAACGGCCGCTGGAAGCGACGAGAATATTAAAAAGGCAAAAAAGCTCCTCGTAAACGGTGTTATTGGAATGGTGCTCATGCTTTCGTCTTATGCCATCACCACCTTTGTTCTTGGGCTCCTTACCGACTCGCCTGTACTCTAATACACGCGCCACGAATAATTTGGTATAATCGACTAAACATATCTTATGACAAATGCGCTTAAAAAGATCTCTACGATCGGAATCATTGCCCTCACCGGCCTATTCGGCCTCTCATTCACTGCTCACGCCGTCGAAATTGATGTCGGTCTTGGCCAAGTAAATGATGCTGCGGATCTTAATGACCAGAGTCTTGAAGAAACCATTGGTACTGTCATTAGCATTCTTCTTGGACTTCTTGGGATCGTCTTCCTTGTTATGGTGATTTATGCCGGATTCCTCTGGGCAACCGCTGGGGGAAGTGACGATAATATTAAAAAGGCCAAGAAATTGCTTCTCAATGGCGTTGTGGGAATCATTATCATGCTTTCTGCATATGCGATTACCCAATTCGTTCTTAGCAGCTTAACAACGGCTGGAGTCTCTGGATAACATACATAGAAATTGTGAAAAAGAAGAACGCCCGCCCGGATCGCCGGGTGGGCGTTTGACGTTGACGGTGCCTCAGCTAGGACAGCTTAGAGGACTCCACCAACCGGGCCCGAATTGCACCGGCACCCGAGTTCCGAAGAACTGGTGCTGGTACATCGTTTGACGCACCGTACATCCACCCATAACGGGCAGGAATGCATTCGCGGCCGAGACTCCATCGAGAGTCACCGCCTGGGCGATGACCGTCCGAGTGGTGGTGAGTGGCTCGAAAGCGCGGGCCTCAACCACCGTACGGGCAGGGACTTCATTGTCCATGATGGCCAGGTAGCAGGTCTGCCCCGCATCCAGCCGCATGAACAACGCGCCGTTCGGGGCCCTGCCCGTGACCGGTACCTCGACAGACATACCCGTCGCGGGATTGATCATACGCCGGTAGACCGGCACCGCCGCGCCACCGATGCGAATTTCGATCGCATAGGGGCTCGGGTTGAACACCCGCGCGTACGCCTGCGGCGGATGATTCCCATCCGCGATGTAACACTGGTACTTGCTGACCAGTTCCGGCATTGCGGGCGCGGGAACTGCTGCAGGTGCAGGAGGGACAGAGCGCGTGGTCGCAGCGCTGGAATCCATACTCCTGATGGCAGCAGCGTTCTGCTCCACAACACCAATGATGTCCTCCAGGACCCCAAACGTTACCGTCTGAGTGTTCTGGAGCGCCGTCAGCGCATCGGCATTCGTATCCCCCGCCATGGCGGCGAGGGAGAAGAAGAACATCAAGACGAAGCTCATCATCACTCCCTCCAGGAACGGATTTTCCAGCACATATTTCCGAGACAGTACTCGGTGACGGGCCGGGCCAGGTTTGGGGTGCTCGCTGGCGGGTCATCCGCCAGCGGAGCGGAATTTGGCTCGCGCCGTGCGGGAGGCATGGACATGTGCCCCTGCACGACTTGCTCCAAGCGGTTCAGACGAATATTTGTCCATAACGCCTGTTCCTCGAGGGTTTGCACACGCTCGCGCAGGTACTCACCCTCTTCGATGCGTGCGGCCCACATGGGTCCTGCCACCTGAGCCTGGCCACCCCAGCCGAAGCCGGGCACGACCATGGCCCCGGGCGGCCCAATGGCCACGGGACGTGCAGTCTGCACGAGGCGGCGTTGGGCGCCCGCCATGCGGTTCACCACCCCCCTTGGGACGGCGACCACCTGAGGCTGACCCCACATGGGCTGGCCCCAGGGCTGCGCCCAGACACCGCCCGGCAGCGGCTGCTGCACAGGCTGGGCGAAAGCAAAAAATGACACCAAAAACAGGTAAATGAACATGAGTAGCTCCGTATCGAAGATTACGAGTCGTGAAACGGCTTATTCCGTTCAAAACTCGACGTGTAAACGTACCATAAAATACCCATTTTGTCAATATCGACAGGAATTTCGCTCAGCATGCATGATTCATGAAATAGATTGACAAAATGGGTATTTTATGGTACGTTTTGCGGTCAGTCTCAGCTCATGAGACTGCTCAATTCGTTCCATAAAAGACAACAACAGATACTGGAGATCAAGATGTCAAACATCGACAGTGTGAAGAGCTTCCTTGGAAACGCGCTTACGGATGCGGGATTCCAATCTGCCATTGCTGGAGAGCTGACGGATGACTTCATCCAGAATTTCTTCAGCAAGGTAGACAAGGACACCCCGGCAACGGATTTGGCCGCAAGGCTGACCGACGCCGTCGACGCGGCATTGAACCATGTTGGTATATCGCCGACGGCACTGCAGTTCCTCATGAACGTGCTCAGCGCACTGACTCACTTAGTACCTGATCCGCGCCTACGCGCCGTGATCATGGTGATATTCCGGGCGCTCAACGAGGCGTCGGACAGTCTGAAGGGGGCGATCAAACGCAGGCAAGGAGCCCAACAAGGTCAGCCGAAGTTCGAGCTAGACAAGGCTGCGCTGCAGACCAAAGTCACCGCCACCATCGAGAAGGCAGCCGAACGACACCAGTTCGAGGATGCCGACAAGCTCCCCGTGCTAGCGCGCATTATGGAGGGCCTGAGGCGCAAAGAAGCGGCCAAAGAAGCCAGAGACACGGCCTTCCAGGCGACGCTGCGCAAGCTGCGAAAGGTCTTGCTGGAGTACGCAAAACTCGACCATGACCAGATTTTCGGCATCAAGACGCCGAAGATTGATTCCGTCGCCATGGCCTGGCTGGGAACCGCGGTATTGACCGTCCTGGTCTTTGCCTGCGCGACCGGCTGGATGACCCTGTTGACCATCGGCATCTACGAAGGCCTTGGGAAGTGGGTTGTGCTTGAAGGGCGCTGGTGGTATCAGGCTGTCAGCTTGCGGCTGATGGTTGTCACTGGCCTTCTTCAGCTGATGGGGGCCTTTGGCGGCCTCTACCTGTGCTGGCAGACCTTCGAGGGCTATACGCCGCCGAAGGACGAAGCGGCTACCCTCGATGGCGCGGCCGTCCGCGCCCTTGCTGCGCTCACCGCGTGGCAGAAGGATGACCAGGACGAGCTGCGCGCCGTGATTGAGAGGCATGGTCTCACCAGCCTGCCATTCGATGACATGAAGGCTGCGAAGTTCGTCATGATCATGCCGCTCGTTGCGGATCTGCGCGCAAGCGAGTACTGGCCCGGCTGGTTCAGCTTCCACGCGCTCCATGACTTGCGTGACGCCATGTGGAATGGGTCCGCGGCCAAGATGCGCATGAGTTGGGTGGTGAGCGCAGCCTTGCTCGCCGGCATTCCCGCTGCTCTGCTGCTCGCTGTACCGACAACCATGGTCATCGACCTGGTTGGCGGAGCCTCCTTCGGTGTTTACACCCTCGGCAGTAACCTCATCTGGCTCTCACAGAACGCTGGAGAAGCGATGAGGGACCTGGGACTAATTCGCAAGATGATGGCCCAAACGCTGCTTGCCGGAATCACGGTGTTTGGCGTTCGATTCGGCTTCCCGCCGCTTGAAACCGCGCTCAACAAGATCATGACGAGCGCGGGCGCGATCAACCCTGGGGACAGCTTCCTGAGCTTCCTCCAAGGTTCGCGCGATACGAGTGCAGACGAACCGGATCGGATTAACATCGACTCTCAAAGCTATCCGAACCCAAAAAAGAAACCGGCACCCATCACCGGGATGCTGATCATCTTTTCGGTGGTAGTGAATGCGGTAGCGCTGTTCCTCATGCTCGGACTGACTGGGTCAGCAGCGCTGTATACCCTCCGTCAGTTCAGCATGGAAGCCGGCATCACGACGCTTGCCGGTCTCGGGTACAGCGCCCTTCTCTCAATTGTTGTGCTAGCTGAGCTGACGCGCAACTGGCGAGACGCGATCACGCAAGAGAAAAAGGAGAATCTCATTGATGGCGCAATGACGGCTATCCTTCGCAGCTTCTACGTGCTTCTGGCACTGACGATGCTTGGCGCCATGCTGCTCCTCTGTGCGGGTACCTTCGGTGGCGTGGTCGAGACCATCTTCGGCGCCGAGGTTGCCGCCGACCCGTTTGGAACGCGTTAGGGTCGCGCGAACCAAAAAAAACTCAACCCCCTCCTTGCGTAGGTCGCAGGAGGGGGTCTTCATTTTCAAAAGGGTTACGAATTACTAAGTTGTACGAAAAAGCGAAGCGATTTCGTCACAACGTTCGCGTATATCTGATGTTGCGACCGCAGGGAGCAATATGGGTGAGCATTTGCCGTTAGGCAAGCGCGAACCAGATATACGCTGTTAGCTGATGTATTCGTTTTCTTTTCCGACGACGGTCGGTTGTTTTAAAAATTTCCAAATTTTTAAAATAATTGGGCGGTAGCTCGAATAAGAAAAGGAATATTTCAGCTAACGGCGGCGCCTATCGCCGCCGTTGTGACGAAGAAGCGAAGCGATTTCGTCACAACTTGCAAATGTACGAAACGGTGATTTGAGTATTTCTAGCCCAATTCCGCTTTGAAGCGATCGACGAACGGGATCTCCCCCGGGTCGAGGTCATTCATCATTGCCATGTAGTAGGCAAGAAAGCTCCCCCATTGCAACACTTCTGCAACTTCCGCCTCGTTGCTCGGCCCGCCGGTATCATATTCCACGACGCGCGCCCCCTGCTCTTCAAAGACACCCGCGGTAATATCGAAACGCTTTTTTGTTCGTGCATGATAGAGCTCTGAGCGAATCATAAGCACCGTCATATTCTCAATCGCCAACTTTGGATGAGACATCCCCTCAAGTAAATGATGGTTCAATTCTGGCAGGGTCAAAAAGTGCGCGTATTGCTTTGCCGTTTCGTGAATTTGATTACGTAGCACATGCGCATTCCCTATGAGATGATCCGCTGCGACAATCAACAATTCCCGCCCATGCAATTCGGCCGCCACGGTTTTCGCTGGATTCTTTTTTTCTTTCACATGCATGCTTGAAACAGAGACAACTTCTTCCATAGCCATGAGCATCTCCTCCTTTGCATCTTTGCCTAGTTTTACGCATCCGAGTGCCGACATAAGTCCCGTCATCGCGCCAAGAGAAAATCCAACCGCTAGACGCGGCTTTGGAGCAAGTTCGCCGGGATCAAAACAGTAGTATGGGATTTTGTAGCGAATAGCCGCCGATTTGAGTTTTCCACCCGATGCAATAACAAAAAGCTTCGCCTTTGTTTTTCTTGCCTGCTTCAGCGCCTCAAGAATCTCTTCGGTATTTCCTGAGTAGCTCGAGAGAACAAGAAGCGTTTTGCTGCCGACATGCGCTGGAAGCGTATAATTATTCACAATTTCTACCGGTACGCTTAATTGATCAAGCCAACCATACCAAAGCAGCTGTGCGCCCAGAGCTGACCCGCCCATCCCAACGATAACGACATTTTCTACATCGCGGTATGATTTTGGCAGTGAAATTTGTGCCATCCCCTCCCAAGCTTGAAGAAGCTGATCTGAAAGGCGCTCAATCCCAAAATTGATATCGCTTTCATCTAATTCGTAAGTCTTAATCGCATCAAGACGGGTTTTCATAGCGGATGTTCTCTTTAATCGCTTTCGTAATCGTAGCGCGAGGTTTTGTATAGCCTATCATAATGCCTCCAACAGCACGACCTCCGCGCGAAAAGACTTCAACAAGCTCTCCTTCCGCTTCGTGTACAACTTCTATTTCATTAACTTCACTGCGACGCGTATCTCCTACCATGACAATTTCTTTCCCAAGAAGATTTGTCGCATAGCTAGAAACAAGCGACATCTCTTCGGCACTTCCTGCTATTGCCTTCGCGACAAATCGTCCATGCATCATGGCATTCATATAATTCCCGTAGCGCATATGAGCGCCCAATAATACATCAGGATATTGCACAATATCACCTGCGGCATAGACATGTTCTGCTGAAGTTTCGAATTTCTGATTCACAATAATCCCATTGCCAAAATCGATACCCGCTACTTTGTAATACGCTTCATCAAGATGATTCCCAAGGCCAACGCCAAGTATTTTCGCTGGAATTGTTCCGCCACCCGCTCGAATACCGGTCAAATCTTCTCCATTTTTTACGAGTTCAATATCTTCTACTTCCGTGAGAATCTTCACGCCTTGATTTTCCGCATGAGTAAGGAGGAGATTGTGGCCATTCTCCCCTAGGCTCTGAGAAAAAAAGCGCGACCGCAGAAGAAGCGTGGTCTCCAAGTCAAACTGATGAAAGGCATTGAGGAATTCGAGAGCAATAAATCCACCGCCATACACAACCGCATGCGTCTTTTCTCCGTCTGCGCGAAGTGTTTTGATACGTGCTAGAATCCCGTCCGCATCATCGAGCGTTCGTAAATAATGCACCCCGCGGGCATCCTCTGACGCGAGCCGTACATCGTGACCCGTCGCAAGAAGGAGCTTGTCGTAAGGATACTCACGTCCGTAATTTGCAAAGACAAATTGATTCTTCGTGTCAATTCCTTCTGCGCGAACGCCCGTCAATAGTTCAATATTCTGCTCCGAATACCATTCAAGTGATTTCAAAAAGACCTTTTCACGCTCAACCTTTCCTTTGAGATAGTGTGGAAGGAGAACACGCGAATACAGTCGGTGATACTCTTCCTCAAAAATAGTGATGCTTGCATCAGGCAATGCCTTTCGCAGCTCTCCCGCGGCTGTTGTGCCGCAAATACCACCGCCGATGATGAGAATGTTCATAGTGAGAGGAGTGAAAGGTTAGAGGTTGGAGGAGTGAGGTGCGATGTCAGCGGCTGCATAGTCAGTTCGTAAATTCCCGAATGGATGTGAGGGATCTGTGCGAATGGATCTCTCGCTGCGCTCGAGAATTTGCGTATTTTTTGTCACCACTGGCTCTGCATGCCCCTCGTAGCTTCAAAAGATCGAAGTGGGGACCAGAGGCCGGGCGTATACCGCTTGTGATTCAATGAATCCCTGCCCACTCAGGGATGACGCGTTTCCAAACTACTTGCTACTAGTTATGGTACCAAACGAATCTACATGTCAGGATACAGCTGCTCGCCTGTTTCATCGTAAACGAAAATCGCAAGAGTCGGGCATGATTCTGCTGCCATAATAAGCGTTTCACGCTCATCATCGGTCATCTCAATTTCGCGTTCGTACGTAGGACCGCCTTGCGCTTCTCCATGATCCAGAACCTCGGCCTTATTTTCATCGTTCATGATAAACGTATTTGGATCAATGGTCACACAGCTCGCCGCTCCGATACATAAGTCCGGGTCGACGACAATTTTATACTTCTGCATATATTAGCGAAATGTTAGATGTGAGTCTCATCAGCTCCGAAGTACTTCTCACGGTAAAACCGGATAAGATCTTCGACGGCGGCGACAATGGCCGGATTTCCAACCGCCACCTTTGTCTTGCGTTGCACGGCTTCGAGCGTCACTGCGCCTTCAAGCACCGCTTCTTCAATATCACGATCAGTGGCTTTTGAAATTGGGTCGATTACGCGCGATGCCTCTACAATGATTTTATCAAATTCTTCTGCGCGGCGGTAAAAATCATTAATCGCATCGCGTAGCGCCTTATCGCAGAGTACCGAGCAGTGGAATTTTCGCTGTGGAAGCCCCCCAAGGCGCTCCATAATATGCTGCGGTTTCATTTTTCGTGCATCATCGAGAGTCATTCCGCCATTCTCAAGCACCATCACCGATGCCATCGATGTTGAAGCGATTGCCGAACCGCATCCAAACGTCTTCCAATTACATTTTTCAATGCGCCGTGTTTTCGGATTCACAAATAGCCAAAGCTTGAGCTCGTCTCCGCATGCAGGCGAACCAACTTTCCCAACCGCATTAAACTCTCCCGGTTCAGGATTACGATCGAGAAAATTCTTCGGGTTAAAAAAATGATCTTTAACGATATCGGAGTAAAACCAAGATGTACCGCCATCATGCGAGGAAACATCTCCTTCCTTCCCTTGTACTGCTTTAGCTTTGTAACTCATAGGCTTGTTGTACCACAGCTGGATAAATCGCATCAATCTTCGTACAGAGGGCCTTGTTTTCGAGCATTTCTCGCGCTCGGTTAATAAGCGGTGCAATATCTTCTCCCATGGCCTGTTTCCACGAACTGGCGACGTGATCAAGATCGATGAAATCGGTGTTATACCGATTGTGTTGCATTACATAAAACGCTTTTAACGCTTCAACATTTTCCCCGTTGGGTGAATTGGTGTAGCGAATTTTTTGCATCAAATCACGATCCTCGCCAAGCTCACGATAGCTCGTCAGATTTTCGACCGCTTTCGCCGCCGTCATAAGCTGCCAGTTCTCGTCCATATAGGTGTATTTCCCTTCAATCGAGAAAATCTCGCGCAGCATATCGCCTGCCGTTTCATCATAAAATAAATGCGTGGCCCAGCCTTTTTCAAAATCACTTTGCGCGCCTTTAAATGGCATGCGCGGAACATCACCGTTATGTGTGCACTCACGCGGGAGTTTTGTGAAGTAGCGTGAATCTGGATAGGTCGCGCCAGAATAATACGCAATCAGGTCCTTTGGCTTTGCGGGCTCAAGTAATTCCCGTGCAAATCGAATATGGGTTACTTGCATGGCCATACTAAAAGTGCCTTTCGTCTACATTTACTGGGCTAATTTTGCGAAGTTTCTCCACAAGTGGTGGAAGTTGTTCGAGGATATAGTCAATATCTTCTTCCGTGGTCGATCGTCCAAGGCTGAAGCGAATGCTCCCGTGCGCGACCTCGTATGGCACGCCAAGCGAAAGAATCACATGGCTGGGGTCGAGTGAGGCGCTTGTGCAAGCCGACCCCGTTGAAGCATAGATGCCCGCCGCATCGAGGTAGAGCAAGAGCGCTTCTCCCTCAATGTCCATGAACGAGATATTCACATTATTCGGCAGGCGATTCTCTCTGTGCCCATTCAGCCGCACTTTTGGAATACGTTCCTGAATACCCGCAATAAGCTTGTCGCGCAGGGCAGTAACGCGCGGAACATACGCTTCACGCTCTTCTTCCGCAAGGCGAATTGCCTCACCAAGACCAATGATGCCGAGAAGATTCTCCGTTCCGGGGCGGATGCGTTTTTCTTGTGACCCTCCATACTGCAGCGATTTGAGTTTCACTCCGCGGTGTGTGTAGAGTGCTCCAATCCCCTTTGGCCCGTAAATCTTTGCGGCATTAAGGGTGAGCATATCAACGTGTAATGCGTCGATGTTCACCTCCATAGATCCAATTGCCTGGCAAGCATCAGTATGAAAAAGTGGGAAAAGATTTTCGCGTTTATTGCTGTTGAGCGCACGGCCAATCTCCGCAATCGGGTTGATGGTGCCAATTTCATTATTTGCGAGCATCACCGAAACGAGAATCGTATTGTCGCGAAGCGCAGCGATAACCTGATCGGCAGAAACAGCACCAAATGCATCTGGATCAAGAAGCGTGACCTCAAATCCTTCTTTTTCCAGTTGATTTAGTGCTTCAAGCACAGCTTCATGCTCAGATTTCACCGAAATAATGTGCTTCCCTTTTTCGGCATACTGACGGGCTGTACCCAGAATAGCGAGATTGTCAGATTCGGTTCCGCCTGAGGTGAAAATGACTTCATCGGGACGCGCACCAATCACGCTTGCTACCTGTGCTCGCACTGCATCAATTGCATCACGCAACACCTTCCCTTTTGTATGAAAAGAGGACGGATTTCCTGCCGCCCCTAAAAATTCCTGCATATTCGCCGCAACTCGTGTATCAATAGGTGCCGCCGCAGCATGATCTACGTAAACTTCGCGCATATCCATAAGGTATGAGAGTAGCGTGTATTTATGCGTGAGTCAATACAAGTCGTATAGATTCCTCACATCCGTTCGGGAATTCATCAATTCTCGAGCGTAGCGAGAGATCTACTCGTTCTACGCAGCTATTAGCAGCTAGTAGCCGATTACTAGCCTTCCCGGCTCTGACAGAGAATCTATCGAATCACCGTCAGTGTACGCTGGACCCCTGCCTTCGCAGGGGTGACGAAAAACCACCGCTTCGACGATTTCAACGCCTCCAACCTACAACCTCACACCTCTAACCCTATCCCTTCCTACTTGATCCGCGCCTTTTTCACATCGGTCATCTTGAGTGGTGGTATGAGAACAGTGAAGGTTGATCCTTTCTTCGATGATGTAACCAAAATGTCGCCCTTATGAAGTCGTACAATTTCGCGCGCGACATACAGCTCAATTCCCTGCCCGTCCGCATAGGTAAGCTTTGCCTCTTTTGCACGGAAGAATTTTTCGAATACGCGCTCAAGCTGATGTTTCGTCATTCCAATCCCTGTGTCTTCAACTTGAATTGTGGTACTTCCGTCTTCACGCAGTCCAGCGACGACCTTGATGGAGCCCTCGGGTGTATACGCAATCGCATTTGCAAGCAGCACTTCAAAAACCATACGAAGACGTTTCGCATCGGCGACAATTTTTGCCTCTTGAACAGTTGTTTGAATGTCGAGCCCTTTTTCCCGCGCTTCATTAATGCGCGCCTTCACAATCGGATCGACAATCGATGCAAGAGATGTCTGTGCGATGTTAAGACTCAACTTGCCATTTTCAAGCGCCAACATATCAAAGAGTACATCGAGTGTGCTTGAGAGAAAATTCGCTCTATTCCCCGCATCAGTGAGCATTTCCCGAAGATCACTGCTAAGACGTTCAGAACCTTCCGCAACCGTTTCAAGATTCCACCGAAGTGCCGAAAGTGGCGTACGGAAACGATGCGAAACAATATCAATGAATTGCGTTTTTACCTTATCAACTTCAGCAAGCTGTTCGTAGAGACGCTTCATTTCTGCGAACTTCACCGCATTTTCAAGTGCCGGAGAAATTCCAGATCGAATAAGGTTCAAGAACTCAACGTCACGAGATCGAAGGGCGCGATCATAACGACGGTCCCCAAAGACCATAAGCCCAACTAAACGTCCCTCAACGCTACACGGGATCAGTGTATCGACCCCAATTCGATGCAGGTACTCAATATCAACAGCATCAGATTTCGCGAGTTTCTCTGGCGTAAATTTTTTCTTCCACTCAAGCTCTCCCGCTTCCACTATGGCATCCCCTCGACGAGCTGAAAGTTTATAGAGTTTTGCCGCTTCTTCTTTCAGAGAAAGTTTGAAACCGATGACACTCGCCTCAATCAATTCGCTGCGCTTTGCATCAAAGGCGAAGAAGGCAATTTCGTCTGCTGAGAAGTATCCTTTGATTTTTCCAGAGAGCTGTGACATCAAATCAGCAAGATCTCCCTCTTTTCGCACAATATCGAATACTTCTTTCGTCGCCGCTGCGGGATCGTAGGAGCCCTTATGGGCGATTTTTGTAATGATTATATTCGCAAAATTCGCCACCGGCTGATAAATCGCCACCAGAATAAATGCCGCGATAAAAATTGCAGCGCTTTGATTCACCGTATTTGCGAGTAGTAGCGATGCAGATGCCACGACCCAAATAACAAAACCGGTAAGAAGAGAGAAGCCAAGGCTTTTACTGACAATCCACCGAATGTCTAGAAGGCGGTACCGCATAATGGCATGTGCCAAAAATGCCGTCATGATCATGGTAAATGCCGGCCCTAGATTATTAAAACGAAAATCTCCAAAGAATCGAGGAAGAACAAGTTGTGTTATGACCATCGGCATCAAGAAAAGGGTGAATCCAACAAGCACCTGAACAAGTTGTAGTTTTTGAACTCCTTTTGCAAGTATTGTGCGAATCAAGAGATAAATCAGGACGAAGAGCAGCGAACCAAAATAGAAATTGAACCAAGCTGGGAATAGGACTGGATGCAAATCACCTGTAATAAACCCTTCTGGGGCAATCACCACTTCTGTAACGAATAAATTTGTGATTGGAATAATAAAAAAGGCGAGTCCGGCAAGGCCAAAAAGCATTGAAATAGCCATTCCAAGCTTTGCTTTGGTTGGATAGACTGAAACGAACCAAACAAGTCCAGCAACCATCAGCGCAAGAAAAGAAAATGCCAGCTTACCCGGGGCCAGTGTTGGACCAATGTGAGCAATGAGCAAAAAAATACAGAGATTCCATCCAACAATACCAATCATTGTTGTCGCAAAGGCAGGAATAAACGGATTTTTTAATCCTCGCGAAAATACATAGAACGTCAAAACGAGCCCGACAACAAGCGTAAAAAAGTTGATCAAAACAATGGCTGTTTGCATACCTCCGAGCTGTTTCTAAACAGTATAGCATAGAGAAAAGGAGTCCGTAGACTCCTCAATTTAGCCCCCTTCGCGCGCAGACTCTACACTTACGGGGTTGCCGTCGATGCTGAGCCAGAGCGGAATACATGTTTCGTCAGCATTCCGCAGGTCCGTCCAAGCAGCAACCGCATGGGTATTGTGGTAATTATAGTTTTCACCCAACTGATGCCACGGATACCCATTGTCTCGTTGCCGCTTGCAGCTCCTGTGATTCTGCGCCGTGAGCATCCATTGAAGCCCACGTTGCCGAGCGAGTACTGTCGCAGCACGAAATGCGAAAGAGCCAGCAAGCAAAGTTCCGCCGTCAGGATGAGGTCTTGCCCCACCGATCCAGCGTGAAAACTCACATACCTGTGCTCGCCTCACCGCGTCGCCCGTGATTGGACAGTGCAATGGAATTGCGAGCGGTCCGTCTCCGAACCCCTCTGAACCTTCGCTGATCAGAGGGTGACTGCTATGCCCGTCTTCTGCAAGAACGATGCGTGCACATCCGATGACCATCTCATCCCCAAGGGACTGGGGGCGCACCCTCGGATCAATGTGGCAAGGTCCCGGCAGATTGGCAACGCATAGGACGTGCCGACTCCAGTCGTCAAAGGTGTCGACTTCGATTCCGTCGGGGCATTCCGAGGCGCGGAACGACTTCAAAACATGCACATAGACATCGTGACGCAGCCTCTGGTAGGCGAGCCATGCCTCGTCGTTATCAAGCTCATGCAAGTCTAGCGCGCGGCACGTTACGGTGCCGACACGTTCTATCAGCACAACACTGGTCATTTTGTCTCCTTCGATGTGAGGACATCCTATCAACTTAACGTTCTTAGCTCAATGACTGTTTTGTCGCCATGATTGTAATATTGGATCCTTCATAAGAAGGTCCCGATACTTTTACGCTGAATCCGTGTTCAGCAAATAATGCAAACAGCTCATCATCATCAAAAAATTGCATAGACGAACTAGCTGCTATGTTTTGGTTGATTCCCTTAACAAGTTGAACTTCTCTATTGTTCTGCACTTCACTCCAATGCTTCCGCTCATCCTCGCTTGCATCTTCAATCATGTATCGCTCCTGTTCCTTAAAGATAGGGGCTGGGTCCGGTTTTTTTCCTCTTGGATTCGTTAAAACAAACCGACCTTCACTTTTTAGCAGTGCATGTACACCCTTCAAATACCATTTAACCTCAGGAAGTGCGTATAAAAGATTCGACGAAGTTACGATATCAGCGCTTCCCTCTTCAATGTCTTTATTCTTCCACCAACTGTCCATAGAGAGATCTTGTACGTAAAAATCTACGTTCGGGAATCGTTGTTTAGCGCGTGCGATGGCGAGGTCATTAAAATCAAGCCCGACGATATCTATAATTTTTCCCGTAGCAATCAGTTCTCTAACTACAGCCCCTACACCACAGCCCGTATCAACAATACGCATGCCGTTTTCAATTTGAGACAGCTCAACAAGCTCTTTCACGAGCTGCCTGTGAGGCGCTAAAAACTCCACAACGCGTTCATAGGCTCCTCGCTTATCACCGTCTCCACGATCCTCGCCTCCAAAATAACGCTTCCAATCATCTAAATTCATACAGGAAAATCATAGCAGATCTTGCCGTATATTCGCTATACCCCCTTACACCCTCCAAACGTAAATGCAAACGCTTCAAAATAGGGCGAACTTGTTTTAATTTTCAGGGTTCCTCGGTGGTAGGTGTCGGCATCTATCAGTCGGTACATGCGCGGATCTTTAATTTCTACAAAACTACGGCCTTCTTCTATTTTCACATCTGCTCCGGCCATATCTTCCGGCACAGGCTGTCCATCGAGCTCTAGCTCAACCTTGATTTTCTTCCCATTTGTGCCGCCCATCACCAAATTCACCGAAAAGGCGCTATAGCGAAGAAGCAAATACTCATTCAGGATTGGGAGCGCGCGCTCATGGCGAAGTGACTCACCTGCGACCATCCAATGCCCATGCAAATACACATGGTCTTCATCGTGATTACCTTTGTCATCGTAAACTTCTTCATCATTTGGGATGATTTTTTGATGGTTTCCGAATGTTCCACGCAAAAATCCTAAATACAACTCGGGTGTTGTGCGATAGCAAACACCGCCACCAATGGAATCATCGGCAACAATCGCTGGTAAATGCTTCGCGCCGATTTCATGAAGTGCGGCCTGAATGGCAGCTTCTGTTTCAACATATCCCCCCTCCCCTATGTGGTCATAAACGATTTCACCTTTATGATTCACAAGAAATTTTCTTGGCCACCAACGGTTCGCGTATGACTTCCAAACAAGAAAATCGTTATCGAGCGCCACAGGATAGGTAATGCCAAATCGTTTCATTGCCGCGGTTACAAGTGCCTCCTCGCGCTCAAAAGCAAATTCTGGGGTATGAATCCCAAGAATTACAAGCCCCTCGTCTTTGTAACGCTCATGCCACTCCACCAAATGCGGCATGGTTCGTATGCAATTCACACAAGAATACGTCCAAAAATCGATGAGTACTACTTTTCCGCGCAGCGTTTTCATTGATGCTTTTTTCCCTATCCAATCAAGCCCCTGAGGAAATTCAGGTGCGCGGACAGTGGCTGGTTTTCGTAAAAACATACTCATACCGTAATACCAAGAACGCCGCCGAGTAGATGTCCAATGCTAAATCCTAGTGCTGCAGCAGCCATCGAGACAGCGATCATTTCTAGTGCGGACACAAGGATTGGGCGGCCGGAAAGCTTTGCGGTAAAGATACCGAGAAAACCAAGCGCGACAATAGAAAGAAGAACCGATGGCAGAATTGCGGCAGTAACACTGAGAAAAAAGTATGGCGCAAGCGGTACAATGCCGCCAACCGCATAAAAAACCCACATATACCCGGCAGAAGTGGCTGCGCGTTGTGTTGTGCGCTTCGATGTTCGATTCACCTCAATATCGGCCTTTGTGGAAAGATAACTTCCAGCCGCCATAGAAAGAGATTCAACCGCAATCAAAACGACTCCTGAAAGAATAACAATAGATGTCTCACCTACCCCAACCGCAATTCCTGTGACTGTGCCGAGCGTAGAGACGAGACTGTCTTCAAGTCCAAAGACTATTTCGCGTACAGATGAGCGAAAACCTCCTATCATAATAGCAAAAGTATACCATGAGCTGCTATACTTGATTCGTATGGAATTCTCGTCTCAATATCGTGGTTACGATGCGCCGACGATGATTATCCTCACAAATAATCATGAAGCCCGATTTTTACGGGCGCACGGACATACGGTCGTAGAGGTTGATCAAATTATTGTGGACGAAAAAGAAGGGGCTAGTGACCTGGAACGGCAACAAGCGCGCGCTACACTATACGCGGAGCTTGGGAAACGAATTGAATGTGCAGCAAAGGAAATGGCGTATTTGATTCTTTGCGCGCCAGAAGCGCTTCGCGAAGACATCGAAGAAACACTCTCAACGCCGATAAAAGAAATTATCGGCGATATTATTCCAAAAAATCTTGCGAAGCTTACGCCGGACCAGGTTATTCGTATTTTGCAAGAGAATAGACAGAGATAAACGCCTCAACCGCTCATTTAACGCCTTCGTCAGGAGCCCGGTCATCGCGATCTACCCTATATCCATTCTCTGTGCATGTCCGCCATACAGGTGTATCCCTTGTACGCGGTAAGGTAAATATTGAGTTCTTGAGGCTATTCTGCTACATTCTTTGCGCGGCCAGATGGCGAAGTGGTAACGCTGGGGTCTGCAAAACCTCGATGCGCGGGTTCGATTCCCGCTCTGGCCTCCAAAAAAAACAGGACTACTGTCCTGTTTTTTTCTTCTTCGTTGAGAGATGACGTTCTTCTTATAGTTCCGTTGCGCTTTCAATAATCGAACGTGCAACCGGCTCGTCGTAAAGCTCACCTATTTGCTGAATAAGGAAAAGGTACCTTGCACCTGAAGGAAATTCCTTGTAGTACTCAACGGGAAGCGTATTTGCGCCTGTGCAACTTTCATCTTCACAGCGAATATTGCGATACATATCTTCTCCAACCTCTTGTGCTTCGCTTGGAATGAGGCGTCGTTCATCGATTTCTTGTACAGTGATGCGCATGCGATCACCCGCTTCCACCTCCCCAACCTTTGCGAGCTGACTTTCGGTCAAACTATCATAGCGATAAACATGGTGAAGGGAGCTGCTCTGAAGGAAGATTTCTGGATTTGAG
>JAQCKO010000006.1 GCA_027592325.1 bacterium | reverse complement strand
CACTCACATATCAGGATCTAGATGAAGTACCAGGCGAAGATGAAATCGTTATTGCGATTCGTAATGCAGCAAATGAAATCGTTGCACGTGAGGCATATGAAGATACCGAGGAATCCATCGGCATGCTCGAATATCGTATAGCTGATCTCCCAGAAGGCGTGTATACCATTCAACTTAGCACGACATCGGACATCGTCTTCACCTCGATGGAAACAAATTTACGATATATGAGCTTTATTGATCGGCTGCAAATCGTGTCGACGGATGAAGTGGAACTTCAGACAAATGCTGATGAGCTTATCTTCGAAACAATTACCAATGAAGGTCTTCAAACCATCACCTCAAACGATGATGAGATTACAATTGCGTCAATTGATGAACACTACAATCTTGACCTCAATCCGATGACGATTGAGACCATCGATATTCCATCAGGTTCGATTACGTTGGCCGGGAAAGGGAAGTACGCGTTTTCAGAAGATGCCTTCTTCGACCCGCATCCGAGAGCACTGACATCAGATGCACTATTCGAAGAAGGGGGTATCGATTATCTTCTCACCAGCTACGAATCACCCGTAGTTGTTGAAGATGGCCTCAGAAAGGCGAGAAGTGTTATCTCGCTTGCAGGAGCTTATCTTGATGCGTCTGATAGCTATAAGTTGCTTTTGTCTCTGCCAAGTATTGATGAAGGCATAGAACTTGGCGAAATAGATGTCATCTTCCAAAAACCAAGGCTGAAGTTCTTTGAATTTTTTCGTGAACTTGTCGCGTATCTTCCTGGCATATGATTTGGATAAATGAGGCGTATAAAGTAAGTTTTACCTCGTGGATACTCTTTTTTGTGCTTGATATCATTCGTCCAGGATTTGTGAGCTTGATCATAAGTCCGCATATATTCTTGATTCCACTGACAATATTTGGTCTCATACTATTAGTAGCAAGTAGACCGTAGAATGTAGAAAAAATAGATCTCTCCTCTCAGCGTTCGTCGAGAAATTCCCGAGCGAATGTGAGGGATCTATCCTATCTGACCACTAGTTGCTAACCCATAAACCTTAGCCGGTCCCTGCAACCTGAAAACTCTAACTCGTACTCTATGCACGACGACTTATTCGAAAAAATCATCCGCCGCGAAATCCCAGCTGAAATTGTCTACGAAAACAACGCCACAATTGTCTTTATGAATATCAATCCGGTTAGTCGTGGGCATGTTCTTGTGGTACCAAAACACTATGCACGTGATTTGCAATCAGGGTCTGAAGAAGATGCAATCGAGCTCATGAAAACGATTTACCATGTCGCCCCGCGCATCATGAAAGCACTTGGCGCAACCGGCTACAATCTTGGGATGAATCATGGAGCCATTGCTGGACAAGAAGTCTTCCATACGCATATTCACCTCATGCCGCGCTACGAAGGAGAGGCTCGTACCTTCGAAAAACAGGGCATCCCCCCGGAAGAGATGAAAGAAATCGCCGATCTTATTCGTAAAGAGATGTTACTTGCCAAAAATAACTGACGTGATAAGGTCAAATTGATACTGTTTTAGAGAATTTTTTTATGAAAATGCTTGTTACTGGAGGGTGTGGGTTCATTGGCTCACATTTTATTCGCATTATTCTTCGGGAGCGACCGGATTGGGAAGTCACCAATATTGATGCTCTTACTTATGCCGGGAATTTGACGAATACCCTTGATATTCAAACGCATCCAAAATATCGATTTGTTTATGGATCGATTACCGATAAGAATCTTGTCGATAAGCTCGTCGAAAATGCCGATGTTGTGGTGAATTTTGCTGCGGAAACACATGTTGATCGTTCTATTGTTGATAATGAGCCGTTTATTCTCACGAATGTTCTTGGGGTGCAGCGGCTCATTGATGCCTGTACAAAGTTTAAAAAGCGGTTTCATCATGTCAGTACCGATGAAGTGTTCGGTTCGCTCGCTCCTGAAGAACCAAAATTTACCGAACATACCCCGTATGCACCGCGTAATCCGTATTCTGCAACAAAGGCAGCATCAGACCATTTAATCCGCGCTGCTATTCATACGCATGAATTGCAGGCGACCATTTCAAACTGTACAAATAATTACGGTCCATTTTTATACCCAGAAAAGTTTCTCTCTATTTCGATTACGAATTTGCTTGATGGTCGCCCTATTCATGTGCACGGAGATGGCCGCCAAGTGCGAGACTGGATTCATGTGGAAGATCATGGGAACGGGATTCTGCATATTTTGGAACGTGGGCAAATTGGTCACACCTATATGATGGGAGGCGATGCCGAATTTTCTATTGAACAGACGGCAAAATCACTTATTAAAGTGATGGGGCATGGCGACCATATGCTTGAATTCATTCCTGACCGCCCAGGGCAAGATCGTCGTTATGCAATTGACTTTACGAAGATGAAACATGAGCTTTCATGGCAGCATAAATACACCTTCGAATCGGGGCTTCAAGATATGGTTGACTGGTACCGAAAGAATGAACACTGGTGGCGGCCGATTAAACAAAGTTCAGGGTACCGTCGGTGGTATAGACAGCAATACGGCGAAGAACGCGCTGTCTAGAATGTTGCAGCTCATCCCATCTGGCGGCTCAGATCTGCGGTGCTTGCTCAATGTATCAGGAAGTACACCTCGCTTCGCTCCTCGATCTTCACCACTATCTAAGGCAAGCTGCGACATTCTACGAGCGTGCATCAGCATCTACGGCAATTTGAGCGCTCCTTGCCTTCAATCGCTCGTTGGCGGTGTTTAAACGAATTGCTCTCTTGTAATCGCTCGAGAATGTATGATAAGAGAGTGGCATGCACGAAATTCTCGAACGAATGTGAGAGATCTATTCGTACGAACGGGCCGAAGGCCCATATACCGACAACCCACACCCTAATCACGAACCTATGCGCAAAATCGAAACAACCCTTGCAGGAGCCTATATCATTGAACCAGACGTTTACGGAGATGATCGCGGATTCTTCTACGAAAGCTATAATGCCGAAAAATTCGCTGCAATAGGTATTAATGATGTTTTCGTTCAGGATAATCATTCACGATCTCAGCGCGGTGTGCTTCGTGGTCTACACTATCAGCTTCCTCCAAAACCGATGGCAAAGCTTGTGCGCGCAACTGGCGGAAAAATTTGGGACTGTATTGTGGACCTACGCAAAGAGTCTCCCACTTTTATGAAATGGGAAGGGTTCGTGCTCAGCGAAGAAAATAAGCGCATGCTTTACGTGCCAGCCGGATTTGGTCATGGATTTTATGCGCTCACGGATTGTGAAGTGCTGTATAAAACATCGAATACCTACGATAACGAACTTGACGGCAATGTACGTTACGATGATCCAGCCTTTGGTATTGATTGGCCGATTGAGCCAATGCTTTCAGGACGCGATGAGGTAGCGCCAAATTATAAAGATCTTGATCTGCCATTCTAACTTCTATGAAGATATTTGTTGCAGGAGCCATGGGGAATTTGGGGAGTGTTCTTTGCCCGAAATTGAAAGCGGCAGGACACGAGGTGATTGAATCAGATCGCAACGATCTTGACCTTACCGATCATAAGGCGGTTCTTGCACGCATGCGAATTGAGCGGCCAGACGTGATCATGAATTGCGCGGCGTATAATGCGGTCGACGATGCAGAAGCAGATGAAGGGTTCAAGAAGGCGATGGCGGTGAATAGAGATGCCGTGCGTTCGCTTGCAGCGAGTGCAAAACTACTTGATGCGATCATTGTGCATTTTAGTACAGATTACGTTTTTGCCGGAGATAAGCCGGAAGGCTATACAGAAGACGATATTCCGAAACCAATCTCTCGATACGGAATATCAAAACTGGCGGGGGAAAAAGCAATCCGGGCAATGGGTGTCAATCATTATATTGTGAGGCTTTCAAAAATTTTCGGTCCAGCCGGACGATCAGAGGCAGCAAAAGAAAGTTTCGTTCATTTAATGCTCCGCTTGGCCGCGTCAAAGCCTGAACTCAGTATTGTCGATGAAGAAGTAGGAAGTCCAACCTATACAGAAGACATTGCCGATGCAACTATAATGCTTCTCGAGGGTGATTTCGCCTATAGGAACTATCATTTTGTGAATGAAGGTCCAGGAGTCACATGGTATCAATTTGCAAAAGAGGTTTTTGAAAAGCGCAACGTTCAGATACCGTATCATCCTGTTCCATCTTCGGCCTTTCCAAAACCAGCGGCGCGTCCAAAGTTTGCTGCACTCAAATCGACAACGTTCCCACTGCTTCGTTCGCGCACCGATGCGCTTGATGCATTTCTAGCGACCTTCTAGATTTGATATCATACGAGCGTTATGAAACGTGGTCTTCGCATGACATTATTTTGGTTCTTCGCTCTTGCCTTCTTTGTGCTTGCGCCGGCCGCTGTTTTTTATACAGCAGGGTACCGAATTAGCCCGCAAACCGGCCGCATTGTCCGTTCTGGTTCCATCTCAATTTCTACCTCGCCGCGTGCTGCGGATATTATTTTCAATGATGAAGAGTTTGTCCGTGATACGCCGTACATTTTTAAGCGAGTTCTTCCAGGGAAACATAAAATTGAGCTGAAGAAAACAGGATATCTATCTTGGTCAAGTATTGTTACCGTTGAGCCTAATATGACCTCGAGTATTGAAGGAGTTCAGCTTCTAAAAGATGGAAGCGATATGCAGGTTGTTCTTGAGAATGCATCAAGTCTCATGATGCATCCGAATCGGGATATTGCCGCCTATGTGGAGCGAGCAGAAAATTGGATTGAAATTTGGCAAATCGATTTACGCTCAGGAACACGATTCATGAAAGGACGCGTACGTTCGTTTTCTGACGAACAAATCGAGCTTACGTGGTCACATGTCTCAGAACATGTCACGTTGCGTATTGGCACCGAGGTATACGTCATGCAACATGATGGGGTGATTGATACGCTCACAATTCCTTCTGAAGCGCAGCTGTATTGGCACCCACAGTATGATCAGGTTGTGATTGTGAATGGTGTCACTGCGACAACGTATCCTGTAGAAAGCGATGGATTTTCTGCGAGTAGTTTGTTGATTGTTTCTGCCGGGTCACAACTTATTGAGTTTTCTCCCCAAGGCGACAGTGTCCGTGTTTACCGACTTGAAGAAGGGGAGAGGCGGTTGATTGCAGAGCTTAGCCCCGATATGCTTAACGTTCGTGGCGTCATTGGCGAGTATATTATTATCGAAAATGCGTCTCGAAAATTTGTCGTTCTGAATGTTTCTCAGAATGCCTCCGTTGAGTTTGAAGCTCGTGCCGATGCGCTAGTTCTTGATTTGCATCGAACACAGCTTGTATATTCTGATGGATTTGCCATTTTTACCTACGATCTGCAAAATAAACGTGAAACCTTTTACATTCGTGAAGGGAGGCTTGTGGAGCACATTTTTCCGGCCGAGCAGTACATCATTTACGGGCTTTCGGAAGGCGATTGGTATGCGCTTGAGCGTGATATTCGAGGAGAAACGCCCAACTATCTCGCTCTTCCATGGGGGAATGAGACTATTAAGAATAGCCGATTGAGCCAAAGTGGTGGCGATATATTTCTTCAAACCGAAGAAGGGACATTGCTTCGAATCGGCGTGTATCGATAGTGGTGGGGTTCGATCAACTATGATACGATGGGTCATATTATGACGAATACTCAGTCTCCACTTAAGTCATTACTGTTTGGTGGAAGTAGTCTTATTTTTCTTGCCATCATCTTTTTTATTGGTTTTGCGTCTGGCCATACATCGGGCGTGCGTTCAATTGTCCCAGAAGGAGAAGGACGTGTTATTGGAAAAGAGGTTGACGGAAGGAGTGTTGAGGAAGATATTGATTTTGCGCTTTTTTGGGAAGTGTGGAATGCCATGAAAGAGGAGTATTTGTATCGGCCAGTTTCAGAAACAGATTTATTTTATGGAGCAATTTCTGGCATGGTGAAGGCGGCCGGAGACGATTATTCTGTGTTCTTTCGTCCAGTTGATGCACAGGCATTCAATGCCGATCTTGAAGGAACATTTTTTGGGATTGGCGCCGAAATTGGGGAGCGTAACGATCAATTAGTTGTGATTGCTCCTCTCACAGGTTCGCCTGCAGAGACTTCTGGAGTGCGTGCAGGTGATGCCATTCTTGCAATCAATGACGAAGATTCGTATGACCTCACTGTTACCGAAGCCGTTCAGCGCATCCGCGGCGAAGAAGGCACGGAAGTCAAGCTGACCATGTTGCGGGATGGGGAGATTCTTGATATTTCGATTATTCGCGCAGAAATTCACCTTGATAGCGTTGCTTGGGAAATTCGTCCTGACGGTGTTGCCGTTATAGATGTGTATATGTTTAACGAAGAGACAAGTCTTCTATTCGAACAAGCGACAGAAGATATTATCGCTGCAGGGGCAAGTGCGCTTATTGTCGATTTGCGTAATAATCCTGGTGGTCTCTTAAGTACAGCTATTGACCTCGCTGGGTATTGGGTGCAAGATGAGCCTGTTGTGATAGAGCGTATTGGTGATCGCCAAAATCCATTTTTTTCTTCTGGTCGTGGGGAATTGGCAAATTTGAAAACCGTTGTGCTGATGAATGGAGGATCTGCATCTGCATCAGAAATTCTGGCAGGAGCGCTTCGTGATTACGGATATGCGACAATTATGGGAGAGAAGAGCTTCGGAAAAGGTTCGGTTCAAGACTACTTTGAATACGGCGATGGATCTGCGCTAAAGATTACGGTAGCAGAATGGCTGACACCAAATGGGCACTCGATTCAAGACGTTGGTATAGAGCCAGATATTTACGTTGAATACACGATTGACGATTATAATGCAGAGAACACCCCGCAAATCGACGCGGCGCTCAATTTCCTCAAGACAGGGAATTAATCGGCGTAAGCAAGAGCGTCCCCGCGTTGAGGTATCGGCGGGTGGGATTGTATATAAGCGCACAAGGAGCGGGCTGTATTTTGCCATGGTAAAGGATTCATATGGGAAATGGACCTTTCCAAAAGGGCATGTGCGTCGTGGAGAATCATATGAAAATGCTGCACGGAGAGAAGTTTCTGAAGAAGTTGGGCTTCGTAATTTGCGCATGAAAGCCTCTCTTGATCATATTGATATTTGGTTTCGTGACAGATTCGTATTTAAGGGACGACTCATTCACAAGTATATTTACTACTATCTTTTTGAAGCGCCCTATTACGCACGTGTAAAGCGCCCAAAGTTGCAGGAAAAAGGAGAGCGTATTTATGAGGTGAAGTGGACCCCTGTAGAAGATGTCGTGGAGAAATCTTCATACAAAGATATGCGACCAATACTCACAAAGGCCCTTGAGATCATGAAAAGTAAAGGGACACTTGATGAATCATGATAAACTGACGCTATATGAAGGTGATATTGCTTGAAGACATAAAAGGTCATGGAAAAGAGGGAGATGTTGTTGAAGTTTCCGATGGGTATGCAAGAAATTTTCTCTTCCCGCAGCATCTGGCAGTCGAAGCGACAGATGTGTCACTTCGTGAAATGGAAGATCGCGATCGCGCTGCATCGAATCGGGAAAGGCAGTCGGAGCACGCTGAGCGCGATTTAATGGCAGTGATTGACGGGCTCGAGCTGATTGCTGCACCTAAATCTGAGAATCAAAAACTCTTTGCGACATTTGGTGCAAAAGATATTGTTACGTTATTGAAGGCGGAAGAGATTGATGTCAAAAAAGAATGGATAAAATGGAATGGTGTGAAAGAGCTTGGTGAATATGAGGTAGTGCTCGAATCTCCTCTAGGATTTGAAGCAACACTCACATTGATTTTGGAGTAACTATGCATAGAAAGTTTTTGTTTATTGTTGGCGGGGTCATGAGCGGTGTTGGAAAAGGGACATCAGCTGCAGCACTAGGTCTTACGCTGAAAGCAAAAGGATATCGTGTCACGGCGATTAAAGTCGACCCATATGTGAATGTTGACGCAGGAACGATGAATCCTGTTGAGCATGGTGAGGTATTTGTCACAAAAGACGGCGATGAAACAGATCAAGATATTGGTACGTACGAACGCTTTCTAGGTGTTGATATTGGGAAAGCAAATTATATGACGACGGGGCGTGTGTATCGGTCCGTCATTGAGCGTGAGCGGAATTTAGAATACGGAGGAAAATGTGTTGAGGTGGTTCCCCATGTGCCAGAAGAAGTGATTACCCGTATAAAAACGGCAGCAGAAGAAGCAGATGCAGAAATTACATTGGTCGAAGTAGGTGGAACTGTTGGGGAATATCAAAATCTCCTCTTCCTTGAAGCAGCGCGCATGATGCATGTCGATACTCCGGATGATGTTGGCTTTGCTCTGGTTAGCTATCTTCCTGTCCCACCATCGATTGGGGAGATGAAAACAAAGCCTACGCAATATGCGGTACGGACACTCAATGGAACGGGAATTCAGCCGGATTTTGTGATTTGTCGTTCAACGCTCGAGCTTGACCAGCCGCGGAAGGAGAAAATTTCCCGTTTTTGTTCGGTCGCTTGGAATCATGTCATTTCTGCACCGGATGCAAAAAGCATTTATCACATTCCCGAGTTGTTCGAACAACAACAATTAGCTGAACTTGTTCTCAAGCATTTTGGGCTTTCGCCGCGTCAAAATGATCTTTCAGAATGGCGAGCATTTACTAATAAGATTACCGAAGCGAAGACATCAGTAAAAATTGGTGTGATTGGGAAATATTTCTCAACAGGAAAATTTGTCCTCTCAGACGCGTATCTTTCTGTACTCGAGGCGATCAAGCACGCGGCTGCGTATCAAGGGGTAAAGCCAGAGATTCACTGGTTAAATGCAGAGACCTATGAAGAAAAGCCAGAGCAAGTAAGCGAGCTTTCTGCCTATGATGGAATTTTAATTCCAGGAGGGTTCGGTTCTCGCGGTATTGAGGGGAAGATCAAGGCCATTCAATATGTACGAGAGCAGCAAATTCCGTATTTTGGGCTTTGCTATGGGATGCAATGTGTTGTGATCGAATATGCACGAAATGTGCTGGGTTGGAGTGATGCACATACACAGGAAATCGATGCGCAAACGGCGCATCCCGTTATTCACCTGATGGAAGGACAAGAAACGGTGATTCGCGATAAGACCTATGGCGGAACCATGCGTCTTGGAGAATATGCCTGCGCGGTGACACCAGGGACTGTGGCGCATACGGCATATGGGGCCGAACGGGTGATGGAGCGGCATCGACATCGCTATGAATTCAATAATGCCTATTGGGCAGAGCTTGAGTCGGCTGGACTTGTGGTTTCAGGGGTGAATCCTGAGAAAAATTTGGTTGAAATGGTCGAAATTCAGAATCATCCATTCTTTATAGGTGTGCAATTCCACCCGGAATTCCTCAGCCGTCCACTTCGCCCGCATCCATTATTTATGAAGTTTTTAGAGGTTGCAGCAAAGCGGCACCGATAATTGCTAACAGCCGAAAGTTCGCGCTATCTTGACAATTTTACCCCATTATTGTAATATCTCCGGGAATTATCTGATCTAAGAAACCAACCCTATGGCGCATAAAAAAGCCCAAGGATCCACTAGTAACGGTCGAGATTCCGTTGCAAAACGACTCGGCCTTAAAAAGTCTGATGGACAAGTGGTAACCACTGGGCAAATTATCATCAAACAGCGCGGAACAAAGTATCGCCCAGGCGTCGGTGTACGCAAAGGGAAGGACGATACCCTCTACGCGATCAAAGACGGCATTGTGAAGTTTCGAAAGAAAATGATGCCAAATTTCCACGGAGCACTCTCAAAGAAAACCTTTGTAGAAGTATTCACAGGGAAATAAACAAAAAGTCGGCCAAGCGCCGGTTTTTTGATTGAAAGAAGCACTCAAATCACCGCATCTACAGGCTTGCAGCTCCGCGCCTCATTCACCGTACGCTTAGCCCACAACCTCCAACCTGACAGCTGAAACTTGACCTATTCCCTACACCCTATGCCCTGTGCTACCGTTCTTCCCATGTTAGACCGAATTGAAGCCGTTTTAGAGCTTGCGCGGCCGGCCCTTGCGCGGCATGGCGGGAATATTGAACTCATAGAGTATAATGAAGAAGAGAAAACCGTTTATGTGCGGTTTTTAGGTGGCTGTAAAGGCTGCCCGCTTTCTCGCATGACGCTAAAAATGGGAATCGAAGGTCTCATGCGTGAGCATATTCCTCAAATTCATTCTGTAGAAGCAGTGACATGAACAAGAAACGACAAAGTCCATTCATGGCTCTCCTGTCACCGAAAAAGAGCACCCGCAAACGAAAGCTTGTTGTTGTTTCGGTTGGGCTTTCACTGATTTCTCTCGCATTTTCTGTTCTACTTCCTATTTGGCGCCTCTTCCCTGATATTCAAGAACAGCCGGCAATCCCACTGCATTACAATATTCACTTTGGTGTAGATAGCCTAGGACCGTGGTGGAAAATGTTTTTGTATCCTGCTTTTGGCGCACTTGTTCTTATTGTGAACACTATTCTTGCAATGACTATTTTTGAAAAAGATCGTGTTCTTCGAAATTTACTCCTTATGACTTCAATTGCCGTAAATGTGGTTATTGCAATTGCGATGGTTTTTGTTGTCCTTGTCAATCTTACGTATGCTTGAGCCTTTTGTTCTCCTTAAAATTCTTGTTTTAACGACGCTTACGTTCGTCCTCGCTATTGTCTGGACGCCGGTTCTTACGCATTTTTTGTATAAATATCGTCTTGGAAAATCATTACGTACATCAAAACAGGCGCCCATCTTTACAAAAATGCACAAGGAGAAAGCAGGGACTCCAACAATGGGCGGCGTGCTGATTTGGGGGACCGTGCTTATTGTTGCGCTTACGCTCGTGTTGCTGAAAGAATTATTTCCCGGCTCCCGTATTGCAGAATTCAGCTTTTTGACACGTGAAGAAACATGGCTTCCGTTGTTTACCCTTGTTGCTGCCGGTGTGATCGGCCTTCTTGATGATTTTTTCAATGTACGAAAGATTGGTCCGAATGGGGGAGGAATTGATATTCGTCATCGGCTGGTACTTTATACGATTGTTGCCCTTATTGGTGCATGGTGGTTTTACGATAAGCTTGATTGGCATGTGCTGCTTGTACCGCTCTATGGATTTATTGATATTGGCATTTGGTTTGTGCCGCTTTTTGTTCTTGTGATTGTAGGGACGGCGTTTTCTGTGAATCAAACCGATGGGCTTGATGGTCTTGCTGGTGGGACGCTCGTCTCGGCATTCGGAGCATTTGCAGGAATTGCACTCCTACAGGGACGTTACGATCTTGCGGCATTTTGTGGAGCAATGATGGGCGCATTACTTGCCTTTTTGTGGTTCAATATATATCCCGCACGATTTTTCATGGGGGATACCGGGGCAATGTCGCTCGGAGTCACTCTTGGTGTTGTGGCAATGTTTACGAATTCAGCACTGTTGCTGCCAATTATTGGATTTGTTTTTGTTCTAGAGGCCGTCAGTACGATCATTCAACTTCTTTCGAAGAAATTCAGAGGGAAAAAAGTATTCAAAGTTGCTCCGATCCATCACCATTATGAAGCACTCGGATGGCCGGAGCCAAAAGTTGTTATGCGATTTTGGGTGATTTCATGGATTGCAGCGAGTCTAGGGCTTATTCTTGCCTTTTTAGACGCTGCGATGATTGATATCACACAGTTATGACACAAACTCGTGGGCATGTTGATTACGTGTTTCTTGCACTCGCCATTGGGATGGCAATCTTCGGGCTGATTATGCTTGCATCGGCTTCAGGTCCCCTTGGATTCGCACGTTTTGGTGATAGTTATTACTACATTAAAAACCAGTTGATAAAAGGTTTCATCCCGGGAGTGATCTTGATGGTTGCTGCAATGCGCCTCCCACATGCGTTGTATCAGCGGTATGCACTGTTCATGATGGGAGTATCTATCTTGCTTCTTGCACTCGTTTTCGTTCCTGGAATAGGGACAGATTTTGGGACATTCGCAAAAAGTTGGGTGGTTATTGGACCAATATCTTTTCAACCTGCGGAAATTGTAAAACTCACGTTTCTCTTTTATCTCGCTGCATGGCTTGAGAAACGTGGTCGCGATCTTGCCGATTTCAATGCTGGCTTTGTACCGTTTTTATTTTCACTTGGCATCATTGCTGCGCTCATGCTTCTACAACCAGACATGGGAACACTTTCCGTTATTGCTGCCATGGCGTTTATTGTTTACTTTGTTGCAGGTGGGCCAATGACATATTTATTTGGTTTAGGAGCATTTGGCGTGACAACATTAGCAGTGCTTATCAGCTCATCACCGTATCGATCAGAACGATTTGCGACATTTTTACACCCTGAACTTGATCCGCTTGGTGTTGGATACCAGGTGAATCAAGCATTACTAGCCATCGGTTCAGGGGGATTTTTTGGAAGAGGATTCGGACACTCACTGCAAAAGTATCAGTACTTACCCGAAGTCCTCGGAGACTCGATTTTTGCGGTAATGAGTGAAGAGCTTGGATTTTTGCTCACGATTATGTTTTTAACAGCGTACGGCTTCATGCTGTGGCGTGCATTGTACATTGCTGAACATGTTGCTGGTTTTGCACGTTATGTTGTCGTGGGTATTACTGCCTGGTTTGCCGTGCAGGCATTTTTAAATATTGGATCAATGGTGGCGCTACTTCCGATTACCGGCGTCCCGCTTCCATTTCTCAGCTTTGGAGGAACATCGCTTGCCATATCGCTTGCTGCTGTCGGAGTGATTTTGCAGATCTCGACGCATATGAAACACTAGGGGTATGGAAGGATTAAAACATTGCATTGTATTTGCAGGAGGGGGAACCCTCGGCCCTGTAGTACCGCTACTTGCTGTTCAAGACGCATATAAAGAACGTGTTGAGGCAGCGCGTTTTCATTGGATTGGAACGCCGCATGGTCCAGAACGCGCACTTATTGTGGCAACCGGTGCCGCATTTCATGCATTATCTGCTCCAAAACTCGACAGGACGCGAACATATCTTTGGCCGTTTATTGCTCCGCATCTGGTGCTCGCAACAGCGCAGGCGATCAAGTTGCTCAAAGATATTCGTCCAGAGCGGGTATTTGTTGCGGGAGGGTATGTTGGAATTCCTGTTGTGTATGCCGCAAAAATGCTGGGAATTCCGGTTTGGGTCCATCAGCTTGACGCGCTCCCACTTCTTGCAAATAAAGTGGTCGCACCGTTTGCAGAGCATATTAGTGTAACATGGGATGAAACGCGGCAGCATTTCAAACGTCGTACCGAACATGTAGGCGCGCTGATTCGGAAACCACAGGTAGAGAGGGGTACATTTGCATTCATGCAGGAAAAACACCTTGACCCAAAAAAGCCCACGGTATTCTTTTTTGGTGGGGGGACGGGAGCCGTACAAATCAATACTATGCTCGCGTCTATTCTTCCTGATTTACTTAAAGAGGTGAATGTGCTGCATCTTTCAGGAAAAGGGAAAAAACCGGAAAACCTTCGTTCCACCGACGGGTATGCGGTCGAGGAGTTGCTTGATGGAGAAATGGCACGTTGGTATGCCGCTGCCGATATTGTCGTTTGCAGGGCAGGAATGGGGACCCTTATGGAACTTGCAGGGTACGGAAAACCGGCGATTTTGATGCCTCTTTCAGGGCATCAGGAAGAGAATGCACGGCTATATGAAAAACGGGGAGCGGCGATTCGACTTACTCATGTGAATCCTCAGGTCATGAAGCAAGAGGTGCTGAAGCTTGCAAATGACCGTTCAACACAAGCAAAAATGGAATCGGCGGCGAGGATTGTCTTTGAACAAGGCGGCGCAGAGAAGATATTAGATATGATTGGATTGGCGAAAACTTGATTTATTCTTTGTTTTTTGCTATCATCGTGCCACCAAACTGCTTACTGTCATCCTGCCTGCCCGTCCGAAGCTCGAAGAGTGTCGGCGGAAGTGTAGGCCTCTGACCTAAGCAGAAGAATCTACTCGATGGATTCCTGTCTTCGCAGGGATGACGAATGTGAGATACGGAGTCCTGAGTAAAAAAGGGAAAAAATAACAAGCAAGCGCTGGTAGCTCAGTTGGTAGAGCAAGGGCCTTTTAAGCCCGTGGTCGTGGGTTCGAATCCCACCCGGCGCACCAGAAAAGTACGCAAGTGAAAGCTTGGGTGTTTTTCTTTTGATGGGGTAAGAATCCACCGCTAGAAGGTGTTTGGTGGATTTCATGTCAAATGGCATAATCGAATAAGGCTGCCTCAACAACAGGGATAGTTCGTATTATGTACAATAATTGCTAAAATCGTATTATAATGTTCGGATAAAAACGAGTTGTGACGAAATCGCTTCGCTTTTTCGTCACAACGGCGGCGCCTATCGTCGCTGTCGTGCTCATCGCTACACGACATCGCACAACAGTGCCTATGCGACATTTCTCGATCTAAAACCTTCGGTTTTATCTCTCGAAACGATCGCATCAGGCGCCGCCGTTATCGGAAATAATTTTTAATTTTTCTTTTTATGAAATTCAAAGATATACAACAAAAAGTAGTGGAGAATGCTATCCGTTACGGTAAGGAGTATGATGTTGAAATTGACGAAGATTTCGCATTGATAAAATTATATGAAGAGGTTGGTGAATTTTCGCAAGCAGTTTTGATTCATAGAAAAAAGAGTCGTCCAGAGAAACATGTGACGGAAGATGTTTCAAAAAGAGAGGTGGCAAAAGAGCTTGCTGATGTTGTTGGTATGGCAATGGTCAATGCTCATCTTCTCGGTATCGACTTAGAAGAAGCTATTGATAAAAAGTGGATCAGCAATGCATGGCTGAAAAAAGATAAATAAAAAATTACATCCGATAACACTGAATATCTGGTTCCGCTTCGCTTCACCCAAATTGCTATCGCAACTTCAGATATTCAGAAACGTTATGTGAAATAGCCAGAAATTTCTTTATTATTTTTTAGATTTTTTTGGCAATTTATTTCAGGTCGAACATAGCTTGTGATAAAATTTAACCAATTACATAACGTTATTCAAAAGCTTATGAAAAAAAATACTCGGAGGTATCGCAAGTGTATTAGTAGGTTACGTCGCATGGATGATCGCTAAATACACGCTTTTATTGTCTGGGCCATTTGTGTTAGGTCCGATGGGAATTTCAGGCCCAAGGGCAGCAGCAAATCTTGAGGCAGTCGCTGAAATTGTAGGGTTTGTAGTATTCATTATTGTTGTAAGAAAAATCTATCAATTAGTCGTGGGCAAGAAAGATAAGCAAAAAAATATTGCTTCGGAAAGCATCGAAGTCAAACAATAAATTACCAACAAAATAATTTAGGAATAGAAATTTCTGGCTACATCACATAACAATGAATATCTGGGCGGAATATTTACGAACAAAGAATGCCTGAAAAATAAACTTTATCTCCATGAAACGGGATGAAAACATCAGATATTCATAAACGTTGTGACGAAATCACTTCGCTTCTTCGTCACAACGGCGGCGCCTATCGTCGCTGTCGTGCTCATCGCTACGCGACATCGCACAACAGCGCCTATGCGACATTTCTCGATCTAAAAACTTCGGTTTTATCTCTCGAAACGATCGCATCAGGCGCCGCCGTTAGGCGACATTTATTTTATCAAATCGCTTTTCATGAAAATTTTGTACAATAAAAAAACACTCGGTAGAGTGAATGTGTTTGCCCGCCCGTGTTTGACGATGTTGCGTGCAAACACGGGGGGCTACCTGCTCTCGGGTGTGTAGACGATCACTCGAGCGATGCGCTCACCCGGCGGTCTTCCTAACGAATTGCTATCCGCCGAGTAGACGGTGTCGACCAAGCTGTGGATGACGACATTACCGAGCTCGGCGACGCATTCGTCGAGTCGTGTCAACGATGGGACCACCCCATCGACCAATCCGACCACGAAAGTCTTGACTTTCATTTCTTCTTCCAAAGTGCGGGTTTACGCCCCACTTGAGGCGCAGTCCAAAGGACGTTGCAGATTACCATGAGGTGGGCAAACTGTCAAGTAGCGAAAGCTGGTGTGAAAAGCAGTTTGGAAAAATAAACGTAAGGGGGCGCTGCGCTTTCATTTTGGATCTTTTCTTGATTAAATAATAAGGAAGCCAAAATGAACCCTCGCCTAACAGCACGATATGCGGTTCAGGCCTCGGCTCGGCCTTCACCTACATTCTCGCTCCCGTTGGTCGCAACAGCGCCTATGCGACATTTCTCGATCTAAAACCTTCGGTTTTATCTCTCGAAACGATCGCATCAGGCGCCGCCGTTATGTGCAATGCCCTTCGTCCTTATTGCTGACATTGTAGAAATGTTTTTATACAATGTCACAATGATTTTGTCATTATGAAATATAAATCAGGCAACACCCCCTTAATTAAAGAAGAATATTTTTGTAAAAAATTTGGTCTGCCTAATCTTTTTATTAAAGACGAGTCTAAAAATCCATTTGGGACATACAAAGATAGGCGCTCCGAAGCTATCGTCAAGAAAGCGCTGGATGAACATATTGATAAGCTAGCACTCATCACGTCCGGAAATGCTGGCGTTTCTCTCGCCAAATTTGCCAACGGCTCCAATCTTAAAGTCGTCTGTATTGTTGATAAAAAACTTCCTGCCACAATTTACGAAAATCTCGTCACCGTTTCTTGCAAAGTTATTCAGGTTGATTTGTCATCTCACATACTCAAACCTGAAGAGGTTATTTCTTTGGCGAGAGAAACTGACGAGGAAGTCATCTGGGACGTGACTAATGGCTGGCACGATGCATATGAGGACATCATCAAAGAAATCAAAAACAGCCGGCCAAATTTTTTAATCACGCCAGTGGGTAGCGGCGAGACGTTCGCAGGCTTGTTTAATGGAATAAAAAAATACAAATTGAATACCACGCTTATTGGTGTTGCGCCAAAAAGTAGTCCGTCTTTTGCTGATAAACTTCACACTCCCTGGACACCTTATTCCTCAAAAATGAAATCAATATTTTGGCGCAAACACAAAGTAATTAGATTGTCAGAAGAAACAATAAAACAAGCCTACTCACTTGCAAAAAAATACATCAAATGTGAGCCTTCCAGTGCTATTGTATTTGGGGTGTTGTCAGATTTGAAAATAAAAAAGGAAGATAAAATCATTGTTATCAATTCTGGTAAAGGTTTGCTATGACAAAGATGACGGACGAAGGGTATTGCACATAACACTGGCTATGCGGTTCCGCTACGTTCCACCCATATTTGCTTCGCAACATCAGATACAACTGACGTTGTGACGAAATAAAAAATATTACATTTTACGATTATGAAAAAAGCAATTTTAATACACGGCTGGGAAGGTTCACCCGAACATGGGTGGTATCCTTGGCTCAAGAATGATTTGGAGAAACACGGGTTTGAGGTAATTGTTCCTTTGATGCCAAATTCAGCGAAACCAAAGATGAATGAATGGCTAGATCATTTGAAAAAACTTGTCGGTAGCCCAGATGAAAACTGCTATTTCGTTGGTCATAGTTTGGGTAGTATTATAATATTGAGATATATCGAGTCGCTCAAGGCAGATCAAAAAATTGGCGGCGCAGTTTTAGTCGCTGGTTTCACTTCAAATCTGGGCTATGATGAATTGGACACATTTTTCCAAAGTAAAATAGATTGGTCTAAAATAAAATCTCACTGCGATAAATTTGTAGCCATTCATTCATCCAATGATCCGTATGTTTCGCTTCATTATGCCGACTTCTTCAGGAATAACCTCAGCGCAGACATTATTATTCAACAAGATATGAAACATTTTAGCGGTGACGATGGAGTAAACGAACTTCCAGCCGCTTTGAAATCTGTATTAAAATTGTAAGGATAAAATTTAATATTTTATAACATCGCACAACAGCGCCTATGCGACATTTCTCGATCTAAAACCTTCGGTTTTATCTCTCGAAACGAACGCATCAGGCGCCACCGTATATTCAATTGTCGTGCAAATTAATTAGGAGTAGTCGGGCATACAAATTATATAAATCAATCAATTTATCAAAATAGTATGGCAATCAAACTAAAAAAATTACAGAAAGGAGATATCGTTGCAATTGTATCTCCATCGTGGGGCGGACCAAGTGTTTTTCCTCATATTTATGAATCAGGCATTAAGACGCTTGAAAATTTAGGTCTTAAAATTAAAGAATATCCCTCTGCAAGAAAAGATGCAGATTATCTTTACAAAAATCCGGAATTTAGAGCCAAAGATATAAATGATGCTTTTGCTGATGAAGAAGTGAAAGCAATTTTTGTATCAATCGGCGGGGATGATTCTGTAAGAATAATGCCTTTTCTAAGTGTAGATGTAATTCGGAAAAACCCAAAAATCATCATCGGTTATTCTGATACAACCACTCTTTTGACATACTTTAATCAATTAGGACTTGTCACTCTACATGGTCCTGCAATCATGGCAGGATTTTCTCAATGGGATGCATTAGGGAAAAATTTCCAAGAGCATGTCAAAACAATCTTATTTGAAAATCCAGAAAATTATGAATACAAGTCATATGATTCTTATTCCGAGGGATATTTGGATTGGGGAGACAAGTCCAATGTCGGGCAAGTAAAACCAATGTCAAAAAATACTGGCTGGAATATTTTACAAGGAAGTTCAAAAATTCAAGGAGAATTATTTGGCGGTTGTATTGAGGTTCTTGAATTTATGAAAAGCACAAAATATTGGCCTAATGATGATTTTTGGAATGGCAAAATCCTTTTCTTAGAAACATCTGAAGACAAGCCATCTCCAGACCAAGTCAAATGGATGCTACGAAACTATGGAATACAAGGAGTGTTTGACAAAATCTCCGCATTGCTTATCGGAAGACCAAGAGACTATTCTGAAGATGAAAAGAAAAGTTTAAACGAAAATGTTCTCAATGTGGTAAATACTGAGTTTAATAATTTAAGTCTTCCGATAATCACGAATATGGATTTTGGTCATACTGATCCGCAATGGATTTTGCCATTAGGAATAAAAGCTGAGTTTGATTGCCATAAAAAAGAATTTAAATTGATTGAAAAAATATTTGAGAATTAGTGTGTGCCCGACTACAATTTTGTTTTAGACACGACAACTCTAAAATTTCCCTTCGGGACGTTGCACTAAATTTCAGCCCTTCGGGAATATAACAGCGTGTATGAGGCTACGGCTTTGTACAAAATCCTCCGCCCAAATTGCTCCTTACGGTCGCAACTTCTCATATCCCTGACGTTGTGACGAAACCGCTTCGCTTCTTCGTCACAACGGCGGCGCCTATCGTCGCTGTTAGCTGAAATATTCCTTTTCTTTTCTGGGCTGTCGCCCAATTGTTTTAAAATTTTCAAATTTCTTTCTAAAACGAAGAACCGCCCACCAGATGAACCAGTAGGCGGTTCGTAGGGGGCGGGGAGTCGATCGGAGGTCAGATCCCTCTGAACATCCGGCGAGCCACGTCGTTGTCCAGAGGGTGAGAGACGGTCTCATCACAAACCGTGATGCTAACTACGCTTCGGTCCTCCACGAAGTGGAGCCTGACGGACGTGTTCTCGGCGACGATTGCAAGTACTGCATCGGCGAGGATGTAAGGGCCTTCAAAGTTGCTGAAGTCGACCACTCGGCCCTCGAGCAGGAGCTCGATCGGAAAGCTCCACACTCGGTCGAAGTGTTCGTCACCAGCGTAAAGGCCCATGATGACCTCATTTTCCACGTAGCTGTACTCCGCCTGAACGAAGTACTTCACCTCAGAGTCCCGTCTGGTGATGCCGTCCTCGAAAGACAGCTCGGTCAGCCTGATCGTGCGATTCATGGACTCCTCCAATACCAGCTAACCACAGCTGATCGGGTCAAGAAATGACATTACAAACTACCATTTGTGTGTTAAATTGTTAATATTCGCTCTTCCTCCTCATTGTCGAAAAGAAATTTGAAAATTTTCAAAACAACCGACTATCGTAGGAAAAGAAAAGGAATATTTCAGCTAACACTGGACATGTGGTTCGGGCTTTTTATGAAAGCCCTCACCCAAATTGAAAACCCTGCTCTTATTGATAAGATTGAACTAGGAGGCGGGGGTTTTCAACTTCGCATGTCAGAAACGTTGTGACGAAATCGCAAGACAACCTATTATATATTAATTCCGCTTTTTCTTATGGAATACAACAAATTAGTCAGGGATAACATTCCCGAGATCATACAAAATAAAGGTGAGACGCCGATTACTCATATTGCTGAAGAAAAAGAGTACGAGGAAGCTTTGACGCGCAAGTTGCACGAAGAAGTCGGTGAATTTCTAGAAAATCCAAGCGTGGAAGAGGCCGCTGATATTTTAGAAGTTTTACACGCAATTTGCGCTCTGAAAGGTGTGGATTTGCAGATGCTCGAAGAAGTCCGCCAGAAAAAAGCGAAAGAACGTGGTGGTTTTAAGCAAAGAATAATTTTAGATAGAACGGAATAATGCAACGACGGTTGTCTCGCAACATCGTACAACATCGTGTATGAGGTTCAAGAAAAAAATGCGTAATAATTTTCAAAGGTTGCACTATTTCTTTCACCCAAATTTCGCCCCCTCTATTTATAAAATGAAGAAAGTCGGCGAAACTTCTCACACACGCAAACGTTATGTGCAATTGGTTGCCTAAGTTAAAATAAAAACATGTCAAAAACTTTGCTTTTAATAATATCGGGCCCTCCGTGTACCGGAAAAACGACTCTTGCAAAGAAAATAGCACGAGAATTTCGCCTGCCTTTAATTAGTCGTGATGACATCAAGGAATCTCTCTTTGATTCTCTTGGCGTGAAAGATCGTGAATGGTCAAAGAAGCTAGGGATTGCAAGTTATAACATTCTCTATCACCTCATCGAAACGCTGCTAGAGTCAAAAAATTCATTCATCATAGAAACACCACTGAAACCTGAATATGACGAAGAGAGATTCCTTGATTTGCAGAAAAAATATGATTTTCAGGCAATGCAAGTAATGTGCAAAACCGACGGCGAAATTCTCTTTGAGCGTTTCAAAAAGCGTTCGGAATCTCGCGAGCGTCATCCAGGTCACGTTGACGATCAAAACTATGATGAGTTCAAAGAAGTTCTACTAAAAGGCGAATATCGGGCCCTTAATATAGGAGGCAAAGTTTTTGACATAGACACTACCGACTTTGAAAGTATTGATTATCATTCAATATTCAGTGCGATTAAATCGGCAACCAACAGCACATAACAGCGTGTATGAGGTTCAAGAAAAAAATGCGTAATAATTTTCAAAGGTTGCACTTTTTCTTTCACCCAAATTTCACTTCCTCTATAATAAGGATAAGGAAGTCGGCGAAACTTCTCATACACGCCGCCGCTGTACGAAATGCGGCTTTCTTAAAATCATTTACTAACGTAACCTGAATGACATATGAATTCAAAAAAAGAGTTAGCTATGAGCCACGAACGAGAGATTGAGATTAGCAAGGAGGACCGTGAAAAACTAAGGCAGCTTGAAGATTCAATGTGGATAGCTGAAACACGATTTGACAGAGTATATATGGAAAGTGTACTTGCTCCGGATTTTTTTGAATTCGGGCGATCGGGGCGCATATACCAACGGGAAGATACGCTTGGTGCACGTCGGGATGAAATCAAAGCAAGGCTACCTTTTAAAAATTTTGAAATGCGCCCCATCGCCCAAGATGTCATTCAGGTTACTTACACCAGCGAAGTTGAGTATGATGGAGAAGTAGAGGTAGGTAATAGAAGCTCTATCTGGGTCAAAACGCCGAAAGGTTGGAAATTAAAATTTCACCAAGGAACACCGGTAAAAGAATAAGAAAGCCGCACATCGTACAACAGCGCATATGCAGTTCGCTCCTTGCGGTCGCTCACCCAAATTGTTGCGCGGTAGAGCGCTCCGCGCTAAATTGTACCGCGCAACAACTCTGCATATGCGCGAACGTTGTGACGAAATCGCTTCGCTTCTTCGTCACAACGGCAGCGCCTATGCGACATTTCTCGATCTAAAACCTTCGGTTTTATCTCTCGAAACGATCGCATCAGGCGCCGCCGTTAGGCGAAAGATTTAAAATTTTTAAACTATCAATATGAGTGAATTTCCATCATATGAAGCTGGCGCAGAAAATGAATTGCCAAAACCTCAATGGCTAAAACCATCACTTGCAGAAGAAATGGGAGAACTTGAAAGACATGCCAAGGAGTCTGGAATTGCTCTTAATTCCCTTATCGAAGCATTCAAACGAGCAGAGCTACAGGAGCTTAGTGATGAAGAGTGGGAAAATATGAAAAATTGTGATTCTCGAGACACAACATGGACAAGTGAACAAATACATGAGCATCTGGAAGGCAAACGTGATTTTCAAAAAATCGAAGATGGACTCAGGAACGGTGCAGTCATACCCGCTCCTGTAGTTCTTTTCCGAGAAGGACACCAACCAAACTTACTAGCAGGAGATTCCAGACTCCTCGGCTGCCGCGCTTTAGGATTGAGACCGACGGTTTTGGCAATTCACATGAATAGATAGAAAATTATTTATCCATCGCCTAACACAGAATATGCGGTCCGTTCGTCGTCGTACCTCCTACTCAATTCACCCATATTTGCTACGCAAAACATCGCATATGCAGAAACGTTGTGACAAAATCGCTTCGCTTCTTCGTCACAACGGCGGCGCCTATCGTCGCTGTCGTGCTCATCGCTACGCGACATCGCACAACACTGAGTATGCGGTTGCGTGAAGAAGAAATTATTGATTTTGCTTTTCATTTTTAATTGGGCTCTTTTCAATTTTTTCTCTCAGAAAGTGAAGCGCCCTGTCCAAGATGTCTCGAACAGGGCGTCTTTGACGGAAGTACACGATAGCTACTTATTCTTGGCTGCGCCACCTCGGTAGAACGCCGACTGCAGTTCCGAGTCGAACCTCATACCACAGGTGAACCCCGCCATGAAGATCGCGCCGAGAAGGTCGGACGCCAGAGGACTGTTAGTGAGTGCGTCGAGACCCGTCACCGCATCGAGGGCGCTGTTCAGGCAGCCGTCGAACTCGCCCGCATCCTCTGTCCACACCTCCGGTACCTCGAATCGGTAGAGGATCCTGACCGGGCCGTTGGGCGAGAAGTTCTCCTCGATCCACCTCTGGCAGGATTCGCGGGTTTCAGACGCCTCTCCCTTGATCAGAACGCTATGGAAGCTGGTGCCGCCATCGGCAACCTTGCGATTTACGTCGTACCGAACAAAAGCGTACTTCATGTTGTCCTCCTACATTAGTCGCGGAATTGCGACTTTACATCATAGCAGACCTCTTCCCACCTGTCAAGTTACGAAGGACAAAAAAATTAAAAAAAGCCCTAAATTTAAGGAAAAAAATCAATAATTTCTTCTTCACTTCACTCAAATCCCGCTCTTGAAATTGAGAGTTTAAAGCGGTAAATTAGATTTGTTGTGAAGTGAAAGTTTGTGCTGATAAAGAAGGGCGGGACTTCGCATACTGCGGAACGTTGTGACAAAATCGCTTCGCTCGTTTAACATCAACGATGAACCCATCATTCCGTAACTTGGTTACGGAGCGTTTGGTTCATGTAGCACCCTTTTAACGCCCAGGTGTGGTGGTACACGGTTTGTTATACTTCTGCTATGCGTATTTTCATGATTGGACAAAAAGGTATTGGCGATGCAACGCGTTTTGGGGGCATTGAGGAGCATGTGCGGCAAGTATCGCTTCGACTTCTTAAGGCTGGTCATGCCGTGCGAGTTGCTGCGCGTCGGCGATACTATGCGAAGCCTGAGTCGCATATCGACACTATTCCACTTGTCTATCTTCCAACGATCCCAATAAAAGGGGTTGAGGCTGGTATACATGCCTTTGTTGCGACGCTTCACGTAGTCCTGCATCCTTACGACATTGTTCATTACCACGGCGTAGGTGCGTCAACATTTGGTGCGCTTGTTCGGCTGTTCCGACCAAAAACAACTGTCATCGCCACCTTTCATGCGCGCGATGCGTTACATGCAAAATGGGGGTTATTTGGCCGGATGTATTTGCGATGTTCAGAGCGTGCTTCAGTGCTTTTTCCGCATTACACCATTGCCGTCTCGCATGAAATTCAGATGTATTGTCGCGAAACATTCGGAAAACAGGTGGTGTATATACCAAATGGCGCAGAGATTGTTGCGTATAAGAAAAAAGACTTAGACCAGGCGCTGGCCGCATTTAGCATCAAGTCGAAAGAGTATATCCTGTTTGTAGGACGCCTTGTGCCAGAAAAAGGCCTACATTATTTAATTGAGGCGTTTCGACGACTGAGAACGACTCGCAGACTCGTTCTCGTTGGCGATACAAGCGATACTGCTCGCTATGTTGATGCATTATTTGCCCTAGCGGATGGGGATGATCGGATTCGGTTTTTAGGAAGGCAGCCACATGATGTGGTAGAGAAGATTTTTGCCGGAGCATATTTGTATGTACATCCTTCCGATTCAGAAGGTTTGCCTGTTGTCGTGCTCGAAGCAATGGCAGCGGGGGTGATGCCGCTTGTTTCCGATATCGCAGGGAATAAAGAGGCGATTAAGCAATCCGGGGAGACATTTAAGAAAGGAGATGTGGATGATTTAACGAAAAAGCTTCAGTCGCTTCTTCGGAGTACATCGCGTGTTCATGATGGTGGGGAAGAGGCACGCGCGATTGTTGAGCATGATTTTTCTTGGGATAAGGTTGCAGAGCAGGTGGAGGGAGTGTATTTAACGGCAAGGCATTAATCGAAAGAACACCGAGCTGTCCAATCGTTATAACGAAACGAACCTTAAACACCGTATACCGACGCTCCTGTATACTATCCTCATGAGTGCTTCTGATTCTCAATTTGCTTGGCATTTACAAACTTCGGACGATGTTTTAGATGCATTTTCGAGTTCAAAAAATGGATTGAGTAATACGCGCGCCCAAGAACTGTTTCACGAATACGGAAGCAATAATCTGCATAATTCAAAGCGGGTTTCTCCTGTTCATCTGTTTTTTGCACAATTCCGTAGCCCGTTCATGATTGTGCTTATTGTTGCTGCGGGCTTTTCAGCCCTTCTTACGGAATGGCTTGATGTATCCGTTATTTCGACAGCAATTATCGTAAATGTATTGTTAGGGTTTGTTGAAGAGTTAAAAGCGGATCGTTCGCTTGAAGCGCTAAAATCGTATTTACCTGAAGAAGCGCGCGTTCGTCGAGAGGGTATCGTGAAAGTGATTGATGTATCTAAGGTTGTGCCGGGCGACATGATGATTCTGCACCAAGGTGATCAAATTACTGCCGATGGAAGGATGGTTTTGGCAGAAGGGTTTGAAGTCAATGAAGCTGCTCTAACGGGTGAATCGATGGGGATTGCGAAAATGACCAGTATCCTGGCACAGAGGACAGAGAGACTTGGGCTTGGTGACAGGACGAATATGGTCTTTGCAGGAACATCGGTTCTGCGTGGAAATGCTGAATTTGTTGTCACAGCAACAGGGAATCAGCGAGAAATTGGGCGTATTGGCTCGCTTGTTGCAGAGGTTCAGGATGAGAAAACGCCATTGCAACAAGAACTCGACAGGCTCGCGCGTGTATTGAGTGGCATGGTTTTCATTATTGCAATTGTGGTTATTCTTCTCAGTCTTCTTCGTGGGACCAATTTTGTGCATAGTCTTGAAATCGCCGTGGCACTTGCTGTCTCAGCGATTCCTGAAGGACTTGCGGTTGGAGTAACCGTCATTCTTGCGGTTGGAATGCAGCGTATTTTGAAAAAGAATGCGCTTGTTCGTCACATTGTTGCTTCTGAAACACTTGGAAGCGTATCTGTTATTTGCATGGATAAGACCGGGACACTTACGACAGGAGATATGCGCGTGGTTGAACTCCGAAGCATGCGTGGGTTGGTTGATCGTGAGAGCCCGGAAGGAAAAATCATTCAAGACATTTTTTTGCATGCGCAAGATGCTGCTCCTGAAGAGGCGAATGGCAGTATCCGGTATGCGGGAACGCCGACTGATATCGCCATTTACGAATCGTTTGCAAGGCCGAATTCCCGCCTCACGAATGGAAAGGAACAACTGTGGACGGGAGTAGAGGGTCGAAAACGTGTTGGTTCAGTGAGCTTTGATTCTGAGAAAAAATACTCGGCAAAATTCTTCGACGAACATGGTGAGGTAACGGTTTATGCCATGGGAGCTCCAGAATATCTTCTTAAGCAGATGGATATGACCGACGATGGTCATGCCCGTATTCTACGGCTTTCTGAAGCGATGGCAGTAAATGGATTGCGTGTCCTTATCGCCGGGACACGCGTGATGGAAAAACGCGACACATATACAGAGGAAGATGTTTGCGATCTGCATTTTGCAGGAGCGATTGGGCTGCAAGATCCTTTGCGAGAATCGGCAAAAAAGACCGTTGATTCCGCAAGACAGGCAGGGCTGCGACCGGTGATGATTACCGGGGACCACAGAGAAACGGCGGCATCGATTGCACGTCAAGCGGGTATTCTTGAAGATGACGATCAAGTAATCACTGGTAACGAGATCGATGTACTTTCTGATGATGCGCTTTTTGACGTCGTACAGAGAATTCAAGTATTTGCTCGTGTTGTCCCTGAGCATAAGCTTCGCATTGTCCGTGCCCTCAGGCGTCATAACGAAACTGTTGCTATGACGGGAGATGGAGTCAATGACGCACCTGCGATTAAGGCTGCGGACATTGGTCTTGCTGTTGGTTCGGGTACCGAGGTCTCAAAACAAACGGCCGACATGGTTTTGCTCGACAATAATTTCAAGACGATTGTTGAGGCGATTAAAGAGGGACGAATCATTTTTGACAATGTTCGCAAAGTTGTTGTGTATTTGCTTTCCGGATCTTGGAATGAAGTGTTGCTTATTTTGGTTGCGCTTACAGCTGGACTACCGATGCCACTTCTTCCCATTCATATCCTTTGGATTAATCTTGTTACGGACGGGCTGCCGAGCGTCGCTCTTACATTTGAACCTGGGGAAAAAGGCATTATGCATTTACCGCCACGTCCAAGGGGGGAGCGCGTGCTCAGTAGGCGACTGCTTGGATATATCATTGTCATTGTGATTGTGACCAATGTATTGCTCATTGGATATTATCTTGTGATGTTGCGATCAGGTCTGCAGATTGAACACGTTCGCACGCTTCTCTTTTTGAAGCTCGGAATTGATTCGCTTCTTTACATTTTTTCCATTCGCAGTCTTCGGCAGCCAATTTGGCAGGTCTCACCTCTTTCGAATAAATGGCTGTTGGGAGCCGTATTCTGTGGCCTCCTCCTTCATGTGTTTCCAGTTATTATTCCAGCATTACGCACACTGTTTGGATTCACTTCCATTCGCGCGGAAGACGTCTTTCTCCTTGCTATCCTTGCAATTTTGAACCTTGTCTTGATTGAGGGGGCAAAAGCCGTGTACAATCTTCGAAAGAAAGCCTATGGATTTAAGCAAAATTGAGAATTTTCAAGATGCCGTGGTGACCGTGATGGGACTTGGGAGGTATAAGCGAGGAAGCGGCATGGGCGCAGCAAAATGGCTTATTCGACACGGCGCACAGACGATTATTACCGACCTGAAAGATGAAGAAGAGCTTGAAGAGTCAATGTCGCTCGTGATGGAATGGTATGAAAAATATCGGAATGAGTATCCTGAGCGCACCATTTATCAGCCGATTTTTGTTCTAGGCGAACATCGAAAAGATGATTTTGTGGATGCTGATTGTGTTGTGCAGAATCCTGGTGTGCCGAGTGAATCTGAATTTGTACAAGAAGCAAGAAAGAACGGTGTTGCCATAGAGTCCGACGTTAGTCTCTTTTTTCGTTATTGTCCGTTTCCGACTATTGCTGTTACTGGAACAAAAGGAAAAACGACGACAACAAAGATGCTCGGCGAAATGCTCAAAAAACAACATCCAGAAGCGGTTATCGCGGGGAATATTAATACTTCTCCCCTTGAATTTTTAGACGATTTACTGAAAAACGGAGAGGAGATTCCTATCGTTCTTGAGCTTTCTTCGTGGATGCTTGAAAGTCTCCCAGGAGTTTTTCAAGAACTGGGGCGCGGTCCACAAGTATCGGTTGTCACCAATGTGTTTCCCGATCACTTGAATCGGTATGAATCATTTGGTGATTATGTGGCATCGAAGAGTATTATTTTTCAGTATCAAGCAAACGATCAATTTACCGTTTTGAATTATGATCAAGAAACAACGCGGCTTATGTCGGCTGATGCACATGCGCATCTTTTCTGGGCATCAAAAATAACGCAAGAAGGGAATGGATGTTATGTAAAAGAGAATGGCCGTATTGCATTGATGCAAGATGGAACAGAAATTGATGTCATTGCGCGCAATGAAGTTGCGCTAAAGGGTGAGCATAATTTAGAAAATGTGCTTACGAGTATTGCGGCGGCGCTCCTGTACGGGATTGATCTTTCGCATGTCCAAGAAACTCTGAAAACATTTGTGGGTGTCTCTGACAGGCAGGAACTTGTTCGCGAGGTAGACGAAATCACCTATATTAACGATACAACCGCGACGAATCCGGGTGCCGTTATTGTGGCGTTAAAAACATTTGGTGCAGATGGGGATATCGTTCTCATAGCGGGAGGTGTTGATAAAGTCAATGGGGAATACAGCGAGCTGGCAGACGAAATAATGAAGACTTGTAAGCATGTGGTGCTTTTTGACGGGGACGCCTCTGAAGCGATTGAAAAGGCGATTGCTGGGCGGGTTCCTGTCAGTCATGCAACGAGTATGGAAGAAGCAGTGACGGGTGCGAAGGCTGTATCTGCAACGGGCGATATTGTGCTTCTTTCGCCAGGAGCAGCAAGCTTTAATATGTTTCAGAACGAATTTGACAGGGGAGAGCAATTCCGCGAAGAGGTGAGAAAACTGTAGGCTGGTATGTCATTGGTACACAGAATCAAACAAATTATTCCGCAGCCCATTTTGCAAGTCTATCATTATGTTTTGGCTGTATTTGCAATGATTTGTTATGGATTTCCGTCACGTAAGTTGATTATTATTGGCGTAACAGGAACAAATGGAAAATCATCGACGGTTCAGTTCATGGCACAATTGCTTGAGGCTCTTGGTGAGAGAGTTGGCTATACAACAACTGCTGGATTTTGCATCGCCGGTGAAGATATTGAAAATCGAATGAAAATGACCATGCCGGGTCGTTTTGTCTTGCAGCGACTGCTGAGAAAAATGGTCAACAATGGGTGTCGATATGCGATTATAGAAACGTCATCGCAAGGTCTTGCACAATTCCGACATATTGGGATTAATTACGATGTAGCGGTATTTACCAATCTGACCCCAGAGCATATTGAAGCACATGGTGGATTTGAACATTACAAAAAAGCGAAAGGGAAACTCTTCCGACATCTCACAAAACGTCCACATAAAACAATTGGTGGGAAGCGTATACCGAAAATCATTTTCGTGAATAAAGATGATGAATATAGCGATTACTTCGCCAACTTTAAAGCCGATGAAGTTTTCAGGTACTCGCTCAATGGAAAAGGAGATGTCGCGGCTAAACAGATCAACGAGAGAAAAACCGGAATTACTGTTACCTTAGATGAGCAAAAAATTGATATTCCTCTGGCAGCAAATTTTCAGCAAAAAAATGCATTTGCCGCACTTTCAACACTCTATGGGATGGGGTTTCCTATTTCTAAACTGGCCCGAGCCTCGGAGCAGCTGCATGCAATAGAAGGACGATTTCAATTGATTGAAAATCCACATGATATTTATGTCATTGTTGACTATGCCTACGAGCCATATGCGCTTCAAGCATTGTATGAATCAACCGCAAAATTTAACCCGAAGCGTATTATAGGTGTTCATGGTTCGGCTGGTGGTGGCCGTGATGTGGCACGAAGAGCGATTATTGGCAGGCTCGCTGCGGAACAGGAGGATATTGTGATTGTGACAAATGAAGATCCGTACGATGAAAACCCACGAACAATCATCGAAGCGGTTGCAAAAGGTGCCGAGCAGGGTGGGAAAGTTGAAGGCGAAGATCTCTTTTTGATTGACGATCGTAAGCAGGCGATACAATACGCAATTTCGATAGCAAAATCGGGAGATGCCGTACTTATTACAGGGAAGGGTTCTGAACCTGTAATGGCCGTTGCAGGAGGAGAGAAGATTGCATGGAGCGACATAACCGTCGCAAAGAAGGCAATCGATGCGTATGAAGCATGAATTGCCCAACTCGAAAACATTCAATCTGTTTGTGCAGTTTGCGCTTCTTTGCGTGTATGCTCGCTGGTTCTTTATACCGCTTTTTATGTTAGGATGGTTTGGTGTCACCATGTTTTTTATAGGCTTTTGTTTGCTGTTTGGGCGTATGGTGCGGTATGCGTTAACGATTTCTGGTATCATAAATACGCATGTCAAAATCCTCCGGAAAGAACATTAAATTGATATTCGTCGCAAATATCGTTGTATTTTGCCTGGTTTTTTTCGCATTCTCCCGTGAGTATTTAGGAAACCGAGCACTTGATCGCGAAATTCGCGCCTATGAACTAAGAAGGGAAGCACTCGAACAAGATCGACTTGCTTCATTTGAACTAATAGAGCAGCTCTCAAGTGAGTATTTTTTAGAGACCGAAGCAAGAACAGAGTATGGACTTGCCGCACCTGGAGAAGATGTGATTGTCTTTGCCGAAACAGAACCAGAAGCGACTCCGATTGAACCATTACGGGAGCGTTCTAATCCGGAAAAATGGTTCTTCTATTTTTTTGGTGAATAATGTGTTTCAAGTTGTAAGAAAAGATAATTGGTCGATGATCCTTTTTTTTGGGTTCGTGTTTTTTTGCGTTCTCATTGGGCTTGGTCGCTATCATTTATTGTCACAAGGACGCATTACGTTTCTGACAAAGCTAAGTGGATTCATGCTACCAATCCGCATTGCAGAGGTTGATAGCGAATTTGTGACATTGCGCGATCTTGGGCGTGCAAATCGACTGCTTCACGCATTGGGAGAGTATGCGCTTCCAGAGCAGATTGACTATACGGTTCGCATGACGGCATTGAATCAGATGCGTGAACAGTATTCGCTGCGTGCTGTTTGTGATGATTTTTTGAAATTACAACAGGATGATTTTTACAGTGATGATTTTTCTGTTTGCCTTTCAGAGCTTGAAGTAAATATACATGATGACCAATCTGCACATGAGGGTCCGCGTTTGCAAATTGAAGCACTTTACGAACGTGTGGCTAATGGAGAGTCTATTGCTCTCATTGCGAGTCAAAAATCAGACGATCCATCCTCGGCTCATGCGGGGAATATTGGCTATTTCACGCGATCAGAATTATCAGGTTCAGAATCAGATTGGTTTGCCCTTGAATTCGGAGACGTATCCTCCATTGTTGAACGCGAAAATGATTTTGCTTTTGTCGAGGTTTACGATGTGATTTACGACGGAGCCGAGAAAGATCAGGTTGGGCTGTATATTGTCACAAAAAAGAAAAATGGGATTCAGGAAGTGATAGATGGGAAGGAGGTGAACATCTTGGTGGAAAGTAGACGCTAACATTGTTAGAACGCCTTGCTTATTGGAACGTTGAATCGCTGGTTTCTCGTTAGTACGCGTTCATGATTGACGATACATTTCATAATTGCTACAATTTCGCCGCAAAAGTCTGTATAGACAATGACGCATTCCCAAGTAGATATGAGAAGAAATGAACAAGCAAGCCACCGTAGCTCAGTTGGTAGAGCAATACTTTCGTAAAGTAGAGGTCAGCGGTTCAAATCCGCTCGGTGGCTCCATGGAATTCGACCATTTGGTCGGTTTTCTTTTTCATAAATGCAAACGCGCCCCTGAATGTCGGGGCGCGTGAGGCGAAGCTCGGCTGCGGACGCGGCTCCTTCTACCGCGGCGAGAGTACAATGATGCTCGCGAGGCCAATCGAGCTGGCCCCGCTGAAGCAGAATATGATATAGGATGTCATATTCTTTGCGTTGAAATCTCCGAAGATGATGAATCCGCTACAAACGACTGCCACCAGAATCATGGTAGCGACGATGAATTGGTCGAATCGATTCATGAAAACTCCCCCTTCAGTCAGCAATATTAGCAAATTATATTGAATTTAGCAAGGAATGGGTAGTCCGGGAGCTCGATTGTAGAGGTGGGTAAAGCCTTAACCGTTTGTGGGGAATACTAACACGTTGAATTATTGGTTGAGGGCGCTCATTTTTGATAAGAATAAAGTAAGAATGGCTGATCAGATGGAGTGCACATGAAGGTCATTCTCAGGCCATGGGAAAATTATTCGCTTAAAACGCGAACGCACCCATGCGAGGGTGCGTGAGGCCTACTTACCAGCGATTAGAGCGCTGAGTGCGTAGGCAATTAGGCTAACAGGAATTGGAGCAATGATGCACCACATGATCGGGTGCATTGATCCCCAAAACCCTGCGATGAACATTGGGACCGCAATAGTGATCCCCGTCGCAATGTGAAGAAACTCTGATAGGTCGATCGTCACGTCTACTCCGAGTGTGAGATTCAGGGAGATCTTACTGTGAAGTCACCGTTTTGTCTACACTTACAATGAAGCGACAATAGATGATATAATGCATGCATGATCCACCTCAAGGGTGTAAGTAAAACATACCAGCCTAATATAAAGGCGCTTCAGAATATCTCGCTAAATGTGAAGCCGGGGGAGTTTGTTTCAATTGTTGGTCAAAGTGGAAGTGGAAAATCAACGCTTGCGAAAATGCTTTTTGCAGAAGAACGTCCGACAAAAGGAGAGGTTGTGATTGGTGAATGGGATATTAGTAAAATTAAACAGGCTGATGTCCCAACGCTTCGGCGTCAAATTGGGGTTGTCTTTCAAGATTTTAAATTGCTCCCAAGAAAGACTGCGGCAGAAAATATTGCTTTTGCACTTGAAGTTGCAGGTGAGCACAGTGCGCGGATGAAAGAAATTGTTGGTCATGTGCTCAAGATTGTTGGACTTGAAGAAAAAGCGAATCGGTATCCACGTCAGCTTTCAGGCGGGGAGCAGCAGCGCGTGAGCATTGCGCGTTCACTTGTGCATCGACCTAAACTTATTATCGCTGACGAGCCAACCGGAAATCTCGATGCCATTCATGCGCAAGAAATTATCCATCTGTTAAAAAAAATCAACGAATTTGGGACTACCGTCGTTTTGGTCACACATGATCGTGATATTGTGAATGGGCTCAAAAAACGCGTGGTAACGTTGCAAAATGGTGAAATCGCCTCAGATGTCGCACGTGGTAAATATGTACTTTCCTAGATATGTTGCGTACATTTTACCGATTGCTTAAATTTACCTTTCAGAACTTTTTCCGAAACTTTTGGTTATCATTTGTGACGGTAACCATTTTCGTTCTGACGCTCATCATTGTGAATGCAATGATTTTCATGAATTATGTTGCTGATCGGGCACTTGAGTCGATTGAAGATCGGGTTGAGGTGGCAGTGTATTTTACCTCTGATGCATCAGACACACTTGTCAAAAGCGCCCAAGGATATTTGCTTGGTTTTGCGCAGGTACGCGATGTGCGATTTGTTTCTGCTGAAAGCGCGCTTGAAACATTTATAGAACGTCATGCTGGCGATGATGTCATTTTGTCTTCGCTTGATGAGGTTGGGAATAACCCCTTCGGACATTCCCTTGTCATTTCAGCTGAATCTCCTGAAAATTTTCCATTTCTTTTAGAAGCAATAGAAACACCTGAATACGCTCCATTTATTGAGGAGAAAGATTTTACAAATTACGAACAGGTCATAGATAATATAAAAACGCTCAATGATCGTGTACGTGTTGGAGGATACATTTTGGCTGGATTCTTCACGCTCGTTGCGATTTTGATTATTTTCAATACCATTCGCGTTGCGATTTATGTGCATCGCGATGAGATTGGGATTATGAAGCTTGTTGGAGCGAATGACTGGTTTGTGCGAGGCCCGTTTTTGCTCGAGGCGGTGCTTTATAGTGTGCTGGCGCTAGGAATTGTTATCGGGCTACTTACGCTCGCGTTTAACGTGCTTGATCCGTGGATGGCACGTTATTTTTCAGGGATAGATGTGAACGTTGGGACCTATTTCATGCAAAACGCTGTACCAATTTTTGGAACACAGCTGCTTCTTGCGAGCATGCTGAGCCTTCTGACGACGGCTGTTGCTATGCGTCGGTATTTGCGTGTTTAGCTTGCGATTATGGTGCAAATTTGCTAATATCCGCCCGTTATGACCATGTACGGCCAATACGGGAAATATCGATTTTGGGAGGCGTTTTCAGCGATTTTACTCTGGACAACGTTTTTTTTAGCTGTATTCTTTTCACTTTTTCAACCAATTGTTGCTGTTGTTTTCATTATTATTTTCGACCTCTACTGGACGCTTCGGGTCCTGTATTTTGTCATTCATATTTTTTGGGCGTATAAGCAGTATCGTCATCATCTTTCCGTAAATTGGCTTCGTAAGCTAAAAAAACGTGATGATTGGGAGAAGATCTATCATGTCATGATGCTTCCGACGTACAAAGAATCGCTTCCGGTGCTGCGTGACGCACTCAAGTCGCTCCAACAGGCGAAGTATCCGAATGAAAAATTCTTGGTATTCGTTGGAGGCGAAGAACGCGATAAAGCAAATTTTGAGAAATATGCGCGACAGCTCCATACTGAATTTGGCGATATATTCGGGCATTTAGAATTTACTGTTCATCCAAAAGATTTGCCAGGCGAGATTCCCGGAAAAGGATCGAATCTCTCGTTTATGGCGACATCGGTGAAGGCGTATCTTGATCAGAACGAAGTGCCGTATGAGGACGTTATTGTTTCCGCATTTGATATCGACACAGCAGCTCATCCACAGTATTTTGCTCTGCTTACAAAAACCTTTTTAGAGTCCCCTAATCCGCTCCGATCTTCGTATCAGCCGGTGATTCTCTTCTCAAATAATATTTGGAATGCGTCTGTTCCAGTGCGTGTAGAATCATTTGGTACAACATTTTGGCTTTTTGGAGAGCTCGTTCGTCCTGAACGACTGTGGACATTCTCTTCGCATTCAATGCCATGGCAAATGCTCGTAGATGTTGGGTACTGGGAGAAAAATATGGTGAGTGAAGATTCGCGCATTTTTTTGCAGGGGCTACTTCATTACAATGGGGAGTATCGTGTTACGCCGATTTTTCTTCCTGTTTCGATGGATGCTGTTGAAGGCGACGGCTTCTGGGACACCATGAAAGCGCTCTATAAGCAAAAGCGGAGATGGGCTTGGGGAGTGGAGCATGGGCCGTATATGGTTGGAAAGTTTCGCGAGAAAAAAGAGCTTCCATGGCGTATTAAGGCTCGATATCTCTTCAATCATTTTGAGGGGATGTATACATGGACTACTGCACCGATGTTGATTTTCGTACTTGGATATTTGCCATTCTTCTTTTCATCAGGGGAAACGGCGGCCATCATCGCAAATTCACCGTTTACGCTTGAATGGATGATGCGCATTGCGACGATAGGAATTTTTGTCACTGGTGTTCTTGGACTTTCGCTGCTTCCGCCGAGGCCGAAAAAAGTGAAATGGTATCAGTGGATTGTGATGATGTTTCAATGGGCGCTTCTTCCAATCACATTTATTATATTCGGAGCCATTCCGGCCATTGATGCGCAGACTCGTCTGGCACTCGGCAAGTATCTTGGCTTTAATGTCACGAAAAAGAAACGGTAGGGAAGTGCTCAAATCACCGCATCTGCAGGCTTGCAGCTGCGCGCCTCATTCACCGTACGGTCTAGTACGGCTCATTTCGGTGCTCGCGGGCGCACCTGCATCTACGGCAATTTGAGCACTTCTAAATTTGAGGCGAGTATTCGTCATTCCTGCGAACGAGCGGCAGCCAAGGCGGAGCCTGGTCCGGCCGCCCGGCTCTGCCGTGGCTTCGCCGGAGAATCCAGCGTCTTCCTTGTGCAAAATTCGATTGACGGACGCTCTCTGAGATCATGAAAAGGTAGGGAAGGTAGCGATGAAACTCCCATTGATTGGAGAGTTTTATTTTTGAAAAATATGAAGGAAGAAATGACAAATACAGAAATCCTTGAGGCGATTCACATGCTTTCGCGTACAAATGCAGAATTGTCGGGAAGATCGACTATTTTGACTGGAAACGTGAATGAGTTTGTTCGTACATTCCCGCCTGCCCGTCCGAAGCTCGAAGAGCGTAGGCGGGAACGAATGTGAGGGATCTATTCGTATTGATCTCTCGCTTCGCTCGAGAATTTGCGTATCTTATTAACCGTATAGTATTGAAGAAGCGAGATACATCACCCTCTATAAAACCAGTATAGCTTTTCAATAGAATCAAATCGCGCTAGGCTAAACATGCAAACCACTTGGAGGTTGCATGAGGAATTTCGTCTTGCTAGTTGCACTTGCGGTCTCGGGCACCGCAGCTGCGCAACAGAGGGCCGCCTTCGACCTCGGTTTCGTACCGCGCGTGATTGAGCGCGCATGCGTGATCGGTCCGCGTGGCGTGCAGCGCTGTACCACGGTCACGACGCCGGCCGCTGCGTCGGTCGCATTGACCGGACCGCTCGGCAATGGTCTTTCAGTGACGTTCGGGGGGATGCCGATTGTGACTCCTCCCGTGCGTACGCCGCGGCCCACCAAGACTCGGTTGCGGCAGCCTGCGACTGTACTTTTGGTTCCGGTGCATCCGAGACATGCTGACGTCGTCTCGCCGCCTCCGCTGTTGAACGCTCAGCATCCATGCCCAGATGTTCGTGGTCCTGCGGCGCGAACGACGACAAGGCGCGTCACGACCGTCCGCCGCTAGCGTCGCTCTGCCCCTACGAAATTTCGCAAGGAATGACGTGGGGGTTTTCGTTTTGAACAGAAAGCGCGCCCGGACAGTTGTCCGGGCGCAGGGTTATTCGATGGTGAAGGTAGGGCCATCGAGCATGTCTTGGTCCAGCTCGTCAATGAACCGTGGGTCACTGGTGCATTGGTGATCGTTGCGCGTCACCCTGCGCCAGCCTGCCGACGGGCAGAAAAGCAAGGATTCAGCATTCTCTGGTTTCGATTCGATGGATTCCTGACTTCGCAGGAATGACGAGATGTGGACTTCGAGCTAATCACTACTTGCTAATCGCTAACTTATCCCCTACCATGCAGACATTATGTCGAAAGTCATCACGCATATTCTCGTTTGGAATGACGAGCGCTACCTTGAGAAGCTCCTCAAAAGCATTGACGTGCAAACGCATGAAGACCTCACCATACGCATGCTCGATAATGGCAGCACGGACGATACGGTGAAGTATCTGCAAGAAAAGGCGCCGCATTATATTGTTTCTCGGAACACAAAAAATGAAGGATTTGCCGGTGGTCATAATCAGCTGATGAAATTTACCCTCGATCATCTTACTGGCGAAGATCAGGAATCAACGTATATCTTAATCGCCAATTCAGACATGATTTGGGATAAGAATATTGTGAACAATCTTGCAAAGGCACTTGATGACGATAAAGATGCGGTCGCTTCGCAGCCCAAGCTCCTTCGCGCATTTGGCGAAATAACCGATGAAGAAGGGACAACGGATGTTTTGCAATCCGATATTCTCGATACCACTGGCATACGGACCACTAAAAGTCTTCGTATGTCAGATCGTGGGGCAGGGGAGAAGGATCACGGGCAATACGATGACAGGATTGATATTTTTGCGCCAACGGGGACCATGATGATGATTCGACTCTCTGCTGTTCATGCATTAATGGAAGCGGGAGAATTTTATGACGGTGATTTTTTTGCGTATCGCGAGGACTGTGATCTTGCGCTTCGTATGCGCGAGCTTGGGATGAAGTCCATTTTTGTTCCGTCTGCGCGTGCTTGGCATTACCGGGGAATGTTCGGAGCAGAAAAGCAAACATGGTTACAACGCATTAACAATCGCCGCGGCCAACGTCCATTTTTTGCCGCACTTTCAACGCGTAATCAGCTTCTTCTTCTCATTAAGCATCTTCATTTCGATCTTGCGCTGAAGATTCTTCCCGCTGTGTTGATTAGCGAGATTCCGCGCACGTTTTATGGGTTGATTTTTGAATCTATGACGCGAAAGCGTCTGCTCGAAATTCCGGGCCTCTTTCCAAAAATGTGGAAAAAGCGTAAAAAGCTATTAGAAATGCGCAACGTTACTGCGCAAGAAATTTTGAAGTATGTCGACCGTTGATGTTTCTATTCTTATTGTTCATACCTTTGAAAAGCATCAGATTCGCCAGACGATCCGATCAATTCGCAGGGCAGCACCAAAAATCTCGTACGAGATCATTCTGATTGATAATAATCCGACTGATGGTCTGATGGATGTATTAACGCCATATGATGGGCTGATTTATTTGCCACAAGAGCGTAATCTGGGTTTTGGTGGGGGAATGAATAAAGGCATCGAAAAGGCAAATGGTCGTTATATCCTCGTCTTTAACCCAGATATCATTGTGCAGCCAGGTTCACTCGAAGCAATGGTGGAGTATATGGAAGCACACCCTGAAGTAGGTATCTGTGGGCCAAAATTGATGAATCCAGACGGCACACTTCAGTATTCCTGTTATAGGCAGCCGAATTTGCTTATTCCTGTCTACCGGAGAACGCCGCTTGGCAGACTTTCGTTTGCAAAGAAAACCGTTGATGATTATTTAATGACGGAAATGAGTCACGACGAAGAGATGCCTGTCGATTCACTCATAGGTGCAGCGCTTTTTGCGCGTGCGGAACTGCTTGCAGAACTAAAAGGATTTGATGAACGCTTTTTCTTGTATTACGAAGATAATGACCTTTGTCGTCGTACCTGGTTATCTGGAAAGGCAGTTATGTATTATCCCGAATCAACCATGATACACTACCATCGTCGCGCGACGGCGGATGGTGGTTTTTGGCGCCAAATTCGCAATAAAATGACATGGATTCAAATCCATAGTGCGCTAAAATATCACCTCAAATATCGTGGAGAACCAAATCCGCGTAGACAATTTGCCCATGCAAACCGCATTGAACAATCACTTAGATAGAAAATCTTTTCAAAAAAAGCCAAAGTGGGGGACAAGGCTTCTATTCGTCTTTGTTGCCATTTTTTGCGTTTACCATCTTATTGCGGCTGCATACATTCTTCGAGGGGTGGTTGGGCTTGCACCTATTCGTACAATTACGGAGGGCGAAATACTCACTTTAGATACGGATCTTTCTATCCTCGATGAACTGATTCCTTCACTTCGTTCGGTTCAAACCGGAATCACACTTGTTTTTTGGTCAAAATGGGTTCCGGTACTAGGCGACTACGTTGAATTCGCCGATCTTGCTATTGATGCAATAGAAGATATGCAGTCCATTGCGAATTTTGCCTTGCCACTTGCACTGCAGGTACAAGAAACGTATGAAGATGGACTTGATGGACTTCCGGAAGATGCAGGATTTTTCTCCCTTTCTGATGGTCATCGTCGTGAGATTCTGCGTGCGATTTCTACTGCGCGTGATGAATACGATCTTGCGCTCTTGCATCTCGCGCAGCTGTCTCAGACGATTCAGCGAATTTCAATGTTGAGCGTTTTTCCTCGCTTTCAGGATGATTTTGCGATGCTGACGCGTGAGAGTGAACGATTATCGACAATTGCAACGAAAATACGACCACTTGTGCACGCTCTTCCTGCGATTACGGGTATTGATGCGAATGAACAATGGATGGTGCTATTCATGAATGATAATGAACTTCGTCCTGGCGGAGGATTTATTGGAATGTATGCGTTACTCGAAACGAGTGCAGGTGCTATTGTGCATTTTGAAGCAAATGATACCTATGAAGTTGATAATCTGGTTGCGGGTGATGATGGGTATCAACTGTCGCCGCCCGCACCAATAACGGAATATTTAGGCGTAGACAAATGGTATTTTCGTGATGCAAATTGGTCGCCTGATTTTGCAGAAAGTGCAGAATTTGCGCGTACGCTTTACCGTCAGGAACGATCGCATGGCGGTCAAACGATAGATCCTGTTCCGCATGTCTTTGCCATGACGACGGATTTTGCCGCAAAACTACTTGAATTTATTGGCCCGATAGAAGCAGGCGGCGATACATATACTTCAGATAATTTGAGTGAACTCTTAGAATACACGGTTCAGTTCGGATTTAAAATCGAAGAACTGTCCGTTGAGCAAAGAAAGCTCGTTGTTGAGGAGCTTTCAGTGAAAGTCATCGAGCGACTCCTCAGCTTAGAGCTTTCTCAGTATCCAGAGCTATTTGAGATTATGACGGAAGCGATTTCGCAAAAACAAGTTGCATTATACTCAACAAACGATCACACTCAGCAAGTATTTCTTGACAGCGAATGGGCAGGGACATATGAACGGAAAGAGGCGGAGGATTTTCTTATGGTTGTTGACGCCAATCTTGGTGCGCTCAAAACAAATCGACATATACAGCGAGACGTCATATATACAGTAACGGAAGAGAACGGTCGCATGCGTGCCGACGTGACAGTGCACTATGCGCATCGTGGAAATTTTGACCTTGTTACAACGCGCTATCGAACATTTACACGTGTTTTTATTCCTGAAGGGAGTGAGTATATATCGCATGACGGTTCGCTACGGAATGATCGACTCCTCAATCCTGAAGCTGCACCCGACGAAATTGTGATTGAGCCATTAGAAAGCGGCATTATGTCGCTTGGCGCGTTTACCGCTATCGAACCAAATGGGGATGGTACGCTCACATTTTCGTACTATCTTCCAGATGACATCGATACAAACAACCTGTATCGGCTGAATATGCCACGGCAAATAGGGAGCGGTGAAGATGCGTTGACGCTTCAGCTTCAATTTGATAAAAACGTGTCATATGCGCTACCGGGCGAAGATCCGGAACAGTTTGGCGATAATCGATTTGATTACGAGGGGGTAATGAAGGGGGATGAGCGCTTTTTGGTGGAATTTTAATCCTTCCCGTTATGGCGCTATCGAAAAAAATCGGCATCGATCTTGGGACGACGAGTATTTTGGTGTATTTGCCAAAACGCGGAATTATTATCAACGAACCTTCCGTTGTGGCGATTTCGCGCATTGATAAAACGGTCCTTGCTGTTGGTAAAGAGGCAAAGGATATGCTTGGTCGTACCCCTGACACGATTATTGCACATCGTCCGCTCAAAGATGGAGTGATTGCCGATTATCGTACAACCGAAGCCATGCTTCGCTATTTTATTAATAAAGCCATGGGTGGAATGCGCTTGTTTCGTCCCGAGGTGATGATTGCGGTTCCAGGGGGCATTACCTCAACCGAGCGTCGTGCTGTTATCGATGCGACGCTTTCGGCAGGTGCACGATCGGCGTATATCATCAAGCAGCCGCTTGTTGCTGCGATTGGGGCAAATATCCCGATTGGGAGTCCATCAGGACATATGATTGTCGAAATGGGAGGCGGAACAACCGAAATCGCCGTCATTGCCCTTGGGGGAATTGTGGCCTCGGATTCCGTTCGTATTGGCGGAGTGAAATTCGATAAAGCCATCATTGAACATATTCGTCGAAAGTACAATCTAGCAATAGGGGAAAGAACAGCAGAAGATGTGAAGATTTCTGTTGGGTCAGCACTCTATTTAGAGAATCGTTTGACAATGGACGTAAAAGGTCGTGATATGATGAGCGGTCTTCCAAAAACGGTAGAAGTGAGTTCTGATGATGTGACCGAAGCAATCCAACCGCTTCTTGAAGGGATTTTGAATGCGATGAAAGAAGTGCTCAATCAGACACCTCCTGAGTTATCTGCCGATGTCATGGATAAGGGAATCGTGATTTCTGGTGGGACAAGCCAGTTGCGAAATCTAGATCGATTATTTGCAGAAGCTACAGGCGTGCCGACGTATGTTGCGGAAGAGCCGCAAATGGCGGTAGCGCGTGGAACGGGTATTGCCCTCGATAACCTTGACGCATATAAGCGTAGTGTCTTTAGCGAGTGATATGGAAAAAGTGATAGGGATTGACGTAAATTGTCTGACACGAGGAAGGGTTACAGGAATAGAGCGGTATGTTTTTCGTCTTATTGAATGGCTTGCTAAGCAACCAAAAAAAGAGGGAGTGACGTATCGACTATATTCGGCGCACGATTTATCGAATACGATTCAGCTTCCAGATTACATTCAGCTGAAAAAATTAACATGGCTTCCAAAAAAAGGATGGACACATGGGGCGCTTGCCATCGAACTCATGAATCATCCGCCGCACGTCTTTTTTTCTCCAGCCCATGAAATTCCGCTAAAAGTTGCAAAACAAACGCAGGTCGTTTCCACCATTCATGATATTGCATTCATTGAACATCCAGATGTTTACACCTTCTTGGGGCGTTTGCGTCAAAAATGGGCGATTAGGCGTGCACTCAGATGTGCGAAGAAAATCATAACCGTTTCATTTTCAACACAAGCGGATTTGATGAAGCATTATAGCATCTCTCATGAGCGTGTACAGGTAATCCCGCTTGCCGTCGATGCTTCGCGTTTTTGTCTTCCAGAAGAAACAGTAACATCAGCTATGCGGCAGTACGATGTAAAAAAAGGACAGTATTTTTTTACGGTTGGCCGTGTTGAGAAAAAGAAAAATATACAGCGACTTGTTGAGGCATTTATCGCGTATAAGCGTCGCACATCAAACAATGTGAAGTTAATCATTGCCGGGAGCCCAGGATACGGCTATGACGAGATTGTATCAATTGCATCGGCAGCGAAATGTAAAGATGATATTTGTTTTCTAGGATACGTTCCTGACGCCGATGTAGAGGCGCTTATGTGCGGAGCCAAGGCATATGTATTTCCGAGTGTGTACGAAGGGTTTGGCATTCCTTCGCTTGAAGCCATGGCGGCTGGGATTCCGCTTATTGCGTCCTCTATTCCAGCTATTCGTGAAGTGGCAGGAAATGCAGCGATCTATTTTGATCCAGAACGTATAGAGGGTATACTGCATGCATTTGAAGTCCTTGACGAACATAAGGCGAAGGCCGCTGAGCTTGTAGAGCATGGGAGAAAACGATTGCAGCAATATGACTGGGACAGAACAGCAAGCGCAACCTTCGATCTATTAACGCAGCTTACGTATGGAGACATCGGTTGAGCATTTAATCGCACTCGGGTTTAGTGAAAAGGATGCGTGTATTTATCTTGCGTTATTAAAAAAAGGAAGTGCTACGGCGCAGGAACTCGCGGATGTGTTGGGTATGCCGCGAGGGACTGTGTATTCGATTCTTTCAAACCTGACGGCGCGTGAGCTCATTTCTTGCTACGAACATATTGGTGAAGTGCGACGGTATTTTCCTGGAAGTCCTGAGTTGATTTTGCGTATGCTGCAAGGCGAGCACGAAGAATTGCGTCGACGTGTTGCCTATGCGGAGTCAGTCATTCCCGCGCTGTCTCTTTTGTTTTCTGAAACCCTTGATCGCCCACGTGTTCGTGCATTTGAGGGTCCAGAAGGTGTGCGAGTAATGCAGCAAGAATACGAACAACTGGATGACGATATATTACAAATGGTCGGGTTTGACACATTCATGAATTTATATGGAGATGATTTTTCAAAAGACCACCGAGAGAACATTATTGCAAATCCTCATCGAAGTATTCGATCTATTCTTGTAACAGATCAGAAAATAGTTGATGCTGTATCACCCGGAATGCATGTCATTACGGTATCTCCTACCTTATTCGATGTACGCGGAGAAATGACTGTTTGTGGGAATCGACTTGCGACGTTTTCTTATGATAGTGGGATTATGGCAGTCGAAATAACCTCGAAATCGATTGCCGATACAGCGCGCGCAAGTTTGGAGCTTGCGTTCAAAGAAGCGGAGCGACTTTCAAAGGAGTATGCGTCGTGACTGGCGTTAAAACAAGTGCCCCAACGTTTCCTTACCGAATGACGTGGGAGAACGAGGGGGTGTTCGTAATGAATCGTTAACGATTTTCCCTTTATTAGTGAAACAAAAAATCCCTTCAAATCTGGAGGTGAGGCCCGGCTGAGCCAGAATGCTGCAGTGACGGCCAAGGCCATATACAGCGAGAAAACTCGGGTATGTGCATGCAGTTAGCCAAGGCCAAGTGTATGCACTTGAGTTTTCTTGCGACAAGCAAATACATCCTCATCGCTCTCTCCTCCTCCAGGTGTGAGGGGACCAGACACTGTATCAGAAAATAGGGGTTCTGTCAAGGTGCAAAGAGCGTTACGAATTTATAAACGGAACGAATAGAGGATTATTCCTGAGTACATTCGTTGTATTTGGGATCACCTGTTATAATAACCGCATGTCATTTCGTCCGATTAAATCGCAAGTCATAGGACAAAACGACGTGTTTAAGGTTCTTTTGCGCGCGCAAAAGGCTGGGCATAGTCACGCGTTTGCGCTTTTTGGTCCGTCTGGAATAGGAAAACGTACGCTTGCAGTGCGGGCCGCGAGGGAAATTCTTGGTGATGCAATGGCTCGTCCAGGGAAGCATCGGCATTTTCACTACGTGGTGCCTATTGAGAAAACACAAGGGGCCGGTGGGCGTATTTCTGCTGACGCCATTCGTGCGCTCAGGCTCCCATTTTCGACCATGGTTCCAGAAGGGCAGCAGTCCGTATTGATATTGGAAGATGCCCATACCATGACGCATCAGGCGCAGAATGCCCTGCTGAAATTCCTCGAAGAACCCCGCGCACGAACGACCATTTTCTTAACGGCTCGCCGGCGCGATCAATTTCTCGGAACGATTCTCTCGCGCGTTGTTGCATTCGATATCCCGCGGGTGAAAGATGAGAATATCGTGACAGCACTTGTTGCGGTGGGGGCAGATCGCGGGAAGGCTCTTCAGATTGCAAAGCGTGCTGAAGGTCGCCCTGGTATCGCTTTTCGTCTGCTTGAAGATGCGGAATACAAAGCACGCGCAATTGTTGCGGATCAACTCTTTGAAACCTTTGCAGCAGGTTCACTCGCGAAATCATTTGGCGATATAGGAAAAATTGCGCGCTCGGCATCGAAGACCGATATCGCGGAATATCTTGAGTCGTGGATGGTGAGTGCACGTCATTGTTTGCACGAAGCGGCTGGAATTGAGGCGGCAAAAATTTCAGAACCTGTATATCCGCACACCGGCTTGCATACAGCAAATGACTGGGCGGGCATATTAGACGTGCTGCTTGAAGCGGAAGCAGCTCTCACACATAATGTACAAAAATCGCTCGTTCTAGAGCGCATCGCCACCCATATAACTCCATCAATATGAAACGTTCACGTATTATTTCTTTTCTTGCGCTTTCTATACTTCTTACTACTACCGGTCAGGGCTGCCTCTTTTTTGGAGGAGATAAGGTTTCTGATACGTCAGGTGGTGTCTGGCATACCGATGATGCTGGCGTGAGTTGGTTTCGTATGAACGTGCTTCCGCAAGCAAGCGGGACTGGATCGATTGGCGGTGTGAATGTCGTGAGTTTTGAACTCGATCCCGGAGACTCAAGCGCGTATTATATTGGCACCCGAGAGAATGGCATGTTTACCTCAACCGATGCGGCACAAACATGGGCGCGGCCAGAAGATCCTCGTCTTCGTGAGAGCGCAGTACTTGATATTGAAGTTGACCCGCGTGATGTTTGTACCGTGTACGCGCTTCTTTCGCGTGAGCTTTTGAAGACCACCGATTGCGGTCGTACATGGGACGATGTGTATACCGAAACGCAAACCAATATCACGCTTCGTTCCATGTCGCTTGATTGGTTTAATCCAGATGTGCTTTGGCTTGGGTCAACTGATGGTGATTTGCTTAAAACAGGTGATGGTGGGGCAACTTGGGCACTTGCCTTTCTTTTTCCTGAAGCGATTAACGATATCATTGTAGGAAATAGCGATAGCCGAATTGTCCTTGTTGGGACTGATGGATCAAGTTTTTATCGTACAAGTGATGCAGGGGAGAATTGGACGATTTTTCGAAAGGAGTTAGACATTGATAATATTCGCGAGGTACGTGCCTTCGATCAAACGGCAAATGGAAATACCATGCTCGCCCTTGTTGAATCCGGCATTATCATATCAGGAGATGCAGGCACAACATGGGATCGTCTTCCGCTTGTTTCGGCGGCGGGCGATACGCTAGTCGTTTCGATGGCCGTGCACCCACATAATGATCAGTTGCTTGCCTACGCAACACCGAATGCCTTTTATCAGTCCGATTCACGCGGTGCGGCATGGAAGGCAGAAGAATTTCCGGGGGAGCGCGTTGCAAATATCATGACTATTCATCCAGATCTTGATCAAAGGGTGATTGTTGGGCTTGCAACATTGCTTGAGGAATAGTTGACGAAAACAGCTTATTTTGACAAGATTTGATCATCCTCGTCATTTCTGCGAAGGGAGGAATCCATCGAACCACAATTGAATAACGATGGATCCCTGATCAAGCCCGGGATGACGAATAATGAGAACAATATGCAACCAGTAAACGACGCAAAACCACAATTTCAAAAGGCGATTGAGCACTTTAAGTCTGAACTCGCGACTATTCGCACCGGAGAAGCAAATCCCGCACTTCTCGACAATATTCAGGTCGAGTCGTACGGAGCAATGTCGCCAATAAAAACCGTCGCTTCTATTTCAATTCCTGATCCAAAGACTATTCAAATTGATCCATGGGATCAGGCGAATGTGAAGGCAATTGAATCTGCGCTCATGAAATCAGACCTTGGAATCAACCCCAATGTTTCTGGGAAGACTATTCGTCTTGTTATGCCAATGATGACGGATGAACTTCGGCAAAAGCTGGTGAAGCTTGTGAAGACCAAGCAAGAAGATGCGCGTATTGCTATTCGCAAAATCCGTGAGGATGTCAAGAAGCAAATCGACAGCATGGATGGTGGGGAAGATGAACAACGTGGGGCGCAATCAAAGCTCGACGATCTTGTGAAAGAGATGAATGCCGAGGTAGAGGAGATTGCAAAGAAAAAAGAAGAACGCATTACAACGATCTAGTATGGCAAATTCAGAGGATCTCATGAAGAAAATCGTTTCTTTTGCGAAACGTCGCGGCTTTGTTTTCCCGTCCTCTGAAATTTATGGCGGTTTAGCAGCGGTTTATGACTACGGACCACTTGGCGTGCTTCTTGCGAATAATGTAAAAACGCTTTGGTGGAAGGCGACGGTGCAGGAGCATAGAGAAATTGTTGGGCTTGATGCAGCGATTTTCATGTCGCCGAAAGTATGGGAGGCAAGCGGTCATGTAGGAGGGTTCTCTGATCCGCTTGTTGAGGATAAAGACAATCATCAGCGATATCGTGTTGATCATCTACTTGAAGAAGTTGGCGTCCAGGCAGATGAAAAAATGACACGCGATGAAATGCAGACGCTATTAGATGAGAATATTGATGCTATTCGCGAAAAGTATCCGAAAATGGGGGAGCTCAGTGATGTAAAGCAATTTAATCTCTTGGTGAAATCAAATCTGGGAGACTTTACTGATAGCGGAAGTGACCCCGTCTATTTGCGCGGAGAAACAGCACAGGGAATTTACGTGAATTATAAACATGTCCTTGATTCAATGCGTGTAAAGGTTCCATTTGGAATTGCGCAGGTTGGTAAATCATTCCGAAATGAGGTGACGGCTCGGCAATTTATTTTCCGTACGCGTGAATTCGAGCAAATGGAAATGCAATATTTTGTCCATCCAGATGAGGCAAAGACAGTATACGAGGATTGGAAACAGAAGCGTATGGATTACTATACAAGCCTGGGTATTTCTGCGGACAATCTTCGCTATCATGAGCATGAAAATCTCATTTTCTATGCAAAAGAAGCCTATGATATTGAGTATCAGTATCCATTCGGTTGGAAAGAGCTTGAAGGACTTCATGCGCGTGGTGACTATGATTTGACGGTGCATGCAAAGCATTCTGGAAAGCCGCTCGAATATAATGATCAAGTCCGTGGAGAAAAATATGTTCCGCATATTGTTGAAACCGCCGTTGGTGTTGGCCGCACGATGCTCATGTTCCTTTCTGAAGCCTATACCGAAGAAGAAGTAGATGGTGAAACACGCGTCGTTCTAAAATTTCATCCAAAAGTGGCACCGTATAAGGTGGCGATTCTCCCGCTTTCGAAAAAAGAAGAATTACAAGCCGTGGCCGAGCCTATTTGGCAGACGCTTTCACAAAAGTGGTCCGTCGACTACGACGAAACACAATCCATCGGAAAACGCTACCGGCGTCAAGATGAAATTGGAACACCGTATTGTGTTACGGTTGACTTCGATACCCTTGAAGATAAATGCGTCACCGTTCGCGATCGCGATACCATGGAGCAAGAACGCATTGCGATCGATGAACTCGAATCGTATTTTGAAGCGAAATTAGCGTAGAAGTCACTCAGATATCTTGTTGCAAATCAGTATTCCTACGGAAACGGGATCGAACGAATTATAATCGAGAAACGCTGAACCCGTGCCATACTGCCCGCCGGCAGACAAGCCCAGTGTGACGAACTCAAACAAAATGTAAACCCTTCACATGCTTAACCCAAAAACACTTTCAAATGGCTTGCCGTACCATCTCATTTCCGTTCCTGGTGCTGAGTCGGCAACTGCCATGGTACTCTTTCGCATTGGCTCGCGTCATGAGCATGATGCCGTTTGGGGAGGCTCGCACTTTATTGAGCATCTCATGTTCAAGGGAACAGAAAAACATCCTACGACGCTCGATATTTCAAAAAAGCTTGATCGTCATGGGGCGCAATACAATGCGTTTACAGGGAAGGAATATACGGGATACTACGTCAAAATTGCCGGTGATCAGATTGGAATGGCAGTTGATCTTTTGCATGACATGCTCTTCTTTTCCACATTCGATGAAGAAGAAATGGAACGTGAGAAAAAGGTGATTGTTGAGGAGATTAAAATGTATGCCGAGAATCCAATCATGCATATTGGAGATCTTCTTGAGCAGGCGATGTATAAGGGAAGTCGTCTTGGGCTCGATATTGCAGGTACAGCTAAATCGGTTCTTGAAATGAATCGTGATGATGTTCTTGCGTATCGCGATGCCTATTATGGCGCCGATAATATGACGGTCGTGCTCGTAGGGGCGATTCCAGATCATGCCGATGCATTGCTTGAATCAACGTTCGGAACCGTGCAAAAGGCAAAGAATCCCACTCTTGCTGAGCTGCATCAAATGAGTGCTGAATCTATTCGACTAGAACGTGACTATAAGGACATTGAACAGGTTCAGCTTGGGATTGGGTTTCCTGCCTTGAGCCATATGAGTGAAGATGATCCAACACAGCGTCTGCTTGGCATCATTTTGGGCGGAACGATGAGTTCACGACTCTTTACCGAAATTCGTGAGCGCCGCGGTCTGTGTTACAGCATTCGCGCTGGTTCAGATAGTTACACTGATAGCGGTATGATGAAAATTCGCGCAGGGTTAGATGCGGCGCGGCTGGAAGAAGCGCTTGCTGCCATTCATGCGGAAGTACAGAAAATAGTCGAGGAGGGTGTTAGTGATGAAGAGCTTGAGGCCGCAAAAGATCACGTGGCTGGCGATATGAAACTCACATATGAAGATACGTCAGCTCGCGCACATGATGACGCAGAAGATCAACTAAATTATGGCTACGTGCGAACGACAGACGAGCTGATTTCTGAGTATAAAGCGGTGTCAAAAGAGGATATTGCCCGTGTCGCGAAGATTATTTTCCGTTCTGGGCAGGTGGTGTATGCAGTGATTGGACCATATGCTACGGATGAAGACTTTTTGAAGCTCCTCCCGTAAACGTTCAAGTTCTGCTATCATAGAAGCGAAAGAAACCCTGAGTTTTTGTGTATGAAATACGTCTTTGGTAATTGGAAAATGGAATTAGGGGTGCGCGAAAGTATTGCGCTTACGAGGGGCATTTTGCGTTCTATTCGAGGTGCGGAGCATTTGCCTGAGCTTGTTATTTTTCCTTCGTTTACGGCACTGAGCGAGATTCGCAAGCTTTTGACGCGCTCTAGGATGAAATTTGGTGCTCAAAATATGGCAGCGGAAGTCTCGGGGGCTTACACTGGTGAAGTGTCTTCGGGAATGTTAGAAGAGCTTCGAACCGAGTACGTGCTCATAGGTCATTCTGAGCGTAGACAGTTATTTGGTGAGACAAACGAGCTTGTGCGCGCAAAATTAGAGCGTGCGATGAAATCGTCCATGCAACCTGTGCTTTGTATCGGCGAGCCAAAAGAAGTACGTACAAAGGGAGGAGAGCATGCGTATATTTCAAAGCAAATTCAAGTTGCATTGCAAAATTTGCGTATCCCATCGAAAAAACGCGTGATCATTGCCTATGAGCCAGTTTGGGCAATTGGCACGGGTGCTCCAGCATCTTTGGAGCAAATTCTTGACATGCATACCCACATTCGACGAGAAGTTGCGAAAGAAGTCAGTGCTGCGAAAACCGTACACATTTTATACGGAGGTTCGGTGAATGGAGATAATGCGTATCAATTACTTCGTGAGCGTGATATTGATGGGGTGTTGGTTGGTGGGGCAAGTGTTAAATTAAACGAGTTTTGCGCGATTCTTACGCGCGCGAAAGAAGTTGTAGAAATGCAGTCGTAATATGGTAGCGTTCTTATTTTGTTTCCTTGCATGCGTCTCATTAGGAATTTTACTTCGATTATTTGCGAAAAAACTTCCACAGCTGAGAATGCTCAATCCGCATACGTCGGAAACGATTCGTTCATCTGAGCTTAAAAACAAAATTCTTCGTGAGCGTATTGAGCGTGCATCAGGAAAAGGAGCGAAAGCTTTGCATACAAGTGTAATTGCGCCAGCAGCAAAGGGGGTGCAAGATGCGTTTCGTCGATTAGCTGGAAGGCTTGTCGCTGCAGATCGCGCTCATAAAAAAAAGCGACGCGAGCAAGCAGGGGTTGATGGTGCAGTTCTTGAAGAACGTCTACAAGAGGGGTTAAATATGATGCAAGCGGAGCATTACGACCGTGCAGAAAAAGCGTTTATTGAAGTCATTAGTGCTGATCCGAAGCATGTTCAGGCATATGAATCTCTCGGTAGGCTCTATCTACAAAAAAAAGAATACGATTCTGCAAAAGAGACATTCCGATTTTTGGCAAAACTTTCTCCTGATGATGCAAGCGTACTTGCATCGCTCGGTGAGGTTGAACGGCTCCTCAAAAATGAAGAACTTGCAAAGGAATATTTCGAAAAGGCGACCGAATTACAGCCGAAAAACCCCAAATATCTTGATTTTCTTATTGACTCACTTATTCTGTTGAAAGATAAAAAGGGGGCGAAAGCAACGCTTAAAATATTAACGTCAGTGAATCCTGAGAATAAGAAAATCGAAGAATTTAATTTGCGTATTGCAGAACTGTAAGGTAAGTTCGCTTGTGTATGAAGCAATTTGTTCAGCTTCCAAGAGCAGGAGGAAGTGACCGTATTTGTGATGTTGTCATTGAGGCGATTGTTGCAGCGTATTTAGAGCGTGATCCAAAATCCCGCTTGAATATTTCTGCGATTGGGTCACATGGCATGATGATGATCGGTGGTACGGTTGATTCTCGTGCAGATTTTGACGTTAGCCACATTGTGAAAGAAGCGTATGCGCGCATTGGGCATCAATGTGAAATTGAGCCTTTCGTCAATATTGAAGGACAATCCGAAGAAACAGGGAGACTGCATGTTTCTGGTGCTGATGAACCCGTCATTGTGCGTGGTTACGCGACGGCGGCAACACGAGAAATGCTTCCACGCCCTGTTGTGTATTTGCATGAAATCCTGAAGCGGCTTGATGAAGCGGAGAAGCATGGAGTAGGCATGCAAGGGATTTTACCGGATGGCTCGGTGCAAATAGGCATGCAAGGAAAATTGGTAACAGATGTACAAGTTCTTGTTCAGCATAAGGCAGAAATAGACGTCAACAGGCTGCGTGAATTCGTAACAAATGACATCATTCAGCCGGTGATTCGACAGTTAGAGGGGGTGCGCATTTCGGTGAATCCGGGCGGTCCGTTTTTGAATGGCGGATTCGATATACGTGCAGGCAGATCAGGACAGATCAAAGAGAGAGGCATGTACGGTGATTTGCTTCCTGCATCTTCGCACGCGTCTGAGGGGAAAGATCCTTTGCATCCGGCACGAGCTGGCGCGAAAAAAGCTCGGGCAATCTCTGAAGAATTGGTGCGCCTTAAGAAGGCTAAAGCCGCATTTGTCACGCTTGTCTATCATGCAGGGGAACGTGCACCTATTTACGTTGCGGCACGGAATGAACAAGGAGAGGATTTGACGAACTTTATTGATAAAGAAACATGTCGTACAGATCGAATAGTAGCGGAATTGTTTGCAGAGTAGCAAGAGACTTGACAGAACAGTAGCAATACGGTGAGCTGCTCCTCTGTTCGTTCTGGTCAGAACTGATAAACATACGGCCACTATGGTCGGCGCTAAATATGAGCATCAGTTCTGACCACTTTTTCCGTGAACGCGGAACGCGGGCACCCTCTATAGTGCCCACGGCGGTGAAAATCCCGCGCGAATCAACCCCTGTCTATCGGTACGATAGGCAGGGGTTTTTCATTTGACAGAATAAGTGATAGATGATAGGGTTGTTTTTCGTACATTTAGCCCTAGATTGCACGAGCAGATGTCTACTAGTGTTGCTTCTCCGGCACTGAGCGTGCAATCTAGGGCTTTCTACAGACGTTCGTCGCCCCTTCGGCTAAGAAGGGGTTTTTACGTGCTAAAATACGAGTATGAAAATTGATCGTTCGTCTATCGGTCTTCTTATTGCTGTGGTCCTTCTTTTTTTTGGGGTTGTTCTGCTTGTTACTCCAGAACCAGAATATACTGAAGTGCGCTCAGATGACTTGGTGATTGAGTTATCGGGAGTTCAAAGCATCGATGTTCCTCTGCATATTGAGCAGAAGACAGAACAGGAAATTCGTGTGTACACACTTTTGCCGGAAGGGGAATATGCTGATCGTGATCTGCGCATTGAAATTCAATGGGAATTACTCAACGCAACGGAAGATATGGCACTGTATCAGTTCGATCCATTCTTGCGGGTTTGGCGGTTTTTAGCTCAGGAGAATATTTCATCACTCACACTTGATCTTATTTCCCCCATAATGATAGCGCCGGCAATCCCAGAAGCGGCACCAATATTCGCGTCAGATCATAGCGCACTTATCGCCAGTATGCCTCGTCATGCAGCCGGGGTAGATATATGGTCCGAACTATTTCTTGCAGAAGGGTATCCGGTCATTGTTCCGAATAGTGAATATCAAGGGGGATGCTCGGGAGAGTACTTCGTTACTGATCGTGCAGAATTTTCTTCCATCTCACATACCATTCGGCTTAAAGAAGAGAACTATCAGTTAAAAACAGCTGCGAGATTCTCGTTAATTCCAGAGCCGCTTTGTACAATCGGGGATTTCTCCTTGAGAGATTTCTCACTACCTGACACACTGTAAGCATATGAATTATTTTCCATTAATGGGTCTTTGCAGTATCCTATTCGTTATTGGCGCAGGATGCGTCAATAAGACACCCGAGGTCTCTTCCAATATCATCGTAGATGAGGTAAAGAATATGAAACCAATAACTATGACATACGCATTTCCAGGAACACTCGATGCTGAACGTATTGACAATAAACAAGTCCGGCTTGAAACAGAAAAGGGCACCATTGTTTTTGAACTTTACGCAGATACTGCGCCAAAAACCGTTTCAAATTTTGTTTATCTTGCAGATGAAGGATACTTCGATGGCCTCACATTTCACCGACGCGTTGAAAATTTCGTTATTCAAGGTGGAGATCCACAGGGAACGGGTACAGGTGGTCCGGGGTATCGTTTTGAAGACGAGCTCGATGATGCATACGCGTATGACCGCGGAATTGTTGCGATGGCGAATGCAGGTCCAGACACAAATGGAAGTCAGTTTTTTATCATGCTAGCCGATACACCTCTTCCAAAGGCATATAGTATTTTTGGCCGCGTCACGGAAGGAATAGACGTCATTGACAGCATCCTCATTGGGGACAAAATGACAAAGGTAACAATCGAAGAGAAAACGTCTGAATAGAGTAACCGATCAAAGCTTCTACAAATATCTTACCTGTCCCTCATGGCTTTCGCATGAGCGGGATCTTGGTGATGATCGGGAAGCACTTCGTCGCACACTGCAAGATGAGGGACTGCTGCCGGAAAAAGAAAAAGTACTACTCGAAGGACGAGAATATGTCAGCGTAGAGCTTGATGATCTTGATGAAGCGGCGCAACGTACCCTTGAGCTCATGAAAGAAGGGGTGGAAACAATCTATAAGGGCACGCTTATTCATGGCACTTGGGTCGGTAAGCCTGATCTACTTGAGCGTGTTGAGGGTGATTCTGATCTTGGAAAATGGTATTACATCGCTTGCGACATAAAGCGTTCATCACGGCTAAAGGATGAATATAAGTTTCAGGGCAGTTTTTACGCCGATATGTTAGAGCGGCTTCAAGGTGTTCGTCCTGTACAAGGTTATGTGTTGCACGGTGACGGGCATATGAGCAGTTATTTGCTTGAGTCATTTGAGCTCGAGTATGCCCTTACGCTAGATAAAATTGAGTCGATTCTTGAAGGTCATGCTGAAGCGCATTTTTTGACTTCGGCTTGTAAGCAGTCGCCTTGGTTTCATAAATGCACAGAAGGGGCAAAAGGCTGCGATGATCTTTCGCTCATCAATCGCATTTGGAGAAGTGAGGCAAAGGCACTTTCAGCAGCGGGCATAGACACTGTAGAGGGGCTTTCACGGGCAACGAAAGATGCACTCCGGTCAGTCACGGGGATGACAGAAGATCGTCTTCTCTTTTTGCAGCAACAGGCGATTGCGCTCAAAGAAGGCAACATTATTACACTTTCACCAGTTGCACTTCCAGCGGATGATGACAATCTTGCACTCGTGGTCGACATTGAATCAGACCCACTTCGTGATGTGGATTATTTATTTGGGCTTTTGGTTATTAAAGACGGGGAAGAGGAATACAAAGCATTCATTGCAGAAAAACCGGAAGATGAAAAAACCGCTTGGCAAGCTTTTACGGCGTATCTGGACACATTCCCCGATACAGTGCGCATGTATCATTATGGATGGTATGAGCAAGATGTTTTTCGTAAAAAAGTCGAACTCTATGACGCTCCTGAAAAGGTAAAGGCCTTGTTTCAAAATCGATTGGTTGATGTGCTCCCTCCAATGCGCGAATCAGTGATTTTCCCAACGCCATTCTATTCCCTGAAAGATGTCGCAAAACAGCTTGGATTCAAGTGGAGAATTCCAGATGCGTCGGGCTTAGATTCGATACTGTGGTACCACGAATGGATAGAAAATGGAGATGAATCTGCACGAAAAGATATCATTGAGTACAATGAAGATGATGTTCGGGCAACCTGGTTAGTACGAAATTGGGCACTTGAAAAGCTATGAGGAAAACAGAAGGAGAATTAGGCATGTTTCATCTGGTTTTAGGGTTTTGTGTGATACTTTTTGCCGCGATACTTGGGGTCGTTCAGCTTATTAACAATGAAGCAGACGCGCTACCAGAGCCGGTGAATCTGATTGAGCTCAGCGAGCAGATGTGTGTATCATCAGGCGGTCAGTGGAATAGTTGCAGCAGTGCTTGCCGAGGGGAAGAAGAGGGGGCATGTATTCAAGTGTGCGTTGAGGTATGTGAATGCACATCGAATGATACGTGTCCATTCGGATTTGCCTGCATTAACATCATTGATGGAATTGGTATATGCGCAAGATAGGATTGACACTATTGGGAATATTGTTTGTAGCAGGGGCAGTTTGGTATGGTTTTGATCGGGAACCAAAGATGCTTGATATTGATGTTGAAGAGACGAGTTTTGCCGAGATCACTGCGGAGCGTGACGATTCTACGAATGATATAAATCTACGAATCGAGGAGACGGATATCGAATTGGACACGTCATTGCGAGGAGATGATGAAGTCCTTGACGAATTGATCATGAAGGATAAACCTTCACAACCATCAGCGTTCAATCTTGCCGTGCCATTTACCTCGCAAGCGCCACATGCGAACTGGGAGTTGCCGTATCAAGAGGCGTGCGAAGAAGCCTCTGCACTAATGGTCGCGGAGTACTATGCGGGTGCAGCTGTAGGAGTGCTGAGTGCCGATGCTGTTGACGCAAAGATTCTGGAGTCCGTCGATTTTCAACTTGATCTTTTTGGTGAATATGAAGATACAACAGTTGAGCAAACAGCTGAGCTGATCGATCTATACTTTGGCTTTACAGGTGTTGTTGTTGAGAATCCAACGATTGATCAAATTAAAGCGCAAATTGTGGAAGGGCGTCCAGTAATCATCCCTGCCGCCGGTCAAAAGCTTGAAAATCCGTTTTTTAGCGGGCTTGGACCTGTTTATCATATGCTTGTTGTGAAAGGGTATTCAGAAGAAGGATTTATCACACACGATCCCGGCACGCGCCGCGGTGCGGATTTTGTTTACGATTTTGATGTCCTCATGAATGCTATCGGGGACTGGAATAATGGCGACCCAGCGAATGGGGCAAAAAGAGTGCTATTTACTGCGCCTTAGATCTTTTTATTGGCGATGAGGGTTGACAATATGCACATTTTGTTGTAATATGTTTTTTCAGTTCGTTCGCAAGCTGAATAAAAGGGAGTGGTGCGGACCTAATAATCCGTATTGCTCGACGGCATAAGCTCCCCAGCGCTTTAGCGCATTAAACGGGGGGCACTGTCAAGGATGTAACACTCGCGGCAGTAGCGAGTGCCTTGATAGCCGGTTTGAAGTCGTCGAGTGCATGACGATGTACTCGACGACGACAATTAGCAGATACTGCCTCTGCCTCTTACCCCGTCCGGCTTGCTGGGCGGGGGTTTTCTTTTGTGTTCGACAAATTTTTGTTACGCTTCGTGTCTATGAATAAAGCGAGCGATTACGATTATCATCTTCCGGAAGAATTGATTGCACAAACCCCGGCTGACCCGCGTGATTCTGCGCGGCTTTTGCATTTGAATAAAACAACGGGTGATATTGCCCACCATCATATTCCAGATCTTGTTTCGATGCTGAACGAAGGTGATGTGCTCGTGATGAATCAGACGAAAGTATTTAAAGCGAGATTATTTGCCCAAATTAAGGGACGAAATTTTAAAGAGAAACGTGAAGTTATTCTTATACGGCCGATTGTAGAAACGCACGATTCGTCAACGTGGGAAGTTCTCTTAAAACGCATGCGTAAGGTCCATACTGGTGATGTGCTCGATTTCGGATCATCTCTTACAGCGAAACTTATGAAGAAGAATCTGAAGGCGGGGATTGCGGTGATTCAATTTGACATGCCAAAGCTTGAAGTGATTGAAAAGGCGAATGAAATCGGTGAAGTCCCACTTCCTCCGTACATCGAAAACACGCTTGAGAGTCTGAATGCCTATCAAACAATTTATGCGAAGCAAACGGGTTCGGTTGCGGCGCCGACAGCAGGGCTTCATTTTACGGAGCGAATAATCGATGCACTCAAAGAAAAAGGCGTGCAACTAGAATTTGTGACGCTCCATGTTGGTATTGGAACCTTTCAACCGCTTTGGTTTGACGAGCTTGACGATCATGCGATGCATAGCGAGTGGGTGGAGATTACGCCAGAAACAAGTCAGCATATTAATGCAGCAAAAGCGGATGGTCGACGTGTGATCGCCGTCGGGACGACGACAACGAGAGCGCTTGAAGGGGCAGTAAGAGGGGGGCTATTGCCTCAGGACGGATTCATTGGCGATGTGGATTTATTTATTCGACCAGGGTTTGATTTTCAAATCATTGATGGGTTGATGACCAATTTTCATTTGCCAAAGACGACTTTGCTTGTACTCGTTTCGGCTCTTGCTGGGCGGGAGAATATTCTCAATGCGTATCATGAAGCTGTCGAGAAAAAATATCGGTTTTATTCCTTTGGAGACGCAATGTTGATTTTGTAGTCGGAATCCTCAGCTCACCACATCTAGCGGCTCCAATCTCCGATCCTCGTTCAACGTACGTTCTAGTATGTATCACTTCGGTCCTCGATTGTCACCACCATCTGAAGCAATCTGTGGATTTCGTAATCAAGTGTATTTTTCTGTCATCTTGATCGAGTAAAAGCGAGTCGAAGGATATATCAGATTCGCACAGATTGCTTCGTCCTTTGTTCCTCGCAATAACGGTTTGTTCGGTGTACGTTGGACCCCGGGTCAAGCCTGGGGTGACGAATTACACCTTTAAGATTAAACCCATCCTTTTACAGCTCCCAAAAAGAGAACTCCCCGCCGCTCATACGGGGAGCGACGGGGCGAGGGGGTCAGTTGAACGGGCCTGGTTTCCAATTCTTGTGGAAGTGGCCATCAGGGTACTCGGTACAAGGATCACGGATCGCTTGCCTGTTGAACATGTAGCTGTTGTGAGCGAAGACGATCTTGATCGGACAACCCCTTGCATTGAGCGTGACCATTGCTCCATTCATCAGAGCTTGGATCTCCATGTCTGAAGCACTTGGATCGATCAGATGAGACAGGCGAATGCTTAGAGGAGCAGACTCCTGATTGACTGGCGTGATGATGAGCCACCCATCATCAACGCGAAACCTTGCAATCTGGGTTGAAAATGTCACCTTATGTGTACTTATGGTGCACCTCCTTTGGCATAATATTAACGAATTTTCGTTAATTCGTCAACCTCATGCCTCCAACCTTTGGGCGTATGCTATCGGCCCCTACCACATACAACCCACTACCGACCACCTACAACCTATGCTAACCTACCCAATATGGAAGACGCGCAAAAACTCACTGTTTCGGAATATGTTGACCTTGTGAATGGAGCCCTTGCGACCATTCCGGCAGAGCGTATTCGGGTTGTAGGAGAGATTGTTGAATACAGGGTGAGTCAAGGAAAGTGGA